>CAUBPS010000003.1 GCA_958437935.1 uncultured Collinsella sp. | reverse complement strand
GGGCGCCCGCAACCTGAACCTCTTCGATAGGAGCTTTTCCCACATGGCAGACATCGCATTCGAGAAGGACCTCTCCGTCGCCGAGACCGGCATCGAGGGCCTGAAGGTCGTCGACCTCGCCGTCCACGGCGACTCGCGCGGCTGGTTCAAGGAGAACTGGCAGCGCGCCAAGATGACCGCCCTGGGCATCCCCGACCTCAGGGTCGTCCAGAACAACATCTCCTACAACGACAGCCGCGGCGTCACCCGCGGCATCCACGCGGAGCCCTGGGACAAGTTCATCTCCGTGGCCCGCGGCTCGGTCTTCGGCGCCTGGGTGGACCTGCGCGAGGGCAGCGCCACCTACGGCAAGGTGTTCACCTGCACCCTGGACCCGTCCAGGGCCATCTACGTCCCGCGCGGCGTGGGCAACTCCTTCCAGGCCCTGGAGGACGGCACCGCCTACACGTACCTGGTGGACGCCCACTGGTCGCTCGAGCTGAAGAGGACCTACACCTTCGTGAACCTCGCCGACCCGGAGCTCGCCATCGAGTGGCCGATCCCGCTCGACGAGGCCACCGTCTCCGAGGCGGACAAAAACCACCCGATGCTGAGGGACGTCGTCCCCATGGCGCCGAAGCGCACCCTCGTCACCGGCTGCAACGGCCAGCTGGGCCGCGCGGTCCGCAGGCTCGCCGAGGAGCGCGGCTTGGCGAAGGACTTCGACTTCTGCGACATCGACACCTTCGACATGTCCGACCCGGAGGCCTATTCGCAGTACGACTGGTCGCTCTACGGCACCGTGATCAACTGCGGCGCCTACACGGCGGTCGACAGGGCGGAGACCCCCGAGGGCCGCGTGACCGCCTGGAAGGCCAACGCCACCGGGCCGGCGCTTCTCGCCCGCACCTGCGCCGGGTACGGGATCACCCTCGTCCACGTGTCCAGCGACTACGTCTTCGACGGCACGGCCGAGGTCCACACGGAGGACGAGCCGTTCTCCCCGCTGTCAGTCTACGGCCAGACCAAGGCCGCCGGCGACATCGCCGTGGCCGGGTGCCCGCGCCACTACATCATGCGCAGCTCCTGGGTCATCGGCGAGGGGCACAACTTCGTCAAGACCATGAGGGCGCTCTCCGACCGCGTCGCCGACCCGGAGGACAAGTTGGAGCAGGTCACCGTCGTGGACGACCAGCTGGGACGCCTGACCTTCACGCGCGACATGGCGCAGGCAATCTTCCACGTGCTGGGGAGCCGCGCCCCCTACGGCACCTACGACTGCACCGGTTCCGGCGCCGTCAAGTCCTGGGCCGACATCGCCCGCGCCGTCTTCGAGGCCGCCAACGGCAACGGGGACAGGGTCGTGCCGGTTTCGACCGCCGACTACTACGCCGGCGCCGCCGGCCCCGTCGCCCCGCGCCCGGTCCACTCCGCGCTCGACCTGTCCAGGCTCGAGTCGGTCGGGTTCCACATGCCCGACTGGGAGGAAGAGCTGGGGGAGTACCTCAAGACGCTCTAGCCGCTATTAACTTTTCGAGAGCAAAAGCCGCCGCTTGTTAACGGCGGCTTTTCTTGTTGGTGGCTATCTACGCAGTGGTGCCAATAGTATTTTGCGGAAGATCTACCTCTCGCTTGGCGTGGTGGCGGACCTGCCAGGCTGGTCGTCGTAGGCGTATTTGCTGTACACGTTGACCTCCCACTGCTTTTTTTCGACCTTTGCCACGGAATCGAGGATGAATCCGGTTGCAAGGCTCAGGCCGCACAGGAACATAAACGACGCGGCGAGCATGGCGGTGGGGAAGCGCGGAACGAGGCCGGTCTGGAAATACTCGACAACGATGGGCATGCCCAGGGCGAGGCCGATCACCGCAAACAGAAGCGCGACGAGGCTGAAGAACTTCAGCGGGCGGTAGTCCTTGAACAGCGTACCGATCATCGCGACGACTTTAATGCCGTCGCTCACGGTATTGAGCTTGGACTCGGAGCCTTCCGGACGGTCGCGGTACTCGATGGGCACATCTTTGATGCGCCAGCGGTGGTCGACGGCGTGGATCGAGAGCTCGGTTTCGATTTGGAAGCCCTCGGAAAGCACAGGGAAGGTTTTGACGAACGGGCGGCTCATGGCGCGGTAGCCGGTCATGACATCATCGAAGCTGTAGCCATAGATCCACTTGATCATGGCGCGGACCAGATTGTTGCCAAAGCCGTGGAAAGCACGCTTGTTTTCCTCGGCGTAGGTGCCGTTGGAAAGGCGGTCGCCTACGGTCATATCGGCCGTGCCGTTGAGGATAGGCTCGCAGAGGGCTTTGGCCGCCTCGGCGGGATAGGTGTCGTCTCCGTCGACCATCAGGTAGCAATCGGCGTCGATATCACGAAACATCTGGCGGCACACGTTGCCCTTTCCCTGACGGGGCTCAAAGCGGACCGTGGCGCCGTGTTCGGTGGCGATGCGTGAGGTGTCGTCCGACGAGTTGTTGTCATAGACATAGACCGTCGCTTGCGGAAGCTCGCGGTGAAAGTCGTCGATGACTTTGCCGATCGTGAGGGCTTCGTTGTAGCAGGGGATGATGACGGCGATGGATTCAGAATTCACTCAATGCTCCTTATACATTCAATCCCTGAAAGTATAGCCGTTTGGGCTTGGCATCCTAAGATGTGGGTTAGTTCTCCAGTTTTGTTGCGCGAATCGTTTGCATGGCCGTCGGGTCTATACTGTTCGTTTGTCAACGATTACGAGTAAGGGAGTTGCATCCGTGTCGGATCAGACAAAGCAACAAGAAACTCGCAGTCTGCCTGCGACGTTTGCTAAGAATGAATTTGAGAAGGATGCGTTTATCCTTCGCCAGCTGGTTACCAAGGATTTTAAAATCAAGTATCGCCGCAGTGTTCTGGGCGTCGCATGGTCGGTGCTCAATCCGCTGCTGATGATGATCGTCATGGCCATCGTGTTCTCGACGATTTTTGGCCAGGGCCGCAATGGCTCAATGACACCCGAGATGTACCCGCTGTACTTGATCGTGGGTAACATTACCTTTGCCGTCATGTCCGAGTCTACGAACCAGGCCCTGACGTCGATCGTGGGTGCTGCCCCTTTGCTCAAGAAAGTTAAGGTGCACCGCTGGGTCTTCCCGGTGCAGAAGGTGCTCTTCTCGCTAGTCAACTTTGCCTTCTCGCTGGTTGCCGTCGCCATCGTTATGCTGTGGTTCCGCGTTATGCCTTCTTGGCACCTGATTCTGCTGCCGGTTTGCCTGCTGCTGCTTATGTGCTTCTGCATGGGCCTGGGCATGATGCTCTCTGCCCTTACGGTCTTTTTCCGCGACGTTATGCATCTGTGGAGCGTCATCATTACGGCGTGGACTTACATTACGCCCATCTTCTGGACGACTGACTATATTGCGCAAATGCCGCATCTCGTGCGTATCTTGATGTATGCGAACCCCATGTTCAACTACCTGCAGTTTATGCGCGATATCTTCCTGTTCCAGACTACGCCCTCGCTTATGACGTTTGGTATGTGTGTCGCTTGGGCGGTCCTTGCGCTTGTTATTGGCTACACCGTGTTCCATAAGTCCGAGCGCAAATTTATCCTCTACATCTAAGGAGTGCTGTGATGACTGAATCTGTTGTTGATTACAGCGAGCAGCCTCTGGCTGTCGAGGTCGACGACGTCACCATGATCTTTAACATGGCGTCCGAGTCGCTGACCAACCTCAAGGAGTACTTCATCAAGCTTGCCAAGCACGAGCTGTTCTTTGAGGAGTTTAGGGCACTTAAGCACATCTCGTTCGATATTCATCGCGGCGAGGTCGTGGGCCTGGTCGGTACCAACGGCTCTGGCAAATCCACGATGCTCAAGATTATCGCCGGTGTGCTCGAGCCCAGCGAGGGCAGCGTTAAGGTGCACGGTAACATTGCGCCGCTGATTGAGCTTGGTGCCGGCTTTGACCCCGAGCTGACCGCCCGCGAGAACATCTATCTGAACGGCGCCCTGCTCGGCTATACCAAGGAGTTCATCGACGCCAACTTTGACGGCATTATTGAGTTCGCTGAGCTTCAGAACTTTGTCGATATGCCGCTTAAGAACTTCTCCTCGGGCATGGTGGCGCGTATCGCCTTTGCAATCGCGACGATTACCGAGCCCGATATTCTGATCGTTGACGAGACGCTGTCCGTCGGTGATGTGTTCTTCCAGCAGAAGTGCGAGGCCCGCATCCAGCACTTTATCCAGAGCGGCGACGTGACGGTTCTGTTCGTTTCGCACTCCATGGAGCAGGTTGAGCGCATCTGCCAGCGTGCCGTTTGGATTGAGAAGGGTGACCTTCGCATGGACGGCCCGGTCAGTGAGGTCTGCAAGGCGTATCGCGAGCAGTTCAACTAGGTTATAATTACTTGCGCCTGACAGGCTTGTGCTTGCTTGGGCGTGCGGTTATTTGCTCCATTAGCTCAGTTGGATAGAGCAGGGGACTTCTAATCCCAAGGTCGACGGTTCGAATCCGCCATGGAGCACCATCGTTTATTAAGCCCAGACCGCTTGGTGGTCTGGGCTTTTTTCATCTTGTGTGCTGCTGGAGCCGAGCGCGAGCAAGCCGCTGCTGTTTGTTGGGGTTGGCATTTTACTTTTCGAGATGCTCCCTCAGCAGCTCCAGCGCGTGGGCGTAGCCTTGCAGGCCCTCGCCGGTGATGGTGGCGAAGCAAGCTAGGCGTGCATAGCTCACCTGGCGGAAGTCTTCGCGCGTCTCTACGGCGCTGATGTGCACCTCGACGGCAGGGATGGCAACGGCCTTGAGGGCGTCGAGGATCGCCACGCTCGTATGCGTGTAAGCCGCCGGGTTGATGACGATGCCGTCGACCTTGCCGTAGGCCTCCTGGATCTTGTCGACGATGCTGCCCTCGTGGTTAGACTGGAAGACCTCGACTTCTTCGAAGCCCTGTGCGGCGCCCGCTTCCTGACAGATCTGGACCAGGCGGTCGTAGTTGTCGCTACCGTAGATACCCGGCTCGCGAATGCCGAGCATGTTGAGGTTGGGGCCGTTGATGACGAGTGCTTTCATGGTTGCTTCCTTTGCGGTTGGAAAACCACCACAAAGGTGCCTGTCCCCTTTGTGGTGGTTTTGGTTAGAGAGCGGGTGGGAGGGTGTCGAGGAGGGCTTGGGCGGTGTTGGCGGCGCAATCGCGTGAGTCGATGATGTAGTCGGACCAGGCGCGGTAGCGCGGCATGCGCTGCTCGGCCAGCTTGTCGATGCCGTCGCGGGCGGTGATAGGGCGTCCCTTGTGGGCGAGTTCGTCGAGCTTGCGGTTGAGCATCACAATCTGGCTGTTCTGGTGCAGCAGCGGATAGTTCTCGTCCCGCGTGACCACGCCGCCGCCGGTGGAAAGTACCAGGCCGCTACGCTTGGAGATGTCGGACAGCGCCGCCGTCTCCTGCTCGCGGAAGGCCGCCTCGCCGCGCTCGACGATATAGTCGGCACAGGGCATGCCCAGGCGCTCCTCGAGGGCGCGGTCCAGATCGATGTGCTCGCGACCCGTCAGCGTTGCGATCTGTTCACCCACGCGGGTCTTGCCCGAGCCCGGCATGCCAATCAGCGCGATGTTCTGTTCGCGGCGTGACAAGCGCTCCGTTACGTCCAGGATGCGCCCACGCGGGGTGACCTGGCCGGTATAGCGCTCGACGGCCTGTGACGCTTGGGCCACGAGCATCAGCAGGCCGCCGATGCAGGGGATGCCGCGGCGCTCGGCCTCGAGCATCAGGCCCGTGCGGGCGGGGTTGTAAACGATGTCGATGACGCCCTCGAGCACGTCAAGTTCTTCGAGCGTGCAGGGCGCATCGGGGCAGTGGGGGAACATGCCGGCAGGCGTGCAGTTGACGAGCAGGGCGGCGTCGGATTGCTGCGCGATGTTGCCGTAGTTGACCTCGCTCGTGCGGCCCACGGGCACAACGATGGCGCCCAGATCTCCCAGCACCACACTTGCCGTGGTGCCGGCGCCGCCGGTGGCTCCGAGCACGAGAACCTTCTTGCCGGTAACCTCAACCCCCAGCTCCTCGACCAGGCACTGAAAACCGAAATAGTCAGTATTGTCGCCGCGCAGGCGGCCGTCGGGCAGGCGCGTGATGGTGTTGACGTTTCCCATACGCTCGGCGAGTGGACTCAGCTCGTCCAGGTATTCCATGACGGCGCGCTTGTAGGGGATGGTCACGTTGGTGCCCTCCCATTCGTCACCCGTCATAAAAGCCTGGAGGTCCTCGGGCTCGCGCTCAAAACGCACATACTCGAGCCCCGCGAGCTCCTTGTAGATGGTCGGGGTGTAGCTGTGGCCCAGCACGCGGCCCAGCACGCCGTAGGGGCGGGTTGCGGCGACATCGGTCATCTAGAGCACCTCCGTGTAACTGCCAAAGTAGGTGAAGCTCTCGCACACGTCGTCGATCGAGTCGAGCAGGTCATCGAGGGCCTTGCTGCCAAAGGGGCAGTCCAGGTCAAAGTAGAACATAAACTCAAAGTCGTGCCCGGGGATGGGGCGGCTCTCGAGCTTGATGAGGTTGATATTGAGCGCGTAGAAGCGCTCGAGTACGCGATAGAGTGCGCCCGGCTCGTTGGCCGTGGTAATCATGAGCGAGGTGCGGTTGGCGCCGGGGTAGACGCGTGGCTCGCGGCTGATGACGACAAAGCGCGTGTAGTTGTTGTCCGAGTCCTGGATGTTGGGCTCCAGTACCTCCAGGCCGTAGAGTGCCGCGCAGCTGCGCGATGCGATGGCGGCAACATCGGTGCGTTCGGAGCTGGCGACCATCTCGGCCGACATGGCCGTGTTGGGGTACTTGGTGGCGTGTAGGTCGTGCGCCTCGATAAAGCCGGCGCATTGGGCAATGGCCTGGCCGTGGCTGTAGACCTCGTGCACGTCCGCAAGCTTGGTGCCGGGCTTGACGAGCAGGTTGTGGTCGATTTTGAGGCGAAGCGAGCGCACGATATGGAAGTCGAACTGGGCGAGCAGGTCGTAGACGGCGTTGACCGAACCGGCGGTGGAGTTCTCGATGGGCAGCACGCCAAACTCGCAGAAGCCGTCGCGCACGGCGCGCATGACGCCCTCGAAGGTCTCGAAAAACGCGATGTCGGGCACGTCGAAGAGCTTGCACGCGGCGATTTGGCTGTAAGCGCCCTCGACGCCCTGGCAGGCGACGGTGGCCGTTTGAGGGAAGGGCGTGTCGGAGGCTGCAGCCGTGGCGTGGGCCTTTTGCGAGACGGTGATGCCCTTGAGCTCGTTGATGTAGCGCTGCTGCTCGGCCTTGCTCATGCTCATGAGGAGACGGAACAGGGTGATGGTCTGCGCCTCGTAGCGCTCGGGCGCGCGGCTGGCGAGGTTGTTGAGCTTGGAGCGCTCACGGGCGGGGTCGAAGACGGCCTTGCCCATCTCGATTTTTGACTTGGCGACCTCGGTGGCAATGTCCATGCGCTCGACAAAGCTGTTGAGGAGCGTGGTGTCGATGCCATCGATGGCCTGGCGGATGTCAGCAAGGTCCATAGAGACCCCTTTCACGTGTCGGGGGATGTTGAGGGGTGGGTAGTTAGCGCTGGCCTGCGTCCTCGAGGAGGGCGTCCCAGATGGCGAGGGCGGCGGCTGCTTCGGCTACGGGGACGGCTCGGGGGACGATGCAGGGATCGTGGCGGCCGTGGACCGAGAGCTCGGCATTTTCCATAGCGTCCATGTCCACCGTCTGTTGCTCGCGGCCAATCGAGGGCGTCGGCTTTACGGCCATGCGCCACATGACGGGCGCGCCGGTGGAGATGCCGCCCAGAATGCCGCCGGCGTTGTTGGACTCGACCTCGATCTCGTCGGTCTCGGCGTCGATGCGATACGGGTCGTTGTTCTCGCTGCCGCGCATGGCGGCCACGGCAAAGCCCATGCCAAACTCCACGCCCTTTACGGCGGGAATGCCAAACGCGATTTGCGCGATGCGGTTCTCGATGCCGTCGAACATGGGGTCGCCGATGCCCGCGGGAAGCCCGTAAATGCCGCACTCCACAATGCCGCCGATGCTGTCGAGTTCGTCGCGCGCGGATAGGATTTCCTCGCGCATGCGGCCGGCTGCGGCGGCGTCAATGCACGGCAGATCGTTCGTAAGGATCGCCTTGCGGTCGGCCTCGCGATAGACCATATCGTCCATCGGCAGGTCGGAGATGCCGCCGATTTGCGCGACGTGCGCCATGACCTGAATGCCGCGGGTCTCGAGTGCCTGCAGCGCAATGCCGCCGGCGATGCACAGGGGTGCCGTTAGGCGGCCGGAAAAATGCCCGCCACCAGCGACATCGTGCATGTTGTGATACTTCACGCGCGCAGGGAAGTCCGCATGTCCGGGACGGGGCTTGCGGCGCAGCTCGGAGTAATCCTTGGAGCGCGTGTTGGTGTTCTCAATAATCGCTGCGATGGGTGCGCCGGTGGTGTGTCCATCGACCACACCGGCGATGATATGCGCGGCGTCGGCCTCGCGACGTTTGGTCGCGGTCTCGTCGCGACCGGGGGCGCGACGGTCAAGGAAGGCCTGCAGCTGCTCCTGGTCCACGGCGATACCTGCCGGAATGCCATCGAGCGAGCAGCCGATAGCGGGGGAGTGCGACTGGCCGAAGATGCTTAAGTGCAAGACGTTGCCAAAGGTCGAGGACATGCTATTCCTCCTCGAGCGTGACCTTGCCGCCCAGTAGGCGGTAGTGGTCGAAGAAATCGGGATAGGACTTGTTGACGGCCTCGGCGCCGTGGATCACGACCTCGCCGGTGGCGCGGCTCGCGGCGATGGCGGCCATCATGGCGATGCGGTGGTCGTTGTGCGAATCGACCTCGCCGCCAGTAAAGGCGTCGACACCCTTGATGATGAGGTCGTCACCGGCGATGCGTACCTGTGCGCCCAGTGCGGTGAGCTCGCGGGTGGTAGTGGCCAGACGGTCGGATTCCTTGATGCGCAGGCGGGCGCAATCGCGGATGAACGTGCGGCCTTGCGCCAGCGATGCCACGGCCGAGATAACGGGCACCAGGTCGGGGATGTCGTGGGCACTCATCTCAAAGCCGGCGAGCTTGTCGGACTGCACGGTGGCGGCGTTGGTGGAGCGCACGATGCGGGCGCCAAAGCGCGAAAGCGCGGCAAGCACGTTGCGGTCGCCCTGGGCCGAGCTCAGGGACACACCCTCGACGGTGATGGGATCGGAGCCGATGGCGCCGGCGCACAGCCAAAAGGCAGCGTTGGACCAGTCACCCTCGACGGCCACGTTACCGGGCGTGCGGTACGAGCCGCTGCTTACGCGGAAGTTCGTGACCTCGGGCTGGCCGTCTTTGGACGGAATACGTTCGACGTTGACCTCGACGCCAAAGGCCTTCATGGCCTGGATCGTCAGGTTGATGTAGGGGCGGCTCTCGATGAGGCCCGTTACCTGCACGCAGGAGGGCTGGGCGAGCAACGGGGCTGCCAGCAGCAGGCCGGAGATATACTGCGAGCTTACGTTGCCCGGCAGCACAAAGGTGCCCGGGCGCATGCGTCCGCTCGTCTTGAGCGGAAAACCGCCCAGACCCTGTAGGTCGCAGCCGGCGGCGATGATCTCGTCCGAGAGCGGCGAGAGCGGGCGGGCGCCCAGGCGGCCCTGGCCCACGAAGGTGGCATCCGCACCCAGCGCGCAGGCGACGGGCAGCATAAAGCGCAGCGTGGAGCCGCTTTCGCCGCAGTCAAGCGTGCCGCCGGCAAGGGCCTTGAGCAGGCCAAACTCAACACTCTTCATGGTAGGGTGGACCTGGAAGCCGTCCTCGACGGTCTCGATGCGGGCGCCGAGTGCCGTAAGGCAACGCACCGTGGCCTCGATGTCGGCGCAGGTGGTGTTGCAGGTGACGTGCGTCTCGCCGTTGGCAAGCGCGGCGCAGATGATCAGGCGGTGCGCCATCGACTTGGACGCGATGGCGGGAACGGTGCCCTTAAGTGGGGACGGGGTGATGCGGGCTAGCATGCGGATGCGTCTCCCTTCTGGCCGAGGCCTTCGGCAATGAGTTCGTGGAAAGTGGAAAGCGGCGTGCGGTCGATGCTGCAGCGGCCAATGCCGTGCGGAATCACCAGGTCGATGGTGTCGCCCGCGCGCTTCTTGTCGTGGAGCGCCTCGGCAAAGACGGCATCGGCATCTAGGTCGCAGCGGGTCTTGAGACCATGGCGGGCGCAGAGCTCCTCAATACGACCGGGCAGTGCAGCATCGCAAACGCCGTGCAGGGCCGCGGCGCGCGTGATGATGCCCATGCCGATCGACACACAGTTGCCGTGTCCGAGCTCAAAGTGCTCGCAGGCCTCGACGGCGTGTCCGGCGCTGTGTCCAAAGTTGAGCAACTTGCGCTGGTTGGTTTCGCGCTCGTCGGCGACGACCACGGCGCGCTTGATGTCGATATTGCGGGCGATGATGAGTGCTACGCGGGCCACATCGCGGTTGAGCAGCTCCAGCGTGAGCGGGGTCTTCTCCAGCTCGGCGAAAAGCTCCGGATCGGCAATCACGGCGTGCTTGACGACCTCGCCGCAGCCGTCAGCGAACTGCTCGGGCGTGAGGGTGGCCAGGCACCCCACGTCGGCGATAACCACGCTCGGCTGCCAAAAGGCGCCGGCCAAGTTCTTGCCGGCAGCAAGGTCGATGGCGGTCTTGCCGCCCACCGACGAATCCACCATGGCGAGCAGGCTCGTCGGGATCTGCACAAACTTGCAGCCGCGCATGTAGGTCGCGGCCACAAAGCCCGCCACATCGCCCACGACGCCGCCCCCGAGTGCCACGATCACGTCGGAGCGCGAAAGCTCGTGCTCGGCCACAAACTCCAAAATGGCAACATAGGTTTCGGCGCGCTTATGGGCCTCGCCGGCCTCGAAGGTGCAGATGCTCACTTCGTAGCCTGACGCCTCCAGGCTCTGCTTAACGGGCATCTGGTAGAGCGGGCCCACGTTGGTGTCCGTCACGATGACGGCCTTGGTGCCGCCGGCAGTGGCGCGCACGAGCGGTCCCGCCTGCTCCAGCAAAAACGTGCCAACATGCACCTGGTAGGGGCGTGCAGTGTCGATATCGATGGTAATCGCCATAAGCTTCGGTCCTTTCGACCTGGCGTGATAGGTGGTCTAGTGGGAGGCCTCGTCGTCGAGCGCGCGCTTAATGCGGTCGCCCTCGGCAAGGAGATTCTCCAGATAGCGCTGGTCGCGGTTCTTGAGCGCACGGCTGTAGGCGCCAAGCGACTCGATCAGATGGTCGATCTCGAAGGCGAGCGCGTCGGCGTCGTCGATCATGAGCTCGGACCACATTTGTGGGTTGAGGTGCGCCACGCGGGTGAGATCGCGGTAGCTACCGGCCGAAAAGCCGTGGTGGACCTGGGCGGTGGGGCTTTTGACGTAGGCGTTGGATACCACGTGCGCAAGCTGGCTCGTGAAGGCGATGACGCGGTCGTGCTCGGCGGCGCTGGTCACGCTGAACTTGCCAAAGCCCAAGGGGCGCACCATCTCGCGCACCTGGCCCAAAAGCTCCAGCTTGAGCGCATCGTCTACCGCGGGCGGTACGAGCACCAGCGGGGCGCCCTGGAACAGGTCGGCACGAGAGTTAGCGTAGCCCGAGAACTGGGTGCCCGCCATGGGGTGCGCGCCCACAAAGTAAAAGCCGTGCTCGCGGGCAAGCTCAAAGGCACGTTCGCACACGATGCCCTTGACGCCCACCGTGTCGATCACCACGGGGCCCATGATGGCGTCGGTGTCGGTGGCGTCGGCGAGCGCCTTGGCGTGCGTCTCGAGCCACTCGATGCATGCCTCGGGGTAGCAAGCCAGGACGATGATGTCGCATTCGCCGAGTGTCTTGTCGTTGAGCTCTCCGGCGACAGTGCCCATGCTGGCGGCCGTCATGACATCGTCATCGGGGTCCCAGGCCAGCACGCGGACGCCCGCCTGTGCATAGCCGCGGGCAAAGCTACCGCCGATGAGGCCAAGGCCGACGATGCCGGCGCACTTGGGGCCGCCCTGGTTAACGCGCGCGTTTCTCACCGTACCCATGGGCTACTCCATGGTCTCTTGGCAGACAACCTCGCGGATGGCTCGGATGCGGCGCATGGTGTCGTCGAACTGATCGGGGGTGAGGGCCTGGGCGCCGTCGGACCAGGCGCGGCTCGGCTCGTCGTGGACCTCGATCTCCAGGCCGTTGGCACCGCAGGCGGTCGCGGCGAGCGCCATGGGCTCGACGTAGCGGGTGTAGCCGGTGGCGTGGCTGGGGTCGGCGACGACGGGCAGGTGCGACAGGTGGTGCAGCACCGGCACGGCGTTAAGGTCGAAGGTGTTGCGGGTGCGGGTCTCGAAGGTGCGGATACCGCGCTCGCACAGGATGACGTTGTCGTTGCCCTCGCTCATGATGTACTCGGCTGCCATAAGCAGCTCGTCGATCGTGCCGGACATGCCGCGCTTGAGCAGAATCGGGGTTTGGGTCTTGCCGACCTCCTTGAGCAGGGGGAAGTTCTGGGCGTTGCGGGCGCCGATCTGCATGACGTCAATCTTCTTGTCCAAGAAGACCTGCACGTCGCGTGGATCCATGATCTCGGTGACGATCGGCATGTCGAGCTCGGCAGACGCCTCGCACAGCAGGTCGAGGCCGGCGGGGCCCATGCCCTGGTAGGCGTAGGGGGAGGTGCGGGGCTTGTAGGCACCGCCGCGCAGCATCGTGGCGCCGGCGGCCTTCACGCGGCGTGCGATGCGGATGAGGTTCTCGCCCTCGACGGAGCAGGGACCGGCGATGACCTGGAACTGGTCGCCGCCGATCTTGACGCCGTGACCGCAGTCGATGACGGAGTCCTCGGGGTGGAACTTGCGGTTGGCGCGCTTGAACGGCTCGGAGACGCGCTGCACGCGCTCGACGACATCCATGGACTCGAGCAGGAACGGGTCGATCTTGGTCGTATCGCCCACCAGGCCGATAATCGTCTCATTCTCGCCGCGCGAGACATCGGTCTTCAGGCCCTTTTTCTCAATCCAGCTGACGATATGGCCGACGGCCTCGTCGCTGGCGCTCTGCTTTAAAATTGCAATCATGGTGTGCCTCTCACCTCGATGGATAACTTTTGCAAAAACGGCCCGCATCGCGAGCCGTGTATATATGGTGCATGAGAGTTTATACTATCTGACTCGCTTTTGCCTTCTAAAGTGGGCCGTTGCGCCGCGTCTTCCTCGGAATTGCAAAGCTTTTTCTTTTATTTTGATAGCCCGTGGTGCACTTGGGTATAATGCCAAACGTTGGCCCTATTAGCTCAGGGGATTAGAGCGTCTGCCTCCGGAGCAGAAGGCCGTTGGTTCGAATCCAACATGGGGCACCATTCCAATTTTGCTCGAACCCGCTGGATGTCCAATCTGGCGGGTTCGCCCTTTTTATCGTAGTTCAGCGTGACCAGTATCTCGTCATCCGAGACGACCGCCTGCCAAACGAACGCCTTCAGCAGCGTCGCGTCGTCGAGCGCCGTCCCGCACTGCAGGAAGTCGGCGAAGCGCTCCGGGTCTATCCGCTCGTCCGTGATGGCCTCGAGGTCGTACCTCGCGCGCGCCTGCTGCTCCTCGAGCTCGGCTATGCGCTCGTTCACGCCCGGCGCTATCACTCCCTGCTCGATGGCGTTGAGGATGTTCCTCAGCCCCCTCTCCGCGGCCCTGAGCGAGTCCTCGGCCTGCCTGCGGCGAGCCCGCACCTCGGCCGTGTCCGCGCGCTCCGCTACCATGTTGGCTATCTGCAGCGCCTCGTCGCGGTCGCCCAGCAGCCCGCGCAGCGCCGAGGCTATGGAGCCCTCGAGCTCCTCGCGCCTGATGTTGCGGACGCACGACCCCGGGCAGCTGTAGTACTCGTACTTCACGTTGTTGCGGCCCCTGCCGCTCACGCCCTGCAGGTTCCTGCCGCATTCCGCGCACAGCGCCGTCCCCGCGAGGGCGAAGTCGCCCCAGTTCTCGCTCGAGCGCTGCTTGCGGCACTTGATTCCCTGGACCTCCATGAACGTCACCTCGTCCACTATCGCCGGCATCCCGCCCTCGCGGACGATGCCACCCCACTCGTACCTTCCCGTGTACCTGCGGTCGCGCAGCATCTGCTGCACCATCGCCTGGCCGCACGGGTTGCCCTTGCGCGTCCTGAGACCGCGCCGAGCGAACTCGCGCGCTATCGCGTTCATGGACATGCGCTCAAGCCTCAGCGCGAAGGCCTCGCGCACCCACGCCGCCTGCGCCTCGTCGACCTCGTACTCGTCATCCTCGTTCCTGCGGTATCCGAAGATGCGCACGCCGTTGGTCTTGCACTTGAGGGCGTTGCCCTCCATTCCGCGCTTGGTCCTGATGGCGGTCTTCCTCGACTCGCAGGCGGCGAGCCCCTCGAGCAGCTTCTCGTAGATGATGCCCTCCGGGCTGTCGGGTATCGCCTCAAGTGCCGAGACCAGCTTGACGCCGTGCGTGGCGAGCTCGCGCTTGTATATCGGCGCGTCGTACTCGCCGCGGCTGAAGCGGTCCATCATGTAGACCAGGGCGATCTCGCTCTCGCCGGCGTTGGCTATCATCCGCTGGAACTCGGGGCGGTCGTCGGTGCGCCCCGACACGGCGCGGTCGCAGTACTCCGCCGCGACCTCGTAGCCCTCGCGCGCGCACCACTCGCGGCAGACGCGCAGCTGGTCCTCGATCGAGGCCTCGCGCTGCCTGTTGCACGAGAACCTCGCGTATATCACTGCCTTCTTTGGCATAATGTGTATGTCACCCTTCCTTCAAGTTGAGTTTGCATGGGTGCACTGGTTGGATGCCCCGTCGGCTATAGCGGTACCAGCGCTGCCGACGGGGCTCTTTTTTATTGCATGTGGGTAGCCAACGACCTGGCAACCTCAATAAGGACGGCTCTGCACGAGTCGTTTAAGTCCTGAAAAATCGAATCAAGCTCCTCCTGCTGCTGCGTCACGAGTGGCGTGTCTGCATCAACCATAAGGATGTAATCAACGGTCGTATTGAAGGCTTGTGCTGCGGAAATCAGCTGGCCTCCGTTCATGACCACGCGTCCCTGCTCCCAATTTCTATAGGTGCTTAAGGAAACGCCAAGCTCTTCGGCGGCGGTCTGCTGGTTAAAGCCTGCTGCCTTCCTAACTTCCTTCAATCGGGTCTGCATCTCACACACTCCTTAATCTGTAGCAGCTTACGTTCCCGTAAACGAATAGTACCAACAAGAAGCGTAATTGTACAGATTTCTTATTGACAGCTACTAGTACCATGCGTACTATGGGTCTCGTAAGTACCAACCAGATGCATACTAGATGGGAGGAAATACCAATGAAGAACCTAGCATCTGAGCGAGCTCGACGTGGACTAAAGCAGGCGGAGGCAGCGACCGAGCTTGCGGTGTCCGCTAAGACGCTCGCTAAGTACGAGAGCGACCCCGAGAGCATGCCGGGAGATTTCATCATTCGCGCATGTCGTTTCTACGGTTGCAATCCTTCGTACCTGCTCGACATGTGCGACGAGCGTGCCCTTACGGCTTCGGTGTCCTAGATGGACGTCAAGCAGCACGAGGAGAAGCCCAAGACCCCGCGCGAGATAGCGCTCGACACCATGTGCTCGACGCTTCGGGCGGCGTACCGGGAATGGGAGAGGAAGGAGGGGAGCAAGAGACAGTGAGGCAATGGTCGACACGTGAGATCCGGTACCTGAAGGAACACGCCGGCGACGGCGCCAAGGAGATAGCCAGGGCGCTCGGACGGACTACCGAGGCCGTGAAGCTCCAGGCGAGGAAGTGCGGCATATCGCTCCGGCAGCGCTGGATGTGCCCCAAGTGCGGGCGCATGACGTTCAAGCCGCTCAACAAGGCGAATGGCTGGTGCGCGGAGTGCACGAAGGAGGGCCACGTGGCAGATCTCAGGGAGCAGGCCAGCGCGATGCGCGAGGAGGCTGCGAGGTCCAAGCGGAACGACCGCGAGCGGCAGAGGTGCTACAGCGCCAAGAGCCGCGCGAAAAAGTCCCAAAAATAAAGACCCTAAAAAGCACCCTAGCCCTGACCTGCGGAAACATCAGAAGGGAACACAAGATGTACACATACAAAGAAGCGAGCGCCCCCAGCTACCAACTTGTGAGCACTCGCCGAAATAGCCCCAGACATGAGGCTCAGACCATCATAGCACCCAAGTCATACCGGCCGACCGCCCGCGAGCAGCTCGACTCCGATGCGTTCAGGGCGGGGGCCATGGTCGGCTTCATCGCCGCCGCGGTCCTGTTCGCGGCGATCCTGACCGTCTTCGTCCTCCCGACGATGGACGGCGCGGTCCAGGCTGCCAAGGCCGCATGCGCTGCGGGGGCCGTCAATGCGTAACGACGAGAGATACCGCCAGAAGCCGATGAGCAACCAGCTCGAGATATTCGGCCTCGGCGCGGACGGCGAGCAGGACATGGCCGAGGCGCGCACATGGATAGGCGAGCACCCGCGGGCGTGGGACTTCATGGTCGAGCAGGCCACCCGCCTCAACCGCAAGGGCTACGTCTCGATCAACTACCTCATCCACATGGTGCGCAACGAGCTGCACGTCGGCGTGAAGAACGGCCTCGCGCCGAGCCTCGCCCGCATCATGGAGGCGCGCTACCCGCACCTGAGGCAAGCATTCAACAAGCACCGCTCCAAGAGCGACGGGTTCGTCGATGAGTAGGAGCAGGAGGACCGCCAGGGACGCGGGCACGAGGTTCGAGCGCCTGGTCGCCGACTACCTCGCCGGGAGGCTGGGGGCCGACATCGACAGGCAGGTCAAGACCGGCTCCAAGGACACGGGCGACATCCGCGGCGTGTCGATGGCCGGGCGGGGCATCGCAATCGAGTGCAAGGACTACCAGGGAAGGCACGAGCTGCCCAAGTGGCTGCGCGAGGCGGAGACCGAGCGCAGGAACCGCGGGGCCGACTACGGCGTGGTCGTCTGGAAGCGCCGCGGGACCGCCATCCCCGGCGAGCAGTTCGTGACCATGACATTGGAGACGTTCGCGGCGATGCTCGCGGGCGCAGACAGGAAGGAATAGCAATGGAGAGCACAAACATCCCGGTGGAGATCGAGGCCAAGTTCAAGCAGGCCACCGTGAAGGGCGGCGTCGCCGTCCTTCAGTTCGAGGTCGACACGGAGGACAGCGCGGCGTTCGACGCCATCCGCAAGAGCGGCGAGGAGGTCTGGCTGTCCATCCAGAGCAAGCAGCCGCAGATCCTGTTCGTTAGCCACGACGGGGAGGCGACCGAGTGATGGAGGACTACAAGGGGATGCTCGCCGAGCTGGCCGAGCTCGCCACGGAGGAGCAGGCGATGTTCACCATCTCGGTCATAACGGAGTCCGACGAGGCGTTCGACAAGTTAATGGACGCGCGCGAGAGGCTGTCCAAGTGGCTTGTCGAGCACGCTGCCGTCATCGACGAGGCGATAACCGAGAGGAAGTACAACCGGATGCTCAACGAGGAGGTCAGGTAATGGCTGGGGAGAACGGGGCCGAGGAGGTCGTCGCCGAGGTCATCGAGGAGCAGGGGGCGCCCGACCTCGTCGTCACGTACTCGCCGTCCGTCATCAGCGCGAACTTCGACGCGATGGAGGACAGCATCCGCGCGAAGGTCGCGGACTACGAGGGCGCCAAGTACGACCTGACCAAGGACGAGTCCATCAAGGAGGCCAAGAACGACCGCCTCTACCTCAACGGCCTGAAGAAAGAGATAGAGGAGCGCCGAAAGGCCGTGAAGCGCGAGTACAACAAGCCGCTCGCCGCCTTCGAGAAGCGCTGCAAGGAGATCACGTCCATCATCGACGGCGCATCGGACGGCATCAAGGCGCAACTTGACCAGGCCGAGGAGGACCGCAAGTCCCGCGCAATGGCCAAGCTCAAGGAGCACTACGAGACGTTCGCCGAGCTGCTCGCGCCGGTCGTTCCGTATGAGCGCCTCCACGAGAAGCAGTGGCTCAACAAGGGCTTCGGCGAGGTCAAGGCGAAGAAGGCGCTCGAGGCCAAGGTCTCGAAGCTCGCGGGCGACTGGGACACGCTCAAGGCCCAGCGCGACTCCATGGTCCACTACGAGGTCGCCGAGCGCGAGCTGTTCCGCACGCTCGACCTGGGCTCGGCGCTCAACGCCGCCCGCGCCGCCGACGAGGAGGACGCCCGCATCGCCGCCATGCGCGAGGCGGTCGAGTTCAAGCCCGCCTCGCGCCCTGCGACGAGGCGCCAGGCGGAACCCGCCGTCGCGGCGCGCCCCGAGCTGTCCTGCGCGTGGACGGTCGAGATCCCGTCCGCGACCCGCTCGCAGATGGAGCTGCTCGCCGCGGCGCTGCGCGAGCGCGGCATCACCGGCACCATCAAGTGCAAGGGGGTGTGCTAGATGGCCGACGAGGAGATGACGCTCTCCCAGGCGATAGCCAAGGTGCAGCGCTCCGTGACAGTCCCCAAGGCGCGCTACAACGCATTCGGGAAGTTCAGCTACCGCTCGTTCGAGGACATCGTCGCCGCGCTCAAGGAGCCCTGCAAGGAGGCGGGCGTGGCGTTCACGCTCCAGGACGGCATCTGCAAGGTGGGCGAGCGCTACTACGTCGAGGCGACGTGCGCGCTGTTCTTCGAGGACGGGCACGGCGAGACGAGGGAGTTCAAGGCCTACGCCCGCGAGGCGGAGCACAAGAGCGGCTCCGACGACGCGCAGGTGACCGGGATGGCGTCGAGCTACGCGCGCAAGTACGCGCTCTGCGGCCTGTTCGCCATCGACGGGCAGAGCGACCCGGACGCGCTCTCGGACAGGACCGAGAAGGAGCCGCCCGAGAGCGGCGGCTTCACGGCGAAGTGCAAGGCCTGCGGCACGGCCTACACCTTCGAGTCGAAAGAGCAGTACGAGGAGTTCAAGAAGCACCCCGGCTGCTGCGCCACGCCGACGTGGCGCGTCCTGTAGGCCATGCAGGACATGTACGCGCAGCGCGAGGAGCTGTTCGAGCGCCTCATGGCGGAGCTGGACACGCTCAGGCGGACGGGCCAGCAGTACGCCGAGAACGAGGCGGACTACCGCAGGGCGCTGCGCATCGCCATCCTCGAGGAGCACTCCAAGGGCACGCCGGTGACCATCATCGGCGACCTGTGCCGGGGGCGCGATGAGATAGCCGAGAAGAAGCAGCTGCGCGACTGCGCGGAGGCGCTCTACAAGGCATCCTCCGAGGCGATCATGGCCCTCAAGCTGCGGATCAAGACAGTGGACGCCGACATCCAGAGAACATGGACGAGCGGCGGAGAGGAGACATACAGATGAGCGAGAGATGGAGGTGGATTGATGGATACGAAGGCCTGTATATGGTCAGCGACCAGGGACGAGTGATGGGCACCCCGAAACGCACGCATTACGGCCATGTTCTCGCGCTTGTCAAGAAACGAACGGGCTACGTACGCGTCTGCCTGACGAAAGACGGAAAAAAGCGCTACTTCGCCGTTCATCGGCTGGTTGCGAGCGCGTTCGTAGTCAATCCCGAGCATAAGCCCGAAGTCAACCATTTAAACGGCATCCGATTCGACAACCGCGCCGAAAACCTCGAATGGGCGACGCGTTCCGAAAACGAGAAGCATGCCTACCGTGTTTTGGGGAAGGCCCCAAACGCCCCATGGAAAAACAGCCCACGCAAATTTGCGCGGACGTTCACCGACGACCAGGCAAGAGCGATCAGGGACGACATGCGTGGCGACACAGAGCTGGCGCGTTTGCTGGGAGTCTCGAAAACAACCATCAGGAACATAAGGAACAGAACGATATACAAGGAGGTCATTTAACGATGTCGATTAATCGCGTAGTTATCTCGGGAAATTTGACAAGAGATGGCGAGCTGCGCGTCACGCCGGGCGGCACGCAGGTGCTGGGCTTCGGCGTGGCCGTCAACGACCGCCGCCGCAACCAGCAGACGGGGGAGTGGGAGGACTACCCAAACTTCATCGACTGCACCATGTTCGGCAACCGCGCCGAGGCGCTCTCGCGCATCCTACGCAAGGGCATGAAGGTCGCCATCGAGGGGAAGCTGCGCTACAGCTCCTGGGAGGACAAGAACGGTGGCGGCAGGCGCTCGAAGGTCGAGATCATCCCCGACGAGGTCGTCCTCATGAGCCAGAACCCCAACGGCCAGCAAGCCCCGCAGCAGTACGCGCCGCAGGGATACCAGCAGCAGTACGCGCCCCAGCAGGCACCGCGGGCATATGCCCCGCAGCCGGCGCCACAGCAGCCCGCGCCGCAGTGGAACGCCAAGCAGGCCTACCAGCAGGCCCCGCAGGCGGTAACGCAACCGGCACCGCAGCACGCAGCGCCGCAGCCGGCGCCCGTCCAGCAGCAGCTGGACGTGTACGACGAGGACATCCCGTTCTGATGGGGCGCTTACCCGACATCTTCCGCGACCACTGGGAGGCGGCCCTTTTCGCCGCCTCCTTCTCCGCGGGGTTCCTGTTCTTCTCTTCGCTTCTATGGGGGTGGTTCTGATGGCATTCACCGTGTTCGACAGCTTCGCCGAGGTCTACGACGACTTCGACGAGAGCGACACCGAGGACATGCGCGACCGCGCGGTGCTCGCCGACGCGATCATGATGTACGGCCTGCACGGAGTCGAGGCCGACCTTCCGAAGCACCTCCGCCGCGTTTTCAAGGCGATGAAGAACGCCATCGACAACTCAAAGGACGCACGCGGCAGGGGCGGGAAGGGCGGCCGCCCGCGCAAGAAACCGACTGCCGACAAACCCGAAACGCAGGTTTCCGAAAGTGAAAACCTAGGTTTTCCAAACGTGAAACCGACTGACGACAAACCCGAAACGCAGGTTTCCGAAAGTGAAAACCCTAACCTAACCTACCCTGTCCTGTCCTGTCCTGAACTGGATTGTGCTGAGCTGTCCTGTGATGGGGGCGATGCCCCCGCCGCGCCGCCCGATTTCGAGCCGCCGTCGCTGGAGGAGGCCCGTGGGTATTTCGGCGCCAACTGCCTGAGCGGCGACCCGGACGCCTTCTGGGCCTTTTTCGAGTCGCAGGGCTGGGTCAAGAGCAACGGCCAGCCGGTGAGCAACTGGGGCGCCCTGGCGCTCGACTGGTCAAGGCGCCAGAAGCGCATCGACGCCGACGACCGGGCGAGGGGCAAGCCCACCGCCTCGGAGGTCGAGGCCGCGACGTTCAGGCCGACCAGGACGCCCGAGGAGGCGCTGGCCGAGCAGGAGCGCCGGTGGGCGTCCGAGCACCCAGGCATCGACCCGGCCAAGGTCGAGGCCCCGAGGGGCACGACCGCGAGCAGGGACCGGTTCGGGCTGTACCAGGACGCGCAGAGGCTGCTGGCCGCCCGCGCCGCGTGCGAGAGAAGGCTCTCATGATCCTCGACGCGGGCCTGCTGAGGGGATGGCCGAAGGAGCGCGCCGAGCTGTACGGCAAGCCCCACCTCGGGGCGAGGTACACGCACGACACGGCATACGAGCCGACGCAGGCCCGGTGCGCGGTGTGCGGCAGGCGCGCCTCCAACTGCCACCACGTCGCCCGCAGGTCGTGGGGGAAGAAGTTCAGGCTCGTCACGCCCAACGGGGTGTGGGAGCTGCGCAGCCCGCTGTTCGCCCTGTGCGGCTCCGGCACGACCGGGTGCCACGGGAAGTTCCACGACGGCGACCTCAGGGCCGAGTGGGTATGGCGCACCGGGGCGGCCGAGGAGGCATGGTGGTCCGGCACGCTGCTCAGGGAGTACCCGCCGCACAGCCCCGACCTCTACGAGTTCGGCTACTGGGCCATAACCGACCGATACGGAAACGAGATCATCCGAGAGGTGAAATGACGATGGAGATCACCAACTGCGAGCAGTACGTGCTCGCCGAGCTCGAGAGCGAGCAGCGCCGCAACGAGCGCCTCGTGGCCGAGAACAACAAGCTGGCCAAGCAGCTCGACGCCATGACCAAGAGGGCCAACGGCTACCGACAGATCATCAACCGGCCCAAGACGCCCATTGAGGAACTGGCCGACGAGGTCATGCGCGAGGAGATGCTGACCCGCTTCACCTACGCCGAGGTCACGGACGTCAAGAGCGCGTTCAGCGGAAGGCTGCTCGGCTTCGACGAATGGTGCCACGATGCGATGCGATATGTGGCGCTGGCGGACGGCGTCGGCGAGGAGGAGTTCACCCGGTTCATGCGCCGGGACCTCAAGAGGATCTACGACAAGAAGGTGGCCAAGCGTGCCGAGTAGAGGCCGCCGTGCCCGACAAGAGCGGCAGGGCGGGCCGATGAATGACGAGAGGGCCGTCGCCGCGGCCATCCACGCCGGGCTCCAGAGCGAAGACGTGACCGACCTGTACACGGGCGACTGCAGGGGCTGCGGCGAGTGCTGCTCGCGTTTCCTGCCCGTGAGCCCGTTCGACCGGGTGCGCCTCGAGATGTACGTGCGCCGGAACGGAATCGAGCCCGCCGAGCCCAGGGCGGAGTACGACCTGCTGTGCCCGTATCTGACGGACGGGCGCGAGTGCGCGGTCTACGCCGCGAGGCCGGAGATCTGCCGCGCCTACCGGTGCGACAGGCACAAGAGGGGCGAGCTGGGCATGTTCTTCGGCGCGGAGTGCGCCGAGGTGACCGATATGCGCGCGCTCGCGGAATCCATGGCCGGCGTTGTCTATGAATGCGAATAGGAACCGAATGAAAGGAATACCGATGACCGACGAGAAGAAGACCGGCGAGACGTCCGAGACGCCATACCCCGGGACGCTTAGCTGGGCGGCGACGCAGTTGCTGGAGGCAATCGGCGATGCCGCGGAGGCCGTCGCCGAGATGCTGTGGGAGAGCATCTCCCGCGTGTTCCGAGACGCCTGCCGTCTCATGAGGAAGCTCGCGAAGGCGCTCGACCCGAAGTGGCAGCGCCGCCGCCATCGCGCACTCGCCCGCTCGCGCCGCAACAACCTGTACCTGAAGAGCATCGGGAGGTGCCGGTGATGGGCGGCAAGTACGGGAAGGAGCAGGGGAATGGCTAGGAACGTCTACGGCGGCTACTGCCGAGAATGCGGCAGGTGGACGCCTCCCGGGTTCGGGCACTTCGAGCGCTACCGCGGCGGCTGGCGCGTCCACTGCGTCGAGTGCGCGAGCGGTCGGAAGCTGCCGCCCGAGGGAGACCAGGCGGCGCGGGACATGCGGCGCCACGTCAGGAACATGGTGAACGACGGAAGGTACGGGAAGAGGGGATACAGATGACGGGAGACGAGAGGCCGGACATCTACGCGGACGGGCTCCGGGAGGAGCGCTGCGAGAACTGCCTGCACTGCGGCGCGACGGTGCTGCGCACCGTCCACGGCGTGGAGCGCACGGAGTACGAGTGCGGGCGCAGGCCCGAGTTCGTTCACAGGACGCAGGCGGAGGCCGTATGCAACTACTGGGAGGCGCGATGAGCGGATGGGACGAGCTCGGCCGCGAGCAAGACATGGCCGCGGCGAGGGCCGTCGGCTACCTCGAGGGCATGAGCGCGTGGCTGTGGTCGCATGTCGGCCCAGACCTCGCGGACGGCGCGGTCGCCGAGTACGACAGGAGCCTGGAGAAGATCGCGAGGGCGATGGGTCTGGAGGTGATGCACGGATGAGCGTCGAGTTGCCTAAGGACGCCGAGGGGCGCGAGATTCCGCTGGACACCTCGAAGTTGTTTATCTCAGATGGAACTATGGTCCATGTCTTGAGGTTCGAGTACATGTACCACACCTATGACGCCCATGACGCTTGGTTCGTGTATATCGAGCGCACGCCCGGCGAACACATGACTTTGCATGCCTGTGACGTACATCTCACCCCGCCCGACAGCTGGGGGAAGCTGCTGGAGGACTTGGGGCGAGCCGGGAGTCATGACGACACCATCAGCCCGCATTGTCGGTACCTTAACCCCACCGGCAAATGCTTGGCCTGTCTGGCTTACCCCGGCTCTAGTGCTTGCAACTACCAAAGCGGGCGTGCCTTCAGGGACATTTTCAAACGCATCCGCAAGCTGAGGGGTGAGGGCTGATGAAGCGCCAAAAGACGGTAGAGGCCTACACGTGCGACTGCTGCGGGGCAGAGATCGACGACAAGGCGCGCGCGTACATCACCGTTAGCTTCAACGGCGAGGTCTGGTACGAGTGGTGGGTATGCGGCGACTACTGCAATGAGTGCGGAAAGCTTTTGGCGAACGCAATCACCAGGTCAATCCAGCTGCCCGAGCGCTACTCGACAGCCTTCCGCGATAAGGACGCGCGACTCAAGGCAGAGGTCGAGATGATTGAGGAACAGCGCGAGAGGACATGGTGAGGACGAATGACCGACAAAATCAAGCTGAAGCCATGTCCGTTTTGCGGCAGTCCAGACGTGGACTCATGCCCGGCAGGCGAGAGGGAGGACGGCAAGCCGTGGTTTGCATACTACATCCACTGCAACAACTGCGAGACAAACGGGCCGCTCATCAATACCAGTGGCCACGACGTCACTCCCGAGGCGGCGCGCAAGGCATCAATTGACCTTTGGAATTGGAGGGCGAATAGAAATGACTAGTAGCAATCGCCACGAATTCGCCGAGCGCCTGCGCGGTCAGGCAGAGGCTTGGCGTGACATCATGCCCGATATTCGCATGTCCGACCACCGCCTCACAGATAGCATCCACATGGCTTTCGGTTTAGATGATGTGAACACCCCGGTGTATGAGGCGCTCGGCATGCTCGCCGATCTAATCGACTGCCCGAACTGTGGAGCGGAGGTTGTCGATGAAGCGGATTAAGTTCGCAAGGCCCGTCGATTGCCCAACGTGCGGAGCGACACCGAGTCATCAGAAGTGGAAGCCGCGCAAACGGGTGAATGTTAACGAGATGGTCGCAATTGGAGACGTTGACCCCGTTGATGCCGTCCATTGCCGTAGGTGCGACCTTGTTTTTCGTGTGTCACATTTCGAGCATGACGATACATACATCACGAGTTGGGACGAGTTTGAGACGATTCCACGGTATTGCCCGTGGTGCGGTGCAGAGGTGGTGTACGAATGATTACCGATGAAGAGCGCCGCAATGTAGCGGCGAATATACGAAATGTAGCCAACAGGCGCAAAGACGACCTTCAAGACGACCCCGATTACTCTCCGTTCGCCGCGCTCTATGCCGTCTTCTGCGGAGTTCGCGGGTTTCCGCGCTACAAAGACCTGTTGCATCTTGCCGACTTAATCGACCGTCCAAGAGTCAGGGCTTTCATACCGGATGCAATGGAGGGCGGCGTGTTTTGCCCGATATGCGGCGCCAAAATCGACGAGTACGGCGTGCCGAACTACTGCCATAACTGCGGGATGGCGATTTCACTATGACTACCGAAAAAGAATTGAACGGGATCGCATCGAGACTGAGGCGCACCGCCAACGACTCGCTCGGCGGCGAGAGCCTGCAGAAGGCACTCGCCAGAATCACCGAGGCCGAGGACGCCAGCTGGCGCGGCGTGATGAGGCGCATCGCGAATCTCATCGACCGTGGCGTCTGCTACAACGTCTACGACGAAAGTGAATATGGTGCCTGCGATAACGGCTTCGAGTGCTCAGTTTGCGGATGCAGGGTCGAGGATGAGGAGCACTACCACGTGAGCGGTACGTGGAACTTCTGCCCAGGATGCGGGAGGGTGGTTGTAAAGCGATGATCGTCATCGAGAAGAGGGACGTGCCCGCAGACTGCACGACATGCCTGTACGGACGCCCCAACGGGTGCGCCAACGCCGACCGCCAGAGGGACTGGATGCGCTACCGCGTGTGGATGGGCCTCGAGCGGTGCCCGAGCTGGTGGCTCGACCAAAACCGATTCGAGAGGGCGTGACGCGATGGCGACCGAGGACGTTCTGGATGCAGACAGAATCGCCCACTGGAGAGTCGACAACCACGTCCCGCTCAAGCAGCTGGCGCGTGCGGCCGGCGTCAACCTCAACAGCCTGAGCCACGCGATCAGGGAGGGCCGGGAGGTCAAGATGAACTTCCTGCTCAACCTTGCGGAGGCGATGGACGAAGACCCGCGGGACATCGTGAGGCCGAAAGACAAGGCGAGCGAGAAGACGGAAGGGCGGTGACCGGCGTGGAGGACAGCGAGATCCCCGAGCGCTGCAGGTTGTGCTATGCCGCCGAGTCTTGCGGCGGAGACAACCCGCGCCGCGAGAACGGCTGGAAGGACTGCCAGTTCCCGCCCGACCCGCTCCGGGTCTCAATCTCAATCAATCCGTGGCAGTTTGAGGGGTTTTGGACTGCCGTGGGGGAACATGGGCGACGGACGATAGCGAGGCGAATGTGATGATGGACTATGAGCCGAACAGCGGCTACAACCTGCCGCCGGGATGCCTTGATGGCGACATCGACAGGCGATTCGGGGAGCGCGGCCCGACCTGCGCCGAGTGCACCAAGATGTACGAGTGCTGCTGCGACTACGGCATCTGCGAGATAGAGTTCGACGACGCCTTCCGGGAGAGGTTCGACGGGGCGGACGCGGAGCCGGGCGACGTCGCCTATTGGGCGCTCCCGTGGATAGCGGACCACATGAGGGACATGCAGGAGGAAGCGTGCGACATGTTCTGTGGCTGATGTCGCTGGCGGCGCTCTCGGCGCTGCTGGCGTGGGCGGCGAGGTCCGCATGGGCGCTCGCCGTGGTTCTGACCGTTCTCGTGCGCATGGCGTGCGGGTGAGATTGGAGGATTGAATGGACGGGATCGTAAGGCTAATCGGCAAGCTCATCGGGTGCCACATCATGGCGGCGCTCGTGCTGCTGTGCGTCGCCGCCGTCGTGTGGTGCTGGCGGGTGCTCGCGGGACTGGTCGCATGAGCGCCGGCGAGAGGGTTGCGCAACAGCTCCGCGACGCCGCGGCCCTGCTGGAGTCCATGGCCGACGACGTGGCGGGGGACATCGACGAGAGGTTCGTGTTGCCGCCCATCGCGATCACCATCAAGATAGGGAGCACCGACGAGACCCCGACCCTGTCGGTGAAGAAGCGTTATATCGCGAGGAAGCGCCTGGCATGACGTGGAGCTCCAACGGCAACGCCGAGCGCAAGCTCAAGGCGAGGCTCCGCGCCGAGGGCAGGCCGTGCCACATATGCGGACAGCCCATAGACTACAGCCTGCCGCCCGGCACGCCGTGGAGCTTCGAGGCCGACCATGTGGTGCCGAGGGCGAGGGGCGGCGCGGTGCTGGACTACGCGAACCTCGACGCGGCTCACCGCATCTGCAACCAGAGGAAGGGCAAGCACATGCCGGGCGACGCGAGACCCGTCGAGATAAGGCGCACGAGGCTGTTCTGAGCGTTATGGACAACTGAATAGGCGGGACTGAAAGGTCTAACTGGAGGCGCGGTCGTCGGCACGGCTGCGCCTCACTGCTTTTCTGGGGCGCCTAGCCGCCGATGGCGGGGGCATCGCCCCTCCCCGGGGGTGCACGGACACCCGCACGCCACAGGACCGATTTCCCCCCGCCCCATGACCCCAGGGCGGGGGTAGGCCGCGAATCTCACCCGCATCGCACAATGCGGGCACGAGAAAGGAGGCCGGGATGCCGGAGATGCCGGAATCGGTCGCATCCGACGACTATCAATCGCAGATCTGGGCGAGCGTCACCGCATCGGGGCGCTTCTCCGACGAGGACGCGCCGAACATCGCGCTGCTGTGCTACTGGCACGCCGTGGCGAAGGCCGCCGAGGACGCGATGAGCAGGGGCAAGTCCGTGAAGGTGCTCGACCCCGTCGGCTACAAGCCCATCAAGGCGAAGAACGGGCGGCACGCCATCATGGAGCGCCCGCACCCCGCCGTGTCCGTGCTCAAGCAGGCGACCGCCGAGATACGCGCGCTCAACGAGCTGCTCGGGCTGTCGCGCAAGGCAGCGCCCATCCAGGTGCAGCAGGCGCGTCCGCAGAGCGACGGCGCTAGGGTGTTGAGCCTGATGTTCGCCGACCGCGAGCGCAAGGCCAAGGCGGCGGGCGCCTGATGGAGCCAAGGCAGACGCCGACATACGAGGCCAACGTCCCGGAGGACCTCAGCGGGGACGGCGAGATGGCCTGCGAGCTCGCGACCGCGTACTTCGGCGACCCGCTGCCGTGGCAGCCGCACCTGCTCGACGCGATGCTGGCCCGCGACGCGCGCGACAAGTACCTGCTGCGCACGCTGGGCATCTCCATCCCGCGCCAGAACGGAAAGAGCTGGGTCGTGCGCGCCAGGTGCTTCTACGGCGCGCTCAACGGCGAGAAGATCCTGTACACCTGCCAGCACGGAGACACCTCCGACCAGATGTTCAAGGAGCTGTCCCAGCCATTCGAGGACGAGGACGAGACCGAGCTGCACGACCTCCTGCTCGCCGTGCGCAAGACGAACGGGCAGCAGGCCATCAGCCTCAAGAACGGCGGCCTCATCCGCTTCACCACCCGCACCAACTCGCTGGCGCGAGGCAAGACCTACGACGTGCTCATCTACGACGAGGCGCAGGAGCTCACGGACACGCAGCAGGCGGCGTCCCTGCCTGCAATCTCGGCGAGCGCGATGCACAACCCGCAGACCATCTACCTCGGAACGCCGCCAGGCCCCGACAACGTCGGCACGGTGTTCCGCGACCTCCACGACGACGTGCACGACGGCGAGTCCGAGATGGCGTGGATCGAGTGGGGCGCGGACGAGATAGGCGACGTCCACGACGAGTCGAGATGGTACGAGTTCAACCCGTCCATGGGCACCGTGCTCAACTACGAGGCGGTCAAGGGCGAGTCCGAGCAGATGCAGCCGGACGTGTTCGCGCGCGAGCGCCTCGGATGGTGGGCGAAGACGGGAGGCTCGCTCCTCTACGCCCTGTCCTCCAAGAAGTGGGACGGGTGCCGGCGCGACTCAGCGCCCGCTGGCGGAAAGCTCGCCTTCGGCGTGAAGTTCTCCGTGGACGGCTCCCGCGCCGCGGTGTCCTGGGCGCTCGCCGACAGGGACGGACCGTCCTACGTCGAGCTGTACGACGTGATGGGCGCTTCGGGCGGAACGGTCGCGATCTCGGACATGCTCCTGCGCAACCGAGACGAGATCGCGTGCGTCTGCATCGACGGCAAGTCCGGAGCGGACGCGCTCAAGCGGCGAATGCTCGACGGCGGCTTCAGCAAGTGCGCACTCGAGATGGGAACCCCGGCAATCGTGCAGGCTGCGGCGTCGATGCTTAAAGACGAGGTCGACTCGGGCACGCTGTCGCACATCGAGTCGCCGGCGCTCGACGACTCGGCGCGCAAGTCGCTCAAGCGCGACATCGGCAGGGACGGCTGGGGCTTCGCGGACGGCCCCGACTCCATCGCAGCCCCCATCGAGTCCGCATCGCTCGCCCTCTGGGCGGCTAGAACAACGAAACGAGACCCGCGAAGGGAACAGGAGGCCAGCTTCTGATGGCAGCAGTGAACATGGAACTGGCGGGGCAGGTAGCATCCGCCGCAGGCTTGGAGCCGGGGGACGCTGCGCTCGTCCGCGAGCTCATGACCGTTTGGCGCGAGCACAGAACGAGCAACCTCGAGCGCGAGGACTACTACCTCGGTCACGTGTCGGTGAAGGACCTCGGCATCGCCATGCCGGCGAGCCTCGCCAAGAAGATCAACCCGCGCGTGGACTGGCCCCGCAAGGCCGTGCACGCCCTGGCGGACCGTTCAATCTTCAACGGCTACACGTGCGCGGACGAGCAGACGAGCAAGGCCCTCCGCGCCATCTGCGAGTCGAATCAGCTGGAGCGCCTCTACCGCAAGAACCTCATCGGCGAGCTGAAGCACTGCTGCGGCTTCTGGACCGTGACGGACGGCGGCGGCTACCCGGTCATCTCGGCATACCCCGCCACCGCGGCGGCGGCCCTGTGGGACGACGCGCGCAAGGCCATCAGGGCTGGCATCGTCGTGGCGGAGTCCAAGAAGATGCCCGGCGACGCCGAGCGCGTGCCGACCGTGGTGCACCTGCTCACGGCCGACAGCCTCGTGGTGCTCACGCGCGACGGCGGCTCGTGGGTCGCCGAGTACCGCGAACACTCGATGGGACGCTGCCTCATGGAGCCGATGGCACACGGCGCGACGCTCGAGCGCCCCTTCGGCACCTCGCGCATCAGCCGCTCCGTGATGAGCATCACCGACGACGCGATCCGCCAGCGCGCCCGAATGGAGGTCGCCGCCGAGGCCGCGACCCTGCCGCAGACGTGGCTTCTGGGCACCTATAAGAAGATGCTCAACGACGGCAACAAGTACGACGCGAGCATGGGCGCGGTCAACGAGATTACGAAAGACCCCGACGGCGACAAGCCCACGGTCTGGCAGTCCGCGCAGCTGCAGATGGCCCCGCTCACGGAGTACCTGCGCCAGCTCGCCTGCCAGATGTCGGCCGTGACAAACGTGCCGGTGAGCTTCTTCGGCGTATCGAACGACAACCCATCCTCATCGGACGCCATCGCCGCGTCCCTCGAGCCGCTGGTCATCGACGCGAAGAACCTCAACCGCGACAACGGCACGGCGCTGCGCAACGTGGCGTACATGGCCCTCGCCGTGGCGAACGGCACCGATTTCGCCACCGAGCGCGACGCGGGCCACGAGATAAACCCGCGGTTCCTCAGCCCGGCGTACCCGTCCACGGTGAGCCTGTCCGACGCGCTGCTCAAGCAGGTGCAGGCGCTCCCGAAGCTCGCCAACTCCACGGTGGCCTACGAGATGCTCGACTACACGGACGAGCAGATCCAACGCATCGAGTCGGATGCCCGCAAGTCGGAGGCTCGCCAGATCGTCAACGCCATGGTGGGCGGAGGCGAGGATGGTACTGACCAGGCAGGCGCTCAGTGAGTACGACGCGCGCATCCAGAAACTCGGTGACGCAGCGTACGATACGGTTTACAGGCGCGTGACCCAATTCATGAAGAGGTTCCCCGGCGCACCCGTCGAGAGGGTGCGCGACTTCACCATCGAGTCCGTCTCATACGCCGTCTCGGTCTACGGTGACGCGGCGGCCACATGCGCCGCCGACCTCTTCGACGAGATGGCGGAGGCATCGGGGGCGAAGCTGCCGCCCGCCATCCTCGACACCTCGGACGTTTCCAAGTTCATCGAGAACGAGGTGCGCTACCAGGCGGGCAAGTACATTGCGGGCAAGGGCGAGGAGTTCGCCAACGCCGCCGCCGCAAAGGCGACCGACCAGGTATCACGCCGCGCCAACGAGACAATGCGCCGCAACGCCAAGCGTGACGGCCTGCGCTACGCGCGCGTGCCGATGGGCGGCGAGACGTGCACCTTCTGCATCATGCTCGCCTCCCGAGGCTTCGTCTACAAGAGCGCGAAGACGGCCGGCGAGGGAAACCACTTCCACGCGCACTGCCGCTGCAAGGTCGTCCCGCAGTTCGACAAGAGGGGCCGCGAGACGAAGGTCGAGGGCTACGACCCCGACGAGCTGCTCGACAGGTGGAATAAGTTCGAGGAGATCGACGGGATGAAGGGGGCGGACGGGAAGCCGGTCTCGGAGTTCGACAGAAGGGTGCTGAAAACAGCGTACGCGGACAAGCGCATCGACTATGAGAAGGTCCTGCGCTCCGTTCAGGCGCACAGCATAGCCGCGCCCAAACTCGAGAGATATGCGCTATCGCAGAACGGCGACGCGAACAAGGCGAGGGCCTTCGAGGGCTATCTCGGATACACCGACAGGGACGCCGCGGTCGTCGGGGCGATGGTGTATGAGCACGTCGCATCGAACCCTCCCGAGTACAGGGACACGACCCCTCACGGGGACAGGTACACCACGAGGATGAGGATGGCGGGCAAGGACGGGAAGAGCGCCGACGTGAAGGTCGGCTGGATAAAGGAAGACGGAGCGGTTAAGATGAGACTGACGACGATATTTGTCGATGAATAGGGAGGCGGTAATGAGGGAGTACGACGAGGTCATCGTTCCGGACGGCCGCAGGGGCCATATCATCGAGATATTCGCGAACGGTGACTGTCTGGTCGAGTTCGAGACGCCAGACGGTCCGGATAAATACGACGACGAGTTCTTCGAGGCCGAAGACATAACGCCAGCAGACTGACGACAGCAGCAAAGCCGCCCACGGGCGGCTTTTTTCATGCCGAAAAACGCCAAACAAGCCAAATCTCACGCCTGTCGGACACTTCCCGGGACAGGGGCCGCACGGCCCCGAAACGCACATCTACCGGGTTTGGCCGCACGGCCTGCCCAACGGGCCGCACGGTCCGGGAAAGGACGCGACATGGCAGTAGAGACCAACACGGAGCCCACGGGCGGTACGGAGCCGACCGGGGGCGATGAGCCCGACTACAAGGCGCTCTACGAGGCCGAGAAGGCGCACTCCCGCAAGTTGGAGAAGCAGGCCAAGGCCAACAAGGGCGCGGCAAGCGCACTCGACGAGGCCAACCAGGCGAAGAAGACCGCCGACGAGAAGGTCGCGGAGCTCGAGAAGCGACTCGACGCCAAGGAGAAGGCCGAGGCGCGAGCCAAGACCGCCGCCAAGGTCGCGCAGGAGAAGGGAGTCCCCGCCGAGCTCATCGTCGGCGAGGACGAGGAGAGCATGGCCGCATGGTGCGACAAGATGCTCGCCGCATTCAAGACAAAGCCCGCGCCGCGAGTGGAGAAGCCCGGCAGCTTCGACAGGGGCGGCAAGGGCGGGGACGAGGCGCTGCGAGACTTCGCCAAGCGCCTCCTGAAGTAAGCCAAACCCGAAGAAAGGCACAGAAATGGCTGCAAACGACACCCAGAAAATCGAGCTGCCGTCCAGCGTGGTCTCCACCATCATCGGCAAGGTGAAGGACACCTCCACCATCGCCACGCTGAGCCCCAGCACGCCGCAGAAGTTCGCCGACACGACCTATCTCGTGTTCAACCCGACCGCAGAGGCCGAGGTCGTCGCCGAGGGCGGCAGGAAGTCCGGCTCCGAGATCTCCACTACGCCCATCGTCGCCAAGCGCGCCAAGATCGTCACGACCACGCGCGTCTCCGACGAGCTGAAGTGGGCCGACGAGGACAACCAGCTGGAGATCATCTCCAACATCATCGCCGACCAGACCGCCGCCGCGGGCCGCGCGCTCGACTACATCATCTACCACGCCATCAACCCCAAGACCGGCCTCGGCCTCACGGGCTACACCGCCCTGACCGCAGAGGAGCACGTCAACACCGTCACCAAGACCGCCTCCCCGGTCGACGACATCGACTCCCTCTCCGACGCGCTTCTCGACTACGGCATCAACGGCATCGCCATGAGCCGCCAGTTCGCCTCCGAGCTGCGCAAGCTGCGCGTGCCCGCCACCGGGCAGCGCCTGTACCCCGAGGTGCCGCTGTCCCTCAACGTGGGCAACCTCGACGGCATCCCCGCCTCCGTGTCCGGCACCGTGAACGGCCGTCTCGCCAAGACCCCGACCAAGGTCTCCGCGATCATGGGCGACTTCTCCGCCATCAAGTGGGGCATGGTCCGCGACATAACCGCCGAGGTCATCGAGTACGGCGACCCCGACAACACCGGCCAGGACCTGAAGGGCTACAACCAGATCGCCTACCGCACCGAGGCCGTCCTGGCCTACGCGGTACTCGACCCGAAGGCCTTCGCCGTCCTCAAGAGCGCCTAGGGGGTACCGAGATGGCTCAGCTAGTCCAGAAATTCATCGTGGAGGACGCGGGCAAGGCGTCCAGCATCCTCCCGCAGCACGTGGCGCTCGTCTCGCCCGACGGCAAGCCGCTCATCGTGCCCAAGAAGGTCGCCAACCCCGGCGCCAGCCCGACCGTCGCGAAGGTCGTGCAGGCCCTCGTCGACGCCGGGATCATGGAGGCCGAGTAGCGATGGCCGCGCTCGCCAGCGTCGACGACTACAAGGCCCGCTACGGCGAGCCCGCGGACTCGGCACGCACCGAGGTGCTGCTGCAGGACGCATCCGGCCTGTTGCTCGCGGCATTCGAGGACCGGATCGGCAAGTACGCCGAGGGGGCGTGCCCGGCGTTCGACCGCGCCGCCCCCGCCGTCTGCTGCCTGCTCGTCAACCGCGTGCTCTCGGCACCGTCCGCGATGGCCGGCGCCACGCAGTACAGCCAGGGGGCCGGAATCTACACCGCGTCGGTGAGCTACGGCTCGGCGCTCGGCGAGATGTACCTAGGCAAGAGCGACCTCAGGCGCCTCGGCCTCACCGGTCAGGCGCTCGGGTCGCTCACGCCGCTGGAGAGGGGAGGGGTGACCGAATGATGTGCCTCATCTCCGGCGAGACCGTGACCGTGCGCAATGCGGCCCAGTCATTCGACGAGTTGGGCGAGCCTACCGGCGAGACGGTGACCGAGACGACGGTCGACAACGTCGTGGTCTGCCCCGGCGCGACCGCTGACCTCGACTCGAAGCGCCCGAACGGCGTGACGGTCGCCTACACGCTCTGCTTCCCGAAGGACGCGGACGTTGACCTCAAGGACGCGACGGTCACGGTGCGCGGCACCGACTGCAAGGTGGTCGGCGACCCCAAGCGATACACCGCGGCCAACACGCCCGGCTCCTGGGACCTCACCTGCGAGGTGACCCGAACCGATGGCTAAGGCGAAGTGCGAGGTCAAGTTCAAGGGCTTCAAGTGGAACCGCGGCGGATACGCCGAGGTCATGAACGGCGGTGGAGTGCAGGGCGTCCTCGACCAGAAGGCCGACGCCGCGGTCGCTTCCGCAAACGCATCGCTGCCGCAGAAGTACAGCGAGGACGGCTACGGGGCCAAGACCATCGGCGGAAAGCTCACGAAGGGCCGACTCATATTCGCGGCGAGCAAGCACGCGCGTGCAAGCGAGCGCAGGCACAACCGCCTGCAATCCATCTTCGGGGGTGACTGATGGACATCGAGAGAGTAGTAGCCGAGAGCCTCATGCACGCGACCGGCATCAGGTGCGTGCCGGACGTTCCGAGCGAGAGACCCGATGAGTTCGTCCAGGTCACCCTCGCCGCCACGAGCGCGACGCGGTTCATCCAGTCCCCGCGCGTGCTCGCCACGTCGTGGGCGAAGACCCGCAGGCGCGCACGCGAGATCGCCGAGGCCGTCGAGCGGGCGTGCACCGCCATCGAGGACGAGCCGAACGTGTTCTCGGCCGTGCCCGACGGCACGTACCGATGGGACGACCCCGACACGGGGACTCCCAGATACCAGACGAACATCAACCTGACCATCTGCGAATAAGGAGCAATCATGGCAGAAAGCAACAAGAACAACGTCGCCAACGTCTCCAGCGCCAAGGGAGTAAAGGGCGGCTACATCTTCACCGCGCCAGTCGGCACCACGCTGCCGACGGACTTCAAGACGGCGCTCCCCGCTGCGTGGAAGTGCCTCGGCTACATCAGCGAGGACGGCTACATCGAGACGCTCGACACCGACTCCGAGGACATCAAGGACATGAACGGCGACCTCATGGCCTCGCCGCAGACCTCCCGCGTCGAGAGCGCACAGCTCACTCTCGCCGAGATCAAGGCCGCCACCCTCAAGGTCATGTACGGCTCCGGCAACGTCAAGGACGAGGGCGGCATGATCACGGTCAAGCACAACGGCGACTCCACTGAGACGTGGTCCGCCGTGCTCGATCTCGTGCTCAAGAACGGCCGCCGCTGGCGCAAGGTGGTGCCGCTCGCCCAGTCCTCCGAACTTGACGACCTCACCCTCGCCGTGGGCGAGCTCGCCGCGCGCGCCCTCACGGTCAAGTACCTCACCGACGAGGACGGCAACACCTGCTACGACTACATCCAGTCCACCGAGACCGCTGCCGCCAGGGCCGCCGAGACCGCGGAGGGCAAGTAATGACCGAGCTCACGTTCACCATCCCCGGTATCGACGGCGAGTTCACCGCCGACCTCGACGAGCTGCTCAGCTACAAGACGAACAAGCAGTTCGCCAAGAGCGAGACCGAGCCGGGCGGGATGTTCGAGGCCTTCGAGCGCGTCTTCGCGGGCCGTGACGAGGAGTACATGGAGCGCCTCGGCGGCTCCGTCGAGTCCACGGGCGTGCTCATGCAGGCCGCATTCGAGGCGGCGAAGGCAAAAAACTCCCAGGATTCGTCCTCGAGCTCGAAGGGCACCGCGCAGAAGTCGTAGCGGACTTCCGCCAGTACTACGGCATCGACCTCCCGCTCGAGGGCGGACCGGACGACCTTAGGCGCGCCGCCCTCCTGTGGGAGCAGCTTCCCGAGGGGTCGAGGTGCGCGCGCCGCATGTACCCGGAGCTCAAGTGGAGCGAGGAGACGTACATGCTCTGGCGCATCGAGCACCAGCTCAGGGGCCTCGCTTGGGGGCTGAGCGACAAGAAGCACCGGCCGCCGCAGGAGCCGCAGCCGCTCAAGACGCCCGGGCAGCTCGCGGAGCTCAAGAGGCACCAGCGCAACGCCCTCGAGAACAGGGCGGAAATCGACGAGATTCTAGGATTAGGAGGACGGGATGGCTAAGGGCGCTACCAGCGTAGGCTCGGCATGCATCACGCTCATGCCGTCCATGGACGGCTTCGCGGGCAAGATCTGCTCGGAGTTCGGCGACACGGGCTCCAAGGCCGGAAAGTCATTCGGCGACTCGATGACCTCCGGCGTGGACGGCGGGGTCAAGCGCTCGGGCGGGCTGCTGAGCGGGCTCGGCACCGTCGCCAGGGGCGTGGGCACCGTCGCCGCGGCTGGCATGGGCGCGCTCACGACCGCCGTGACCGCAATAGGCGGCGCGGCGGTCTCCGCATATGCCGACTACGAACAACTGGTCGGAGGCGTGGACACGCTCTTCGGGTCGGCATCGGGCACGCTGCAGGGCTACGCGGCGGACGCCTACAGGACGTGCGGCATGAGCGCCAACCAGTACATGGAGCAGGCGACGAGCTTCGCCGCCTCGCTCGTGAGCTCGTGCGGCGGCGACGTGGCGAAGGCGGCGGAGTCCGCCAACACGGCTATGGGCGACATGGCGGACAACGTCAACAAGATGGGCTCCAACATGTCGGACGTGCAGAACGCCTACCAGGGCTTCGCGAAGCAGAACTACACGATGCTCGACAACCTGAAGCTGGGATACGGCGGCACGAAGTCCGAGATGGAGCGACTCATCGCGGACGCCAACAAGCTGCGCGCTGCCCAGGGCAAGACCGCCGACCTCACCATCGACAGCTACGCCGACGTGGTCGAGGCCATCCACACGGTGCAGTCCGAGATGGGTATCACCGGCACGACCTCCAAGGAGGCAGCCACCACCATCTCCGGCTCCGTCGGCATGGCGAAGGCCTCGTGGGAGAACTTCCTCACCGGCCTCGGGCGAGACGACGTGGACTTCTCGCAGCTCACCGAGCAGCTGCTCACGTCCGTCGGCGCGGTCGCCAAGAACATCGCGCCGCGCGTCGCGCAGATCGGGCAGGGCATCATCAAGGCGCTCCCCGCGGCGCTCTCCGGCATCGCGTCGGTGCTCACGCCCATCGTGTCCGAGGCGCTCGCCACGGCGTGGAACATCGCCGTCGGTGCGCTCGCCGGCATCGGTGTCAAGCTGCCGAAGGTGGACTCCTCGCAGATCTGCTCGGCGCTTCAGGCCATCCTGGGCGTGGCCACGTCCGTCGGTAACGGCATCAAGGCGGCAATCGGGTTCATCGCGCCGCTCATCGCGCCAATCGGCACGGCGCTGCTCAACATCGCGCAGGCCGTGCTGCCGGTGCTCTCCACCGGCATACAGGTGGTGCTCGGCATCGTGCAGGCGCTGTCGCCGGTCATCGGCTTCCTGGTCGGTGTCATCGCGGACGTGATGACGACCGTCTCGCAGCTCGTCGCCATCGCCATGCCCGCCGTGCAGTCCGTGCTGTCGGCGGTGCTGGTTGCGATGCCGCTCATCCAAAGTGCCATCCAGGTGGCGATGGGCATCATCTCCGCCGTCTGGAACGCCGTCTGGCCCGCGATCTCCGCTGTCCTGACCGGCGTGATGGATGCAATCTCCACTGCCGTCCAGGTCGCGATGGCCGTGGTGCAGACAGTCATCTCCACGGTCACCGCCGCGATAAGCGGCGACTGGGACACGGTCTGGAACACCATCAAGTCGGTAGCCGAGCTCGTCTGGTCTCAGATTGAGTTCGCCGTGCGAGCGGCCATCGGGGTCGTCGAGTCCGTGATAACGTCCACGCTCGATGGAATCAGCTCGATTTGGTCGAGCGTTTGGGACACCGTCCGCGATTTCGCCGAGGTGGTCTGGGGACGTATCGAGTTCGCCGTCAACTCTGCGATAAATCAGGTCAGCGGCGTCATCGGCTCCGTGCTCAACAGCATCAGTTCCACGTGGTCGAGCATGTGGTGGAGCATCAAGAGCGCCTGCTCGTCCATCTGGGAGGGCATCAAGAGCGCGGCGTCCAACGGAATCAACTCCGTCTACAGGACCGTCACGAGCATCAAGGGCAAGATCACCGGGTTCTTCTCGGGTGCGCGCAACTGGCTCTTCAACTCCGGCAGGTCGATACTCAACGGCCTGAAGGACGGCATCATGTCCGCTATCGGCTCGGTGACCTCGGCGGTCTCCGGCGCAGTCTCCAGTATCCGCTCCTTCTTCCCGTTCTCGCCGGCAAAGGTCGGCCCCTTCTCCGGGCACGGCTACACGACCTTCTCGGGCAAGGCCCTCATGCAGGGCTGGGCGCAGGGCATCGGCTCCGGCACCGGCGCCGTGGTCTCCGCAATCAGCGGCGCCATGGACACCGCGCAGGGGATGCTCTCGACGGGCCTGACCGTCGCGCCGTCCGCTGTCTACACTCCGGCGCGTCCCGAGGAGGATGCCGACGACGCCCTCGCCGGCATCAAGGCCGTCCTCGAGCAGATCCGGGACAAGGACGGAAACCTGTACATCGACTCGGAGCGCGTCTCCTCCGCCATCGCGATGCGCGGCAGGCACACGCTCGCCGCAAGGGGGTTCGCATGATATTCGGCGGGATCGACCTCACGCCGTACCTGTTGGTGACCAAGGTCACGAGGCCGGTTGTCCCCAAGGTGCGGCTCGATGAGACCGAGGTCCCCGGCATGGACGGCTCGCACGTCCGCGCCACGGGCCTCGAGCCCGTCGAGATAGCGGTCGACTGCAACATCGTCGGCGGCTCCCTCGACGAGGTCGCCGAGGCAAGGGCCGTGCTCGCCTCGGCGCTGTCCGGTGGCGAGAAGGCCCTCGTGCTCGACGACGCTCCCGATCGCTACATGCTCGCTCGCTACAGGGGAGGGGCGGAGCAGGGGCGCAACGCGCACATGCCGAATCTCACGCTCGGGTTCTACTGTGCAGACCCCGCCGCCTACGGGCAGCGGCGCTCCGAGCAGGCGTCGGCATCCCAGCGCGCCGTCGCCGCCGGGGGCAACTACAGGGCCTACCCTACGGTCACGTGCAGGCCCCCGGCAGGCTCGAGCTGGACAATCACCAACGTCTCGACTGGGCGGTTCGTCCGCGTCGAGGCGTCGTTCACGGGCGCACAGACCGTCGTGCTGGATATGCGCGCCGAGCGCTGCACGGTCAACGGCGCGGACTGGCCCGTGACCGTCGCGAGCGACTTCTTCTCGCTCGACGGCGTGCAGCAGATCAAGACGAGTGGCGGTACCGCGACGCTCGAATGGGAGGAGAGGTGGCTCTAGGTGCGAATTGACGTATACACGTGGCAGGACGTCTACGTATCGACAATCGGCCCCAAGGAGCTGCTCTCCCTCACCCATACCGACGAGCTCAACGGCGAGGACAGCGTGGACATCGTCACGACCTTCGCGCTCAAGCAGGGCTACCGCCTCGTGTGGGCCGACCGCCTCGGTAAGGTCCACGAGCACGTCTGCCAAGACCCCAAGGGCCTCCACGCCGGAGGCGAAACGGTCTACACGGACACGGCGATCAACTCAATCTGCGAGACGTACGGCGACTATATCGAGGACAAGCGCCCCTACGGCTACGGCTTCTTGCAGGCGCTGAATGTCTGCCTTGGGCCGACCCGCTGGACGGCCGGAACGGTCGACCAGATCGGCACCGTCGACAAGGGCCTGACCTTCTACCATACCAACTCCCGCGAGTCGCTCCAGTCCATCCTGGAGTGCGGCGGCGAGCTGGAGACCGAGATCGAGGTATCCGGCGGCAAGGTGGCCTCTCGCAAGGTGGGCATCCGCTCGCATCGCGGCGCGAAGGGCGGTCACCGCCGATTCACCTACACCAAGGACCTCACGTCCGTATCGCGCACCGAGCACTACGGCGCGATAACCGCCTGCTACGGCTACGGCAAGGGAACCGAGACGGATACTGGCGGCTACGGCCGCAAGCTGACCTTTGGCGGAATCAACAACAACAAGAACTACGTGGAGGACGCGACCGCGCTCAAGCTCTACGGTCGACCCGACGGCAACGGCGGTCACGCCCACGTCTTCGGGCAGTATGAGAACTCGAACTGCGAGGACGCAGCGACCCTGCTCGCCGAGACCCGCGCATATCTCGACTCCCATAAGGAGCCGGGAATGACCTACGAGGCCGACGCCGTCGACCTCTTGCAGTTCGGGCGCGACTGGGAGGGCGTGGCCGTGGGCGACGACGTGCAGATCGTTGACACGTGCTTCTCGCCGGCGCTGCGCTGCGAGGGCCGCGTGACCAAGCTCGTCACCGACCAGCTCGGCGGCACCGTCCGCGTGACACTCGGCAACGTGACCGAGACAATCGCGGACATGTTGCTGGCACAGCAGCGGAAATTGTCCAGCCTGTCCAAGCGCTCGTCCAACTGGGACGTGGCGGCATCGACGCCGCCGTCGTACCTCCAGCAGGTCATGGACGGCATGAATGCGCAGTTCAACCTCGCGGGCAACAGCTACGTCCACACGAGCTTCGAGCGCGGCCTCATCTTCGGCTCCGTGCCCCTCGACGCGGACGGTCGCTCGACGACCGGCGACGGCATGGCCATACAGCTGTGCTCCCAGGGCTTCCGCATCGCCGACGGCTGCAAGGCGGACGGCTCGTGGGACTGGCGCACATTCGGCACCGGAAAGGGCTTCTTCGCAGAGTTCATCTGCTTCGGCACGATGCTCGGCGACCTGATCAAGGCCGGCACCATCCAGGACAAGGCGGGCAAGAACTACTGGAACCTCGATGCCAGCGAGGTCCACCTCGGCCCCGGTGCCAAGCTCGACGGCAAGGACATCGCCGTCGCCGATGCCGTCATCGCGTCTGTCGATGTCGAGTACGCCCAGAGTCCATCGCGCGTCACCGAGCCGCAGGGCGGATGGCAGACCACCGCTCCGCAATGGGTGTCGGGAAAGTACATCTGGACGCGCACCAAGACCACCATGCAGTCCGGCGACATCGAGTACAGCGAGCCCGTGTGCATCAGCGGCAGGGACGGCACCGACGGCGCCAAGGGGGACAAGGGCTCGACCGGTACCGGCGTGAGCGGCATCGTGGAGCAGTACTACCTGTCCACGAGCTCCACCGCGCAGTCCGGCGGCAGCTGGTCGGAGGCGCAGCCCGCGTGGGCAAAGGGCAGGTACATCTGGACGCGCAGCAAGATCAAGTGGACGGACGGCTCGACCACCTACACGGCGCCGTGCCTCGCCAAGGCCATCAACGGCTCAAACCAGATGGCCGGCAGCGCGATCGCCTCGCGCGTGAAGCTCTACGCTAGAAATCAATCGGACAGCGTGCCGCCGATTAATGCGCAGAACCCAGAGCTTGGATGGTCTGAGGACATACCGGAGTGGGCGAACGGGTACTTCGTCTGGTCGATGGAGCGCGTCACATACGGCGACGGCAGCGTCACCCACACGGCGCCGGCACTGGAGGCGGCGTACAACAAGGCCTACCAGAGCGCGCACGACCTGACGGGCTCGCTCAATGGCCTCGACACGACGGTGCAGGATCTCGCCAAAGACGGTGTGGTGACCGAGGCGGAGAAGGCGGCGGTCAAGAAGGCCAAGCAGGACGTGGACAAGGAGCGCGAGGAGATGACCTCGCAGTTCAACGCGCTGAAGTCGAACAAGGCGCTGAGCGCGCAGTTCGTCGCGGCAGTGCTCGGCCCCCGCTACACCAAGGCCTTCGGCACGACCGACGAGGGCGGCACGTACGGCGCCTACGCCGACAAGGTAGACAAGGTGCTCCGGTGCAAGACCGCCGAGGAGCTCAAGGCCGCCATGGACGAGTACGACGCGGCCCACGGCGCCTACTCGACCGCCGTGAGGGACTACGCCGATGCCGCGACCGTGGCGCGCCACGCCATCGAGCAGAAGAACGCATCGGACTACGCCGACGGCATCCTGAGTGCCTACGACGAGCAGATGGACCAGAAGGCCATCTTCGACCGCCTGACCAACAACGGTGCCGACCAGGGGCTCTACATGAGCAACAACAGGGTCTACGTCAACGCGACGTACATCGCAACCGGGACTATCGCGGACGCAAAGGGGCGCAATTCGTGGAACCTCAAGGATGGCGTACTGACGACCAACTACATGACGGCGAAGAACATCACGGCGACCGGCAGCTTCACCGGGGGAAACCGCAGCAGCGGGTACGCCATGGAGCTCGACTCGAGCGGGAAGCTGGCGGGATTCAAGAACGGCACGCAGTACGGATACATCGAATGCTCCTCAACGTCACACAACATCGACAATCCGTCGATTATCTACCACGGACTGCAGCTGCAGGGACAGGGCATCGTGCGAGTCTCGACCCCGAGGCTCAGCGTGAGCGGCAGCGCCGACACGAGCGTCACGACGTGGGAAGGCCTGTCGACCAAGGTCGGAGCGGCATACCACCCGCTTTACACGCAGGACGGTAAGACAGTTTTCAACGACCAGTCCCAGATGTCGTCGGTACTCGAGTTCCGGAACGGCCTGCTGATCGGCGTGTCGACCATGCCGTCCGGGTGGAGCAGATAAGAGATGAAAGGACAAGAAGGAATGGAAGCAAGCAAGAAAATCGTCGTTGGCTACGCCGTCCACGACATTATCGGAAACAACGAGCAGTGCCTGACGGAGTACGACCCGGACGCGCTCCAACGCGCCGAGGACGCCGGACTCGTGTTCGTCGCCCAGTACGACGACGGCACGCGCGAGGTCGTCAAGGCCGCGGAAGTTCGCAAGCCAGACCCCACGGTCAACGGCATCCCGCTGGCGACCGCCGGGTATGTCGACGAGCGCACCGCCGCCACGGTGGCGGTTTTCGACGCGCTCTCGGCCATCGTCGACCCGCAGCCGGCCACGGCCGACGAGACGGGGGAGGAGGCCGAGGCCGTCGACCCGGTCGAGGCCTTCAGGGCCGCGCTCGCCGCCCTCAAGGCGCTGGAGGCCACGGAATGATCAACCACGCCATATCGCTCGACATGCGCAAGCGCCCGGGAACCGTCCCGCAGCGCGTCACCGTGCGCAGGGGCGAGACGCAGACGCAGAAAGTGACCGCGGCGCTCACCACGGACGGCGCGGCCTACACGCCGACCTACCAGTCCGCGCGGCTGTGCGTGCTCCACGCCGACGGCACGTGGGCGCGCTGCTCGGCGACCGTGGGCACCGGCACGGTGAGCGCCACGCTGGCGCCGGAGGCCGTCAACGGCACCGGCAAATGCCGCCTGGCCTACTTCGAGTTCTACGCCAACGGGGCCTCCGAGACTACCGAGGACTTCGCGCTCGTCATCCTGGGAAATGTGGACGGGACAACAGGTCCTGCCGTCAGCTACGACCAGGAGCTCGACGAGCTCTACAGGAAGTGGAGCACTGAGCTATCTCGGCTCGGTCAATCCGCGTTCGATGCGGCATCCGCCGCTAGCGGTGCGGCGTCTCATGCCGAGGCCGCCGCGAACCAGGCGCTGCAGATCGCGAACGCGGCGGCGCAGGGCGCCGCCGGCGAATCCGATATCGCGGAGCTGCGCCGTCAGAACGGCCAGCTCGCGACGATGCTCGCCGACGCGACGGGGAAGTTCATCTACATGGACGGCACGGTCTACTGCCCTGCCGGCAAGGCGTCGGTGTCCGGCGACACGGTGTCGTTCGGCGGCACGTGCTCGGTATCGGGCGGCACGGTAACCCTTTCCTAAGGAGGATAAATGGCAAATGCAAAGACGCTGGTCGTAGGCGGCCAGCCGCTCAACGTCATCGACGATACCGCGCGCAGCAACGCGCAGACGGCGCTCAACAACGCCGAGTACAACCGCCAGGGCCAAATCGGCAAGTACGGCGGGCAGAACATCGCCACCATCCTGGCGGGAGAGATCGGCAGCGGCAGCGTGTACGACGCGCTGCACAAGCGAGCGGCGGTCGGCAACTTCGGGGGCCTTCGCGTCGGGGACTACATCGACGTGCCCCTCGTGAGCGCATCCGCCGTCGCGGCCCAGCAGTCCGTGCGCTTCCTGCTGGCCCACATTGACCCGTATCTTTATTGCGGCGACAACAGCAAGGGCCACCACATCGCGTTCGTGGCGTCCGCCCCAGTGGCCGTGGCCAAGACCGTGACCGGCGTTGCCAACGACAGCTTCCTGATGTGGAACACCACCAACACGAACCAGGGCACCGCCGACCGGAAATGCCCCTACCTCAACAGCAACCTCAAGGCGTGGGAGACGGCCTTCGAGGCGTGCCTGCCCGAGGGGCTGACCAAGTACCTGCTTACCCAGCGCGTGCTGCTTGAGGAGCGGTACAGCGCCAGCGGCGCGCTCAACGACTCCAACTCGTGGAGCTGGCAGGATATCGGCAAGGTGTTCTCGCTGTCGGAGATGGAGGTGTACGGCTGCCCCGTGTGGGGGACGAAAGGCTACAGCGTGGGCTTCGACTGCCAGTTTGACCTGTTCCGAGACACGGCGCACCGAGTCAACGGAAATCGGTACATTTGGTGGCTGCGTTCCGTTGCGTCGGGCTCCGCGTCCAACGTGTGCTATGTCGGCAGCAGCGGCGATGCCTACTACTACTCCGCGACGTACGTCTGGGTTCGCCCCCGCCCCGGCTTCCTCGTCGGCTAGCCAGCCGAGTGCTCTATACTCTGCTTTTAGGCGACCGCCTTGCGCGGTCGCCTCCTGCCCGCGAAGCGGGCCGGTTTTTTCGCCACGATTCCCAGGAGGTGCCATGAGCGGCGTCTACCAGCGCAACCGCGAGGTGTCCGAATACAAGTTCTTCACGCAGGCCATCGCCATTCGCGTGGAGGTCAACAAGTTGATGGCGTCCTCCTCGGTAGTGCCCAAGGCCTACAGGCTGCTGAACGCGGTGCCGACCGTGGAGACGGCGCGCGGCATCGTGTACAACGTCAACCGAGCCGACCGCTTCTACCCCAACACCTCGTTCAACGCGCTGGAGAGGAAACGCTACCTGACGCTGGCCATAGCGGACTGCGAGCAGCTTATGCTGGACATGCAGTGCCTCATGGATATCGGCCTGCCCGTGAACGCCAACCGCTTCGAGGAGCTGGCGGCCATGGTCGAGGAGGAGATCAAGCTGCTGAAGGGCGCGCGCAAGAACGTGCGCGTCACCGGCAAGAAGTCCACCGAGGAGCGCATAGCCGAGGCCGAGGCCGAGCTAGAGCGCCTGCGTTCGCTATAATGGGCGGCGGTCGCGCCTTGTTTATCGGTGCACCTGGTGGCTGCGTTCCGTCATGGGTGGCTCGTCGTCCAACGTGTGCTACGTCAACAACAACGGCAATGCCAACTACAACTCCGCGACGAACGTCTGGGTTCGCCCCCGCCCCGGATTCCCTTATTGCCAGACCGAGTAGGCCCCAGAGCCGAAAGCAGAGCGCGAAGAGGAAGGAAGGCGCGACCGTCGGGCATGCGCCCGTAAATACGCACCCCGCGAGGGTGGCCGGACGCTGCTTGCATGGCGCGGCGCTCCGTGGCTTCGCCGCGTTTCATGGCCATACCTCAAGCGGCTGCCAGAGCCACACTGAGAGCCGTGCGGGGTGCCTTCGATGAACTCCGAGGAAAGAAGGGCCGCGCGCCGCAAGCGCCGCGAGGAGAGGCGCGCCAAGGCCAAGGCCGAGCGCGTGAAGCCGTGCACCCTTGAGGCCGTGGCCGACCTCAACAGCCTTTGCAAGGCCTCCAAGCAGGCGGCGGGCGGCGTGATGTGGAAGTCCTCCACGCAGCGTTATATGAAGGACTATCTGCGAAACGCGGTCAAATCGAGGAACGACCTTCTGGAGGGCCGCGACATATGCCGGGGCTTCATCCGCTTCGACCTGTGGGAGCGCGGCAAGCTGCGCCACATCAGCGCCGTGCACTTCCCAGAGCGAGTGATTCAGAAGTCGCTTTCTCAGAACGCCCTCGTACCCGCGATAGTCCCGACACTCATAACGGCCAACTCCGCCAACATCAAGGGGCGCGGCACCGACTACGCCCTGAAGCTGCTCAAGCGCCACCTGGCCGACCACTGGCGGCGGCACAGGCGCGAGGGATACATCCTTTTGGGCGACTTCTCAGATTACTTCGCCCGCATAGCCCACGAACCCGTCAAGCGGCAGGTGGCCGGCGCACTGCTCGATCCGCGCGTGGTCGCCCTCGAGCACCGCCTGATAGACGCACAGGGCGAGGTGGGCCTGGGTCTGGGCAGCGAGCCGAACCAGATATGCGCGGTGGCCCACCCCAACCGCATCGACCACTACGTGACCGAGATGCTGTGCCCCGAGGCCTACGGGCGCTATATGGACGACTTCTACCTGATCCACGAGAGCAAGGAGTACCTGCAGGTGTGCCTGCTGCTGATAGGGCGCAAGTGCGCCGAGCTGGGCATAGAGCTGAACCCGCGCAAGACCCGCGTAGTGAAGCTGTCGCGCGGCTTCACGTGGCTGAAGAAGCGCATCTTCTACACGGAGACGGGCCGCATAGTCGTGAAGCCGTGCCGAGACTCCATAACGCGGGAGCGCCGCAAGCTCAAGAAGATGGCCCGCATGGTCGCCGATGGCGTCATGACCCCCGAGCAGGTTGAGCGGAGCTACCAGAGCTGGCGCGGCGGCATGAAGCGGCTGGACGCGCACCGCAGCGTGCGGGCCATGGACGCGCTGTACCGCAGCCTGTTCGAAAATCTCGCGCGGGAGGGGGGGGGTGCTCAATGCAGGCCAACCCGAGGGACGATTCAAGCGGAGGCAAGCCCTCGCAATAGCGGAGAACCGGCAACTCAAAGCAGCGGCCTAGGCGAAGCGGCCGCGAAATAACAGAAGCATCGAAGGCGTGCCGCGGCGCGCCTTCTTCCTTTGCGCCCATCGAAGCGGCCCGGCAATCTCACGGCGCCAATACGATGGCGGCACATTCCCCGACAAGAGAGGAGTCCGCATGGACACTGAGGAAGACACGCCGCGCCCCAACGAGCTTCAAGATGGCACCATGGCCGAGGTCAACGCCCTGCGCGATCTGCTGTCGCAGATCGGCGACCCCGACGCGGCGCACGACGCGGGCGTTATCGACGATGACGAGTACGCTGAGCGGAAGGCGCGAAAGCTCGCCTACACCGCGGCGCTCGCCGCCTACGACAGCGGCGAGACGCCCGACGTGTCGGCGCTGCTCGACCAGATGCGCGAGCAGGCGTCGCAGCCGACGCAGGCCGAGCAGAACACGGCAAACATCGACTACCTGCTCATGACGGTCGGGGGTGACCAGTAATGCCGACGAAGAAGACCGACGAGCACTCCGAGCACTTCGCGCTCGTCAAGAAGTACCACGACCGACCTCTTTGGAGCAAGGCACGAGTGCATAAGGCAGTCGAGTGCAAGTGGATTACCGCCGACGAGTACAAGGAGATCACCGGCGAGGAGTACACGGCCGAATAGGCGGAAGGAGGGCGCTCAGGATGGAGGTGCTCAAGCTCTTTGCGCCGTACGGGCCGGGGTGGCTCGGTGGCGTGCTGCTTGCGCTGATCGCCTTTTATTTCGGGCGGCAATTTCTGGACGAGTACAAGCGCCAGAACGAGCGCAAGGCCGGCATCGACATGAAGCGCGAGGAGCGCAAGCGGGACGAAGTGAACGAGCGCGCGCAGCGCGACCGGGAGCGCTCGCAGATGGAGGGCCGTATCGCCGCCCAGATGGAAAGGTCGAACAGCCTCATGGAGGCGATGAAGACGCTCATGGAGTCGGTTGTCGCATCAAACGACGTGCTCCACGCCGATCTGGTCAACAGCCAGTCGCGCAGCCAGGGAATGGCGCAAAAGGTCGACCACATCTGCGATCGCGTGGATTTGCTCTACGACAAGGAGACAGGGAGATAGGAGTAATCGAATGACAGGTATTCAGGCGGCCCTCACGGTGGCGACGGTGCTCGTGGTGCCATACATCGTGCAGGCCATCAAGACGAAGGCCATGAGTGGCAATGTCGCCCGCTGGACGGCCATCGCCGCGTCGGCGCTGTGCGGTGCCCTGACGGCCATGGCGGGAGGCGTGCCCACCGACCCATCGGCGTGGGTGACGTCCATCTTTGCCGCAGTCGGCGGCGTGCAGGTGGCCTACGCGGCCTTCAAGAGCGTCGGCATCACGGACAAATGGCTCGACGCGCTGCTCGCGCTCGGCGACATCAAGGAGGACTAATGGCAGATTTCGCAAACGTGCAGCCCGACGAGTACATGCTTCTCGGCTGCAATTTCTCGGCTGGTCGTCCCTTCGGCATCAAGGGCGTCACGATCCATCACATGGCGGGCGACCTCAACGCAAGCCAGTGCAACGGCATCTGGGCCGCCAACGGATGCTCGGCTCACTACTCGGTCGACCGCAACGGCTACATCGTGCAGCACGTCAACGACACCGACCGCGCCTACGCCTGCGGCGACGGCATCGGCTCGGGCGGCGGCAACGATACCACCATCAGCATCGAGCACGCTAACAGCGCGCGCGGCCCGTGGACGGTGCACGAGGCCGCCATCGAGAGCGGCGCGCATCTCGTGGCGGCGCTGTGCCTGTACTACGGGCTGGGCCGCCCGGCATGGATGGCGAACGTGTTCCCGCACAAGCACTGGTCGTCCACGGCCTGCCCCGGCGAGCTGGCTGGCTCGCAGCGCGACCACTACATGCAGCGCGCCGTCGAGTGGTACGACGCGATGGTCGGCGGCACGCAGCCGTCCGCGCCGACCGTGCGGCCCGCGGCGACCCCCGCTGCGCCTTCGGCGTCGCAGGGCGCGCCGGGCGGTTTCCCTCGCTCCACTGGCGCCCGTGTTCCCGTACACTACTCGCTGCACCTCAAGGGCGGCGGCTGGCTGGACGAGGTGACTGACTTCGGTGCCGGCGGCGACGGCTTCGCGGGCTACCCGTGCCGACAGCACGACCTCCTTTGCGCCCGAGTTGATCGCGGTACGCTCAAGTATCAGGTCCACACCGTCGAGGACGGCTGGCTCGACTATGTGACCGAGGGCGACCGCGCCGACACCGTGAACGGCTGCGCCGGTATCGTCGGCCACACCATCGACGGCGTGCGCATGTACTACGTGACGCCGGGCGGCGAGGGGTACAAGCAGGCGTGGTACCGCTCCCAGACCACTGCGCGCGCCGGATGGCTGGACACCGTGTGCGACGACGGCTCTACCTATAGCGGCGACGACTACGCCGGTATCTGCGGCGAGCCGCTCGACCGCCTGCAGGTCTGCGTCACCGACGGCAACCCGTACTAGCATGGTCGCGTTGGCCTTCGTCCTCGGCGCGCTCTTCGGCGGCGCCGTGGCGACAATCGGGCTCTGCATCGTGAGCATCAACCGGCATTAGTCGCAGCCCGCTCGGGTTATCCCGGGCGGGTTTTTTCTCGAGAAAAGGTGTCGCTACGCCGCCCGTGGTATCCTGAGCAGCACGACGGTCCCAACGGCGCAGATCTCGGTTCTAGAATCTATGCAGACGGGGCACCATCGAACGTAAGACCGTCCGAACCTCGCATGGTCCGGGCGGTTTTTCTTATACCGACGCGACGTGATGGGACGTGGTATGGCAGCAACGGATATCGAGCGCGGACTCTCAACCGCCGAGGTCGAGGAGCGTATCGCCGCCGGTAAAATCAACCGCAACATGGAACTCAAGACCAAGTCGGTCAAAGAGCTCATCATCGAGAACCTCTGCACGCTGTTCAATTTGATCAACGTGATCTTGGCTTTCCTGGTCATTTTGACCGGTTCGTTTAAGAATCTGACGTTCCTGTTCGTGGTGTTCTTGAACACCGCTATTGGCGTCATTCAGTCCATGCGTTCCAAGAAGATGGTCGATAAGCTCACGCTGCTGACCTCCAAGAAGGCCATCGCGGTGCGCGACGGCGCCGAGGTGGAGCTCGGCCTGGACCAGATCGTGCTCGACGACATCATCCGCTTGGGGCGCGGCGACCAGATTCCCGCCGACGCCGTGGTGGTGTCGGGCGAGGCGCTCGTGAACGAGAGCCTGCTGACGGGCGAGAGCGACCTTATTAAGAAACAGCCAGGCTCTGAGCTCATGAGCGGCAGCTTTATCGACTCGGGCCTGCTGCGCGCCCGCGTGATCCATGTCGGCGCCGACAACTACGTGGCCAAAATTAATAACGAGGCCAAGTACGTCAAAAAGGTTAATTCCGAGATCATGAACGCGCTGAACGCCATCGTGCGCTTTGCGAGCATCATCATGATCCCGCTCGGTTTGGCGTTGTTTGCCTCGAGTGTGAGCGAGCTGTGGGATGCCGCGGGAACCCCGGGCGATAGCGCGCTTTCGTGGTGCTTCTCCGAGCTGTTGGCCGGTCATGTGCCTTCGTCGGCGCTGCTGTCCACGGTGGGCGCCCTGCTGGGTATGATCCCGCAAGGCCTGGTGCTGCTGACTTCGTCGGTGCTCGCCATCGCCACGGTGCGCCTGGCCCGCCGCAAGGTGCTGGCACAGCAGCTCTACTGCATCGAGACACTCGCTCGCGTCGACGTGCTGTGCCTGGACAAGACGGGCACCATCACGTCGGGCCGTATGGAGGTCGAGGGCACGTATCCGCTGCCTGTTGAGGGTGTTGGCTTTGGCGTGGACTCGGACGAGGCGGCTGTTCCCGTCGATACCACAGTGCTCGATTTTGCGCTGGCTAACGTGGCACGTGCGACTTCGGCCGATGCCAACGAGACCTGCCAGGCGCTGCTCAACTATTACGCCGATCGCCCGGTCGAGGTGTCCGAGCCGCTGTCGGTCATTCCATTCTCGTCGTCTAAAAAATGGAGCGGCGCTTCTTTTGCGCAGGGCTCCTACGTAATGGGCGCCGCGCAATTTGTGCTCTCTGATCGTGCGTTTGCCCAGGTCGAGAACCGTGTCGCCGAGCTTGCCGATACCTGCCGCGTGCTCGTGGTGGCGCGCGTGGACGGCTTTACGCCCGATGGGGATATGGTGGGCGAGGCCGAGCCCGTGGGATTTGTGACCATCCGCGACGAGATTCGTACCTCGGCGGCCGAGACCATCGGCTACTTTAACGAGCAGGGCGTGACCCTCAACGTGATCAGCGGCGACGACCCGCGTACGGTGTCGTCGATCGCGCGCGTGGTGGGCGTGCCGGGGGCGGACGCTTATGTGGACGCCACGACGCTCGATACGCCGGCCAAGCTCGATGCCGCAGTGGACCGCTACCATGTCTTTGGTCGTGTGACCCCGCAGCAGAAGCGCGAGCTCGTGCAGGCGCTCAAGCGCCGCGAGCACACCGTGGCCATGACGGGCGACGGCGTCAACGACGTGCTGGCGCTCAAGGAGGCCGACTGCTCCGTCGCCATGGCGGCCGGCTCCGATGCCGCGCGTAATGTGGCCGAAATCGTACTCGTCGACAACGATTTTGCCTCGATGCCCGCCGTGGTGGCCGAGGGCCGTCGCTCCATCAACAACCTGCAGCGTTCGGCCTCACTGTTCCTGACCAAGACGCTGTTCTCGATGGGCCTGGCGGCGCTGTGTATCGCGCTGCCGCCGTACCCCTTCGAGCCCATCCAGATGACGCTCATTAACTTCTTCTGCATCGGCGCGCCGGGCTTTGTGTTGGGCCTGGAGCCCAACAATGCTCGTGTGAAGGGTGCGTTTTTGAGCAACGTACTCAAGCGTGCACTGCCGGCGTCGATTGCGGTCATTTTGGCTGCGGCGCTCGACATCTTTGTGGCGCGCGTGTTTGGCTTTAGCCAGCTCACGCTGTCTACGATGTGCCTGCTTACGTCGTGCGCGGCGAGCGTCAGCCTAATCTGGCGCATCTCGCAGCCTCTCACGCCCTTACGTGTGGTGCTCTTTGTGTTTGTAGTCGCCGGCATCCTGGTGGGCGTTATCGGATTCCCGGAGCTGCTGTCTATTGCCAACCTGTCGATGGGCCAGATGGTTATCTTGGCTGTTATCGTGGTCTTTACCTGCTCGGTGTTCTTTAAGCTCGCCACGATGATGGATTCGCTCAAGCCGCGTCGTCGTCATGCCGCAACTGGTTTTGGCCGTGGTGTGCGCGTCCACCTGGGTCGCGGTGGCGGCAAGGTGAGCTCGACGGGTTCGACAGCCGAGCGTTTTGCCAAGCGCGTCGCCGCCGACATGGCGCAGCGCCGCGAAGACCGCACCGCTCGCGAGGCCGAGTCCCGTGCACTCGAGGGCGTGGCCCAGGCCCAGCCCAAGAAAAAGAAGAGTACCGGAGCCAAGCGCTCTCGCGTGACCAAGTCCGCCCAAGGCATCAAAGTCTCGATGCCAAGCAAAAAGAAGAAGTAACTACGCGCCCTGGCGATGTTGAATTGGTGCCTTGCTCCTATGGGGCCGTGGCGATGTTATGCTCTAACCTCGATTATTTGAATTGCTTCGAAAAGAGGATGCCGTGATCTGCCCGCATTGCCTTAAGACTATCGAGGACGGCGCCTCGTTCTGCCCCTACTGCAACGCCTATGTGGGTCCGGGCGATGGTCCCGAGCACACCGAGTTCGTGTTCTGCGAGGGCTGCGGTGCCCGTCTTTCTCCGCATGATCGTACGTGTCCCAAATGCGGACGCCCCGCTCCGGGTATCCTCTCCGAGGACGCGGCCGCATCCGACCTGGCAGCGGGCCGCACGGCGGGCTTTCCGCGCCTAACGCAAGAGCAGATCGATACCGAGGTGCCTCATGCGCCCGCCTCGGCTGCCGCGGTTCTTTCGGACGCTGCCGATCCCAACGAGACCTGCGTGCTGCCGGCTTTCGATAAGGATTTCGGTATCCCCAAGGTCGATATTCCCACGCCCGTTTCCCTGCATGACGAAGCCCAAAAACCCAAGCGCAAGGTGCATCCCGACGAGGACGCCTATCACAAGCACAAGCGTCATATCCCCAAGCCGCTCATTATCATCGCGGTCCTTGCCTTTGTGTGCGGTGGTGCCTATTGGTTCGTGACGACCGATCCCATGGGTGTTATGCCCGGCTTCTATGACCAGTTTGGCCAGGCCGCGCAGACGACCTTCCCTACGCGCCAAAAGGGTGAGGCGACTGAGGACGATACCAAGCAGGACGATTCTGCCGAGGTGGTCCAGGAAGAAACCGTGCTGACCGATGATCAGCTCTATACCAGGCTCGACGGTCTGTATCAGGCCATCGTGTCCTACGGTGACGAGGACCAGATCGGCGAGGTCATCGATTCTTTTAACAACGGCTATCTTCGAACGCCGCTGTCCACCCGTCAGGAGCTGTCGCAGAGTGCTTACGCCCTGCGCGACCAGATCAAAAAGACGCAAGATGAGCTCAACAACCTTAAGTACCAAGACGATACGGTCTATGCGGATGACATCGCCCACTTAAAGCAGCTTGCCGAGTGGATGTACGAGCGTGTCGACGTGATCTGTCAGAGCTGGGATATCTCGCTGGCCATTCCCGATGGTGAGTCGATGAGTTCCCACCAAAGCGATATCCTGGCGCCCATCGCACAGGGCGGCAACAGCGCGCTGAATCAGTACGACGCCAACGTGGGCTCCTGGAAGCCGCAGCAGCGTTCCTAAAATTAGTTCGCCATAGTCGGCATAACCTACGTGCGCAATTGATGTAAGCCTGTGCTTATTGCTACAATTCGTACAAATATGCTTTAAACGCACGAGGAAGGAACCACATGTTTGGTTTTAAGAAAGAGCTCTACACGCCCGAGTATCAGCTTGTCGGCGACGAGTGCGCCGTAATCGAGACGTCGAAGGGTACCATCAAGGTCAAGTTTGACGGCGAGGGCGCTCCCATTCATGTCGCGAACTTCTGCGAGCTTTCCACGATGGGCTTCTATGATGGCCTTAAGTTCCATCGCTATGTGCCCGGTTTTGTTATCCAGGGCGGCGACCCCAATACCCGCGACATGTCCGGCGCCGACGTCGCTGCCGGTCTTGAGGGCCCCGACGGCATGCCCGGTACCGGTGGCCCCGGCTACTGCATCAAGGGCGAGTTTGCCACCAATCCGCGCAACAGCCATGTCGATGGCGCCCTTGCCATGGCACGCTCCATGGACCCCGATTCCGCGGGTTCGCAGTTCTACTTCTGCCTGGGTGCCCAGCATAACCTCGATTCCGGTTACACCGTCTTTGGTACCACGGTCGAGGGTCTCGATGTGATTTCGCAGCTGCGTGCCGGCGACGAGATCGTCCATGTCGAGATCGTTCACGAGTAAAGGGGACTTCCTTGAATAGCCAGCTGATCCAACAGGGCCGCGCCGCTTACCGCGCGGGTGATTTTTCCGCTGCAGCCCAGATGCTTGGGGCGGCAAAGACTCCCGATGAGATTATGGGCGAGGCCGATCACCTTCGTGGCAACGCCTTGATGCACCTGGGCATGTATGCCGAGGCCGCCGAGGCCTATGCCGCCGCCCTCAACGACGGCACCTATGGCAAGCGCGGCGCGCTGCTCACCAACCGCGGCAAGGCGCTCGCCGCCGTGGGCGACTACACGACGGCCGCTCAGGCGTTCTCTGCTGCTACGCAGGACGCTTCTTATGCCACGCCGTTCAAGGCCTATCTGGGCCTGGGTAACGCGCTGTTCCAGTCGGGCGACTATGCCAACGCGGGTACTGCCTTCCGTCAGGCTGCCATCGATGGCGCCAATCCGGCTCCTGCCGCCGCGCTCGGCGAGCTCGGTCGTTGCTTCATCAAGCTCGGCCGTCCGGCGGATGCCGTGGAGACCTACCGCACGGCTATCGACTTTGCCGGCCCCCGCGACGACACGCGTGCGCTCAACGCCGGCATGGGTCAGGCGCTTTCTGCCGCCGGCCGTCCCTCCGACGCACTCGACGCCTTTAACGCCGCTACTGCCGATGGCATCTACCAGCTCACCTCCGAGCAGGCCGATGAGCTTGCCCGCGTGCACGATTCGCTTGCCGCGCTGTCTGCCCAGACGGCTATGGCCACGGCTCCGGCGCCCGCGATGGACGCTCCTGCCGTCGATCCGCTCGATCCTACGGGCGCGACCGGTCAGTTTATGCCCGATCCCTCGGACACCGGCTTCTTTACGCTGTCCGAGTCCGAGATGGTCCAGCAGGACCGTCAGGATCGTAAGCAGGCCAAGGTACGTCGTCGCCATCGCCACACGGGTCTCAAAGTCTTCATCGTGCTGCTTCTGCTCATTTTGATCGCCGCGGGCGGTCTGGGCTTTGCCTACACGCGCGGCTTTGGCTTCCCGTCTCAGGAGTCTGTCGTTACCGATCTGTTCCAGGCTGCCGGCGACGGTGACACCGCAAAGGCCGAGTCTTGCCTGGCATCGAGCCTGTCCGAGGACGCTAAGTCGATGATCATCTCCTCGATTCCGCAGGGTGCCACCGTGTCCGTCGAGGGCATGGATCAGTCCATGACCGAGACGACCGCTAAGGTGAAGGCATCGCTGTCCAAGGGCGGCGAGCAGGAGTACACCGTCAAATTCGTGCGCTCCGACAACCATATCGGCTGGGCCGTTTCCTCGCTCGATATGGATTTCTCGGCTGCTGACAACCAGTAGTGACCTTATGGGATTTAGCTTTGCCCGGCGCTTCACCGCAAGTGAGGTGCCGGGCTTGCGCTAGTATGATGAGCTAGTAGTTTTCCAGCAATCATCCAACACATCAGGAGTTGCGTTGTTTTCTTTGATGGATATGTTCTTCGGTAGCTATGCGGGCGATCTTGCCATCGACCTCGGCACCGCAAATACGCTTGTCTCCGTGCGCGGCAAGGGCATCGTCATTCGCGAGCCCTCTGTTGTCGCCATCGACAAGAACGACGAGCGCATCCTGGCGGTCGGTATCGAGGCAAAGCGCATGCTCGGCCGTACGCCCGGCAACATCGTGGCCGTTCGTCCCCTGAAGGACGGCGTCATCGCCGACTTCGATGTTACCGAGGCCATGCTTCGCTACTTTATCGATAAGGCGTCCGAGAAGCGCTATCCGTGGACCCCGCGTCCGCGCGTTGTCGTCTGCGTTCCCTCCGGCGTCACGTCGGTCGAGAAGCGTGCTGTCTTTGAGGCCACGATCCAGGCTGGCGCTCGCCAGGCCTATCTGATCGAGGAGCCCATGGCTGCCGCTATCGGCGCCGACCTGCCCGTCGAGGAGCCCACCGGCTCCATGGTCATCGACATCGGTGGCGGTACCACCGAGGTTGCCGTTATCGCTATGGGCGGCATCGTCGTCTCGCAGTCCATCCGTATTGCAGGCGACGAGTTCGATCAGGCCATCCTCACGCACGTTCGTGATGCCTACAACCTTGCCATCGGCGAGCGTACGGCAGAGGACATCAAGATCAAGGTCGGCTCCGCTGTGCCGCTCAAGGACGAGCTCGACGTCGAGGTCAACGGTCGCGACGTGATCACCGGTCTGCCCAAGACCGTGCGCATCGAGAGCGAGGAGATTCGTCGCGCGCTCAACAAGCCGCTCGACGAGATGGCCAAGGCCGTCAAGGACGCCCTCGATGCCACGCCGCCCGATCTTGCCTCTGACCTTATGTACTACGGCATTTTGCTGACCGGTGGTGGCGCTCTGCTACGCGGACTCGACGTGCGTCTGCGCGATGAGACCGGCGTTTCGGTCAACGTCAGCCCCACGGCGCTCGATAACGTCGTTAACGGCTGTGCCCGCGTGCTCGAGGCCAATGCGTTTGATGGCGGCTTCGTCCAGACCAATGCTTAATTTCCAAAAGGTGGATTCCATTTGGCACGATCTTCGGGTTTCTCCACAAATCTGAATACCAAGCGACAATCAACGGGTATGCGCCCGTTGATTGTTTTCAGCCTGATTTCGGTGTTGCTGCTCACGTTTTACATCCGCGAGGGCGAGGCAGGGCCGATTCATGCCGTGCGTTCGGGCGTAACGACGATTACCTCGCCGGTGCGTTTTGTGGGCTCGGCCGTGGCGGCTCCCTTCAATGCGATCGGCAACGTGTTCTCTAACCTTACGGCGTCGCAGGACACGCTTGACGAGCTTAAGAAGCAAAACGAGGAGCTGACCTCTAAGGTTGCTGAGCTCTCCGAGGCTCAAAAGACCGCCGAGCGTCTGGAGGGGCTGGTCGGGCTGCAGTCGACCTACAACCTCAAATCGACCGCTGCTCGTATCGTTGGTGCCTCGGGCGATGCCTGGACCTCGACCGTAACCATCGACAAAGGCTCTGCCGACGGCCTTACCATCAACATGCCTGTGACGAGTTCGGCCGGTGTTATCGGCCAGATCATCGAAGTCTCGGCCAAGACGTCCACCGTGCGCCTGATTGGCGACGAGAACTCGGGTGTGTCCGCCATGGTACAGGACACGCGCGCCCAGGGCATGCTGCAGGGTCAGGCTGACGGCACGCTGCGTCTTGAGTATGTGAGCGTCGACTCCGACGTTAAAGTCGGCGACATCATCGTGACCTCGGGCATCGGCGGTGTGTTCCCCAAGGGTCTACCGCTCGGCACCGTCTCGTCGGTTGAGAAATCGGCAAACGACGTGTACTACACCATTGTGGTGCGCGCTCAGACCACGGCCGAGAACAACGAGGAAGTGCTGGTCATTACCTCGCTGACCGACGAACAGTCGGCCTCGGATGAGGACGTGAGCACGGCCAACAGCACGCCGCAGGGAACGTCGCGCGATGCTGCAACCAAGACGAAGGACGAGAGCTCGGATGACAGTTCCGACACGTCCGAGACGACCGATTCCGGCTCGAACGAATAGGGGGCATGTCCATGGATCTACACGAGCAGGGGATGAGCTCCCGCACGTTTGTAATCGCCGCCATCGTATGCGTGCTGCTGCAGGCAGGCCTGGCACCGCAGATCTCCATTGCGGGCGGTCGCGTCAACTTCATGATTATCCTGGTGTGCCTAAGCGTGTTCTCGGGCGACCCGACCCGTGCCGTCGTGTGCGGTTTTTGCAGCGGCTTGTTTTATGACCTGTCCGCTGCCGTGCCGGTGGGCGTTATGTCGCTCCTGCTGACCGTGGGTTCTTTTGCCCTGGTGCACAGCGCCGTCGGTCAGACGGGCGGTACCCCGAGTGCGCGCGGCGTCACTGTGGGCGCCTTCGCGCTCGTCATTAATGTTATCTACAGCATCATCTTGCTGTTTATGGGTTTGGAGACGAGCTTTGTCGTGGCGATCTTCGGCCATGCGCTGCCGTCCTCGATCCTGACGGGTCTGGTTGCCATTCCGTTTTTGATGTCCGGCGTCGTGCCGCAGTCCGGCTATGGATTCTCCGCACGTGGCGGACGCCAGACGGGTATGCGCTTTAAGCCCAAGACCCGCAAGCTCAAATAGGGGAGGCCCGTAGATGTCTTCCCAGATGACGGTTATTATCGCCGGTATCGTGCTGGTTGTGGCCATCGTGGTCGCGCTGGTCATCATGCGTCGAGGCGATTCCCGTTTTACCTACGATACACAGCATGGAACGGCTCCGCGCGCCACCGAGGGCGAGGGCAATACCGCGGCGACCGCCTTTAAGGGCCGCTTTTCCATCCTCACCACGGGTGTGGGCGCGATGTTTGCGGCACTTGCCGTCAAGCTGTGGGGCATGCAGATGGTCTCGTCGGACTATTACGAGAAGCAGGCCAATAGTAATCAGACTCGCACCGTTACCACACCCGCTGTGCGCGGCCGCATCCTCGACCGCAATGGCGTGGCGCTTGTCCAGAACCGTCCCTCACTTGCTGTCGTGGCCTACCGCGACCTTGCCGAGGATGAGGTTCTGGTTCGCCATCTTGCCAACGTGCTTGGAATGCCTTATGTGGCGGTCCTTCGCAATATTCAGGACAATACAGAGGGCGCTCAGAGCCTGCATACCATCGCGACGGACGTCCGTCGCTCCACGGTTGCCTATATCAAGGAACACGCCGGCGAGTTCCCGGGCGTCAAGATTGCCGAGCGTACCGAGCGCCAGTATCCATACGGCGAGACGGCATGCCATATCTTGGGCTATACCGGCACCATTACCTCCGAGCAGCTCGAGGCCCAGAATAAGAAAACCTCTGGCGATGATGATGCTTCTGCTGGCAAGATTACGTACCAGTCGGGCGATATCGTGGGCCAGGCGGGCGTTGAGAGCTACTACGAAAACCTGCTGCAGGGTATTCGTGGCGAGCAGACCGTCAAGGTCGATGCCTCGGGCAATGTGACCGGTCAGGCCGGCGCCGTGCCCGCGAAGGCCGGCTCCGACATTAAGCTCACGCTCGACCTTAAGATCCAACAGGCCTGTGAGACGGCGCTGGCGAGCGCTATCGAGCTTGCCAAGACCACTGGCTACAGCAATGCCGGCAACGGCGCTGTGGTGTGTCTCGATCCCAACAATGGCGAGATCCTGGGCATGGCGAGCCAGCCCAAGTTCGATCCGTCCGTCTTTATCGGCGGCGTCTCAAATGACGTGTGGACCGAGCTCAATGATGACAAGGGTTCGCACCCGCTGCTCAACCGCGCCATTAGCGGACAGTACATGTCGGCCTCGACCATCAAGCCGCTCTCGGCACTGGCCGGTCTTGAGTTTGGAACCTACACTTCAACGCAGACAACCAACTGCACGGGTTATTGGACGGGTCTGGGCAAGGCTTGGGGCAAGCGCTGCTGGCTGACGTCTGGCCACGGCACCATGACGCTGCAGTCGGGTATCGCCAACTCGTGCGACCCCGTCTTCTACGACATGGGTAAGGCGTTCTTTTATGACGAGCAACATCCCGAGGGCCTGCAGGAGGTCTTTCGTCGCTGGGGCCTAGGCAAGACCTGCGGTATCGATCTGCCGAGTGAGGGCGCGGGTCGTATTCCCGATGCCGAGTGGAAAGAGTCATACTTCACCGACGCCTCTGCCGAGGACCGCAAGTGGAATGCCGGCGATATGACCAACATTGCTATCGGCCAGGGCGACATCCTGGTGACGCCCCTGCAGATGGCGTGCGCCTATATGGGTCTTGCCAACGGCGGCAAACAGTACGTGCCTCACGTATTTTTGTCTGCCGTGTCGCGCGATGGCGACGGCGATGCCTATAAGTACAATGGCAAGGGCAAGAAGAAGCGCCTGGAGGCCAAGATCAACAGCGATTCGGATTTGGCTCTTGTTCGCAACGGCATGCACGACGTGATTTACACGGCATCGACGTCCCTGGCGGCGCACTTTGGCACCCTGACGCCGCAGGTATACGGCAAGTCGGGCACGGGCGAGAAAAGTGGCGAGGACGAATACGCGTGGTTCTGCGCCTATGCACCGGCCGATGATCCCAAGTATGTCATCGCTACCGTCCTGGAGCAGGGCGGCGGTGGCTCAGATACCGCGATGCATGTCGTGCGCGACGTACTCGGCGTGATTTATGACGAGCCCGATACCTCTTCGGCCTCGGGCGATTCTTCGGTTCGATAGGAGGTTGCGATGGATTTTTCTCCGGCGGATCTGTTCCGTTCAACCAAGACCGGCTCTCGCAGCAGCCTGGACCGCGTCAACAAGCAACTATCGGCCTCGCGCGGCACGTTTCGCCAAAAGGTGCATATCGGTGTGCTCGTGGCTACTGTGGCGCTCGTCGCCTACGGTGCCATCATTATCTGGTCGGCTTCGCAGTTTAAGGCCGATGCTTCGTTCTCGCGCCATTTGCTGGGAATTGGCATCGGCACGGTGCTGGCGGTGCTGGTCTGGCGCTCCGACCTGCGCGGTATTTCCAATTTCTCGACGGCGTTGCTCGTCATCGACCTGATCGTGATCTTCTCGCCCAAGATTCCGGGTCTGTCCTATACGGGCGGTCTGGGCATGACGGGCTGGATCAAGATTCCCGGTATCGGCTTGACGTTCCAGCCGGTTGAGCTTGCCAAGCTCATCACCATCTTCTTTATTGCTACGCTTGGCTCGCAGTATAACGGTCGCATCGATACCGTTCGCGACTACGTCAAGCTCTGCGGCATGCTGTCCATTCCGTTTTTGGCCGTCGTTGCTATGGGTGACCTGGGCTCGGGCCTGGTCGTGCTGGTTTCGGGCGCCATCGTCATCTGCATGAGCGGTGCACGCCGCGAATGGGTGCTGTCGACCCTGGCCCTGCTCGTGGGCCTGGTGGCCCTCGTCCTGGCGCTCGATTCGGTCTTTGATTCGCTGCTCGGCCACGATGTGCTCATCAAGCAGTATCAGATGAACCGTCTGACGGTCTTTATCGACCCCGATAATGCCGATTCGGACGATGCCTACAACCTGCAGCAGTCGCTTATCGCCGTTGGCTCGGGCGGCTTCTTTGGTAAGGGTTTGGGCCATGCGACGCAGTCAGCCGGCGGCTTTCTGCCTGAGTTCCACACCGACTTCGTCTTCGCCTTTTTGTCCGAGACCTTTGGCTTCTGCGGCTCCTTTTTGCTGCTGTGCCTCTACGTGCTGCTGATCTTTTCGACGATTCGCGTCGCCTTTAAGTGTGAGTCGCTGTTTTTGCGTCTTTCGTGTGTGGGCATCGTTGGCATGTGGGCGTTCCAGACCTTCGAAAACATCGGCATGTGCATCGGCATGATGCCGATTACCGGTATTCCGCTACCGTTTATTAGCTTCGGTTCGTCTTCGATGATGATTCAGCTGCTGACGGTGGGTATCGTACAATCCATATGGCGGCATCGTTCGGGCGCCGCGTAACCGCTGGAGGGGTTTGCTATGAAAATTCCCGTAGATAAGCTGACCCGCGCTTTTAAGATGGGCGCGTCCGTTAAGAAGGATTCCGATACGCCGGTGCGCGTCTCGGTCTATCTGGATTCGTCCGCCTCGCGCTTTCTGGCCGAGACGGTGCGTGACGCCTTTGTGCCGCAAACGACCTCGGGTATTGTGCGCGTCGAGCGTCTGGGGGAGGAGCGAATTGCTCCAAAGACCGATACCGATGTGGTGCTGGTGCTCTCGTGTGGTTCCGACCGCTTGGAGAGTGCCGTGCAGGAGCTCGTGATCGCCGGCGCGCCCGTGTGCGTGCTTGCCGAGTCTGCTGTGGAGGTGCCGTTTATCGAGGAGTCCACGCCCATGCTCGGCGTGGTAGCGGCAACCGATAAGACGTATCTGCTCGAGACGCTTGCCCGCTGGATTCTCGATCGCACCGACAAGGAAACGGCTTTTGCGGCGAACTTTGCCTTCATGCGCATCGCGGCGGCCAATCGTATCATCACCTCGTGCGCGCTTACCAATATGGCGACCGGTGCACTGGTGTTTTTGCCGGGCGCCGATTATCCCGTTATGGCGCTGGCGCAGGTGGGCATGCTCTTTGAGCTCGCTGCCGTCTTTGGACGCGGCATTAAGCCCGAGCGCGGCTACGAGGTCGCGGGCGTGCTTGCCGGCGGTCTTGTGATCCGCGCGGTCACCCGCGCACTCGTCAAGCAGACGCCGCATATTGGGTTTGCCGTCAAGGCGCTCACTGCTGCCGCGGGCACCTACGGCATGGGCCGTGCGCTTGTTTCGCTCTACGAGCGCGATGTCGACTACAGCCGTGCCAACGAGGTGGTCACTGCCACGTTCTCCCGCGTTCGCGATCTGGTGACCACGGTCGCGGGCGCTACCCGTCCTATGGCGTCCTACCAGGACGCATCAGATCTCGCTGCTTAGGGGTTTTCCGTTGCGCGTTGCATACCAAGATTGTTTTCATTTAATTGAGCCGTTGCTCGCCAAGGTCGAGAAGCCGAGCCGCTATATCGATCACGAGTGGGGCACGCTTTCCAAGGCCGATGCCGACTACCGTTGCTGCCTGATCTACCCGGATGTGTACGAGGTCGGTCTGCCCAACCAGGGCATCGCCATCCTCTACAACATCCTTAACCAGGCCGAGGGCATCTCCTGCGAGCGCGGCTATGTGCCGTGGCCCGATATGGGTGACGCCATGCGCGAGGCGGGTATTCCTCTGCTGTCGCTCGAAGGTGCTGCGCCGGTCGCTTCGTTTGATATCGTCGGTCTGCATGTGCCGCACGAGATGGCGGTGACGAACTTCCTCGAGGCACTCGACCTCGCTGGCATTCCGCTGTTAGCGGCCGACCGAGGTGAAGACGACCCTATCATCATCGCCGGCGGCCCCTCGGTGTACAACCCCGAGCCGTACGCGGCCTTCTTCGATGCCATCCTCATCGGTGAGGGCGAGGAATCGCTGCTCGAGACCTGCCAGCTGCATCGCCGCCTGCGTGACGAAGGGGTCCCGCGCGCGCAGATTGTCGAGCAGCTTGCATCCATTGCCGGCAACTACGTGCCGTCGCTCTATGAGGTTCGTCACGACGAGCCCTGCTCGCCGCATGGCTACACCGTGCCGCGTGAGGGCAAGAATGCGCCGACCGTGGTCTACAAGCGCGTCGTCGAGGATTTCGGCGCCACAAATCCGCTGTCGCAGTCGTGCGTACCCTATGCGCAGCTGGTCCACGACCGCCTGTCTATCGAGATTCTGCGCGGCTGCGCCCGCGGCTGTCGTTTTTGCCAGGCCGGCATGACGTATCGCCCGGTGCGCGAGCGCTCGGCCGACCAGATCGTCTCGTCGGTGATCCAGGGTCTGGAAAAGACCGGCTATGACGAGGTGTCGCTGACCTCGCTCTCCACGACCGACCACTCCTGCATTCGCGACGTGCTCGGCAGGCTCAACCGTCGCCTGGAGGATACGGGTATTCGCGTGTCTATTCCGTCGCAGCGCCTGGATTCGTTTGGCGTGGATATGGCCGAGTCGGTCGCCGGCGAAAAGAAGGGCGGCCTGACGTTCGCGCCCGAGGCCGGCAGCCAGCGCATGCGCGACATCATTAACAAGAACGTGACCGAGGAGGACCTGGACCGTGCGGCCAAGGCGGCCTTCGAGGCCGGCTGGAACCGCATGAAGCTCTACTTTATGATGGGCCTTCCCGGCGAACGCGACGAGGACATCGTGGCCATCGCCAATCTGGCCGATCACGTGCTGGAGCTCGGTCGTTCCGTGGTGCCCAAGGCTCGTCGCGGCTCGATCTCGGTGTCCATCTCGGTTTCGGTCTTTATCCCCAAGGCTGCCACGCCGTTCCAGTGGTGCCCGCAGCTCGACTACGACGACGTCAAGCGTCGCCAGAAGCTGCTTATCACGAGCGTTCGCAACCGTGCCGTTCGCGTTCATTACCACGATGCCGAGACCTCGCTCATCGAGGCCGCGCTGTCCCGCGCCGGTCGTGACATGACGCCCGTCATCATCGATGCTTGGCGCTCGGGCTCTCGCTTTGACGCCTGGGTAGAGCATTTCTCGCTCGATAACTGGAAGGAGGCTGCTGCCAAAAACGGCATCGACCTCAATGAGCTCGTGCACCTGCCCTACGAATTGGACTGGCGCCTGCCGTGGGAGCACGTGAGCCCCGGCTGCACGCGCGGCTTCCTCGAGCGCGAGTACCGTCGCTCGCTCGAGGGCGTCACGACTCCCGACTGCACCCGCACGTCGTGCACCGGCTGCGGGATCTGCCCCACGCTCCACGCCAAGAATGTATTGATGGGTGATCGCGCATGAGTGAGCGCCTGACCGACAACCCCTCGCTCTTTAGGCTTCGTGTTCGCTATGGCAAGCGCGATCGCCTTAAGTACCTGGGCCATCTCGAAGTGATCCATACCATTGAGCGCATCGTGCGCCGTGCGGGACTTCCCTATGCCGTCACGCAGGGCTTCTCTCCGCACATGCGCGTGGGCTTCTCTTCGGCGCTACCGGTTGGTACGTCGTCGACCTGCGAGTGGTATGACCTGTTTATGACCGAGTTCGTGGGGCTCGACGAGGCGTTTGAGCGCCTGGCTGTGGCGTCTCCGACTGATCTGGCGCCTATCGAGGCGGCGTACATCGACGTGCGCACGCCGGCGTTGACGGCGCAGCTCACGCGCCTGTCGTATCGCATCGACCTGCACTTAGATCCCGAGGCGCCCGTAAGCGCCGAGGAGGTGCGTCGTGCGATCGACACGCTGCGCGCGGACCATGGCATCGACTACGCGCGCGGAAAAAAGAGCAAGCGATTGGATTTGGATCACACGCTCGTGGGCTATGAGCTCACGGCGGGGGAGCGCCCGGACCATTTGGTGCTCATGCTCGACACCCATGCCGACAACGAGGGCTCCATGCGTCCGGAAATTTTGCTTTCCGCTGCTGATGTTTTGTTGCAGGGCTTGACCCCGGGCGTGGATGCACCTATTGTTTCCACCGGTATGCAAGACCTCGTGACCATCTGCTCCTACGATGTCGAGCGTCAGAATCAAGCATGCGAGGACGACGAGGGCCGACTCGTCAGCCCCATACCTGTGCGAACTTGTGGATTTGCTCCACATACTCGTTGACGGGGGTATTTTCGCCTGCTACTATATTCGGCTGTTGCACTAACTGATGCATGAAGGGCAAGTAAACATGTACGCAATCGTTAACACGGGCGGCAAGCAGTACAAGGTCGCCACCGACGATGTCATCACCGTCGAGAAGATCGAGGGCAATGAGGGCGACAAGGTCACCCTGCCGGTTATCTTCCTCAACGATGGTAAGAAGATCGTCACTGATCCCGACAAGCTGGCCAAGGCCAAGGTTACCGCTCAGATCGTTGAGCAGTTCAAGGGCGAGAAGCAGCTGGTCTTCAAGTTCCACAAGCGTAAGCGTTATCGTCGTCTGAAGGGTCACCGTCAGCAGCTCACCAAGCTGAAGATCGTGAAGGTCCAGGCTACGTCCCGCGCCAAGAAGGCTGTCAAGGCAGAGGCCGAGGCTGTTGCCGAGGCTCCCGTCGCCGAGTAGATTACACTCGTAACGAAAGAGTAGGTATACACAATGGCACACAAAAAAGGACTCGGTTCCTCCCGTAATGGCCGTGACTCCCGCGGTCAGCGCCTTGGCACGAAGCGCTATGCCGGCCAGACGGTAACCACGGGCACGATTCTCGTCCGTCAGCACGGCACGCACATCCACCCGGGTGAGAACGTTGGCCGTGGCAAGGACGACACGCTGTTCGCGCTGGTCGACGGTACCGTTGAGTTCCACAAGGGTATCAAGCACAGGGTCAGCGTACGCCCGCTCGCGAACGCGTAATTCACCCTTCATAGAGCACATATGTGGGAGGCACTTGAGTTTTAGGATTCAAGGGTCTCCCTCTTTTTTGTAGGAGGCGATTCTGTTGTCACAGTTCACCGATATCAGCCGCATTAACGTTTGCGGCGGCGACGGCGGAGCCGGATGCATGTCGTTTAGGCGCGAGGCATTTGTCCCCAAGGGCGGCCCCGATGGCGGCGACGGCGGTCGTGGCGGCAATGTCGTCATCCAGGCCGATGCTCAGCTGTCTTCGCTGATCGATTACCGCTTTAAGCATCACTTCCGCGCCGAGCGTGGCACGCACGGGCAGGGTGCCCGTCGTAACGGTAAGAGCGGCGAGGACCTGATTCTCAAGGTCCCTATGGGTACCGTGGTGCGCGAGCTCGACCCCGAGACACAGACCCCGATGTTTGAGATTGCCGACCTTGTGCACGACGGCGAGCGCGTCGTCGTGGCGCCCGGCGGTGCCGGCGGTCTGGGCAACACGCACTTTGTGACGTCGGTGCGCCGCGCTCCGGCCTTTGCCCAGCTAGGCGAGCCGGCCGAGGAGCACTGGATCGAGCTCGAGATGAAACTTATGGCCGATGCCGCGCTCGTGGGCTTTCCCTCGGTGGGTAAGTCATCGCTCATTGCGCGCATGAGTGCCGCCCGCCCCAAGATTGCCGACTACCCGTTTACCACGCTCGTGCCGAACCTCGGCATGGTGCGTGCCGGCGAATATTCTTATGTCGTTGCCGACGTCCCCGGTCTTATCGAGGGCGCGAGCGAGGGCAAGGGCCTGGGTCATCAGTTCCTGCGCCACATTGAGCGTACGGCCCTGATCATGCACGTCGTCGACATGACGGGTGGTTTTGAGGATCGCGATCCGGTCGAGGATTATCGAATCATCAACCGCGAGCTCGAGCAGTATGGTGCCGAGCTTTCGGAGCGTCCGCAGATCGTCGTCGCCAACAAGTGCGATGCGCCGGGTACGGCCGACAAGATTGCCGACCTTAAGCGCGCAGCGCTCGACGATGGACATATGTTCTTTGCCGTGTCTGCCGTGACGGGCGCCGGTCTCAATACGTTGATGCTTGCCGTAGGTGAGCAGGTGGCCAAGCTCCGCGCCGAGCTGGCGGTCTCCGATGAACCGGTCGACCTGCGCGACGATGAGTGGGAGCGCCGCCGCCTGCAGCGTGAGAAGCGTTTCCGCATTGTCCAGGAAGAGCCCGGTGCCTTCCGCGTGGTCGGTCGTGCCATCGAGCGCATGGTCATCCAGACCGACTGGGAAAACGAGGAAGCCGTCATTTACCTGCAGCATAAGTTTGCGCGTATGGGTGTTGACGACGCGCTCGAGAAGGCCGGTTGCCGTGCGGGCGACGAGGTCCGCATTTGCCAGCGCGCCTTTGACTTTGAGGGCGCTGAGGACTTCTCGGAGTACGAGGAGCTCGAGGATGCTGGCGAGGACGTTGCCGTTGAAGTCATTGACGTGGCCGATGCTGCGGATGAAGGCGTCGAGGTTGTCGATGCGGCGGATGCCGCGGGCGATGCCGAGACCTCGGAGGGCGAGTAAGCCATGTCGCTGCGCGGTGGAATCGGTCTGCCCGAGCTTCCTCTAGAGGACGGGCAGGAGTTTAGGCTCGGCATTATGGGTGGCACCTTTGATCCCATCCATTACGGGCATCTGGTGACTGCCGAGCAGGCGCGCGAGTCGCTCGACTTGGACGCTGTGCTCTTTATGCCGGCAGGGTCTCCCGCCTTTAAGCTTGACAAGCCGGTGACGCCTGCCGAGGACCGTTATGCCATGACGGTCCTCGCCACCGCCGCGAACCCGGCCTTTTTGGCGAGCCGGTTCGAGATCGACCGCCCGGGCGTAACCTATACGGCCGATACGCTTCATGCCCTTCGCGACTTTTACCCGCCGCAGGTAAAGCTCTACTTTATTACGGGCGCCGACGCGATTATCGATATCGTGACCTGGCATGATGCCGAACGAATCGCTGAGCTTGCTACCTTTATTGCGGCGACGCGACCGGGCTTTGATATCGATACGGCGCGTGCCCGAATCAAAGAGTCGGGGCTGCCGTTCGACGTGCGCTATATTCAGATTCCGGCGCTGGCGATCAGCTCGACGAACATTCGTAAGCGAGTTGCCCGCGGCATGAGCGTGCGCTACCTTACGAGCGAGTCCGTGCTCGGCTACATTCGCAAACGCAGGCTATATGCCGAATTGGGCCAAGAAGATTTTGAGTGATGGGGGTCTACGTTGTCGGTAGAGGATCAGTTTGAGGGCGATGAGCGCGCGCTGCTTAAGCGCATTCAAGAGCTGCTCGATGTTCGCATGAAGGATAAGCGCAAGCGCTATGTGCATTCGCTGGGTGTTGCCGAGACCGCACTTCATCTGGCCGAGGTCTACGGCGTTGACCGCTTTGATGCCGCTGCTGCCGGTCTGATCCACGACTGGGACAAAGTGCTCTCCGACGACGAGCTGGTTACGCGCGCTCTGCATTACGGCATTAAGATTGCCGGCTCTCCTTCCGCCGCGACGCCGCTTTTGCATGGTCCTGTTGCCGCCCATGAGCTTCCGCAGCTTTTCCCCGAGTTGTCGCCGGCCGTTTTCCAGGCTGTCGACCGTCACACCGTGGGTGCCTGCGACATGACGCCGCTCGATATGGTGGTCTTTGTGGCCGATGCCATCGAGCCCAACCGCCACGGCGACTATGCGCATGCGCTGCGCAAGATGGTGGGGGAGTCGACGCTCGACGAGTTGTTCTTCTCCTGTTTTGCGCAGGGTTTGGTCTATGTGATTCAGTCCGGGCGCTATCTTTATCCCACGGCTATTACGATTTACAACCATTACGCCCAGCTGCGCTAGCTCGGGTGTGTCTAGAAAGAGGTATTCCATGGCCGACGAGACCATGACTGACGAGCAGATTCTTGAGAACGTGGAGCACAAGAGCTTCGCCGCCACGTCCGACCGCACCGCCGCCTCGCTGTCCGCGAGCGGTGTCGCCGCCGAGGATGTCGCCCGCGCCGCTGCGCAGGCCGCCTACGACAAGAAGGGCGAGGACGTTCAGGTGCTCGACCTGACCGAGCTTTCCGATGTGTGCGACTACTTTGTGCTCGCCACCGGTACCAACAACCGCCAGGTCGATTCTATCGTCGACGAGATCGAGGAGAAGGTCGCCGAGGCTTGCGGCGAGCATCCGTTCTCCATCGAGGGCCGCGAGCAGAAGACCTGGATGCTCATGGACTACGGCTCGGTTGTCGTCCACGTCTTCACTCCCGAAGCCCGCGACTTCTACTGCCTCGAGAAACTCTGGGGAGACGCCCCCCAGCTTCCCCTCGACCTTCTCTAGTAGCTCATTTGAGACGGGGTTTAGCTACCCTCACGCATATCGCCGGGCAGGTGCGGTTTTCCGCACCTGCCCGGCTTTCTTTTTGCCCAAAGGCGGTTAATCGTTGAAGCGGGATTGGCGGCCGAAGGAAAGGGCGGTGTCGCCGAATTTGTCTCGGACGGCGTCGATGGCGACGGAGAGGTCGCGGCGGTCGCTGGATTGGGCTCCGCGGTCATCGATCTCGCAGAACAGGTCAGTCTGGATGCCGCCTTGGTGGTCGAAGTCGCTCATGCCGATGCCCGCTAAGCGAACATGCATACCATCCTGCCAGATGTTGTCGAGCAGTTCGAGTGCAACCGCCACGAAGATGTTCTCATCGTCGGTCGGATGAGGCAGCCGGCGCTGTGCCGTACGCCCGCTGCCATACGAATACTTAAGCTTGAGCGTTACCGTGGCACCCGTCAGCCCCTGACGGCGCAGGCGGCGTCCCACTGACTCTCCCAACAGCGCAATCGCCGCCTCAATATCCCCACGCTCAGTTAAATCTTTAGCAAAGGTGCGTTCATTGCTGACCGACTTGACCTCGCGCTCTTCATCGAGGCTCGTGACTTCGGAGATTTCGAGTCCCAGCGCACGCTGGCGCATGCGTTCGCCGTTGACGCCAAAAATAGAGGCCAAGGTGGATTCCGGTGCACGTGATAGCTCGCCGAGGGTGTAGATGCGCATGCGGCGCAGTCGCTCCTCGGCCGAGCGCCCGATGCCGCTCATGGCAGATACCGGCAGCGCGGCCAAAAAGCGCTGCTCGGTTCCGGGGCGCACGATGGTCAGCCCAAACGGCTTATCCCGCTCGCTTGCGATCTTTGCGACCGTCTTGTTGCAGCCCACGCCGATGGAGCAGGTCACTCCCAGCCCTGCCACGCGGTCGCTTATACGCCGCGCAACCAGCAGCGGGTCTTCGGGCGCAAAGCGACCCGGTGTGATATCGATAAAGGCTTCGTCGATGGATACGCGCTCAACACGCGGGGTCTCGTCGGCGAGAATCGCCATGACCTGCGCGCTCACCTCGCGGTAGCGGTCAAAGTGCCCGTGTGTCCAAATGGCTTGCGGGCACAAGCGCCGCGCCTCGGCCGAGGGCATGGCAGAGTGCACGCCAAAGCGACGCGCCTCATACGAACACGTGGACACGACGCCACGCGAATCGGCGTCTCCGCCCACGATGAGCGGCTTTCCGCGCCATTCGGGATGATCGAGCATTTCCACGCTCGCAAAAAACGCATCGAGGTCCATCAGGCCCACCGCCGGACCCGTCCAGGGAGGCGGCGTGACGCCCATGGCATCCTCATAACCGTATGTATGTTCGCGTCTTTCCATGTCATGAGTATACCGCGCAGCTCATGTGGGGTGCGTGTATGTGCTTGCAAATCCCGAATTCTTGTCTAAGATATGGATTTGCCCTCGACTACACCGAAGAAGTTGGTCTCACGGACTTCACCTGCCCGCGTCGATGGCGTATTATGTTCAACTGTTTGTTTGTAGTTGCAGCCTAAAGCTGCTTGGTTGGAGGAGTTTCCTTTGGCAGTCAAGATTCGCCTTGCTCGTCACGGCGCTAAGAAGCGTCCGTACTACCGTGTCGTCGTCGCCGATTCCCGCGCCCCGCGTGACGGTCGTATCATCGAGGAGGTTGGCCGCTACAACCCGATGACCGCCCCCAAGACCATCAACCTCGACCTCGAGAAGATCGCCGACTGGCAGTCCAAGGGCGCTCAGCTCACCGACGCCGTCGCCGCTCTGGTCAAGGCCGCCAACGAGGGCGAGAAGACCGAGACCGTCGTCAAGAAGTCCAAGAAGCAGCTCGCCAAAGAGGCCGAGGCCGCTAAGGCTGCCGCTGAGGCCGCTGAGGGCGCCGAGGAGTAAATCGTGCCTGAGGTTGACGCTGCACAGCTCGAGGGTGAGGCAATGCTCTCAGATCGCATCGCCGATCTCGTCGAATATCTCGTTGTTCAGATCGTCGACGACCCGGATTCCGTGAGCCTTGAGGTCATCGATGGTGACGACGCCTCTACGATTGAGGTTTCGGTCGCCGAGGATGACGTCGCTAAGGTCATCGGCCGTCGTGGCCGTACCATCAAGGCCATTCGCACGCTCGCCCGTGCACTGGCCGCTCGCCTCGACACTGCTGTCGAGGTAGAGGTTCTGGGCTAGGACCTTGAGGTCCCAGTACAAAAACATCGCCCGTGTGGTCAAGCCGCACGGAAGGAAGGGGGAGGTCCTCGCGCAGCCGCTGCGGGGGCTTCCTTCTGTATTAGAGCCGGGTATGCGCGTCGCCCTGACGCCGCCGGCGCTCAAGCGCGACCGCTTTTGCACGGTCGTGTCCGTCACCGATACGGGCGATGGCGATCTGGTCTCGTTTGAGGGCATTGACGACTTGACGGCCGCCGAGGGCATCACGGGATGCTACGTGTTGGCAAATCGTGACGACTTTGAGCTCGATTCGCTCGACGCCGCCTATACCGACCTGATGGGTCGCGAGGTGGTCGACGAGCGCTTCGGTTTACTCGGCACGATCGTCGAGATCATGTCGACGCCCGCTAACGATGTTTGGGTTGTCGAGGGCGATCGGTACGGCGAGGTGCTGATTCCCGTGATCGAGCAGGTTGTGCTCGATCTTCCCGACACAGGAACAATTTTCGTCCACGTTATGGACGGCCTGATCGATATGGACAAGTAGGGAGGACAACATGCTGATTGAGACCCTTTCGGTCTTTCCCGAGATGTTTGAGCCCGTCATGTCCACGTCGATATTGGGCCGCGCCCGTAAGGCCGGCCTTTTTGATTTTAAGGCCTATAACCTGCGTGACTGGACGCACGACCGTCATCGTACCGTCGATGACGAGCCGTACGGCGGCGGGCAGGGCATGCTCATGAAGGTCGAGCCCATCGCCGAGGCCATCGAGGCTATTAGCTCCGAGGGCCCCAAGCCCACCGTGGTGTTCTTTACGCCCTGCGGCGAACCCTTTACGCAGCATGTGGCCGAGCGCCTGCTCAAAAGCGAGCGCCTGCTGTTTGTATGCAGCCGCTACGAGGGCGTCGACGAGCGCGCGTATGCGTATGCCGACGAGCGCCTGTCGATCGGCGACTACGTGCTTACGGGCGGCGAGCTTCCCGCTATGGTCGTTGCCGACGCCGTCGTGCGTCTGATTCCCGGCGCCCTGGGCGACGAGATGAGCAACGTGGACGAGTCGTTCTCGACCGCCGAGGACGGAGGCCTGCTCGAGTACGCGCAGTACACCCGTCCCGCCGAGTTCAACGGCGAGGGCGTGCCTCCTGTGCTCGTGAGTGGCGATCACGCAAAAGTTGACGCTTGGCGCCGCAAGAACGCCATCGAGCGCACCTGCCGCTGGCGTCCCGACCTGATCGAGACTGCGCGGCTTACGCCCCAGGAGCGCGCATACGCGCAGGAGATCCTTGACGCTTCGTATTCGCAGAGCGAGGAGTGAGTATGGTTCCTACGCAACATTCCGCGTTGAGGGGCGCTTTTGAGTGGATCGCGGTCATCGCGATCGCGCTTGTGGCCACCTTCCTGATCCGCACCTTTGTGGTCGAGCCCTTTGTGGTGCCCACCGGCTCTATGGAGGACACGATCGAGATTGGCGACCAGATCCTGGCGCAAAAGGTGAGCCTCGAGCTCGGTCAGCCCGTCAAGCAGGGCGATATCGTGGTGTTTCACAACCCCGACGGCACCTCCGAGCATGATATTCTTGTCAAGCGCGTTATTGCCACGGCCGGCCAGACGGTCGACCTACAGGACGGCAAGGTGGTCGTTGACGGCCAAGCGCTCGACGAGGACTATACGGCGGGCATGAGCTGGCCGCTTTCGGTCCAAGCGCCCGGCGTCCAGGTGAGCTATCCCTACACCGTCCCCGACGGGTGTGTGTGGGTGATGGGCGACAACCGAGAGAACTCAGCCGACTCCCGCTATTTTGGGCCGGTCGACCGCTCCGACTTAATGGCCGTGGCACTCGTTCGCTACTGGCCGCTCAACCGCATCGGCGCTATCGACTAAAAACCGCTATAGTACAGTACCTAACCGTGTAATCGTTTCGACGAGGGGATATTAGAGGCATGAACGCTTCATCGCTTTCCTTCCAAGACATCATCCTGCGCCTCCAGCAGTACTGGGGCGAGCAGGGCTGCGTTATTATGCAGCCCTATGACTCCGAGGTCGGTGCCGGTACCTTCCATACCGCGACCACACTGCGCTCGCTCGGTCCCGCCGAGTGGCGCACCTGCTATGCTCAGCCTTGCCGCCGTCCCGCCGACGGCCGCTACGGCGAGAACCCTAACCGCATGCAGCACTACTATCAGTTCCAGGTGCTCATCAAGCCGTCGCCGGTCAACGCCCAGGAGCTCTACCTGGGTTCGCTGGCCGCCATTGGCCTGGACCCCAACGACCATGACGTCCGCTTTGTCGAGGACGACTGGGAGAGCCCGACCTTGGGCGCCTGGGGCCTTGGCTGGGAGGTCTGGCTCAACGGTATGGAGGTCACGCAGTTTACGTACTTCCAGCAGGTGGGCGGTATCGAGGTCGACCCCGTGCCCGTCGAGATCACCTATGGCCTGGAGCGTATCGCCATGTACGCCCAGGGCGTCAACTCCGTTTACGACCTGGTGTGGAGCTACCTGCCCGACGGTACGCCCATGACTTACGGCGACGTGTTCCTCGAGAACGAGCGCGAGTTCAGTGCCTATAACTTTGAGGTTGCCAACGTCGAGATGATGCGTCAGAAGTTTGACGACTACGAGGCCGAGTGCCATTCCTGCCTGGAGCGCAAGCTGCCGCTGCCCGCATACGACTGCGTCATGAAGTGCAGCCACGCTTTCAATCTGCTCGATGCCCGCGGCGCGCTGTCCGCGGTCGAGCGTGCCAATTACATCCTGCGCGTCCGCGCCGTCGCCAAGGCGTGCTGCGAGGCCTATATGGCCGAGGTCGCCGGAGTCAACGAGAATGCCGACCAGGAAGGCGAGGTGGCGTAAGCCATGGCAGACGCTAAGGATTTCCTGTTTGAGATCGGTACGGAGGAAATGCCCTCCGCACCGCTGAACAATGCCGTCAAGCAGCTTGGCACCATGATCGCCAAGGGTCTCGACGAGGCCGGTCTGGCCCACGGCGAGGTCCGCGTGATCTCGAGCCCGCGTCGCCTGGCTGCGCTCGTTGCCGACGTCGCCACCGCGACCGATGAGGTTCACGAGGTCAAGCGTGGCCCTGCGGCCAACATCGCCTTCGACGCTGACGGTAACGCCACCAAGGCCGCCCAGGGCTTCGCCCGCAAGTGCGGTGTGGCTGCCGAGGATCTGGTCCGTCGCGAGGACACCGACGGCCGTGAGTACGTCTTTGCCGAGAAGAACATTCCTTCCGCACCGGCTACGCCGATTCTGACCGCTCTGTGCGAGAAGACCATCGCCGGCCTGCAGTGGCCCAACTACCGTAGTCAGCGCTGGGGCCACGAGCACGCCACCTTCGTGCGCCCGGTCCGCTGGATCTGCTGCCTTTTGGGCGAGGATGTTGTGCCCGTGTCGTTTGCCGACGTGACGAGCGGCAACACCACGCGCGGCCATCGCGTGCTTGGCCCCGGTGACCACGTTGTCGCCAGCCCCGCCGTCTACGAGCAGGTGCTCGAGGACGCCGGCGTGCTTTCTGCCGAGCGCCGTCGCGAGGTGATTCTCGCCGGTATCGCCGAGGTCGAGGCTGCCCGTCCCGGCTGCCATGTCGATACGCCCAAGAAGGTCTTCGAGGAGGTCATCAATCTCTGCGAGTGGCCGACGGTGCTCGTCGGTACCTTCGATGAGGAGTTCCTCAAGGTCCCGCACGAGATCATCTGCGAGTCCATGCTCACCAACCAGCGCTACTTCCCGATCTATGACGGCGAGGGCAAGCTGACGCGTGAGTTCGTGGTCGTCTCCAACAGCAAGCCCGAGAATGCCGAGCGCGTGATCGACGGCAACGAGCGCGTCGTGCGTGCCCGTCTGGACGACGCTAAGTTCTTCTACGAGGAGGACCTGAAGATCTCCCTCGACGAGTTCCGTGAGCGCCTGGCCAAGGTCGCCTTCCAGGAGAAGCTCGGCAGCGTGCTCGCCAAGTCCGAGCGCATTGAGCAGCTCGCGCTCGCTATTGCCCGCGAGGCTCATCTGGGCGCCCATCTTGCCGCCGACGCCGCTCGCGCCGCGCACCTGTGCAAGGCCGACCTGGTGTCCAACGCCGTCGTCGAGTTCACGAGCCAGCAGGGCGTGATGGGCGGTTACTACGCCACCGCGATGGGGGAGAACGACGAGGTCGCCCACGCCATTCGCGATCATTATCGTCCCCGCTTTGCCGGTGACGAGCTGCCTGAGGGCACCGCTGGCTGCATCGTGGCCTGCGCCGACAAGCTCGATACCATCGCCGGTATCTTTGCCATCGGCGAGCCCCCGACCGGCTCCTCCGATCCCTACGCGCTGCGTCGTGCCGCTATCGGTATCATCAACATTCTGCGCGACCGTCTGCCGATCGACCCCACGTCGCTGATTGACTTTGCTCTGCAGCTTTACAGCGAGCAGGGCATTGAGTTCGACGCCGCCGAGGTCGCCCAGCAGGTTCGTGACTTCTTCCATGGCCGCCTGGTGAGCATGGCCCGCGACGAAAAGATCCCGGCCGATACCGTTGCCGCCGTCTCCGCGGTGCACATTATCGCCCCGTCCGTCTTCTTCGCCCGCTGCGCCGCCCTCGACGAGGCCCGCAAGAATGATGCCGAGACCTTTGACAACCTGGCTACCGCCTATGCCCGTGCCGCGCACATCTCCAAGCCCGAGCTGGGTGCGGAGTACGACCGCAGCCTGATGGGCGAGGTCGAGCTCGCGCTCGCCGACGCCTCCGAGGCTGCTCAGACCGCTGTCGATGCCGCCCTTGCTGCCGAGGACTACCCGGCCGCATTTGCCGCCCTCGCCGCTCTGCGCGCGCCCATCGACCGTTTCTTCGATGAGGTCATGGTCATGGACAAGGACGAGCAGCTTCGCGATAATCGCCTTAAGCTGCTCAACCGCTTCGAGGCCGTTTTCTCCGGCATCGCCAACATCGGTGAGCTTGCCCGCAAAAAGTAAGCCAGCCTGCGCATAAGCGCAAAAGGAGCCCCGCATGGATTGCCTGGTCACCGCTCGTCCCACCGTCATCGTTATCTCCGACTCGCTCGGTGATACCGCTTGTGAGGTGGTGCTTGCGGCGTCCGGGCAATTTGATGAAGGGGCTTTTCATCTCTTGCGCCTGCCCAAGGTGACCTCGGTGGAGCAGGTTAAATCGTTTGTGGGATCGCGTGTCGATGCAGACCATCGCGATATCGCCGTGTTCCACACCATTGTCGATCCGGCGCTTCGCGCTCGCGTGCTCGACTATTTGGGCATGCTGCATATCCGTTCGGTCGACCTGATCGGCCCGACGCTTGCCGTGCTGTCGTCGCTCCTCGGTGTGCCGCCCAAGGGCGTTGCGGGCGTGATTCACAAGACCGATGACCGCTATTTCCATCGTATCGAGGCTATGGAGTATTTCGTTGAGCACGATGACGGTCGTGGTTGTGACGATCTGTCGGGTGCCGATATCGTGCTGCTGGGTGTATCTCGCACGTCCAAGACGCCGCTGTCGATGTATTTGGCCTATCAGGGCTACAAGGTTGCCAATGTTCCGTTAGCGCATGGTATGGAGCCGCCTAAGTCGATCTACGAGGTCGACCCGATGCGGTTGTTTGGTCTGATTTCGACCGTCGATGTGATTTCCGAAATTCGCGATAGCCGCTTGGGCGATGATTACGCCCGTGCCGTTGCCGGCTCCTATGCCGAACCCGAGAGCGTGCGTAGTGAGCTTGCGGAAGCCCGCGCGCTCATGAAACGCCTGGGCTGCTTTGTAGTGCGTACCGATGGCAAGGCCATCGAGGAAAGCGCTGCCGAGATCATTGCTCACCTCGAAGAGATTCAAGAGGCAAGAGCCCGCCGTGCCGCCCGCCGCGCTCAACAAAAGTAGCTCACTTGGGACAAGGTTATTTGGGTAGCTAATTTGGGACGGGCTCTTTTAGCTACCCAAAGAGAATACTTGGAAATAATGCTGATAAACGGTAAAGCGATTTAGCAAAAACATCGCATCCGACCTGCATTTTCCTTGTAGTGGTATCTTCATAAGGTAACCACCTTTACCTACCGTTTACCGCCAGTTTTAGCACGTTTACCAAACCGCGCACCCTCTGCTCAAGCCTGCCCAAAACGCGCCGTATAGTTCCCTCACGGCCCGCATCCGGTGGGTCGATTCGTTACCACGGTCGTGTGCGAGAGCGCATGGAAGGGGAAGTATCGTGAGCGATTGCAAGAGGGTTTACCGTTTTGGAACCGACGCCCAGGGCACCTGTGTCACCGAGGGCGACAAGTCCATGAACTTCGTGCTTGGTGGCAAGGGCGCTAACCTTGCCGAGATGAGCCGTATCGGCCTGCCGGTTCCCGGTGGCTTTACTATTACCTGCCAGACCTGTGTCGAGTACTCCGGTGCCGGCAACGTCTGGCCCGAAGGCGCACTCGATGAGATCGTTGCCGCCGAGGCAGACCTCGAGGCCCGTTGCGGCAAAAAGCTCGGCGACGCTTCCGATCCGCTGCTCGTGTCGGTCCGCTCGGGCGCTCCGTTCTCCATGCCCGGTATGATGGACACGGTCCTCAACTTGGGTCTCAACGACGACTCTGTTCAGGGTCTTATTGCCCAGACGCAAAACCCGCGCTTTGCCTGGGATAGCTACCGCCGCTTTATCCAGATGTTTTCCAACGTCGTCATGGGCGTTGACGCCGACCTGTTCGAGAACGCCCTGACCCAGGCACGCCTGGTCGCCGGCGTTCGCGTCGATTCCGAGCTTTCGGCCGAGGACCTGCAGGAACTCGTCGAGACCTTCAAGGGCATCTTCTCCGAGAACGTCGAGGCTGCCCTGTATCCCGAGCTCGAGGTCGCTGACGGCAAGCCCGTCTTCCCGCACGACCCGGAGCTTCAGCTACGCCTTGCCATCCAGGCTGTCTTTGGCAGCTGGATGAACGAGCGTGCCTGCATCTACCGCAAGCAGCATGGTATCTCCGACGAGCTCGGTACCGCCGTCAACGTTCAGGCCATGGCTTTTGGTAACAAGGGCGAGACCTCCGCGACCGGCGTCGCCTTTACGCGCAACCCGGCCGATGGCACCAAGGAGTTCTACGGCGACTTCTTGGTGAACGCCCAGGGCGAGGACGTCGTCGCCGGTATCCGCAACACCGAGCCCATCGCCGACCTCAAGAACACTCCGGGCCTCGAGTCCGCAGGCGAGGAGCTCGAGCGCGTGTTCCTGACGCTCGAGGATCACTATCGCGATATGTGCGATATCGAGTTCACCATCGAGCAGGGCAAGCTCTGGATGCTCCAGACCCGAGTGGGCAAGCGCACCGCCACCGCCGCCCTGCGCATCGCCATCGAGATTGTCGAGGAGGGCCTCATCACCCGCGAGGAGGCCGTGAGCCGCATCGATCCCGCGCAGCTCGACCAGCTCCTGCACCCGCAGTTCGACGCCTCCAAGAAGTACGAGGCGCTGGCCAGCGGTCTGAACGCCAGCCCCGGTGCCGCCGTGGGCGAGGTCGTGTTCTCGAGCGATGGCGCCGTTGCACGTTCCGCCGAGGGGCATAAAGTCATTTTGGTTCGCTGGGAGACCAACCCCGACGACCTGAAGGGCATGGTCGCCGCCGAGGGCATCCTGACCAGCCACGGTGGCAAGACGAGCCATGCCGCCGTTATCGCCCGCGGCATGGGTACGCCCTGCGTTTGCGGCGTTGAGCGCTTCCACATTGACGCGGCAGAGAAGGTCGTGCGCATCGAGGGCAGCGACCGCGTGCTGCGCGAGGGCGATGTCATCTCCATCGACGGCACCCAGGGTATCGTCGTCGACGGCGCGGTCGACCTGGTCTCTGCAGAGCTCACCGGCGACCTGGACACCATCCTGTCTTGGGCCGATGAGATCCGTTTGGACGAGACCGACGGTCACGCCAACCACGTGCGCGTCAACGCCGACAACCCCGAGGATGCTGCGCTCGCGCTCGAGTTTGGCGCCGAGGCCATCGGTCTGTGCCGCACCGAGCACATGTTCCTGGGCGATCGCAAGAACATCATCCAGAGCTTTATCCTGTCTGACGATGAGGCCGTGAAGCAGCAGGCCCTGGCCGACCTGCTCAAGGTTCAGACCGAGGACTTCTTGGCGATGTTCAAGACCATGTCCGGCCGCGATGTGGTCGTTCGCCTGCTCGATCCGCCGCTGCATGAGTTCCTGGATGATCCTCGCGAGCTTGAGGTCGCCATCACTAAGAAGGAAGCCGCTGGCGCCAGCGAGGAAGAGCTTGCCGCCCTGCGTGCCCGCCTGCGTCGTATCGACGGCATGGTCGAGTCCAACCCGATGCTCGGCCTGCGTGGTGTGCGCCTGTCCGTCGTCTTTAGCGATCTGCCGCTCATGCAGGTTCGCGCCGTCGCCACGGCTGCTGCCCGCCTTATCAAGGAGGGTGTCGACCCACGCCCCGAGATCATGGTTCCGCTCGTTTCCATCACGGCAGAGCATGTCCAGACCCGCGAGGTCATCGAGCGTGTCATCGCCAAGGTTTCCGCCGAGGAGGGCGTCGAGCTCAACATTCCCGTGGGCACGATGCTCGAGCTGCCGCGCGCCTGCATGGTCGCCGACGAGATCGCCCAGCACGCCGACTTCTTCTGCTTTGGCACCAACGACCTTACCCAGACGACCTTTGGCTTCTCCCGCGACGATGCCGAGGCCAAGTTCATTCCGCTGTACCTGCACAAGAAGATCCTGAAGGACAACCCCTTCGAGACCATCGACACGGCGGTTCTCGAGCTCGTGCGCATGGCCGTGGAGAAGGGTCGCGCCACCAATCCCGACATGCACTTTGGCGTGTGCGGCGAGCACGGCGGCGACCCCAAGTCCATCAAGGGCCTGTTTAACGTGGCCGACGTGGACTACGTGTCCTGCTCGCCCTATCGCGTGCCCCTCGCACGCCTGGCTGCCGCTCAGGCCAAGCTCGAGGCCAAGCGCAACGCCTAGCGCCCCGCACATCGACGTCTAGTGTAGCCCCCCTTCATGCCGCCCGTCTCATTCGTGAGGCGGGCGGTTATCATGTGCGGGTTTTGTCTTTTTGTCTGCGTAAAAAAATGTTCTTGCAGCAGAAACCCGCGCGTGTATACTCGAATACGTTTGTTCAACTACGTGCCGGCCAAGATGGTACGGCACCTCTAGAAGAGTAAGGAATTGCACATGGATTACATCCGCGCAATCGAGCGTCAGCAGATCCGCGAGGACATTCCTCAGGTTCGCGTCGCCGACAACGTCAAGGTTCATTACCGCATTAAGGAAGGCGACCGCGAGCGCATCCAGGTCTTCCAGGGCGACGTCATCCGCATGGCCGGCGCCGGTGCCCGCGAGACCTTCACCGTCCGCAAGATGTCCTTCGGTGTCGGTGTTGAGCGTACCTTCCCGCTTCACAGCCCCAAGATCGCCAAGCTCGAGGTCGTTCGTCATGGTCGCGTCCGTCGCGCCAAGCTGTACTACCTCCGCGACAAGGTGGGCAAGGCTGCTCGCATCCCCGAGAAGCGCTAAGAAGATCGCAGCGTCTGTCCACTCGTTTGGACACAAGGGTCACCTTCGGGTGGCCCTTCTTTTTATCTGATTTGCATGCAAGGAGGGCCTGGTATGGCCAACATGACGAGCTCGGTTTCGGCATCGCAGGTTGCCGGTGAGTTGGCGAGCGCTACGTTTGAGGAGATTCCCGCCCTCGTGGAGCATTATCGCGAGGACCCGCGCCAGCAGGTGATCAAGGCCTGTGAACGCGCCCTCAAACGCCATGCCAAAGAGCTTGCCGAGCGCGAGCGCGTCAATGACATGTACGAGCTTATGCATGAGCTTGGCGGCGATGGGGTGGTCGTTGGTGTCGACGAGGTGGGTCGCGGATCGGTGGCCGGCCCTTTGACGGTATGCGCCGTCTGTCTTCCGATGGAGCCGCGCGTCTGGGGTATCAACGATTCCAAAAAGCTCACGCCCGCGCGCCGCGAGTTGCTCTCAGTGAAGATTGCCGAGGTGGCGACGGCAATCGGTTTTTGCCATATCGCGCCGAAGGATATCGATGAGATGGGCATGGCCCGTGCTATCCGTACTGCCGTTGCGGGCGCCGTGGCCGATACGGGACTTGGGCCCGACTGCGTCCTCATGGATGGCAACCCCTTGGGCGCCGTTCCTAACGAGCGCGATGTGGTGAAGGGCGATGCCAAAATCGCCTGTATCGCCGCGGCGTCCATCATGGCCAAGGTCACGCGTGACGAGATGATGGTCGAGTACGACGCCGAGTATCCCGAGTACCATCTGGCCGAGTCGAAGGGCTATGCAAGCCCCGAGCATATCGAGGCCATTCGCAAACATGGACTTTGTCCACTGCACCGCGTGAGCTTTTGCGGAAACTTTCTGCAGACTGAGCGCCTATTCTAGGTCAATTGTGGAGACAGGGACCTCTGGGGTTTTATAAACCCGCTGGTAGCGGGCCGTATGCAACACCATTGCTGCGTACGGCCCGTTTTTTGACGGCATTTGGTCAGCTTTTGGTTTGCTTCCGGTACTTACCCGCATGAAAGGTGCCCTCATCATCGGGGCAATGCAGCGTGCGGGAAAGGAGACCCCATGAGTGCCGCAAGCAAAAAGAGCAAGACGCAGCAGCTCAAGGAGCGTTGGGAAAACGGCGAGCTCGACTGCGGGGCGATGACGCCCGAGTTTATCAAGGGACTCAGTCCCCGCGAGCTGGGCATGCTGGGCGAGCTGATTACCATCGACTACTTTAACGAGCGCGGCTACACCTTGCTGGAGCAGGGTTATCGTTGCGCCGAGGGCGAGGCCGATCTGGTGCTGCTCGATGAGCTCGACGATGTCGTGGTGATGGCCGAGGTCAAGACCAGACGCGTTGCATTGGATTGCAGCACGCGGGTCTTTCCCGAGGAAGCCGTGGACGCTCAAAAGCAACGCCGCTACCGCCGCATCGCAAGTTGCTACCTCATGGAGCATTATCCGCTCAAGGCGATTCGCTTCGATGCCGTGGGTATCACCATTCGTGACGGGCATATCGCCGAGATCGAGCATCAGTACAACGCGTTCGATTGGCAGGTGTCGTGATGGCGTTCGAGACGTTTGCCGTTCACGCGGCCTGCATCCGCGGCGTCGAGGCGATTCCCGTCACGGTCGAGGTTTCGCTTGCCGGCGGCGTTCCGGGCATTCAGATGCTCGGCATTCCGAGTATGGAGGTGATGGAGTCACGCGGTCGTATTCGCTGTGCGATGCGCTCCGCCGGGTTCGAGATCCCGCGCTCGGGCATTACGGTCAATCTGGCGCCCGGCGATATTCGCAAGACCGGTAGCGGCTTTGATCTGCCCATCGCCATCGCGGTTTTGGCGGCCGATGGCCAGATTCCCCGCGACAACCTCGATCGTTGTCTTATTGCTGGTGAGCTTGGCTTGGACGGTACGGTGCTTCCTGTCAAGGGCGAGGTGGCGTTTCAGCTGCTGGCTCGCGACATGGGGCTGTCCTTTATCGCCGGCAGGTCCGATCAGCATGTGCCGCTTGCGGGCGTGGATTGCGGCTTTATCGATCATTTGTCTCAGCTTGCTCATGGTATGGGCGATGCCGCGCGGCGCTACTTGGATTCTGAGGGCGTCGAGGCGACCTTTGAGCCCGAGCTCGACTATGCCGACGTACTGGGGCAGGAAGTCGCTAAACGCGGCATGGCGCTGGCGGCAGCGGGTGAGCTCGGTTTGCTTATGATCGGGTCCCCGGGATCGGGCAAGACGATGCTCGCCCGTCGTATGACCGGCATCCTGCCCGAGCTTTCCGTTGAGGACCAGCAGGAGGCGCTGTGCATCCATTCGGTCTTGGGTGAGAACATCGATGGCTTATTGGCAGGTCATCGGCCCTTCCGCAGTCCCCACCACAGTATTTCGACCGCAGGCCTTATCGGCGGCGGGCGCCCGGTGCACCCGGGTGAGATCAGCCTTGCTCATGGCGGCGTGCTCTTTTTGGACGAGCTTGCCGAGTTTCCCACGGGTGTGCTGCAGACGCTGCGTCAGCCTATCGAACGCGGCTATGTGAGGATCGTACGCGTCGACGGGGCCTTTACCTTCCCGTCGCGCTTTCAGCTGCTGGCTGCGAGCAATCCCTGCCCCTGCGGCTTTTTGGGCGATCGTGAGGTGCCGTGTCGCTGCTCGGCGGCGATGGTCGAGCGTTATCGGTCTAAACTGCGCGGTCCTTTGGCCGACCGTATCGACATGATGATCGATGTGACCCGTCCCGACCCCCAGGTGATTATCGAGGGAGCGGAGGGTATGTCGTCGGCCGAGTTACGTGACTACGTTGTGCGCGGTCGTGCCTTTCGCGCCTGGCGCGAGTCCCGTATGGACGATGCGGATGTCGAGGCCGAGGATGACGAGACGCGGTCCATTGACGGCGTCGTATCGACCTTTGAGCTCGATGATGCGGCGGAGAAGTGTGTGCTCGGCCTGTCGAAGCGCACGCATCTCACGGGCCGCGGCATCGTGCGCCTGGTTCGCATTGCGCGTACAATCGCCGACGTCGCCGAGAGCGAGCAGGTGACGCAGGACCACGTGCTCGAGGCGGCGATGTACCAGGGAAGGAGGGACCAATGATGGCCGAGGGGACCTTCGAGCTGCATCCAGGTGACGCGTTGTATCCCGAGACCGTTTTGGAGCTTTCCGATGTACCCCAGACGCTCTATGTGCGCGGCAACCCCGAAGTGCTTTCGACGCCCGCGCTCTCCATCATCGGCGCGCGCAAAGCCTCGCCGTATGGTCTTGCCGTGGCAGAGCTTGCGGCAAAGGTGGCGGTCGAGGCGGGAGTGACGGTAGTTTCGGGCGGCGCGGTCGGTTGTGACCAGGCTTCGGGTTGGGCTGCGGTCAACGCTGGCGGCAAACACGTCGTGGTGCTGGGGACGGGCGCCGACGTGGTCTATCCGCGCTCGAGCGCGGGGCTTATTACGCGCACGCTCGATACGGGTGGCGCGGTCGTGTCGATTTCTCCGTGGGGCATGGGTCCGCGCAAGTTTGCCTTTCCGCGCCGCAATCGCGTGATCGCGGCCCTGTCGCAAGCCCTCTTTGTATCCGAGGCGGGTATGCCTTCCGGGACGTTTTCTACAGCCGAGGCTGCTATGGATTTGGGGCGAGAACTTCTTGCTGTGCCGGGGTCGATCCTATCGCCCGAGTCGCGTGGCACGAATTACCTCATTGCGAACGGTGCCTGCTGCATCATCGACGAGGAATCTATCGAGATGGCTATCTCACGCATCTACGGCACCCTGCGCTACTCGCGCCCCGATGCTCCCGGCATTGCCGACCTGGATCCAACGCAGCAGACCGTGATGCATGCGCTCATCGCCTCTCCGCTCAAGGTCGACGACATCGCGGCGCTCGTCTCGCTCGATGCCGTCGGCGTACTTAAGCTCCTGGGCTCGCTTGAGTTCGAGGGTCTTATCGAGCGCATGATGGATGGAAGGTATGCGCCCTCCAAGTTTGCCCTTCACGCCCAGACACCCTTCGGTCACAATGGAAAACGTGTCAATTAGAAAGGTGTTTGCAGATGCTGTTTGATCAGGTGACGGTTATCGGTGGCGGTCTGGCGGGTTCGGAATGCGCGATCCAACTGGCAGACCGCGGGTTTGCCGTAAAGCTGTGCGAGATGCGCCCCCAGGTGAGCTCCCCGGCCCACCATACCGATCACCTGGCAGAGCTCGTCTGTTCCAATTCGTTTAAGTCGACCCGTCCGGATTCCGCGGCTGGTTTGCTGAAGGCCGAGCTTGAGCGCATGGGTTCAGTCCTGCTCGATTGCGCCCATCGCGCGGCTGTTCCCGCCGGTGGCGCCTTGGCAGTCGACCGCGTCAAGTTTTCCGAGCTTGTCGAGGCCGAGGTTGCCGCCCGTCCCAATATCGAGATCGTTCACGGCGAGGTCACGCAGATTCCCGAAGGCCACGTGGTCATTGCCGCCGGCCCCCTGTGCTCGCCGGCGCTGAGCGAAGAGGTCATGAAGCTCGTCGGTGGCGACGCCCTTGCGTTCTTCGATGCCGCAGCGCCGATCGTCGATGCCTCCACGCTCGATATGGACGTGCTGTTCTCGCAGTCGCGCTACGAGGAGCAGGGGAGCGGCGACTATCTCAACGCTCCGCTCAACAAGGAAGAGTACGAGGCCTTTATCGAGGCGCTTACCACGGCCGACCGCGTGGTGCTCAAGGACTTTGAGGGCGGCGATCTGTTCCAGGCCTGCCAGCCTGCCGAGGAAGTTGCGCGCACCGGCAAGGACGCCATTCGCTTTGGCGCCATGAAGCCCGTCGGCCTCACCGACCCGCGTACCGGACGTCGCCCCTGGGCGGCGATTCAGCTGCGTGCCGAGAACAAGGAGAAGACCGCCTATAACCTGGTGGGCTTCCAGACCAACCTGACCTTTGGCGAGCAGAAGCGCGTCTTCCATATGGTGCCGGGCCTGGAGAACGCTGAGTTCTTCCGCTACGGTGTCATGCACCGTAATACCTTTGTCGACGCCCCGCACGTCCTCGATGGCACCTTTGCCGTGCCCGGTACCGGCGTGCGCCTGGCCGGTCAGATCACCGGCACCGAGGGGTACATGGAAGCCGTGGCGACCGGTCTGCTCGCGGCGCTCAACACCTATGCCGAGGCTATCGGTGCCGCGGGCGTCGAGTTGCCCCGCGTGGGCGCCCTGGGCGCGCTCGTGGGCTATGCGACCGATCCTGCCACCGTGGGCTACCAGCCCATGCATGTCAACTTTGGCCTGGTGCCGCCGCTCGAGGACGGTAAGCGTCGCAGCAAGCGCGACCGCTACCAGGCCTATGCGGACCGTGCGCTTGAGGCCCTTGATGCCTATCTGGCCACTCGCCCCGATCTGTTTGGAGGCGACCGGTCATAGCCTTTGACCTGTACGATGCCGTCGACTCGTTTATCGCCTATATCGCACGTGTCGAGGGACTTTCTCCCAACACGGTGACGGCCTATGGCTCGAGGCTGGAGCGCTTTGCTTCCTGGTGCGAGCGCGAGGATATCGATGCTTTCGCTGCCGACGTGCGCACCATTCGTCGCTATCTTGCCGAGCTTTCGCGTGAACAGGTGGCTCCCCGAACGCTTGCGGCGCATCTGTCTGCCATTCGCTCGCTCTATCGGTGGATGACTGCCGAGGGGATTGTCGAGGGTGATGCGGTCTCGGCAATCGCATCGCCCAAGCTGCCGCGCGACCTGCCGGGCGTCCTTACGACCCAGCAGGTCGAGGCGCTGCTCAAGACGCCTGATACCTCGACGCCCGCGGGACTGCGCGATGCGGCGATGCTCGAGCTGCTCTATGCCTCGGGTGCTCGTATCTCTGAGCTCGCAGCACTCAATGTGGAGTCCATCGCTTGGTCCGAACGCACGCTGCGCCTTTGGGGCAAGGGGAGCAAAGAACGTATCGTCCCTCTGTATCGTCGTGCGCTCGAGGCGACGCGTCTCTATATTGAGGAGGGGAGGCCGGAATTGCTCGCTCAGGCAAAGCGTCGTGACCCCGCTACCGGGCCGCATCCGCTGCTTATATCGGCGCGCGGCAATCGCATGAGCGCCGCCATGCTCCGGCGGCGGTTCCATACGCTGGCGACGCTCGCCGGCATTCCGGCCGACATCGCCCCGCATGTGATGCGCCATACTTTTGCGACCGACTTGCTTGAGGGCGGTGCGGACCTGCGCTCGGTTCAAGAGCTGCTGGGTCATGCGAGTCTGTCCACGACGCAGATCTACACGCATCTCACGCCCGATCGGCTTAAGCGGGCCGTGGCTCAAGCCCATCCCCGCGGCGAATAGTTGCTGGGACGTTCCGCGCTGCACTCAGGTGTGTGGTTTTGATTGCGGGTTGGCAGGAAGATGCATTCCTGCTATCATTCATCGGGTTGCTTCACGGCAACATGTTTTTATCACGCACGCGCGGCTACTTCATACCGTGGTGCCCGGGCTTTGGTAGCACATGTCCGGGTTGGTCTTGGAGGATGACCCCGCGCGGAGGCAAACCACAGGAGGTTTAACATGGCTACCAAGATTAATATCCGCACCCTGCTCGAGGCCGGCTGCCACTTCGGTCACCAGACCCGTCGCTGGAACCCCAAGATGAAGCCGTTCATCTTCGGTGAGCGCAACGGCATCTACATCCTCGACCTCAAGCAGACCATCCTCGACGCCGACCAGGCCTACACCTTCGTCAAGAACGTCGCCAAGGGTGGCAACGTGCTGTTCGTCGGCACCAAGAAGCAGGCTCAGGAGGCCGTCAAGAACGCTGCTGAGCGCGCCAACATGCCTTACATCAACCAGCGTTGGCTCGGCGGTATGCTGACCAACTTCGTCACCATCCGCTCCCGCATCAACCGTATGGAGGAGCTCGAGGCCATGGTCGAGGACGGCCGCATGGCAGTGCTCCCCAAGAAGGAGCAGGCTGTGCTCGGTAAGGAGCTCACCAAGCTCCAGACCAACCTCGGTGGCGCCCGCGACATGAAGGGTCTGCCCCAGGCTCTCTTCGTCATTGACACCAAGCGCGAGGAGAACGCCATCAAGGAGGCCCAGCGCCTGAACATCCCCGTCGTCGCTCTGATCGACACCAACTCCGATCCCGACGAGGTCGAGTACGGCATCCCCTGCAACGATGACGCTATCTCCGCTGTCACCCTTATGTGCGAGCTCATGGCTGACGCCTGCCTCGCTGGCTCCGGCAAGGAGCAGGTCTCCGAGGCCGAGATGGCCGCTGAGCCCAAGGCCGAGTAAATCAGTCTTAGTTAATTCTTTTTCATCTCTTTGAAAGGAACCACAATGGCCCAGATTACCGCCGCTATGGTCAAGCAGCTCCGCGAGATGACCGACTCCCCGATGATGGAGTGCAAGAAGGCTCTCGTCGAGGCTGACGGCGACATGGACGCCGCTGTCGACGTTCTGCGTAAGAACGGCCTTGCCAAGGCTGCCAAGAAGGCTGGCCGTGAGACCAACGAGGGCGCTGTCGCCGCGTTCGTCTCCGAGGATGGCAAGACCGGCGCTCTGCTCGAGCTCTCCTGCGAGACCGACTTCGTTGGCTCCAACGCCAAGTTCACCGGCTTTGCTTCCAAGGTCGCTGAGGTTGTCGCTACCACCGAGCCTGCCGACGTCGACGCTCTGCTCGAGAAGCCGATGGGCGAGGAGACCGTTTCCTCCGAGCTCACCGAGATGATTCACATCATGGGCGAGAACATGAAGATCTCCCGCTTCGCCGCCCGTAAGGCCGAGAACGGCGCTCTCGCTTCTTACATCCACATGGGTGGTAAGATCGGCGTCCTCGTCGAGTTTGCTTTCGAGAAGGCCGAGACCGCTCAGGCTGAGTCCTTCAAGACCTTCGCTCACGACGTTGCCCTTCAGGTTGCTGCCGTCGCCCCGATCTGCGCTACCCGCGATCAGGTTCCGGCCGAGACCGTCGAGCACGAGAAGCAGATCTACATGGCTCAGGCTGCCGAGTCCGGCAAGCCCGAGGCTATCCAGGAGAAGATGGCTGTCGGCCGTCTGGAGAAGTTCTACAAGCAGTCCGTGCTCACCGAGCAGGAGTTCATCAAGGACAGCTCCCTCACCATCAAGAAGTACGCTGAGCAGGTCTCCAAGGAGCTCGGCGACACCATTACCGTCGTTGCCTTTGACCGTCTGGTCCGTGGCGAGTAAATAAGCTCTTGTAGCTGGTAATGAGCAGGCTGTGGGTTTTACTCACAGCCTGCTTTTTCATGGCTCTTCGTAGAGCCTTTGATAGAATGTTGAGAGTTCAATCTAAAGGAGGATCGCTTTGTCCGACATCCGATATAAACGCGTGCTTCTTAAGCTTTCCGGCGAAGCACTGATGGGCGACGGCCAATATGGCATCGACCCCAAGGTTACCGACCATCTTGCCAAGCAGGTCAAGGAGCTGCTCGCCGTTGGCCATGAGGTGGGCGTCGTTGTCGGCGGCGGCAATATTTTCCGCGGCATGGCCGGCGCTGCCGGTGGCATGGAGCGTGCTCAGGCCGACTACATGGGCATGCTGGCAACCGTTATGAACGCGCTCGCCCTGCAGGATGCCTTCGAGCATAACGATGTTCCCTGCCGCGTGATGAGCGCTATCCAGATGAACGAGATCTGCGAGCCCTATATTCGCCGTCGCGCCATCAACCACCTTTCCAAGGGCAATGTCGTTATTTTTGCCGCCGGTTCGGGCAATCCGTACTTTACGACCGACACCGCCGCGGCTCTTCGTGCGTGCGAGATCGGCGCCGAGATTTTGATTAAAGCCACCAAGGTTGACGGCATCTACGACAAGGATCCCGTCAAGTGCGCCGATGCCGTCCGTTTTGACAAGATTACCTATCACGAGGTTCTCGTCCGCGGTCTGCAGGTTATGGATTCCACGGCTACGGCCCTGTGCCAGGATAACCGTATGCCGATTTTGGTCCTCAACATCGATGGCGAGGACACCGTCAAGCGCGCGCTTTCGGGTGAGCCCGTCGGCACGCTCGTCTATCAGGAGGATTAAGCATGGCAGAGAACATTACCGCCCACATGGACAAGTCGCTCGAGTCCCTCAAGCATAACTTCTCCAAGGTCCGTACCGGCCGAGCCAACGCTAACATTCTGTCCGACATCACCGTCGATTATTACGGTGTTCCTACGCCGGTCACGCAGGTTGCCGCCGTAAAGACCCCCGAGGCCCACATGCTGCTCATCGAGCCGTGGGACAAGGCACTCATCAATGCTATCGTCAAGGCCATCGGCGCTTCCGATCTGGGTATTACCCCCAACTCCGATGGCACCGTCGTTCGTCTGCCGTTCCCGGCTCCCACCGAGGAGCGCCGTCGCGAGCTCGTCAAGGAGTGCCGCGAGTACGCCGAGCAGGCCAAGGTGTCTATCCGTAACATCCGTCGCGACTTCAACAACAAGCTCGAGCGCGATGAGGAACTCACCGAGGACGATGTCCGTCGCGAGCAGGCCAAGGTCCAGAAGCACACCGATGAGTATGTCGCCAAGGTCGAGGAGCTTCTGAAGGAAAAAGAAGCCGAGGTCATGGAGATCTAAGGTGCAATACGACGAGCATAAACTGGTCGAGTACTTTGCCGACGCCCCTGCGGGCGTCGGTTTTTCCGACCTTGACCTCAATAACATTCCGCACCATATCTCGTGCATCATGGACGGCAACGGTCGTTGGGCCACGTCGCGCGGTCTTGCGCGCACTGAGGGCCACAAGGCGGGTATCGTCTCCCTTCGCGAGATTATTACCGCCTGCGTGCGTCTGGGCGTCGACGTGCTTTCGGCCTATGCTTTTTCTACCGAAAACTGGAACCGCCCGCAGCACGAGGTCAACGTCTTGATGCACCTGTTTGCCAAGACGTTTATCGACGAGCTGCCGCTTCTGAAGCGCGAAAACGTGCGCGTTGTCTTTTTGGGTGACATTTCTGCGCTGCCCAAGAAGACCCGCGACGTTTTTGAACGCGGTCTTGCCGAGTGCGCCAATCACACCGGCATGACGTTGGCGCTTGCCGTCAACTACGGCGCGCGTGCCGAGATTACCCGCGCTGTCCGTCAGATCGCACTCGACGCTGCCGCCGGTAAGATCGATCCTGCAGCAATTGATGACGACATGGTGGCTTCCCACCTCTATACCGCCGGCCTTCCCGATCCTGAGCTTGTGATTCGCACTTCTGGTGAGCTGCGCCTTTCGAACTATCTGCTGTGGCAGGTGGCTTATTCCGAATTCTACGTCACCGATACCTATTGGCCCGACTTTGATCGTTGGGGCCTTGTCGACGCCATTTTGGCCTATCAGGGCCGTGACCGTAGGTTTGGTGGTCTGAGCAAGACCGAGGAGGCTTAATCGTGTCCGATCGTCCCAAGGCATCTGCTCCCAAGACGCCTGCGCGCAAAGCTACCGCTGCGGGAGCGCCTACAGCGAAGAGCGGCACCGGTTCGTGGCTGGCGGGCTTTATTACCCGTGCCGCCGCGGGTATCGTCTACGCTGTTGTCTTTATCCTGTGTCTGGTTTTGGGTATCGTGCCCACGGCCATCTTTGTTTCTGTCATGAGCGGCCTGTGCTGCTATGAGTTTTTCCGTATGACGAGGCTCGATGGCAAGATGGCTAACGAGCGCATGGGTATCGCTGCCGCCGTACTCTTTCCGCTGTCGGCGTTGGGCGATTCGATGTTGCTGAATGCCCTGCTTTTTGCCCTGATGCTCGCTGTGGGCATTTGGTATGTTTGGTCGCCGCGTACCCGCATCTCTGATGTGGCCGTGACGCTCATGGGTCCCATCTACACTGGCTTTATGCTGTCGGCTATCGTGCTGCTGCGCGATGCCGTGCCCGGTTTTGCCGGCGCCCTGCTTTCGGTGGGCGTTTGCGCGTCCCTTTGGGTCTCCGATTCGTTTGCCTACATCGTGGGTAGCCGTATCGGCAAGCACAAGATGGTTCCCAAGATCTCTCCCAAAAAGAGCTGGGAGGGGTTTGTCGGCGGCATCCTGGGCTCGGTTTTGATTTGGCTCATCCTGTGGGCGACGCACTTCTACAAGCTCAGCCTGCCCTATGCGCTGCTGTGCGGCTTGGTCGTGTCCGTCCTGGGCGTTATCGGCGACCTCATCGAGTCGCGCATCAAGCGCGGTGTGGGCGTTAAGGATTCCGGTAACCTTATCCCGGGCCACGGCGGCATGCTCGATCGTAGCGATTCGCTTATCTTTGGCTGCATTACCGCGCAGCTGCTTTTGATGATCGGAGGCGTGCTGTAATGTCCTTCCAGACGACGTATGGCCCCGATGGACGTCTCCGTGTTGCCATCCTGGGTTGTACGGGCTCTATCGGCACCCAGGCGCTCGATGTGTGCCGCCAGCATGCCGATCGCCTGCAGGTGACGGCGCTGTCCGTTAACTCCAGTACCTCCGAGCTCGTTGCCGCTGCCCGCGAGTTCTCGGTTCCGGCGGTTGCCGTGGCCGATGTCGCTCATGGCGATGACGCCGTGCTGCAGGAGTTGCCCGAGGGAACGAAGCTCGGCGTTGGCGCGCAGGCGGTTTGCGAGCTCGCGCGTCGCGACGATGTCGACTGCGTGCTCGTCGCTATTGTGGGCGCCGCCGGTCTCGAGGCGAGCCATGCGGCCTTGACCTCGAATAAGCGTCTTGCCCTTGCCAACAAGGAGTCCCTCGTCGTCGGCGGCGACTTGCTTATGCCGTTGGCGCAACCGGGCCAGCTTATTCCAGTCGACTCTGAGCACTCCGCCATCTACCAGTGCTATCTGGGGGAGGACCCGCGCGAGGCTCATTGTATTTGGCTCACCTGCTCGGGCGGTCCGTTCTTTGGCCGCACGCGCGACGAGCTCAATCGCGTGACGCGTGCCGATGCCCTCGCACATCCCACGTGGGCCATGGGCGCCAAGATCACCATCGACTCCGCCACCCTCATGAACAAGGGCCTGGAGCGCATTGAGGCCATGCATCTGTTTAACTGCGACCTCGATTTCATTAACGTGGTCGTGCAGCGTCAGTCCAAGATTCACTCTATGGTCGAGTTTGCCGACGGCTCCGTGATGGCGCATCTCGGTGCTTCCGACATGCGTATTCCCATCCAGTTCGCGTTCTCGTATCCCGAGCGTTGGGATACCCCGGCGCCTCGTATCGATTTCCGCGAGCTGGGGCAGCTCACGTTTGATGCTGCCGACATGGATACCTTCCGCTGTCTGGCACTGGCCGAACGTGCCGGCAAGACGGGTGGCACCATGCCGTGCGTGCTCAATGCCGCCAACGAGGTCGCCGTCGATGCCTTCCTGCACGATGGCTGCAGCTTTACCGATATCGATCGCATTGTGGAATCCTGCATGGATGCCCACGATATGCAGGCGGTCGATTCGTTTGAGCAGCTTCGCGACATCGATGCGTGGGCGCGTGAAAAGGCTGCGCAGGTGCTCGCCGCAACCCGTTCCTAACCCATAAGGATTGCTTTTTCGTTTTATGGATACTGTTCTGAGCGTTCTCTCATCGGTCTTTTGGGGCCTGCTGATGCTTTCCGTCCTCGTGTTTTTGCACGAGGGCGGCCACTTTTTGGCGGCGCGTGCCTGCGGCGTCCGTGTGACCGAGTTCTTTTTGGGCCTGCCGTGCCGCTTTGACATCCATTACACGTCGCGTCGCATTGGAACCAAGTTCGGCGTGACCCCGCTGCTGCTGGGTGGCTACGCTGCCATCTGCGGTATGGATCCGACCGACGTCTCGTGTGCCGATCGCGTGCTCGCGGCTATCTATCGTCATGGTCGCGTGACCGTGGCCGACCTTGCTGTCGAGCTCGAGCTATCCGAGGAGGTTGTGCTCGAGGCATGCGCCTTGCTCTTGGGTTGGGGCTCTATCGCGCCTTGGTATGAGGAAGGGGAGAAGCCCTCGCCGAGCTACTATCCCACCAAGTATCAGACGCTGCCACGAGATGCGGCGGGTTACACCACCTTTGACGGCCGCCGTTTCGATCGAGAGCATGCGACTACCGAGGGCGATGTGTGGGAGCTGCCGTGCGGCGAAGCCGAGTTCCTTGCGCAAGAGCGTTCGCATACCTATCTGGGCCAGGGTTTTCTCAAGCGCGCCTTTATGCTGCTCGCGGGCATTCTCGTCAATATCCTGACGGGCTTTTTGCTGCTTATGAGCATCTACTCTATTGCGGGTGTCACCGTGCCGATGGATACCAACGTGATCGGTCAGGTTGACGAGGGTTCTATTGCCGCCAAGGCGGGTATCGAGGGCGGCGACGCGATCCTTTCGGTTGACGGAGTATCGTGCTCTACCTGGATGGACGTTTACGATGCCATCGGCAAGGCCGCCGGTAAGGACGATATCGCCATCGAGTACGAGCGTGACGGCAAGCAGCATTCGACCACGGTTGCACTCAAGGAGGAGGAGCGCCTAGGTGTGTATGCCTCTACGCAGGTGGTCCGTTTAGACCCCATCACGTCGGCTCGCCTGTCTTTCTCCTATGTCGTGCAGACAGCGGAGGGCGTGATGCGCCTGCTCCAGCCGCAGCATACGATGGAGATTCTCGATCAGTCTTCTTCGATCGTGGGTATTAGCGTTATGTCCTCACAGGCTGCTGCTGCCGGCCCTGCCACGTTCCTTTCGTTTGCCGCTCTCATTTCGTTCTCGCTTGGCTTTATGAACCTGCTGCCCATCCCACCACTCGATGGCGGCAAGCTGGTCATCGAGATCATTCAAAAGATTGCGGGCCGCGAGCTACCTCTCAAGGTCCAGACGATTGTGAGCTATGTGGGCATCGCGCTCTTTGCGCTGCTGTTTGTCTATATGCTTCGTTCCGACATCCTTCGATTTATTCTGTAGGGGAGTGTTTGGATTGTCTTTATCCCATCCTTTGCCTCGCGAGTTGACGCGCCCCGTGCATGTGGGCGGTGTGCAGATCGGTGGCGGTGCGCCGGTGGTGGTCCAATCCATGACCTGCACCGATACCGCCGATGCCCAGGCAACGCTTGCGCAAGTGTGCGCGTTGGCGCAGGCTGGCTGCGATATCGTGCGTGTGAGCGTGCCCACCGAGGCCGCGCTTGAGGGTTTCCGCATCATCTGTGCCGAGTCTCCGGTGCCAATCGTTGCCGATATCCACTTTAACCACAAGCTGGCCATTGGTGCCGTTGAGGCCGGTGCCGCCAAGCTCCGCATCAATCCCGGCAATATCGGCGATTGGACCAAGGTCGATGCCGTGATCGATGCTGCGGGCGCCGCTGGGTGCGCGATTCGCATTGGCGTGAACGCGGGCTCGCTTGAGCAGGATATCGCCGAGCGCGAAGACCTCACGCAGCCCGAAAAGCTCGTGATGTCGAGCGAGCGCTTCGTCAAGCACTTTGAGGACCGCGGCTTTACGAACATTGTGCTTTCGGCCAAGGCCCATAGCGTGCAAACGACGCTTGATACCTATCGAGCCCTCTCGCGCGAGATTCCCCATGTTCCGCTTCACCTGGGCGTGACGGAGGCGGGGACCAAGCTGCAGGGCACTATCAAGAGCTCGGTGGGTCTGGGTATTCTGCTGTCCGAGGGCATCGGTGACACCATGCGCGTGTCGCTTACGGCCGATCCGGTTGAGGAGCCGCCGGTTGCCTGGGGTATTCTGCAGTCGCTGGGCCTGCGTCGCCGTGGCCCCGAGATTGTCTCGTGCCCCACGTGCGCCCGCTGCCAGGTTAACCTCATTCCCATCGCCGAGGAGGTCACCGAGCGGCTTAAGAACTACTCCGCGCCGCTTTCGATCGCTGTGATGGGATGTGCCGTTAATGGCCCCGGTGAGGCTTCTGATGCCGACCTGGGCGTTGCTTGCGGACGTGGTCAGGCCTTGCTCTTTTCGCATGGCCAGATCATTGGTAAAGTAGCTGAGGACCATATTGTCGACGCGCTTATGGCAGAGGTCGACAAACTTATTGAGGAGAAGTAAATGACCCGAGCAATGTATATGTCTAAGCTCTATGCGCCGACGCTTAAAGAGGATCCGGCGGACGCTGAGCTCGCCAGCCACCGCCTGCTGCTCCGTGCCGGCATGATCCGCAAGGAGGCCGCCGGTCTGTATTCCTACCTGCCGCTTGCTTGGCGCTCGATCCGCAAGATTGAGAACATCGTGCGCGACGAGATGGACGCTGCCGGCGCCCAGGAGCTCATGATGCCCATTATGGTCGACGCTGAGCTATGGCGCGAGTCCGGCCGCATCGACGCCTATGGCAAGGAGCTCGTGCGCTTTGATGACCGCCACGGCCGCGAGTTCGTGCTGGGCCCCACGCATGAGGAGACCGTGACCGCCCTGGTTCGCAATGAGCTGCGTTCCTACAAGCAGCTTCCCGTCAACCTGTACCACATTCAGGACAAGTTCCGCGACGAGTTCCGTCCCCGCTTTGGCCTGATGCGCGGCCGCGAGTTCATCATGAAGGACGCCTACAGCTTCTCCGCCACGCAGGAGAGCCTGCAGGAGGAGTACGACAAGATGAAGCAGGCCTATGCCAACATTTGCGAGCGCTGCTACATCAAGGCCCTGCCCGTTGTCGCCGACTCCGGTGAGATCGGTGGCGATACCTCCGTCGAGTACATGGCTTTGGCCGACGCCGGTGAGGCTTCGCTGGTCTACTGCGACGATTGCGGCTTTGCTGCCGATGACGAGGCGGCAAGCACCAAGGTCGTCGTGACTGAGGGCCCCGGCGACGGTACGCTCACCAAGGTCGAGACTCCGGGCATGGGCACCATTGAGGCCGTCGCCAAGTTCTTCGGTTTCCCCGAGAACGGTACGCGAAAGTCGCTGGCGCTCATCGATGCCGAGGGCAAGCCGGTCGTGGTCATTGTCCCGGGCGATCATGAGCTCAATGACTGCAAGGCCGAGCATGTCTTTGGCAAGGGTTATCGCATGATGACCGATGAGGAGCTCCAGACCTACGGTCTGCATAAGGGCTTTATCGGACCGGTTAACCTTCCCGAGGGCATTCGTCTGGTCTGCGACGAGAGCCTGCGCGAGTCCAAGCAGTGGGCCTGCGGCGCCAACGAGGTTGACTATCACTTTACCGGTGCCTGCCCCGAGCGCGACTTTACCGTCGATGAGTGGGCCGACCTGGTCACCGTCGTGGCCGGCGATCCTTGCCCGCACTGCGGAAAGCCCCTCTCCGCTGCCCGCGGCATCGAGGTCTCCCAGGTCTTCCAGCTGGGCACCAAGTATTCCGAGGCCATGGGTGCCACCTTTATGGATGAGGACGGCAAGGAGAAGCCGCTCATCATGGGTTGCTACGGCGTGGGCGTGTCCCGCTCGCTCGCTGCTGTCGTGGAGCAGCACAACGACGAGCACGGTATCGTCTGGCCGGTCTCCGTTGCTCCGTACGAGGTCGCGGTGATTCCGCTCGATCCCAAGAAGGAGGAGTGCGCTACTGTTTGCGACCAAATCGTCGAGGGCCTGTGTGCCGAGGGTATTGAGGTCGTCGTCGATGATCGTGACGAGCGTCCCGGATTTAAGTTTGCCGACAACGATCTTATGGGCTTCCCGTATCAGGTGGTTCTGGGCAAGCGCGGCCTTAAGAACGGCACCGTTGAGCTCAAGGACCGTGCCACGGGCGAGCGCGAGGACGTGGCGATTGACGAGGTCGTCGCCAAGGTTGCCGAGCTTGTTAAGGCGGCCCGCCGTTAATCGACGATTTCGCTTGTAGTTCGATATACGGGACGGCCCCGCATTTCTCCAGATTGGGGAGATGTGGGGCCGTCCTTTTATCTTGTAGCATCCTCGATATCTAAAAGAAAACCCCACAGCCCATATGAGCTGCGGGGTTTTCCTTGTGCCTCCGATGCGAAATGAATCGCTCAGATATTACTGATAATCGACGACGTCGATCCAGTTCTTCAGGAACTCATCGTTCACGTTGCGCTTACGAGCGAGCTCGGAAGCGGCGACGATGCTCGTCCACTGACGCACGACTTGCATGGGCATGTCGGCGCGGTCGCAGTAGAGCTCCAGGTAGGCCTCGGCCTGGTCCTTGCTGTTGAGGGCGAAGAGCAGGTAGGTGGTGGCAACGTCGGCAGCAGGGGAGCCCTGGGTGGCGTGTGCCCAGTCGCACACATAGAGCTGGCCGTCGTCGCCGACGATGACGTTGGAGGGGTTGAAGTCGCCGTGGCAGACCCTGAACTCCTTGGTCATGCCGTCCAGACGCTCCTGAAGGTTGTAGCGCGTGGTGGCATTGAGCTGATCAAGGCTGTCGATCATGCGGGCGAACTTGTCGCGCTGACGGTTGAGCAGCGGGGAGGTGTAGCCGTGGATCTCGATCTGGAGATCGACGAACATCTCGAGGTACTCACCAAAGCGCTGGGGCTCGGCAGTCATCTTCTCGGCAAGGGTGGTGCCCGGAACCTTCTCGGTCACGAGTGCCCAGCCGTTGGCGTTCTCGAGCTGAGAAACCTCGAGAGCCTTGGGGCTGCGGATGCCGCACTCATTGATGCGGGCAAGATTCAAAGCCTCGTTGAACACGTCGGAGACAGGCTTGGTCTCGTTAAAGACCTTGACGATCTTGTCGCCCAGGTCGTAAACGACCTTGTTGCCACGGCGGACGAGCTCGGTCTTGGAATCGGGTAGCAGCATGGTTGCATCCTTTCAACGATGCGATAGAAGCGACGGCGGGGGTGTGTGAAACACCCGTGCACCCCCGCCGTTAAAAACCGTGCTAAAACTAGCAGACGGCGTAGTCCTGAGGCTCGCGGCCGTAGTAGGCGTCCAGGTAGAGCTCCTTGATCTCGCTCATGAGCGGGTAGCGCGGGTTAGCGCCGGTGCACTGGTCGTTGAATGCCTGCTCGGTCATCTCGTCGAGGGTGTCGAGGAAGTACTGCTCGTCAACACCGTAGTCGGCGATGGTCTTCTTGACGCCGATGAAGTCCTTGAGCTCCTCGAGCTTCGTGATGAAGTTCTCGAAGACCTCCTTGTCGTCCTTGCCCTCGATGCCGCAGTACTTGGCCATCTCGGCGTAGTTGTGCAGCGCGTTGGGGTAAGGATACTGGGAGAAGGTACCCATCTTGACGGGAGCCTCGGCGGCGTTGTAGCGCATGACGCGGGTCAGGATGACGGCGTTTGCGAGGCCGTGGGGCAGGTGGTGGAAAGCGCCGAGCTTGTGGGCCATGGAGTGGTTGAGGCCCAGGAAGGCGTTGGCGAAGGCCATACCGGCCATGCAGGAGGCGTTGTGCATCTCCTCGCGGGCATGCGGGTCCTTGGCGCCGTTCGTGAAGCTGGAGGGCAGGTTCTCGAAAACGAGCTTAGCAGCGCGCTCGGAGAGGCCCTTGGTGTAGTCGGAAGCCATGATGGAGACATAGGACTCGATGGCGTGGGTCATGACATCGATGCCGGAGGCAGCGGTCAGGCCGCGCGGGGCGGTCATGCAGTTGTCGGCGTCGACGATAGCCATGTTGGGGAGCAGCGCGTAGTCGGCGAGCGGCCACTTGATGCCGGTCTCCTTGTCGGTGATGATGGCGAACGGCGTGCACTCGGAGCCGGTACCCGAAGAGGTCGGGACGGCGACGAAGTAGGCCTTCTTGCCCATCTCGGGGAAGGTGAAGATACGCTTGCGGATGTCCATGAAGTCCATGGCCATGTCCTCAAACTTGCACTCGGGGTGCTCGTACATCATCCACATGATCTTGCCGGCGTCCATAGCGGAGCCACCGCCGACGGCGATGATGACGTCCGGCTCAAAGAGAGCCATCTGCTTGGCGCCGCGACGTGCGCACTGCAGCGACGGATCGGGCTCGACGTCGTAGAAGCAGTCGTGGGCGATGCCCATCTCATCGAGCTTGGCCTCGATGGCGCGGGTGTTGCCATTCTTGAAGAGGAACTGGTCGGTGACGATGAAGGCGCGCTTCTTGCCCATGACGTTGCCCAGCTCGTCGAGGGCGACGGGCGTGGAACCCTTCTTGAAGTAGACCTTCTCGGGAGCGCGGAACCACAGCATGTTCTCACGGCGCTCGGCCACAGTCTTAACGTTGATCAAGTGCTTCACCCCAACGTTCTCGGAGACGGAGTTGCCGCCCCAGGAGCCGCAGCCCAGGGTCAGAGACGGCTTCATGCCAAAGTTGTACAGGTCACCGATGCCGCCGTGCGAGGACGGGGTGTTGATGACGATACGGCAGGCCTTCATGACGTGCTCGAACAGGCTGATCTTCTCGGCCTGAGCGGGGTGCACGTACAGAGAGGCGGTGTGGCCCGGGCCACCGGCGAGCACCAGGTGCTCGGCCTTGTCGACGGCCTCCTGGAAGTCCTTGGCGTGGTACATGGCCAGGACCGGGGAGAGCTTCTCGTGGGAGAACTCCTCCTTGGCGGGGTCGGTGGAGGTGACCTCGGCGATCAGAATCTTGGTCTTGGCGGGAACCTCGATGCCAGCGAGCTCGGCGATCTTGGCGGCAGCCATGCCGGGGATGCGGTGATCGAGAGCGCCGTTCTTGAACATGGCGGCACGCAGGGCCTCCATCTCGGCACCCTGCTTGACGAAGTAGCAGCCGCGCTTCTGGAACTCGGCCTTGACCTGGTCATAGATGGTGTCGATGACGGTCACGGACTGCTCGGAAGCGCAAATCATGCCGTTGTCGAAGGTCTTGGAGTGGATGATGGAGTTGACGGCGAGCAGCACGTCGGCGGTGTCGTCGATGACGACCGGGGTGTTACCGGCGCCAACGCCCAGGGCGGGCTTGCCCGAGGAGTATGCAGCCTTGACCATGCCCGGGCCGCCGGTGGCGAGGATGATGTCGACGTCGCGCATGACCATGTTGGTCAGCTCGATGGAGGGGACATCGACCCAGCCGATGATGCCCTCGGGGGCGCCGGCCTTGACGGCGGCGTCAAGCACGAGCTTGGCGGCGGCGATGGTGCACTTGGCGGCAGCCGGGTGCGGGGAGATGATGATGGCGTTGCGGGTCTTCAGGCTGATCAGCGTCTTGAAGATCGCGGTGGAGGTGGGGTTGGTCGTCGGGATGACGGCGCCCACGATGCCGATGGGCTCGGCAATCTTGGTGATGCCGTAAGCCTCGTCGCGCTCCAGGACACCACAGGTCTTGGTGTTCTTGTAAGCGTTGTAGATGTACTCTGCGGCGTAGTGGTTCTTGATGACCTTGTCCTCAAGAACGCCGCGGCCGGTCTCCTCGATGGCCATCTTCGCCAACGGGATACGAGCCTTGTTGGCGGCCATGGCGGCCTCATAGAAGATCTTGTCGACCTGCTCCTGCGTGTACGTAGCAAAAAGCGCCTGGGCCTCTCGCATCTGAGCGAGCTTAGCCTCAAGCGCCTCTACGTTGTCCACAATTGCGGGAGTAGTGTTTTCCGGTGACTTTTTCACCATTTGTGTCTCCTTGCGATCGGAGATTTACCCTACGCCTTGCATGATAGCAAGAAATTATTCGGCGAACGGTAAGATTCCTGTAAAAGGCACACTAAAACGCTTCAATAAACTGAAACGTTTTAACTAAAACTATCTGCCTGCTCCACCGCCCCGCTCATTGGGGACGGACTTACATGAGAATTTCAATCGGAAAACGGGAAGAACGGGGCATCTTTTTGACAATTGCTATTCGCGGGTCGCGGTTGAGTCAGACACGCAGGCGGTGCAGCTGCTCGACTATATTCGTCTCAATCTCGTGAAAGGTGCGCTTGGCTCAATCGAGGCGTACCGCTGGTCAAGCTACAGGGCATACCAGCTGGGCTACGATCCCTTTGACATCTGCAAACACTCATGTAAGTCTGTCCCAAATGAGTGCAAAAAGGCGCCCTCCGTAGGGGAGAGCGCCTTTGGTAAGTTCTATATGAACGCGAGGTCTTTGACCCGGAGAGTCCGAGGTACTTGTTGGTAAGACCTTATTTAGGAGCGCGCAACCTTGCCGGACTTGAGGCAGGTGGAGCAAACGTTCATCTTGCGACGGTGACCATCGACGACGACGTAGACGCGCTGGATGTTGGGGCGGAACTTACGGTTGGTGACGCGGTGAGAGTGGCTGATGGAGCGACCGGCAACGGGGTGCTTACCGCAAACTTCGCAAACTTTGGACATAACTGACCCTCCTTGGGCGACAAACGAACATGTCGCGTTAACAAACAAGCCTGAACTATAGCACAGAAGCAGCTCCCTGTGCGTAATCTACACAGAGATATTCCTCTTTTGGCGATAGTGCTCACGCCACGGCCCTGGACGTAGATCCGATTTGCGTGCAGCAGAGGGGATTATGCCAGCTCGTGCGCGCGTTTTCAAGCTCGTCCCACAAATATATATAGGTTTATGGAGCATTGGGCTCCGTTTACGGATTGCTCTGTATTTATGCTCGCAATTAAGCTCGAGGTTGGCTACACTATCCCTTGACCATTAAAGGGGTACGAGATACCCACATGGAATTACATTGCTGCCAAAGAGCAGCCCTTCCTGTGGGTGTCTGGTCCGCTTTGAGCGGTCGGGCATCTATTTTTTTGACTGTGTCAGCAGTCAAGACATGTGAGGAAGGAGATCGATGGGCACGACTTCCCCCAAGGCGGTCATCATGGACGAGACCGCCGTCAACCGAGCGATGACCCGCATCGCGCACGAGATTCTCGAGCGCAACGAGGGCTGTGAAGACCTCGCTCTGGTCGGCATCGTCACGCGCGGCGACCTTCTGGCAAAGAAGCTCGCCGAGGAGATCAAGGAGATCGAGGGCGTCGACGTTCCGCTCGGCAGCCTGGACATCAGCTTCTACCGCGATGACTATGCGACCAATTTCGCTCCCGCGATCCACGCTACCAACATTCCCTTCAGCGTCGACGGCAAGCGCGTCGTGCTGGTGGACGACATCCTGTATACGGGCCGTACCATCCGCGCCGCTCTCGACGCCGTTATGGACCTGGGCCGTCCGAGCCGCATTGAGCTGGCAGTCCTCGTTGACCGCGGCCACCGCGAGCTCCCCATCTCGCCGGACTTTGTCGGCAAGAACGTTCCCTCGTCGCATGAGGAGAACGTGCACCTATATATGAAGGAAGTCGACGGCCACACCGCCGTCGAGATTAACGACGTCGCGCCGGGTTCCCACGTGGGCTCCGCGCCGCTGGGAGGTGAGTAGTACCGTGGCGTTCAACCATAAGCACCTGATCGACATTACCGAGTACTCCGAAGAGGATATCAAGCTCATCCTCGAGACCGCCAAGGCGTTCTCCGAGGTCAACGAGCGTGCCATCAAGAAGGTCCCCACGCTCAAGGGCAAGACCATCGTCAACATGTTCAACGAGCCCTCGACGCGCACCCGCAGCTCCTTCGAGCTCGCCGAGAAGCGTCTTTCGGCCGACAGCCTCAACTTTGGCGGCTCTTCGACCTCTACGGTCAAGGGCGAGAGCCTCGTCGACACCGTCGAGACCCTCAACGCCTATAAGATCGACTGCATCGTCGTGCGTGATAAGCACGCCGGCGCGCCCTACATCGTCACGCAGAACTCGCCCGCGAGCGTCATCTGCGCCGGTGACGGCAAGCACAACCACCCCACGCAGGCTCTGCTCGACCTGTATACCATCTGGGAGCACAAGGGTGACTTCCACGGTCTGAAGGTCGCCGTCGTCGGCGACATCTCCCACTCCCGCGTTTGCGGCTCGCTGATCCCCGCGTTGAAGATCATGGGCTGCGAGACCTACGCCGTCGCCCCCGGCACGCTGCTGCCGCCGGCGCCCGAGGTTCTGGGCTGCGACCACGTGACGAGCGACCTCGATTCCGTCCTGCCCGAGCTGGACGTCGTCTACATGCTGCGCGTGCAGCAGGAGCGCCTCGAGGGTGCCCCGTTCCCGACCATTCGTGAGTACCACAAGCTCTTCGGTCTGACCAAGGACCGCGAGAAGCTCATGAAGCCCGATGCGATTATCTGCCACCCGGGCCCCATCAACCGCGGCGTCGAGTTCGACTCCTATATGGCCGACCACCCGCAACGCTCCGTCATCCTGGAGCAGGTCTACGCCGGTATCTGCGTGCGTATGGCTATCCTGTATCTGCTGCTTGGAGGTGCCGATAATGGCCTTGCTTCTTAAGAATGCCCACGTCGTCGACCCGTCCGTCGAGCTTGACGGTGTCGTTGACGTCCTGATTGACGGCGACAAGATCGCCGAGGTCGGCGAGAATCTCGCCGTCGAGGGAGCCGAGGTTCGCGACCTTTCCGGCAAGTACCTCGTCCCCGGCCTGGTGGATATGCACGTTCACCTTCGCGAGCCCGGCTACGAGGTCAAAGAGGACATCGAGAGCGGCACCCGCGCAGCTGCAAAGGGCGGCTTTACTGGCGTGTGCTCCATGCCCAACACCGATCCCGTTACCGATAACGGTACCGTCGTGGAGTTCGTTAAGTCCCGTGCTGCCGAGGTCGGTCACTGCCGCGTCTATCCGTCGGGCGCTATGACCCGCGGTCTTAAGGGCGAGGCCATGTCCGAGATGGGCGATATGGTCGCCCACGGCGCCGTCGCCTTCACCGACGACGGTCGCGGCGTGCAGGGCGCGGGTATGCTCCGTCGTTGCATGGACTACGGCAAGATGTTCGGCAAGGTCTTTATGAGCCACTGCCAGGACGAGGACCTGGTCGGCCATGGCCAGATCAACGAGGGCAAGGTCTCGACCCGTCTGGCTCTCGAGGGCTGGCCGGCTGCCGGCGAGGAGCTCCAGATCGCTCGCGACATCGAGATCGCCAAGCTGACCGGTGCCAAGCTGCACATCCAGCACATCTCCACCGCCCATGGTCTGGAGATCGTGCGTGCCGGTAAGGCCGCTGGCGTTCAGGTTACCTGCGAGGCCACCCCGCACCACATGTTCCTGACCGAGAACGACCTGGACGAGACCTACAACACTTCGCTCAAGGTCAACCCGCCGCTGCGTACCGAGGAGGATGCCGAGGCCATCCGTCAGGGCGTCATCGACGGCACCGTCGACGTTATCGTCACCGATCACGCTCCCCACACCCCGTGGGAGAAGGCCCGCGAGTTCGAGCTTGCGCCCTTTGGCATGATCGGCCTCGAGACCTCGCTGTCGCTCGTACTCACCGAGCTGGTCAACACGGGCAAGATGAGCATGGGCCGTATGGTCGAGCTCATGGCCATCAAGCCGCGTGAGATCCTGGGCCTCGACCAGGTTCAGGTCAAGGCGGGCTCCGTTGCCGACCTGACCGTGTTCGACGCGTCCGCCACCTGGACGGTTGGCGAGGACGGTTACGAGTCGCGCGCCGAGAACTCCGGTTTCGCCGGCCGAACGCTTACCGGTCGTGCCACCGATGTGTTTGTCGGCGGTAAGCAGACGCTCGCCGACGGCTGCATCTGCTAGCATAGCCTTATCGCTTTTGTGCGCGGTGCCCTTGCGGTGCCGCGCTTTCTGTTCGTTTTGACCATGCAACCGCATGGGGGATTGGAGCGTCTATGCCCACACCTTCCACTGCACGCATGCACGACTTCGAGGTCGTCTCGAACCAGGAGATCGCCGATGGCATCTTCTCGCTCGTCATCTCGGCCCCCAAGCTTGCAAGTGCGCTCAAGCCCGGTCAGTTTGTGAACATCGCCGTACCCGGCGATGCGTCCTCGCTGCTTCGCGTGCCCCTGAGCTACTACCGCGCCGACGCCGAGGCCGGCACCGTCGAGCTGTGGTACGCCGTCGTGGGCGACGATACCCGTCGTTTGTCCCAGATGGGCCCTGGCTCCACCTCTAACCTGCTGGGCCCCGGTGGCCGTGGCTGGATGGTACCCGAGGGCACCAGGAAGGCCCTGCTCGTCGCCGGTGGCATCGGTGTTCCGCCCGTGCTGTGCCTTGCCGACAAGCTTGCCGAGCAGGGTGTGGCCGTCGACGTGTGCCTGGGCTTTGGCACCGCGTCCAAGGCCGTGGGTGTCGATGAGTTCCGCGCGCTGGGCGCCACGGTCAACGTTTGCACCGACGACGGCTCGCTCGGCACGCACGGTTTTTGCACCGACCCGGCAGCCGAGCTGCTCGGCGAGGGCGGCTACGACTACGTAGCCAGCTGCGGTCCCGCCGTCATGATGAAGAAAGTCGCCGCCGCTGCCGCTGAGGCCAGTGTGTACTGTGAGGTGTCGCTCGAGCGCATGATGAGCTGTGGCTTTGGCGCCTGCAACACCTGCAATGTCGAGACGGTTGACGGTATGAAGGGCGCCTGCATGTGCGGCCCCGTGTTCGATGCTTCCAAGGTGGTGGTCTTCTAGTGGGTACCGTGAACATGGCCGTCGATTTCGGCGGCGTCAAGATGCAGAACCCCATCAACACCGCAGCCGGTACCTTTGGCTACGGTTGGCAGTTCCAGAACTTCTTTGATGTTTCCCAGCTGGGCGCCATCACCACCAAGGGTTGCGCAGCCGAGCCCTGGCCCGGCAATCCCGCGCCCCGCATGGCCGAGATCCCCGGCGGTATGATCAACTCCGTGGGCCTTCAGAACCCCGGCGTGGCCGCCTTTGCCCGCGAGTCCGGCCCGTGGCTCGAGCAACTGTCCAAGGACGGTTGCCAGGTCATCTGTCAGGTTGCCGGCCACTCCGTTGACGAGTTTGTGCGCGCGCTCGAGATGTATGTCGAGCTATGCCCCTGGGCTGCCGGCTACGAGATCAACGTGAGCTGCCCCAACATCGCCGCCGGCGGTGCCGCCATGGGCTCTACGCCCGAGGGCGCCTCTTCCGTTATGGCTGCCTGCCGCAAGGTGACCGATAAGCCGCTGTTCGTGAAGATGGCGCCGGTCAACGTCGCCGAGATCGCCAAGGCCCTCGAAGCCGCCGGCGCCGACGGCCTTTCGGTCATTAACTCCATCCAGGGCATGGCCATCGACGTCCATACCCGCAAGTCCCGCGTGGCAAAGCCCAAGGGCGGCCTTTCGGGCCCGCTGTGCCACCACATCGCCGTGCGCATGGTCTGGGAGGTCGCCCAGGCCGTCGATATCCCCATCAACGGTGTCGGCGGTGTCATGACCGGCGAGGATGCGGCCGAGTTTATCCTGGCCGGTGCCACCTGCGTGTCGGTTGGCATGGCCAACTTCGTCGATCCGTGCGCTTCGCTCAAGATCGCGCATGAGCTCGAGGCCTGGGCCGAGTCCCAGGGCGTAAAGGACATCAACGAGCTGGTAGGTGCTTTCGAATGCTAGAGACCGATGCCCGCGACCGCGTAATCGTCGCCCTCGACTGCGATCGTGAGCGTGCGCTCGAGCTCGCCCACGAGCTTTCGGGCCATGCCGCCTGGCTTAAGGTTGGTATGACGCTCTATTACGCTGAGGGCCCCGAGATCGTCAAGACCTTTAAGGACCTGGGCTTTAAGGTCTTCCTTGACCTTAAGTTCCATGATATTCCGCATCAGGTTCGCGGTGCCGCCCGTTCGGCCTCGCTTGCCGGTGCCGACCTGCTCTCGGTTCACGGCTTGGGTTCGGGCGCCATGCTCGCTGCCTGCCGCGAGGGTGCCGAGGAGGCGCGCGAGGACCGCGCCAAGCTCGTCGCCATCACCGTGCTCACGAGCATGAATCAGGATGCCTTGAGCGAGATCGGCGTCGAGTCGCCCGTGGCCGAGGAGGCCGCCCGCCTGGCAAAGCTCGCTCAGGCCAACGGCATCGATGGCATTGTGTGCTCGCCGATGGAAGCTCACGACATGCGTGAGCTGCTGGGCCCTGATGCCCTGATCGTGACTCCGGGTGTGCGTCCGGTGGGTGCCGCCCTTGGTGACCAGTCCCGCGTGGCGACGCCTTCCCAGGCTATCGAGCGCGGTGCGAGCCACATTGTGGTGGGCCGTCCCATCACCGGCGCCGACGATCCGGTTGCCGCCTTTGACGCCATCGTCGCCGAGCTGGTCGAAAACGTCGCCTAAAAGATTCCCCTAAGTCACCACTTTTGGGTCTCATTAGCACAAAATAGCCCCTGTGCCTGCGTAAACTTTCCCATCCTTTGTGTGGAATCGCAGGTCAGGGGCTTAACTTTGGGCGCAGTATATTGCACTTTTTGCGGGTATCGTCTAACCTATGGAGCCGCGATTGGGCATTTTGTACGTTCTACGTGCTAAAATGCCAATTATTGAATCAGATATAACCCAACTATTTGGAGGTACGAATGGCACTCCCTCAGCTTACCGATGAGCAGCGTAAGCAGGCTCTTGAGAAGGCTGCTGCCGCACGTCACGCCCGCGCTGAGCTTCGCGAGCAGATCAAGAAGGGCGAGAAGTCCCTCGAGTCCGTGCTCAACTCCGATGACCCCATCGCTTCCCGCATGAAGGTTTCCACCCTCATCGAGTCTCTTCCTGGTTATGGCAAGGCCAAGGCCGCCAAGATCATGGAGGAGCTTGGTATCTCCGCTACCCGTCGCGTCCAGGGCCTCGGCGTCCGTCAGCGCGAGCAGCTCCTCGAGCAGCTGACCAAATAAGTGAGCGCTCAGGATTCCAAGCTCTTTGTGATTTCTGGACCGTCAGGCGCAGGGAAGGGTACGCTCGTCACTCGTGTGCGCGAGCGCCGCTCGAACCTGGGCCTGACGGTTTCGGCTACCACGCGAGCACCACGCAAAGGTGAGGTCGACGGCGTCAACTACTTTTTTCTGACGCGCGAGGAGTTCGACCGCCGCGTGGCAAACGGTGAGTTTGTTGAGTGGGCCGAGGTCCACGGTAACTGCTACGGCACGTTGGTGAGCGAGGTCACATCCAAGCTCGCCTCTGGCGCATCTCTGATTTTGGAGATCGATGTCCAGGGCGCCCTGCAGGTGAAGGAGCGTTTCCCCGAGGCCGTGTTGATCTTTATCAAGCCGCCTTCGCTTGAGGTACTCCGCGAGCGCCTGGTCGGTCGCGGTACCGAGACGCCCGAGACGATTGAGCTGCGTATGGCAAACGCCGCCGATGAGCTTGCCCTTGCCGACCGCTACGACGACGTCGTGGTTAATGACGATCTCGACCGCGCGACCGATGAGCTCGTTCGCGTTCTCGATATGCATGAAAGGATCTGAGGTCCGTGTCCGTTGTAAAGCCTTGCATTGACGATCTTCTGGAGAAGACCGATCACAACCGCTTCCTGCTCGCTTCGCTTGCCTCCAAGCGCGCCTGCGACATCAATAGCATGCTGCGTGGCCAGCACAACCGCGTGCTTGCCGTCCAGGATGTCGATGACATCACCATCGGGCTTTCCGGTGCCGACACCATCTCGATGGCTATGGACGAGATTGTCGACGGCGACATCTCTTACGACGAGGCCCGTTACGAGAAGGCGCTCGGCCACAAGGTTGCTGAAGCCTAAATGGCGGCTCGCGTCTGCCTGGTCCACTATCACGAGGTTGGACTGAAGGGTAAGAACCGCGCACATTTTGAGCATATCCTCATGGACAACATCAAGGCGGCCTTGGCCGCCTTTTCCGTGAATGCCGTGTCTCGAATTTCCGGTTATATCCTCGTGACCTTTAACGAGCATCAGGCCGACGAGGCGGCGCGTGTCATTCGCACCGTTCCCGGCGTTGCTCGCGTGTCTTTGGCGTATCATACCAATCGCGACCCTCAGGAGTACTGTGCCGCCGCCGTGAAGGCGCTGCGCGAGTTTGGTTCCTTCGATTCGTTTAAGGTGCACGCCAAGCGCTCCAATACCGACTATGAGCTCACCTCGATTGACATCAACCGTCAGGTGGGCGAGGTGTTGTGTGAGGCCTTCCCCGATAAAAAGGTTCAAATGCACGACCCCGATGCGATGGTGCACGTACTGGTGGTCCAGGGTAGCGTTTATGTGTACGCGCGCTCCGAGCGCGGCGTGGGCGGTCTGCCGGTGGGATCTGCCGGCAAGGTCGTGACGCTGCTGTCGTCGGGCATCGATTCTCCGGTAGCGACCTGGATGCTCGCGCGTCGCGGCGCGGTGTGCGTGCCGGTACATTTCTCCGGTCGTCCGCAGACGCCCGACACGAGCGAGTATTTGGTGCAGGACATCATCCGTGCGCTTGAGCCGGGTGTCCAGATCGGCCGCCTGTACGTGGTGCCGTTTGGCGACTGCCAGCGTGAGATTTCGGTCACCTGTCCCAGCAACCTGCGCGTGATCATGTATCGCCGCATTATGTATTCGGTTGCCGAGCGCATTGCACACATCGAGGGCGCCAAGGCCATCGTGACGGGCGAATCGCTTGGACAGGTTGCCTCCCAAACGCTTGAGAATATCATGGCCGTCAACGAGGCCGTGAAGATCCCCGTGTTCCGTCCTCTCATCGGTTCGGACAAGCAGGAGATCATTGCGCGTGCCGAGGAGATCGGTACGTTCGATATCTCGACTGAGGCCGCTCCCGACTGCTGCACGCTGTTTATGCCGCGTCGTCCCGAGACGCACGCTAAACTCGATGCCGTGCATGAGGCCTGGGAGTTGTTCGATCACGAGGAGATGATCGAGCGCCTACTCAAGCAGACCGAGTACATCGACTTCGAAAGCAACACGTATAAGGCCCCTAAGACCTTAAAACGCAAACATTCGGAGCTTGCTCCGCGTGAGATTTACCAAGATCACGAGTAAATTTGTGCATAGACCGACGATGCGCCTGCATCGTCGGTCTTTTGCTATCTGGGCTTTTTGCGGCTAAGTGTTCATTTGCTGACGTGTGCCTGAATAAATGGACAGATTTGTGCAAGGTTTTGGTCGGTATTTGGTTTGACCGCTAAAACCGGTTTTGGAGCGTGGCTGTTGCAGGGCTCCTTTCCTGACACGATGTTGTTGGGAGGTTTTGCTATGGCGCAGCGCGAACAACACGAACGGGTCAAACGGATGGACCGCTTGGCGGACAAGCTGCTCGGTCATAAGGCAGTGGTGATGGCGATACTGGTCGTCATTGCGATGGCGAGTGGACTGGCGATGGCGAACCTTAGCGGCGGTGCCGGCGGCGTGTCGTTTGAGCACACTGATGGTTTGGGCTCGTTGGTGGAGCCGGGATCCGGCGATGCCTCGAGCGGAAAGATATCCGAAGGCTCTTCGCCTAAGGCGTCTGCCGCGGCAGAGGTCTATGTCGATGTTGATGGCGCCGTTGTGTCGCCCGGTGTATATCGCCTCAAGGACGGCGCGCGGGTGGCTCAGGCGATTGATGCCGCCGGCGGGCTGGCGCCCGAGGCGGACGTTACGGGGCTCAATCGGGCATCCAAGGTCGTCGATGGACAGAAGATTCACGTTCCAACGGTAGGGGAGCAGCAGGCGTCCATTGCGGAAGCCGATGTTGATGGTGGGGCTTCCGCGTCATCGGGCGTGAGTGGCGCAACAGGTCTAGTAAACATCAATACGGCAAGCGCGGCAGAGTTGCAGACGCTCTCGGGCATCGGTCCCTCCATGGCCCAGTCGATTATCGATGAACGGACAAAGAACGGTGCTTTTGCCTCGGTTGACGATCTGATGCGTGTGTCGGGAATCGGCGAGAAGAAGCTTGCCAAAATCAAAGATTGCATCTGCGTATGAGTGCGACCGAGCGCGAGCGTGTGATGCCTCCGCGGCCCCTGCTTCCGTGGACGATGGCCTTGTGTGCCGGCATGTGCATGAGCTGCGCCTTGGTGCTTAACGTGGCCGCTGATGCGCTGCTGAGGGAGCGGGCGCCGGCGGTCGGGCTGCTATGGGCCATTCCCGTTGCGGCGGCGGTATTCGTTGTGCTGGCTCAATCTTGTGCGCGGCTTGCCCCTTTGAAGCGGTGGTTGTATGCCGCGTCCGTCGGTCTCGTGGCGGGAGCGGTCGTCTCGGCGTGGTGGGCTGTGGGTGCGCTCAGCGCCTCGAAGGCGCTCGACGGTCGAGCGGCAAGCGGCCTCGAGTTTATCGTGCAGGGCGATCCATCCATAAACGACGACGTGTATTCCTATACCTGCGAGGCACGCGCGGACGGTAAGAACTTGGCAACGGTTCGCCTATCGTGCGACCGCGAGCTCAAGGTCGGGGCGCACGTGCGTGTTATCGGTCGCGTTTCACGTTTTGAGAACGATGCGTATGGACGATCGCGCGTGCTCCGAGGCGAGATGCGCAAGGTTAAAGTCGTTCGGATTGTGTCGGCCGATGAGGGCTCTCCGGGACCGCTGCTTCGGCTGCGATATGGGCTGCTTGCGTCCATCGCGCCTGCGACCGACCCGGCGCGTGCACTCATAGCCGGTGTCGTCTGCGGTCGTTCGGCCGAACTGCGCGCCCAGCCGGCGGGCGACTGGTTTTCGGTGACGGGAACGGCGCATCTTATAGCCGTCTCCGGCAGCCATTTGGCTATCGTGGGATTTGTAATCGAGGGTGTATTGCAAAAGACTCGCTGCTCACGTGGTGTTCAGCGGGCGATATTGGCGATGGCGCTTGTGGGCTACACTGCCTTTACGGGCGCGTCTCCCTCGGCCGTGCGCGCGTGCTGCATGGTGTTCGCGACGCTTGTCGTAAACGGCGCGGGGCGTCGCCGGCACGGCGCATCGGCACTCTTCGTAACCATGTCCATCTTTGTGCTACTGCGGCCGACGGTGCTGTTCGAGATGGGCTTTCAGCTCTCGTGTGCCAGCGTCTTTGCCATTCTGTGCTTTTGCCCCTATGCGACCTACACTTTGGGTGAGCTGAGTGTGCCATCGGGCGTTGCAAGCATGCTTTCCGTCACGCTGTGCTCGCAACTGGCGACTCTTCCCATTACCATTCCCGCCTTCGGTACGTTCTCGCTCATTGCTCCGTTGGCAAATGCGGTCATCGGTCCGGTGGTGAGCGTACTGCTTGCTGTGTCCATCGTGCTGGTTCCCTTTTCGCTCGTGGCACCGTTGCGGACTTGGGCGCTCGTTGTGCCCATGATTGCCGCCCGTTGCGCGCTGTTTTTCGAGCAGCTGTTTGCCGCCGTGCCGGGTGCATCCGTGAGTGTGCCGCCCGATAGCATGTGGATTTACCTAGTGCCGTGTTTGCTGGCGGTTCTGCTGGTCTGGTGGCCGCGTCCCCGTGCACGTCCTATGGCGGTGGGGCTTGCATGCCTGGTGCTCTTGGCTGCGATTCCGTACGCCTACTGGGATCGATTCGCTCCGCCTTCGGTGACGGTGCTCGATGTGGGCCAGGCGGATGCGATTCTTATCCGCCAGGGCGACGCAGTAGCACTCGTCGACTGCGGGCTCGACGAGCGCGTGGTAGCGGCGTTGGTTCGCAATAACGTGCACCATATCGATGCCGTCTTTGTGACGCATTGGGATGAGGACCACTGGGGTGGTCTGCCTGCCGTGCTCGAGCAGTTTTCGGTCGGAACGATTGCCGTGGCGGCGGATGCGCTGGAGGATGCTCCTGCCGAGGTATTGAACCGACCTGGCGTGGAGTATCGGCAGGTGCGCCGTGGGGATACGGTCGATATCGGCTCATTTTGCGCCCGCGTGATGTGGCCATTCGAGTCCGTGGATGGCGAGGGAAATGAGGACTCGCTTGTCCTGCTGCTCTTTTATGTTCAGGAAGACAAGGGCCTGCGTATGCTCCTCACCGGTGATGCCGAGCTCGACCAAGAACGGGAATTCGTGCAGGAGGTGGGGGATATCGATGTACTTAAACTTGGGCATCACGGCTCCAAGGTTTCAGTTGATGGTGAGTTGCTGGACGTCCTGAGACCCGAGCTTTCCCTTGCGAGCGCGGGCGAGGGCAACCGCTATGGCCATCCGTCCGACGAGTGTATCGATGCCGTGAAGCAGTCTGGTGGTGCGTTCGCATGCACTATCGAACGCGGTGATATCACCATCACGCCGACCGCGAAGGGCTTTACGATGCGTTGCCAACGGTCGTGATGACATCGTTGGCGCGAGGTGGGACCCTGGGCTAAAATGACACGGTACGAATATGGGAGCTTGCGAGAGGGGAGCGCGATGTCCGAAACCGGGCTGTTGCCGGCATATCTGATCGTCGGTACCGATGGAGTCAAGCGCGATCACGCCGTCTCGCGCATGAAGGCACGTCTGGAAAAGTCGGGCATGGTCGAGTTCAACCTCGACGAGCGCGATATGACCAAAGACCCCGATATCGAGTCGATTATCGGATCGCTCAACACCTTTCCCATGGGCAGCGAGTTTCGCCTGGTAATCCTTGACGGCTGCTCAAAACTCGCCAAAGCGATCTCCGAGCCGCTTGTTGACTATCTGGCGAGTCCCAGCCCCACAACGGTCTGCCTCATCATTGCTGACTCGCTTGCCAAGAACACACGCCTGTATAAGGCGATCGCCAAGATCGACAAGAAGGCCGTGATCGATTGCTCCGGCACCAAGCGCTGGGAGCTTCCGCGCCGCGTGCAGCAGATGGCGACGCAGCACGGCAAGTCGATCTCGACGGCGGCCGCCGAGGAGCTCGTCTCGCGTTCGGGTGAAAACACTCGCATGCTCGATAACGACTTGGCTAAGCTTGCCCAGATGGTCGAGGCGCCCCAAATTGAGCTTGCCGATGTGGAGCGCTGGATCGTGCGCACGGCCGAGGTCCAGCCCTGGGACTTTCTCAATGCGGTCTCGGCCCGTGACATGCGACGCTCGCTTGAGCTTTTCAATCTATTGCCCGCCAAGAGCTACGTGTGGACTTACACGTTGCTGTGCGGCCGCATCCGCGAGCTTATCGTCGCCAAGGCGCTCGATGCGCGCGGACAGGGTCGTGAGCTGGCCGCAACGCTCAAGCTCCAGTCCTGGCAGGTCAAGAATCACCTGACCTGGGCACGTCGCTTTTCGATGGCAGAGCTCGTCGCAGCGCTCGAGGGTGCCGTTGATGTGGAGCTCGCGCTCAAGGGTTCGGCCGATTCTGAGACCGCGCTTTTGCTCTGGATTACGAACATCTTGAGAAAATCGTGATGATACCTGCTTATTTGACAAATTCGTTCTATCCCTTTGAGGGGGAGCGTGCTATAGTAGGCGCTTGCATGACCTCACCGTGTCTCAGAGGTGTCATACATTTTTTGCAAGGAACTCGAAAGGAACTCCAGAAGTGGCAAACATCAAGTCTCAGAAGAAGCGTATCCGCACCAATGAGGCAGCTCGCATGCGTAACAAGGCTGTCAAGTCCGAGCTCAAGACGCTGACCAAGCACGTCCAGTCCGCCGTCGCCGAGGGCGACGCCGAGAAGGCCCAGGCTGCCCTCAAGACCGTCACCAAGCGTCTCGACATGGCTGCCGCCAAGCATGTTATCCACAAGAACCAGGCTTCCAACCGCAAGTCCGGTCTTGCCAAGCTCGTGAACAGCATCAACGCTTAAGTTGTAAATTTCACACCACACAGATTACGCGCATAAATGGAGCCTGTTTTATGGAACAGGCTCCATTTTTTGTACCGCTCGGGTAAGATAGTCCGCATGAATACTTCAATTGACATTTCCCACATCCGCAACTTCTCGATTGTTGCGCACATCGACCATGGCAAGTCCACGATCAGTGACCGCATTCTCGAGCTCACCCATACCGTCGACGAGCGCGACATGGAGTCGCAGCTGCTCGACACCATGGATATCGAGCGCGAGCGCGGCATCACGATCAAGTCCAATGCCGTTCGCGTGTCTTATGACGCCGACGATGGCGAGACGTATCAGTTCAATTTGATCGATACGCCGGGCCACGTGGACTTTACCTATGAGGTCTCGCGCTCGCTGGCAGCCTGTGAGGGCGCGGTGCTCGTTGTCGACGCCACGCAGGGCGTCGAGGCGCAGACCGTCTCTAACGCGACGCTCGCCATGAACGCCAATCTGGACATTGTGCCGGCCATCAACAAGATCGACCTGCCCTCGGCCCATCCCGATGAGGTTAAGACCGAGATCGAGGATGACCTGGCGATCCCTGCCGATGATGCCGTGTGTGTCTCGGGCAAGACCGGCGAGGGCATCCACGATCTGCTGGAGTCCATTGTCTTTCTGATCTCTCCGCCCAAGGGCGATGCGAACGCGCCGCTCAAGGCACTCATTCTGGATTCATACTTCGACGAGTATCGTGGCGTCGTCGCCACGGTGCGCATCTTTGACGGCTCCATCAAAAAGGGCGATACCTTGCGCATGATGCAGGCAAAGGGCGACTTTTTGGTCGATGGCGTGGGCGTCAAGCGTCCCGCCGAGACCCCGGTTGACGCGCTGACGGTCGGCGAGGTCGGATACGTGGTCACGGGCCTGAAGGACCCCGAGGCCGTTCGCGTGGGCGATACCCTCACGTGGGCGTCGAATCCCTGCCCCGAGCCGCTTCCCGGCTACCGCGAGGCCAAGCCCATGGTCTATACGGGCCTGTTCCCGATCGATAACAAGGACTACGAGAACCTGCGTGACGCGCTCGATAAGCTGCACGTCAACGACCCGTCGTTGGTGTGGGAGCCCGAGACCTCGGTGGCGCTCGGTTTTGGCTTCCGCGTGGGCTTCCTGGGCCTGCTGCACATGGAAGTCGTCAAGGAACGCCTGGAGCGCGAGTTCAATCTTGACCTCATTGCCACGAGTCCATCGGTCGACTATCACGTCTACAAGACTGACGGCGAGATGATTGATGTCCGCAGCCCGCAGGATCTGCCCGAGGCTACGCGCATCGAGCGCATTGAGGAGCCCTACCTCAAGGCCAAGATTATCTGCCCGCCCGAGTATACGGGTGCCGTTATGCAGCTCGCTATCGAGCACCGCGGCATTACTACCGACATGATCCATCTCACGAGCAAGTCGGTCGAGATGCGCTTCGATATGCCGCTCGCCGAGCTCATTTTGGACTTCTTTGACCAGCTCAAGAGCCGCACCAAGGGTTACGCTTCGTTGGACTACGAGTTCAACGAGTACCGTCCCTCCGAGCTCGTTAAGCTCGATATCTTGCTTTCGGGCGACGAGGTGGACGCGCTGTCGTTTATCGTCCACAAGGACAAGGCCTACGGTCTTGCCCGCGGCCTATGCGACAAGCTCAAGGAGATTATTCCGCGTCAGCTGTTTGAGGTGCCCATCCAGGGCGCTATCGGCAACAAGATCATCGCCCGTTCTACCGTCAAAGCGCGTCGCAAGGACGTGCTTGCTAAGTGCTACGGCGGCGATATCTCGCGTAAGCGCAAGCTGCTCGAGAAGCAGAAAGAGGGCAAGAAGCGCATGAAGGCCATCGGCTCGGTCGAGGTCCCTCAGGAGGCCTTTATGGCGATCCTCAAGGTGGACGATTAGGTCCATGGCGCTTTCTGAATACAGCAAGCGGCTGCTGGGTGCCTATGCCGAGCAGCCGTTCCTTATGGCTCCCATGGCGGGCGTGACCGACCCTGCCTACCGCATCATGTGTCGTCGCCGCGGTGCCAACCTTGCCTACAGCGAGATGGTGAGCGTGGCGGGCCTTGCCTATGCCAGCAACAAGACCTGGCGCCTGGTGCTACCGGCCGACGAGGAGCAGCAGATTTGCGTGCAGCTCTTTGGCTCCAAGCCCGATCAGTTTGCGAGTGCAGTCGCCGCCGTCGAGGAGCGTGTGGGCGATCGCCTGTCGCTCATCGATATCAACATGGCCTGTCCTGCCCGCAAGGTTGTCACCAAGGGCGAGGGCTCGGCGCTCATGCGCACGCCCGACCTGGCGGAGAAGATCGTCGAGGCCACGGTGGGCGCGGCGCACGTGCCCGTGACCGTAAAGATCCGCAAGGGCTTTTACGCCGAGGACCGTAATGCCGCGACGTTTGCCCAGATGCTCGAAGGTGCCGGTGCCGCCGCGGTGGCGGTGCATGGTCGTTGCGCCACGCAGCTCTACACGGGCCAGGCGGATTGGTCGGTCGTCGATGAGGTCGCAGATGCCGTCGAGATTCCCGTGATCGGTTCGGGCGATGTGTTCTCGGCCGAGGACGCTGCTGAGCATCTGCAAGGCTCGGGTGCCAGCGCGGTGTTTATCGCGCGCGGCATCTACGGCAATCCGTGGGTGTTTGGCGATGCTCGTGCCCTTGCGCTCGATGGCACGCCGGTGCCGGCGCGCAGTTCCGTCGAGCGCCTGGACGCCCTGCGTGAGCACCTAACGCTGACGCATGAGCTCCTGCCGCTCATGTCGCGTGCCCGTACGTACGCAAGCTGGTACTTAAAAGGCATGCCCCATGCCGCCGCTTGGCGTGCCCATGTGGTGCGCTGTTCCACTTACGAGGAGTTTATGGCGCTGGTCGATGAGATCGAGCGCGATGTGGTGGCCTGCGAGGCTGCCCTTGCCGCCGGCGAATCGGTGCCCCCTCATCCGCTGGAGGCTTAAGGGTGGCCGTTACCGCGCTGTACGTGCATGTGCCGTTTTGCGCCCAAAAGTGCCGGTACTGCGACTTTGACTCGCGCAGTTTTGCTCCGTGCGACCTGAGCGCTGCGCTCGATGTCTATTTTGAGCAGTTGTACGCGCGCCTCGATGCTTTTGGCAAGGCTGGGGCCCTCGACCAGATCCGCACCGTCTATGTTGGCGGCGGTACGCCGTCGCTGGCGGGGGAGCGCCTGGTGGAGCTGGCGCGGCGTATTCGTGCGTGGTGCGCCCCCGTTGAGTTTACCTGCGAGGCCAATCCCGAGTCGCTGACCGCCGAGCTTGCCGCTGCGCTTGCCAAGGTTGGTGTCACACGCGTCTCTCTGGGCGTGCAAACGCTCGATAACACCGAACTTACCGCCATCGGCCGTATTCACGATGCCGATCGGGCGCTCGCCGCCATCGCGACGGTCAAGAACGCTGGGCTTGACGTGTCGTGCGACCTTATGTGCGGACTTCCCGGGCAGACCGCAGCGAGTTGGAAGCGCACGCTCGATGGCGTGCTGGCGGCGGCTCCGCATCATGTTTCGGTCTACCCGCTTACGCTTGAGGAGGGGACGCCCCTTTATCGCATGGCGTGCCGCAACGAGTCGCTCGAGCCTGATGAGGATTTTCAGGCCGCCTGCATGGATGTGGCGCGTGAGCATCTGGGTGCGGCCGGTTATCACCCCTATGAGGTGGCAAGCTACGCGCTCGACGGCCATGAGTGTGCCCATAACATTGCCTACTGGACCGGACGGGGCTACCTGGGCCTGGGTCGTTCTGCCGCGGGCATGCTCGACGCCGAGGATTTCGACCGTCTTGCAGGTTTGTTCCCCGGCGTGTCTTCTCGAGGCGATTCGTGTCGCGTGCGTCTGGTGCAACGTAACGATGACGCGACGGCGTTCGAGGCCGAATATCTGTCGCAGCGTGAGGCTGCGGCTGAAGACCTGATGCTCGCTTGTCGCATGACGCGTGGTATTGCGTCCGATCTGTTGGTTCGTACGGCTTGTGTCATCCCAACGGGCGAGCTGACAGCTGCTTGCGATCGCGCGCTCGAGTTGGGCCTTGTCACTTGGGTGCCCGAGACGCTCGGGGTCCATGAGGGACCTTTCACTTCGGCAGATGTCGTCGCGGGCTATGTTCGAGCTCGTCTGGCGCCGACACACTTGGGCTGGCTCGATGGAAATGTTCTGTTCGAGCTGTTTTGGGATCTAGCTTAGGCCGCTCGGGTAGAATTACCGGAATATATACGCTGCTGTGAGCAGGAGGTTGCCGCGCATGGCGACGATGAACGAAAAAGATTATTACGAGATTCTGGGTGTCTCCAAGGACGCCACCTCGCGTGATATTCAAAAGGCCTTTCAGCAAAAGGCCCGCAAGCTCCATCCGGACGTCAACAAAGAGCCGGATGCCGAGGAAAAGTTTAAAGAGGTTTCCGAGGCCTACGCCGTGCTTTCGGATGAACAAAAACGTGCGCGCTACGACGCCATGCGTTCCGGCAATCCCTTTGCCGGTGCTCCTACGGCTTCGCCCTATGGTGGCGGCTACGCCGGCAGCACGGGCTATGGCAATCCCTTTGAGGGCGGCTTTCCCTTTGGTGGCGCCTGGGGCCAGCAGCGTCGTGGGCAGGCTGCCTACAATCCCGAGAACGGCGCCAATGTGGTCGTCGATATCAAACTCGACGCCAAGGAGGCCAAGGGCGGTACCCGCAAGACCGTCCGCTACACGCGATTCGATACTTGTGGTCACTGCGGCGGCTCGGGCTCCGTTTCGTCTGAGCATGCCCATACCTGCCCAAGCTGTGGCGGCCGCGGCCACATCGACGTTGACCTGTCCTTCCTGTTTGGTGCGGGCACGTTCCAGTCGGTCTGCCCCGAGTGCGGCGGTTCCGGTAAGGTCGTGGCCGACCCCTGCCCTGATTGCGGTGGCAGCGGTCGTACTCGCGTAACCTCCGAGCAGACGATTGAGTTTCCTGCCGGCACGCACGATGGCGACGAGGTCCGCATTAGCGGCATGGGTCATGCTGGCACCAACGGTGCCGCGGGCGGCGACCTGGTCGGCCGCGCCCATGTTGAGGCCGAGCGCTTGGAAGGCAAAGCTCGTACCGGTTTTTACCTGATGGGCATCGTGGCGCCGTTTTTGGTACTCTCGGCCATCTCGGGCGTGTTCTCGGCCTTTGCCGTGATGTGCTTTATTCCGTTTACCATGGGCCTGTTCATGGTGCTTTCGGACGGTGTGCTTCATCGCAGTCTGCTGTGGTGGAAGCGCGGCGCGATGCAGTTTGCCAACGGTTTTGCCAACGGCTTCATGTTCGCGCTCGTGTCGGTTTGGTTCGCGAGCTGCTCGCAACGGGCCATGCTTTCGCCGTATCAAATGCAATAACATCAAACCCTCTGTTTGCGGTCGGCCCAGCTTGGGTATAGGACGCACTGTGACAATAATGAAAGTCGGAAGGATTCGGTCGTGTCGGAAAATAGGGATTACTACGAGGTACTTGGCGTCGACAAGGATGCCGACGCGCGGACGATCAAGCGCGCGTTTCTAAAGAAGGCCCGTACCGTACACCCGGATGTTTCGGACGACCCCGAGGCCGAGGCCAAGTTCAAGGAACTCAACGAGGCCTATTCCGTTCTTTCCGATGAGCAGAAGCGTGCCAATTACGATCGCTTTGGTACCGCCGATGGCCCTGGTGGCTCCGGCTATGTCGATATCAACGATATCTTTGGCGGTATGGGCATGGATGACCTGTTCTCGTCATTCTTTGGCGGCGGCGCCGGCGGTGGTGCCCGCAGCCGGCGCGAGCGCCGTCGCGGTCGCGATATGGCCATCTCGCTTTCGGTGACGCTCGAGGAAGCTGCGCTTGGCTGTAAAAAGACGATCAGCTATGACCGCCTTGCTCCCTGCGAGGATTGCAACGGTACGGGCAAGGCTGACGGTGCGACCGAAAAGCAGTGCAGCCGCTGCCACGGCACGGGCTATGTCACCACGGTCCAGCGCTCTTTTTTGGGCCAGGTCCAGTCCTCTTCGCCTTGCCCCGACTGCCACGGCGAGGGCACAGTCATCGATCATCCCTGCGAGACCTGTGACGGCCAGGGCCGCACGCCTTCGCACGAAAAGATCGATATCGATATTCCCGCCGGCGTCTCGACCGGTCGCCAACTGCGCGTGAGCGGCTTTGGCGAGGCCGGCCTTCGCGGTGAGCCCTCGGGCGACCTGATCGTCAACGTGCGTGTCGCCGACCACGAGCGCTTTAAGCGCAATGGCGACGATCTGTACCTGGTGAGCGATATCTCCATTGCGCAGGCCGCGCTCGGCTGCGAGATCGAGGTCGAGGGCATTATGCCCGACGAGGTCGTCAAGGTGTGCGTCCCCGCTGGCACGCAGTATGGCGACACCGTCAGCGTCAACAATTTCGGCATGCCGCGCATCGGCGGTGGCGGCTCACGCGGTCGACTGGTCGTGCAGCTGCGCGTGGTCGTTCCCACGAACCTTTCCAACAAGCAGCGCGAGCTGCTCCGCGCTTTTGCCGACGAGATGGGCGATGACGTCGCTTCCGGCAAGAAGTCGGTAACCGATCGTATCAAGAGCGCCCTCGACGATATCCTCGATTAAGGAGCCCGCTTGCTCGCACCCCATATTTCCGTCGTCAACCTTGGCTGTCGCGTCAACCGGGTTGAGTCCGACCGTATCACTGCCGATCTTATGCGCCAGGGCTTTGCGATGGTGGAGCCCCAGGATGCCGACCTGATCGTAATCAATACCTGCGCCGTGACGGGCGAGGCCGAGGCCAAGACCCGCAAGGCCGTCCGTCATGCGCTGTCATATCCAGGCGAGCCCTACGTGGTCGTGACCGGCTGCGTCGTCAACCTGCATCCCGAAGAGCTATTAGAGCTTTCGGACCGTGTGATTGCCGAGCCGTCGAAAATCGACGTCGCCGAGCGTGTCTGCGAGGTACTGGGTGTCGAATCCGATAGTGTGGCTGCCTGCAGCGACAGCGATGTGGTCGATGCTCTGGGGCGCTCGCGTCTGGGCGTGAAGATCCAAGACGGCTGCAATCACCGCTGCACGTATTGTATTGTGTGGAAGGCACGCGGCCCCGAGCGCTCCGTGCCTGTCGAGTCCGTGCTCGAGCAGGTGCGCGAGGCCCAGGAGGCCGGTGTGCCCGAGGTGGTGCTGACTGGCGTGAACCTGGGCGCCTATGACGGCAAGAGCGCGACTGACGAACACGTGGAGATCGATGAGCTGCTCGAGGCCATTATGGAGCGCACTACGATTGCCCACGTGCGCATTTCTTCAGTGGAGCCCATGGACATTTCCGAGCGCCTGCTCAAGGTGATGGCGCGCTATCCGCAGCGAATCGCGCCGTTCTTGCATCTTCCCGTGCAGTCCGGCTGTACGGCAACCCTGCATCGCATGGGTCGTCCCTATAGCGCGGAGGCCTTTGAGGACACGGTACGCATGATTCGTACCAATCTGCCCCAGGCGTCACTTTCTTGCGACGTCATCGTCGGCTTTCCCGGCGAGACGGACGAGGAGTTCGAGGAGTCGCTGGCGTTGTGCCGTCGCGTGGGCTTTTCGCGCATGCATGTCTTCCGCTATAGCAAGCGTCCGGGCACGCTTGCGGCCGATATGCCCGATCAGGTACCGCCCGAGATTATGGCCGAACGCAGCCGCCGCATGCGTGCCGCCGCTCAGGAGCTTGCGATTGCCGATGCCCGCCGCCGCGTGGGCACGGTCGAGCGTGCGGTGCTCGAGTATGGCGACAACCTGACGCTCGGCTCCTTCCATCATGCCCGTCTTGACGATGTCTGCGGGCTCAAGGCCCCGTGCCTGCTCGATGTTGCTATCATCGGAGTCGATGATTCCGGCTTAGTCCATGCTCGCAGGGAGGTCCATGGAAGCCTCGAAGATTAGACTTACCGTTCCCGAGTGGATTGACCCTTCGCGCGTCTTGGGCGCCGGCGACGCTGTCCTTCGCGCGGTTGAAGACTTGGTTCGCGCCCATGTGGTTGCGCGCGGTGACCAGATTGCCGTGAGCGGCGACCCGGACGAGGTCGAACTCGTGGCGCGTTTTTTCGAACACGCTTTTCGCGAGGCGGCTGCCGGTCGCACGCTGTCTGCCGACGACGTCTCGCGTTGCTTGGCTGTCCTGCGCGATGGCGAGCACGACGTCTCGTCGCTGCGCGATGACGTGCTGCTGTCGTATCGCGGCCGCGTCATTCGTCCCAAGACGCTCGGCCAAAAGCGCTATGTTGATGCCATCCGCTCGCATACCATCACGTTTGGCCTGGGCCCCGCCGGTACCGGTAAGACCTATCTAGCCATGGCGCTCGCCGTCGCCGCGCTCAAGCGCCACGAGGTGGGTCGCCTGGTCCTTACGCGGCCCGTTGTCGAGGCGGGGGAGAATTTGGGCTTTTTGCCCGGCACCCTCGAGGAAAAAATCGACCCTTACATGCGTCCGCTCTACGATGCCCTGTTTGACATGATGGATCGTGAGCGTACCGACGAGCTCATGGAGCGTGGTGTGATCGAGATTGCCCCGCTTGCCTACATGCGCGGCCGCACGCTGAGTGATGCCTTCGTGGTGCTCGACGAGGCGCAAAATACCACGCCCGAGCAGATGAAGATGTTCCTGACGCGCCTGGGCTTCAACTCCAAGTTCGTGATTACCGGCGACCTGAGCCAGCGTGACCTGGTGGGTCGTCGTGGTGGCTTGGCGGATGTCGAGAAGATTTTGGGCCGTGTCGATGATGTCGCATTTTCGCACCTCGAGCGTGCCGACGTGGTGCGCCATGCCTTGGTGGGACGTATCGTCGAGGCATACGATACTTATGATGATGTGCGCGAGAAGCGCGTACGTGACCGAAAGGAGTCCCGTTGAGTGTATTGATCAGCAACGATGCCGAGCTCGATACGCTGCTCGACGCGCATGAGGTGGAGCACATCTGCGAGGTTGTGCTTGCCGCCGAGGGCGCTGAGCGTGAAGTCGAGATTTCCCTTTCGTATGTCGACGAGGACGAGATGCACGAGCTCAACCACGAGTGGCGCGGTATCGACCGTACCACCGATGTGCTCTCGTTTGAGTGCGACTCTGCCTTTGATGAGGACATTCCCGCTGACGAGACGATTGAGCTCGGCGATATTATCTTGGCGCCGCAGGTTATTGCTCGCCAGGCTCCCGGTTTTGGTAACAGTCCCGCCGACGAGTGCCGGCTAATGCTTGTGCACGGTATGCTGCACCTGCTGGGCTATGACCACATCGAGGACGACGAGGCCGAGGTCATGGAGGCCCGCGAGGATGCCATCCTGCGCGATCTGGCGCTCGAGCGCGGCGAGGACCCCAAGTTGGTCCATGTCGGTCCCATCACCAACCATGCCCACGACTAGGAGCCGTCTATGATTCCCGGATCGAACAAGGACCATCCGTCTTTTTTAAAGTCGTTCTCCTACGCCATGGAGGGCTTTGTCACCGCCGTTAAAACCGAACGTAATATCAAGGTCATGCTCGCGGCGGGCGTGTGTACCGTCATTGCCGGCTGCATCGTCGGCCTCGACATTGCCGAGTGGGCCACGGTTATCATCTGCTGTGGCCTGGTGATTCACGGCGAGCTGTGCAATACCGCCATGGAGGCGATCGTCGACCTGGCGACTCAGGAACTTCATCCGCTGGCGAAGCGCGCCAAGGATATCGCCGCCGCTTCCGTGTACGTTCTTTCCATCACCGCCGCAATCGTGGGCCTGCTGGTCTTTGCTCACGCGCTTGGCTTTATTTAGAAAGGGATTCCCATGTCCGACAATATGCAGCCTACCGATGAGGTTCTGGACGACGAGGTTCTGGATGAGGTCGTGGATGCCGATTCGCTTGACGAGGTAGAAGAATTCGACCCGTTTGAGGGCATGAGCGACGAGGAGCTTGACGCCCTATGTGACGAGGACGAGACGTCTCTGGGCTTTGGCGATGTGGAGCCCGGTTTCCGCAGCGGCTTTGTGGCCCTGGTCGGTCGTCCCAACGCCGGTAAGTCCACGCTGCTCAACGCCTGCTATGGCAAAAAGGTCGCCATCACCTCGCCGGTGGCCCAGACGACTCGCCGCCGCATGCGCGCCGTGGTTAACCGTCCCGGCTACCAGCTGGTCTTTGTCGATACCCCGGGTATCCATAAGCCCAAGGACGGTCTGGGCTCCGAGCTCAACAAAAGCGCCCTGTTCGAGCTCAATGACGTTGACGTCGTCGCGTTTTTGATTGATGCCGCCAAGCCCATCGGCAGGGGAGACGCCTGGGTTGCCGAGCGCGTCAGAGGCACCCGCTGCAAGAAGGTCCTGGTGCTCACCAAGGCCGACGAGGCCGACCCCGCACAGGTCATGGAGCAGCTCAAGGCAGCGCATGAGCTTATGGAATACGACGACGAGATCGTGACCTCGTCGGTGAAGAACTTCAACGTCGACGCCTTCATTGAGACCGTTGCGCAGTTTTTGCCCGAGGGTCCGCGTTGGTTCCCCGAAGATATGGGTACCGATGCTTCCGACGAGACGCTTGTCGCCGAGTTTGTGCGCGAGAAAGTCTTGCGCCGCACCCGTGACGAGATCCCGCACTCCGTGGGCGTGATCTGCGATGCGCTCGAGCAGACCAAGAAGGTGCTGCGCGTGCATGCCACCATTTACGTCGAGCGCGAGGGCCAAAAGGGCATCATCATCGGCAAGGGCGGCGAGATGATCAAACATATCGGTATCGACGCCCGTCGCGATCTTGAGCGTATCTTTGGCACGCAGGTCTTTTTGGAGCTGGACGTGAAGGTCAAGGCCGGCTGGCGCGACGATGAGGCCCAAATCCGCCGCTTTGGGTATAACGCCGAAGATTAACCTTTCGAACGCATATGGCAGGTTCTCGCACATATCGCACGAAAGTGCTCGTCCTCGACAAGACCAAGCTCAAGGAAACCGATTTGATCTTGACGATGCTTGACGAGCTAGGCCGCCAGGTGCGTGCCGTGGCAAAGGGCGCGCGCAAGCCTGGCGGTCGCTTGGCGGCGCGCTGCGAGCTGTTCTGCACGGTTGATATGCTGCTCGCGCACGGACGCTCGCTTGACATCGTGTCGCAGGCCGAGTTGTTGGAGGCTCCCCTTGGCGCCGCCCCCGATTACGAGGCGACCTGTGCGGCGAGCGCGATTGCCGAGGTCGCGCGTGTATGTTCGTTTGAGGATGCCGAGGATCCATTTACCTTTGCCATTTCCTCGCGCGCCTTAGAACTTGTGGGCGGCGGCCTCGATACGGCGCACATGGACCTCCTGGTAGCCGCCTTTGTCTTTAAACTGCTGTCGCATATCGGGTATCGACCCGATTTTTCTGCCTGTGTTTCGTGCGGCGACCCTATGCTGTCGTATTTTTCGTCTCAGGCGGGTGGCTTGCTATGCGGGTCGTGCGCGTCGAGCGTTCCGGGTGCCGAGCTTGTGTCGACCGGTGAGGTCGCCTGGTTACGAGCCCTTATGGGCATGACCTTCGACGAGCTTATGGATCAAAAGATCGACCCGCATACTGCGGCGTTTTTGCTCGGGCTTTCGCATGTCTGGGCGGCAACACATACCGATCAACGGCTCCGTGCGATGGAATTCATGTTGGGTCGGTGATGATGCGCAGGCGTAGGCTGCTTGTGGTAACATACCGACCTGTTGGTACCTCGACCTTGGTTGCTCGCTCCACCGGCGGCTTCCCAGTCCGAGGCGAATCGAGTCGCCCGCGGGCGACGTAAAACGAAAGGTGAAACAATGACTGTTTCCAAAGAGCGCAAGGCGGAGCTGACTGCCCAGTTCGGTAACACCCCGGTCGACACCGGTAACCCTAAGGTTCAGGTTGCCATCCTGTCCGAGCGCATCAAGGAGCTGACCGAGCACATGAAGTCCCACCAGAAGGACTTCCACACCCGTCGTGGCCTGCTCATGCTCGTCGGCCGTCGTCGTCGTCTTCTCTCCTACATCAAGAAGAGCGACATCGTCGAGTACCGTGAGCTCATCAAGGCTCTGGGCATCCGCGACAACATCCAGTAAGGATTTGTACATGCTAAGAGCGTCCTGCGCAGCGGGGCGCTCTTTTTGTGTAAGGGCGTGAACAATCACGCTCTGAAGCGTGGCGGGGGCAGGGGGCCCGCGTCACATGAGAAGCCCGCAGGCAAGGGGTCTGCGGGGTAAAGGAGAACAATGACACTCGTATCCAAGACCTTTGAGCTGTACGGCAAGACCTACACCTTTGAGTCGGGCGAGCTTGCCAAGCAGGCCACCGGCGCGTGCCTGGTCAAGCAGGGCGACACCACGATGCTCGACACCGTGGTCGTCTCCAAGGAGCGCAAGAACTACGACTTCTTCCCGCTGACCGTCGACTTCAACGAGAAGATGTACGCCGCCGGCCGCATCCCGGGTGGTTACCTCAAGCGCGAGGGCCGTCCCAGCGAGAAGGCCACGCTCACCGCGCGCATGATCGACCGTCCGATTCGCCCGAGCTTCCCGGACGGCTTCCGTAACGAGGTGCACATCGTCGCTACTTCACTCGTCGCTGACCAGGTCAACCCCTTCGACGTCATCAACGTCATGGGCGCCTCCTTGGCCATGACGCTCGGCGGCGTGCCCTTCGAGGGCCCGCTTGCCTGCGTGCGCATCGGCCGCAACGTGGAGACCGGCGAGTTTATCGTCAACCCCACCTATGAGGAGCGCGAGAACTCCGATCTGGACCTGGAGCTGGGCGGCTCTGCCGACTTCATCTCGATGGTCGAGGCCGGCGCCGAGGAGATCTCCGAGGACGACATGCTCGCCGCTATGAAGTTTGGCCAGGAGGCCCTTGCTGCCTTCTGTCAGGCTCAGGACGAGTTCGTCGCCGAGTGGGAGCAGGTCAACGGCGCCATCGTCAAGAAGGAGTACCCGCTCGACCAGCCCGTCGAGGTGGTCCAGGAGCGCATCTTCGCCCACTACGACGAGATGGCTGCCGCCCTTCGCGACGCCGACAAGCTCTCCCGTATCGGTAAGGTCGAGGCTCTGAAGGAGTCCATCCGCGCCGAGTTCACCGAGGAGGAGCAGGCCGCTTGGGAGCGCGAGATCCCCGTGGCGCTCAAAAAGCTCGAGAAGAAGGCCATGCGCACCATGGTCGTCGAGACCGGCGAGCGCGTCGACGGCCGTGCCGCCGACGAGATTCGTCCCATCATGGTGAAGGACAACTACCTGCCGCTCGTTCACGGCTCCGGTCTGTTCCAGCGTGGCCAGACCCAGGTGCTTTCCGTCCTGTCGCTCGGCATGCTCAACGAGGGCCAGCGTCTGGATACCATCGAGCCCACCGAGGGCAAGCGCTACATGCACCACTACAACTTCCCGCCGTTCTGCACCGGCGAGACCGGCCGCATGGGCAGCCCCAAGCGCCGCGAGATCGGCCATGGCAATCTGGCCGAGCGCGCTCTGCTTCCGGTGCTTCCCGACGAGAACGAGTTCCCCTATGCCATCCGCGTCGTCTCCGAGGTCATGGAGTCCAACGGCTCCTCTTCGATGGCTTCGACCTGCGGTTCCACGCTCGCCCTTATGGACGGCGGCGTGCCCATTAAGCGCCCGGTCTCCGGTATCGCCATGGGCCTGATCCAGGAGGAGGGCAAGACCGTGGTTCTGTCCGACATCCAGGGTCTCGAGGACTTCCTGGGCGACATGGACTTTAAGGTCACCGGCACCACCGAGGGCATCACCGCCCTGCAGATGGACAACAAGGCCACCGGCCTCACCTTCGACATCCTGGCCCGCGCCCTGCAGCAGGCCAAGGAGGGTCGCGCCTTCATTCTGCAGAAGATGCTCGATGTGATCCCCGAGCCGCGTCACACCACGCGCAGCACCGCTCCGCGTATCGTCTCCATCCAGGTTCCGACCGACAAGATCCGCGACGTCATCGGTTCCGGCGGTAAGGTCATCCGTGGTATCCAGGATGAGACCGGCGCTTCGGTCGACATCCAGGAGGACGGCACCGTCTTTGTCGGCGGCACCGGCGAGTCCGTTGACCAGGCTGTCGAGCGCATCAAGCTCATCATCAAGGTTCCCGAGCCGGGTGAGGAGTACACCGGTCGTGTGGTCTCCATCCAGCCCTTCGGTGCCTTCGTCAACCTGCTGCCCGGTAAGGACGGCCTGCTGCATATCTCCCGCGTTGCCAAGGGCCGCGTGGAGAAGGTCGAGGACGTCCTCAACGTGGGCGACGAGGTCAAGGTCGTCGTCATTGAGGTCGACGATCGCGGCAAGATCTCGCTCGATCGTCTTGACAAGCCCGAGGCCCCGGCTCGCGCCGAGGGTGCCTCCGAGGGCGACGGCGAGCACTTCCAGCGCCGTGAGCGTCCGCGTCGCGAGCGCTCCGAGCGCAGCGATCGTCCGCGCCGTCCCGGCGACAACGGAGGCCGCAAGCCCCGCCGTCACCATGACGCCGAGTAATAGCTACACATAAGCAGCTCAACAAGGGCGACCCCGGACAGGGGTCGCCCTTTTGCTATTCCCGGCGGGGGCCGCGGATAAAGTTTCCTGCTCTACAGTCCTGCTCACGACGGAGGCAACATTAAGTGGCCTCCTGTTCGTGCGGAACTCGCGATAAACTTTATCCGCGGCCCCCGCCGGGAATAGCAAAAGGGCTGGTTGGTGCGGGTTTCGATTTTGTCAGATGGTCAATTCAGCTTTCCTTTTTTCTGAATTGTCGATAGCTGCACACCCGGCATATCCTCAGATAAAACCAACCAAAATAAACCTGTCCCATTTTGGCCGGTCTGGTCTCAGCGGGCCCGGCACGGGCTAAGTTTATCGCGAGTTCCGCACGCAAAGGAAAGCACTTAATGTGCTTTCCGTCTTGCGCAGGACTGTAGAGCAGGAAACTTAGCCCGTGCCGGGCCCGCTGAGACCAGACCGGCGGGATAGACCAGTTCAGATGGGGCTTTGATGCATGGGTGGTCTGTTGGTGGGCAAATGGGTATCATACTGTGGTTACTGCGTCGACTCTGTGATGCATGTTTGTACGTTCCCGGCGGTCGGTTTGCCAGAAGCGCCCCGTCGGTTGTTCCAGACCCGTTTCGAAGAAAGGAAACCACACTAACCTATGGCAGCTAAAAAATCATCTCCCTTGAAGATTATCCCGCTCGGCGGCCTTGACGGCATCGGCAAGAACATGACGGTCTTCGAGTGCGGCGACGACATGGTGCTCGTCGACGCCGGCCTCATGTTCCCCGACGACTCCCAGCCCGGTATCGACCTGGTGCTTCCTGATTACACCTATGTCCTGGAGAACGAGGAGAAGCTCCGCGGTATCGTCGTCACCCACGGCCATGAGGACCACACCGGTTCGCTTCCGTACCTGCTGCAGGACCTCAACAACAAGGTGCCCATCTTCTCGAGCAAGCTGACGCTTGGCTTTATCGAGGGCAAGCTTTCTGAGTTCCGCATCCGCGCGCCCAAATTCCGCGAGGTCAAGGGCGGGAGCCATGTCAACCTCGGCGGCATCTCGCTCGACTTCTTCTCGATGACGCACTCCATTCCCGGCGCTCTGGGCGTGTTCATCCGCACCAACCAGGGTACCGTTATGCACACCGGCGACTTTAAGCTCGACCAGACGCCCATCGACGGCGTCACGCCCGACTATGCCGCTATCAGCCGCTTTGCCAAGCAGGGTATCGACCTGCTGCTTTCCGACTCCACCAACGCCACGGTTCCCGGCTTTACCAAGTCCGAGGCCGAGGTTGGTCCCAACCTGCTGCACGCCATCAAGAACGCGCCGGGTCGCGTGTTCGTCGCGTCGTTCTCGAGCCACATCCATCGTTTGCAGCAGATCTGCGATGCCGCCCGCAAGTGCGGCCGTAAGGTCGTTGTGACCGGTCGCTCCATGCTCACTAACACCCGCGTGGCGCGCGAGCTTGGCTACCTCAACATCGACGACGCCGATATCATCGATGCCTTTGACATTGATAACCTGCCTGACGACAAGATTGTCGTCATGTGCACCGGTTCGCAGGGCGAGCCGCTGTCGGCCCTGTCCCGCATGGCCAATGGCGAGCACAAGACGCTCTCCATCCACGAGGGCGATACCGTTATCCTCTCGGCAACTCCTGTTCCCGGCAATGAGAAAGCCGTCCAGCAGGTCGTCAACAGCCTGGCCAAGCTCGGCTGCGACGTGTGGGATAAGAACCGCGCTCTCGTTCACGTTTCCGGTCACGGTAGCCAGGAGGAGCTCAAGCTCCTGATGGCCATGGCCAAGCCCACGTACTTTATGCCGGTTCACGGTGAAGCCGTGCATCTGCGCGCCCATGCTCAGCTGGCCCGCAAGATGGGTCTCAAGGACGATCATATCTTTATCCTCGACAACGGCGACACGCTCGAGATGCGCGGCGGTATCGTCAAGCGCGGTACGCCCGTCGAGTCCGGCGTCGTCTACGTCGACGGCCTGCGCATCGGCGATACCGACCCCATCGTCTTGCGCGATCGCCAGAAGCTCGCCAACGACGGTATGGTTACCGCTGTTGCTATCGTCTCGCTCAAGCACAAGAAGATCGAGGCCATTGAGTTCTCGGGGCGCGGCGTCTCGTTTGCCATCGACGACCAGTTCTCCGAGGATGCCTCCGCGTCCATCATGAAGACGATCGAGAAGGGCAAGTTCAGCTTTACGAGCAGCGGTTCCGATGCCATTCGCAAGGCCGTGCGCGACTCGCTCTCCAACTTTATCTGGAGCCGTACGCGCACTCGTCCGATGATCATCCCGGTCGTCATGGAGGTTTAGTTTGGCGCGCGGATCTGCACAAAACGCCAAAGGCAATAAGGCCAACAACCAACCGGCATCTGCTAAGGGTGCCGGTTCCCATCTGCGTGCCAATAAGGGCCACGAGTCCGAGTTCGATGATTTCGAGCCCTTGGTCGAGCCCTCGGCCAACCGCGATATCGCCGGCGTGGTCATTGCCGTTTTGGCGATTGCGTCCTTTATTGCCGTGATTTCGCCGGCGACTGCGCCCGTTACGGCTGCGGTTGCTGGTTTCTACCACTTGGGCTTTGGTCTGGGCGCCTACGTGCTGCCGATCGTCATTTTGCTGTTTGCCGCCACGCTCTTTTTAGGCGAGGACTCGCCGCTCAACGCGCGCTCTGTTGCGGGCGGCGCCGTGGTCTTTATCGCCGTCGTCTCCATTCTGTCGCTGATGGTGCCGGGTACGAGCGTCTCGTGTGACCTTATGTTCACGCCGCAAAACCTGTCCGCCTCGGGTGGCTACATCGGTGCGTTTATTGCGAGTGCGCTGCAGAATGCCCTGGGTAAGCCTATCGCGATGGTGGTCCTGCTGGGCCTTGTCGTCGTGGGCCTGGTCATCGTCGGCTTTTCGGTTGGCGGCGTTTTGCGCTCTGCTCGCGACCGCGCGGCCGATTTTGCCGAGCGCCGTCGTGCCGATGTTAACGCGAGTCCGTGGGGTGACGACGAAGCCCTGTCGGTGCCCGGCGTTGCCCGTCCGCACCTGAGCATTCTTCGTCAAAAGGGCTCCGATGCTGCCGTGACCACGGTCATGGGCAACGATGTGGACCCGGTTTTGGACAATGACGACGAGGACGAGGATCCGTTTGTCGACGTATCCGATGCCATGGAGGCCGAGCGCGCTAAGACGACGCTGCTGCCGCGCCGCCATGCCAAGAAGGGCAAGGCTGCGCCTAAGCTCAATACGAGTGAGCCCGACCCGTCCTGGTCCGATAGCGAGATTGAGCTCACTGAGGGCGATGACGAGGACGACGAGGCACCGATTGAGACTGCAAAGAGAACTTTGCTGCCGCGTCGCCATGCCAAGCGCGACCAGGTAACCGGTCAGCTTTCGATGGAAGACGACCCCGATAAGATTGACGAGTCCGAGCCGCCGTTTGCCGTGAATCCTGTCTCGGCAGCTCCGCAGATTCCCGACTTCTTGAAGCATCCCAAGGTTGCCGATACGGCTGTCGCGGGCGCTGCCGAGGCGCCTACTTCTAGCGATGGGGGAGCGGTCAATGCCCCCGCGGATAACGAGGGCGAAGAAGAGGATGGCCTTAAGCTTCCGCCACTCGAAATCCTGCATGCCAACCCGCAGTCGGCGTCCTCCGCGTCTTCTGACAAGGAGCTGGAACAGACTGCCGAGTCGCTTCAGTCCACGTTGCTTGAGTTTGGCCGCAGTGCCCGCGTGGTCGGCTGGATCGCCGGCCCCACGGTGACGACCTTTAAGCTGCAACCTGGCGAGGGCGAGCGCGTGAGCAAGATCTCGAGCCTCGAGGACGATATCGCGCTTTCGCTCGCTGCCCAGTCGGTTCGTATCTTTGCCCCGATCCCCGGCACCTCGCTCGTGGGCATCGAGATCCCCAATCGCAAGCGCCAGAACGTCAACTTGGGCGACGTGCTGCCCTATGTGAAGGGCGGTCCGCTTGAGCTCGCAATCGGGCGCGATGCCGAGGGCACGCCGGTCGTCGCCGACCTTGCCAAGATGCCCCACCTGCTGATCGCCGGTACCACGGGTTCCGGTAAGTCGGTCATGATCAACTCCATCATTACGACTCTGCTCATGCGCGCCCTTCCCGAGGACGTTCGCCTGATCATGGTCGACCCCAAGCGCGTCGAGCTTGCGGGCTATAACGGTCTGCCGCATCTTTACGTGCCTGTAGTGACCGAGCCCAAGCAGGCCGCGAGCGCTCTGCAATGGGCCGTGTCCGAGATGGAGCGTCGCCTGAAGGTCTTCGAGCGTCTCAACGTGCGTAAGATCTCGACCTACAACGAAAAGCAGGCCGCCGGCGAGTTTGAGCATTACGATAACCCGCCGCAAAAGATGCCCTACCTGGTCATCATCATTGACGAGCTCTCGGATCTGATGATGGTTGCCGGTAAGGATGTCGAGGCCTCGATCGTGCGTATTGCACAGCTGGGCCGTGCCGCCGGTATTCACCTCATCGTGGCTACGCAGCGTCCGAGCTCCAACGTGGTGACGGGTCTTATCAAGGCCAACATTACCAACCGTATCGCCTTTAACGTTGCCACGGGTATCGACTCGCGCGTCATCATCGACCAGATGGGTGCCGAAAAGCTCACCGGTTTGGGCGACATGCTGTTTTCCAAGGTCGACTGGGGCAAGCCTCGCCGTATTCAGGGCTGCTTTGTTTCGGACGACGAAATCAACGAGATTGTCGAGTTCGTCAAGTCGCAGAGCGAGCCCGACTACCACGAGGAGATCCTGTCTGCCGTGGCGCCTGCTTCCATGTCCATGGCGGGTGGCGGCGGGATTGTCCGCACCGGAGTCGCCGAGCCGCAGGACGACGACCCGCTCATTTGGGAAGCCGCCCATATTGTGGTGGAATCGCAGCTGGGCTCCACATCTGGCCTGCAACGCCGTCTGAAGGTTGGCTATGCGCGTGCCGGGCGTATTATGGACATGCTGGAAGAAAAGGGTGTCGTCGGTCCGCCCGACGGTTCCAAGCCGCGCGAGGTCCTGTTGGACGAGGAGGGGCTTGCCGCGCTGAAATCTGTCGACGCCGAGATGGCACGTGAAGATCGTGAGTTTGGAGGATTCTGATGGCTGCACGCTTTGGTGACATGCTGCTCGAGCAGCGTCGCCGAATGGGCCTTTCCATTCAGCAAGTCGCCAACACCATCAAAATCAGGCCGCAGATCATCGAGTTTTTCGAGACCGGTAACTTTGCTTCGATGCCGCCGCGCGGCTATGCGCAGGGCATGATTTCGAGCTATGCTCGCTTTTTGGGCCTCAATCCGCGCGAGGTCGTCAATGCCTACTTTGACGATCTGATGGCATACGAACGCGAGACGTCGCAGCAGGGCGGTCGTTTTCAGGACGCCGCCGGCTACGTCAATTCGCGTTCCTCGGTCGAAAACGGGCGCTTCCTGATGGTTCAGGGCGGTCGTTCGACCCGCTATGGACAGCGTCCTCAGCAGGCCGGTTATATTACCGAGACGGGTTCGGGCGAGGAGATTCGCTCACAGCGTGACCGGTTCCGCAGTACGCCGATGCCCGAGGACCGTGCACTTCCCGCTGCCCGAGGCGTGGCGCGTGACCCTCGTGCCGGCTACGGCGACGGCGGCTATTCCGATCGCGGTTACCGTGGTGCCTCTACGGGACGCTCTCGCGGTGGCTATGCGGATGCCGATACCACGCAGGTGACGCCGCGTCTTCGCTCTCAATCACAGCCGTATGGCCAGCGCTCTTCGGCTCCGCGTTCGGGCCAGCGTGGCTATCAAGGCCGCGGTGAACTTGCGCCCCGCTCGGGTCAGCGCAGCCTTCAGGGCCAGGGTGGCTATCGCGGCCGTTCCGATGGCAATCGTGGTCGTATGCCTCAGGGAGGCGGTCGCAGCAGTTCCAGTCGTGGACGCGGCGGATCACGTACTCCTCAAAACAACGGGCTCGATCCGCGTATCGTCTACGCCGGCATCGGTGCCGTTGCGCTGCTGTTGATTGTGCTCATCGTGGTGCTTCTGCGCGGCTGCGCATCTTCGGCGCCCGAGAACACGCCCGAGACGCCCACTGCTACCAAGACGACGACCAAGAAGTCTTCTAAGAAGACCGAAACGGTCGACGAGGACGAAGACACCGATGAGGCGACGGATGAGTCGACCGATTCGGACGCCACCAAGACGGCCAAGAAGGAAGAGAACGAGGTTACGAAGGTCAAGGTCTCCGTTGCCAAGGGAAAGACCGCGTGGATTGAGGTCAAGGTCGACGGCAAGTCGGTCTATGGCGCCCAGGCGACTGGCCCCTTTGAGCAGGAGTACACGCCCGAGTCCTCGATCGAGATCACCACGTCCAAGCCTTCCGATGTCACCGTTACCAAGAACGGTGAAAAGGTCCGTTACGATACCAAGACCTCGGGCGTGGCGCGTGTGACGATCACCGTTCCCAAGAAGGAGACGACTGATTCCGAGAATGGTGAAAGTTCTGATGGTACCGACACCACCGATGGTACCGATACCACCGACGGTACCGATGCCCAGTCCACGGATGGCGCCGATACCTCAACTGACGGTCAGACGCCCACCGATTCTACCGACTATTCGTACGATAGCTATTAGGCCGCTCGTACGCGAAAGGAAACATCATGGCTAAAGATTCTAGCTTCGACGTCGTGTCCGAGGTCAACATGCAAGAGGTCGACAACGCCTTCCAGCAGACCACGCGCGAGATTTCCCAGCGCTATGACCTGAAGGATTCCGGCGCCACGATCGAGCTTTCGAAGGGCGACAAGCTCTTTACGATCAACGCCCCGGCCGACTTTGTCTCCAAACAGATTGTCGACGTGCTGAGTTCCAAGCTCATCAAGCGCGGCATCGACCTCAAGGCTGTCTCGTGGGATGCTCCGCAGGCGGCATCGGGCGGCACCGTGCGCGTGCTCGGCCATATCGTCGAGGGTATCGACCAGGCGACCGCCAAGAAGATCAACAAGGACATCAAGGATCAAAAGCTCAAGGTCAAGGTGACCATCGAGGCCGACAAGCTGCGTGTTTCCTCTGCATCGAAGGACGCGTTGCAGACCGTGATCCAGTTCCTGCGCGACCAGGACTACGGCCAGCCGCTGCAGTTCACCAACTACCGCTAATATCATTCGAAAGGACCGCTCTCCAACATGGATACACCGTTGGGCTCCGTGCTCTACATCACCCTCGGGTGCGCTAAGAACGAGGTTGACACCGACCGCATGCGTTCTCTTTTGACCGCCGCAGGCTACGAGGAGGCATTCGATCCGCAGGATGCCGATATCGCCATCGTCAATACATGCTCGTTCCTCGCCTCCGCAACGTCCGAGAGCATCGAGACCACGCTCGAGCTCGCCAACGAGGTTCAGGACGGCGTTCGTTCTTGTCCCATCGTCATGTGCGGCTGTGTGCCGTCGCGCTATGGCGACGACCTGCCTGACGAGCTGCCCGAGGTCGCTGCCTTTGTGAAGGCCGACGAGGAGGACGGCATCGTGGCGGTCATCGATGGCGTGCTGGGTGTCGAGCGTGAGATCGCTGCCTATATTCCGCAAGTCAAGCGCACTGTCGAGGGCGCTGTTGCTTACGTCAAGATTTCCGATGGCTGCAACCGCTTCTGCAGCTTCTGCATGATCCCCTATATTCGCGGTCGCTATCATTCGCGCAATGCCGAGAGCATTATCTCCGAGGTACGCGACCTGGTTGCCGGCGGTGTGCGCGAGATCGTGCTGATCGGCCAGGACACGGGTATTTGGGGCACCGACTTTGCCGACGAAGACGCCACCGATGGCTCGCCGCGCAATCTGGCGCAGCTGCTGCATGCCGTTGCCGAGGCCGTGCGCCCGCAGAACGTCTGGGTCCGTGTTCTCTACCTGCAGCCCGAGGGCATGACCGACGAGCTTATCGAGACGATTCGCGATACCCCCGAGGTGCTACCCTATATCGATATCCCCGTGCAGCACTGCGACGCACGCATCCTTAAGGCCATGCGTCGCTCCGGTTCGCGCCAGGAGCTCGAGGACCTGTTTCGCGATCTGCGTGAGCGTATCCCCGGCATCGTGATCCGTTCCACGGCCATGGTCGGCTTCCCGACCGAGACCGACGACGAGTTCCGCGACCTTATCGACTTTATGGACACCGTCTGCTTTGACTACACGAGCGTCTTTGCCTACTCGCAGGAGGAGGGCAGCCTGGCCGCCAAGATGGAAGGTCAGGTCGATGAGGAGGTCAAGCTCGAGCGCGCCCAGGAGGCCATGGACCTGGCCGAGTCGCTCGGTTTTGCCGCCACCGCCGCACATGTGGGCGAGCGCGCCCAGGTGATTGTCGACGGCATCGAGGAGACCGAGGACGGCGCCGAGCTGATCGGCCATGCCTGGTTCCAGGCGCCCGATTCCGATGGCGCGGTGCACTTGGACGCCAGCGAGGCGTCCGTGGGCGATATTCTGACGGTCGAGTTTACCGATAGCTTCTGCTATGAGCTTATCGGCCATGTTGTGGAGTAGGAGAGCATCGTGGCAAACGAGAGCAATAAGGAACTGACGAGTGTTTGGACGCCCGCCAACATCGTGACGTGCGTTCGCATCGTCTTTATCCCGGTGTTCATGATCGTGTCGGCGCTTTCTCACACGAGTGTTGCCGGTACAGATTGGAGCACCTTCGACGGCCCGCTCGCCGCCGCTGCCTTCATTCTGTATGTGATCCTGTCGTGCACCGATAAGGTCGACGGCTACCTGGCGCGCTCGCGCAACGAGATTACCGATTTCGGTAAGTTCTTGGACCCCATCGCCGACAAGCTGCTCGTGTTCTCGGCCTTGCTGCTGTTCTTGGACTTTGGCACCGTGACGGTTTGGTCCGTGTTCATCATCTTGTTCCGCGAGCTGTTGGTAAGCGCCCTGCGCATGGTTGCGAGTGCCGCCGGCGTGGTCGTTGCCGCCGATAAGCTTGGCAAGTACAAGACGGCGACCACGATGGTCTCCATCTGCGGTTACCTGTGCGTCTTTGCGATGGCCGGCTTGCACCTTGGCCCGCTGGCGCTGACGCTCGGCATCTACTCGGTGTCGCGCTTCCTGTACGCCGTTGCCGTTGTCCTGACCGTTATCTCGGGCGCCCAATACTTCTGGAACTGCCGCAAGATCGTCTTTTCGATCTAGGTCCTGGTGGGTATGACGGACTCTTTTGATCAGATTTCCGCACATAACGAGGAGCTGGCGCGTCATATTGTCGAGCGCGCGAGCGCTCGGGGCGTGACGGTTTCGACGGCTGAGTCGCTGACAGCAGGTATGATCGCCTCGACGATTGCCGATATCCCGGGCGCCTCGGTGGTGCTGCGTGGCGGTGCGGTGACCTACTGCGATGAGATCAAGCATCGCGTTTTGGGTGTTGATCAGGAGACGCTCGACCGCTATACCGCGGTGTCGCATCAGACCGCGCGCGAGATGGCGGCGGGTTCGCTGGAGCTGTACCAGAGCGATATTGCAGTGAGCGCAACGGGTTATGCCGGCCCCGGCGGCGGCACTGAGGACGATCCGGCTGGCACTTTCTATATTGGCTGGGCGTATCGCGCGGCTGATGGGGAAGTGCCGGTCGTGGACTCTGTGCGCTGCCACTATGAGGGCGACCGTTCGTGTGTTCGTGCCCATGCGGTCGCGGAGGCATTGGGACGCATTGCCCTTGTGCTCAACTCTATGGAATAGACGTGTTTTAAGGGGCCTTAGGGCCCCTTAATTGTGGAGATAGGGACCCCTGACGAATTTAGCGTTTGCGCTGGTTATAGGTGTATTCTTGCCTTCCTTTTTCTTATTCGGCCCTTTGTGGTCAAGCATTTGGTCAGTGTTTGGTCGGCGTTTGGTTGGGTTTTGGAAAGACTGCCTGCATATGATTTATCTGAACGGTTGACCACGAACAGCCGTTCGTTTATTATCGATGCAGGTTGTTAAGAGGAGGGCTTTTCATGGCCAAGAATTCAGGTCCCGTACGTACCGTTCATGCTCGCACGACGGGTAAAGAGCGCGATGAGATGATCGCCACCACCAAGGCCGAGATCGAGAAGAAATTCGGCCAGGGTTCCATCATGAGGTACGGCGACGGTGGCCCCGAGCTCGAGGTCGAGGCCATCCCTACGGGCGCTCTGGCACTCGATGCCGCTCTGGGTATCGGCGGTGTGCCGCGCGGCCGCATCGTCGAGATTTACGGTCCTGAGTCCTCCGGTAAGACGACGCTTTCGCTTGAGATCCTGGCCGAGGCCCAGGCAATGGGTGGCGTGGTGGCATTTATCGATGCCGAGCACGCGCTCGATCCCACGTATGCCGCGCGCATTGGCGTGGATATCGACGAGGTACTGATTTCCCAGCCTGATACGGGTGAGCAGGCGCTCGAGATTGTTGACATGCTCGTGCGTTCCGGCGCCATCGATGCCATCGTCGTCGACTCCGTCGCCGCGCTGACCCCGCGTGCCGAGATCGAGGGAGAGATCGGCGATACCACGGTCGGTTTGCAAGCTCGCCTGATGAGTCAGGCGCTCCGCAAGCTCGCCGGCTCGCTGTCCAAGTCCAACACGACATGCATCTTCATTAACCAGCTGCGAGAGAAGATCGGCGTCATGTTCGGCAACCCCGAGACCACGACGGGCGGCCGCGCCCTTAAGTTCTTCTCTTCGGTGCGTATCGACATTCGCCGCATCGACAGCATTAAGCTTAAGGACGAGGTTATCGGTAACCGCGTGCGCGCCAAGGTCGTTAAGAACAAGGTGGCAGCTCCGTTCCGTTCTGCTGAGTTCGACATCATGTACGGTACGGGCATCTCTAAGGAGGGCTCGATTCTGGACATGGCTGTCGAGTGCGGCATCTGCAAGAAGATGGGCTCCTGGTTTGCCTATGGCGAGGACAAGCTCGGCAACGGTCGCGAGGCCGCCAAGGCGTTCCTGCGCGAACACCCTGATTGCGCCGACGAGATTGAGCATAAGGTCCGCCTTGCCTGCGGGCTTGAGTTTGACGACGATGCTCCATCCGAGGTCGAGCTGACCGATCAGCCTGCGCCTGAGGAGTTTGACGAGCTTTACGCCATCGATGGTTCCGCCATGCTCGATGATGACGACGAGTAGCGGTTACGCTCATGTCGTATACGGTGACCGAGGCCACGGTCGTCTTTCCCGATAAGAAGGCGGCCTCCTCGTTCTCGAGCGGGTATGCGTCCAAAAAGCCTTGCGCACATATCGATTGTGAGCTTGAGGGCGGTTTTGAGCGGTCCATTTGGATTCCCGTGCGGGTCGCGCGCCTGTATGTCAAAAATCGCCCCGATCTTCCCTGTGATTGGGATAACTTTCGTGAAGCGGTGCAGCTCATCGAGCGTAAATGTGCACTTACCATGGTGACCGAGATGCTATCGCGACGCGACCATGCGACGGGTGAGGTCCGTGACAAGTTGGCACGCTACGGCTTTCGCCAGCCCGCGATCGATTTCGCCGTCGAGCGCGCCACCGAGTATCGCTTTTTAGACGAGAACCGCTTTTGCTCGTACTTTATCGAGGAACGCAAGCGGCGCGGTTGGGGACAGCGTAAAATCGAGACCGAGCTCAAGCGCCGTCATGTCGTGCTCGATGACATTCCCGGTTATCCCGAGGATTATTTTGCCGTCGAAGACGATTTGGCGCGTGCGTCAGCCCTGCTCGCCAAGCGGCGTGTTCCAGAGACGCGCGGATTCGAAAAACTGGTTCGGTTTTTGATGGGCAAGGGCTTCTCGTATCACATCGCCGCCGATGCCGTTAAGGCACGTCTTAATGCCGAACGTGAGGAATGTGCGGTTTAGGCGTATGCGTTTTGTGGCCCTGCCGTTCACCGCGTTTTAGCCGCCGTGCTGGGGCCATTTATTTGACAGTTGTTGTGGTTCAACGTACGATAAATACTGTCATTTGCTTTGTGATATGTGCTCATCTGTGATGAGTTTGTTTATATGTTTATCTGTATCCGACCCGCATAAGCTGCGCCCATATTACTCAAATGTCGCGAGCCGTTCGTAAGGACGGTTCGCTTTGTTGTGTAACGAATCCATAAAAAGGAGTGAGCATGCCTATCATCGCAGCGCTCGTTGGCATCATTTTGGGTGCCATCGCCGCCATTGCCTACATGCGCACCGCCAAGCAGGGTAGTCTTCACGAGGCCGACGAAAAAATCCAGTCGGCACACGCACAGGCTGAGTCCCTGATCGGTGATGCTAAGCGTCAGGCCGAGACCCTCAAAAAAGAGGCTCTGCTCGAGGCTAAAGAGGAGATCATCAAGAACAAGCAGGCCGCTGAGGCTGAGGACAAGCAGCGTAAGAACGAGATTCGTACGCTCGAGAACCGCGTGATGCAGCGCGAGGAATCCCTCGATCGCCGCAACGACGCTCTCGACAAGCGCGAGCATCAGCTGTCCAGCCAGGCCGGTCAGGTCGAGAAGCGCTCCCGTGAGCTCGAGGAGCTCTGCGCAAAGCAGACCTCCGAGCTCGAGCGTATCGCCGACCTTACCCGCGAGGACGCCCACAAGGAGCTCCTCGATAAGGTTCGCGGCGAGGTCACCCACGAGGCCGCCACGATCATTCGCGAGTCCGAGCAGCAGGTTCGCGCCGAGTGCCACAAGACCGCCCAGGAGATTCTGTCTCTGGCGATTCAGCGCTGCGCTGCCGACCACACTGCCGAGGTCACCGTTACCTCCGTGCACATTCCCTCTGATGACCTCAAGGGCCGTATCATCGGTCGCGAGGGTCGCAACATCCGGACCTTCGAGCAGGTTTCCGGTGTCAACCTCGTGATCGACGACACGCCCGAGACCGTCGTTCTTTCGAGCTTCGACCCGGTCCGTCGTGAGACCGCCCGTGTCGCCCTCGAGAACCTCATCGCCGACGGCCGCATTCACCCTGCCCGTATCGAGGAGATGTATCACAAGGCCGCTGACCTGGTTCAGCAGCGCGTGCGTGAGGCTGGCGAGCAGGCTGCCTTCGATACCGGCATCCACGATCTGCACCCCGAGATCGTCAAGACCCTTGGTGCCCTGCGCTACCGTACCTCGTTTGGTCAGAACGTGCTTCAGCATTCCCTCGAGGTCTCTGATCTGTGCGGCGTGATGGCTTCCGAGCTTGGCCTGGACGTTGTGACCGCCAAGCGCGCCGGCCTGCTTCATGACCTGGGCAAGGCAATCGACCACGACGTCGAGGGCCCGCATGCCGTCATCGGCGCCGAGCTTGCCCGCCGTTATGGCGAGAAGCCCGTTATCGTCCACGCTATTGAGGCTCACCATGCCGATGTCGACCCCAACACGGTGCTCGATGTCCTGGTGCAGGCCGCCGATGCTGTCTCTGCCTCTCGCCCCGGTGCCCGTCGCGAGTCTGCCGAGAACTACATCAAGCGTCTTGAGAAGCTCGAGGAGATCGCCAACTCCCATGACGGCGTCGAACGTACCTATGCCATGCAGGCCGGTCGCGAGGTCCACGTCATGGTCCAGCCGGACAAGATTTCCGATGCCCAGTCCACGGTTCTGGCTCACGATATCGCCCATCAGATCGAGGAAGAGATGGAGTATCCCGGTCAGGTGCGCGTCGTCGTGATTCGCGAGAGCCGCGCTGTCGATATCGCTAAATAACATGAGCGACGCGAACGAGCTCATCTCATTTATCGCGTCGATGTCGGGGGAGGGCAACCTTCGCGTCGAGGAGAACCTTGGCGAGGGGTATGTCCGCCTCCGCGTTTCGGAGGCCGAGCGGCGCCAGGCTAAGCACGACATTCAGCATGTCGAGGACATCGTCATCGAAATGCTCCGTAATGCTCGCGATGCCGGCGCCGACAAGGTCTATCTCGCCACGACCAAGGAAGATGGCGTCCGCACGCTTGTCTTTCTGGATAACGGTTCTGGCGTTCCGCAGGATATGCAAGAGCGAATCTTTGATGCCCGCGTTACCTCCAAGCTCGAGAGCATGAAGATGGATCGTTGGGGCGTTCACGGTCGTGGCATGGCATTGTTTTCGATTAAGCAGAACACCGATGAGGCCCGTGTGGTCACGTCTGGTGTCGATCTTGGTTCAGCCTTTAAGGTGAGCGTCGCGGCCGACCGCCTCAGTGAGCGTGCCGATCAGTCCAGCTGGCCCCAGGCCGTCAAGGATGAGGACGGACGTTATGTCTGCGCTCGCGGTCCACATAATATTATTCGCGCTGCTTGTGAGTTTGCGCTCGAGGAGTTGCGTGGTTGCGATGTCTATCTTGGTTCTCCGTCTGAGATTGCCGCGACACTTTATGCTCAAGCGTCAAGTCGGCTCGATACGTCTCGTCTCCTGTTCATTGATGACGAGAGCGAGCTTCCGGTTGTCGATCGTTTAGGCCTTGCTTCTGATGCCGAGGACTTTATCCGTATTTGTTCGGGTTTGGGTCTTGAGATGTCCGAGCGCACGGCCCATCGCATTTTGGCAGGGCAGATTAAGCCCGTTCGCGGTGTGACCGCGCGTCTGCTGCGCGAGCGTGATTCGTCCTCGCATGCGCCGGCTCCTGTCGATCTCGCGAAGGATCGTCGCGGGCTACGTATTGCCAAGGATGACATGGCTCAGTTTTCGCGCGCTGTGGAACGCGACTTTAATGACCTTGCTGCCCGGTACTATCTCAACCTTTGCGGCGACCCAAAGATCCGTGTTTCGCGTGATCGAATCACCGTGACCTTTGATCTTGCCAAAGAGGAATAGTGCCTTTACCGAGTCCACTCGGTACGATACAGTTATTGCAGTTAAAACGTACTTTTAAATGCAGGAGTTTCTTCATGGATTGCCTGAAGGTATCAAGCAAATCATCGCCCGCGTCCGTTGCCGGCGCCATCGCCGGCATGGTCAAGGATGGTGTGCCCGTCAACATCCAGTGTGTCGGCGCCGGTGCCGTCAACCAGGCCATTAAGGCCGTTGCTATCGCGCGCGGTTTTTTGATTCCAACCGGTTTTGATATTTCCTGCGCGCCCGTGTTCTCCGACATCCTCATTAACGGGGAGTCGCGCACGGCCATCCGCCTTTCTATCTACGTTCACCAGATCAATCGAGCTGCTATGGATAACGTCGTCATGGATGATGTTAAGCCTGTGGCATAGCTTCTGCTTGCCTTGTTTCGCTCCCCATCGTTAGGACTTATGCACATGGACCAGCGTTCCGTACGCGATATTCTTGCCGGTAAAACCTACTTTATCCGCACCTTTGGCTGCCAGATGAATCAGCACGACTCCGAGCGTGTGAGCGGTCTGCTTGATTCGTATGGCTGCCTCATGGCGCTCGATCCCGCGCATGCCGATATCGTTGTCTTCATGACGTGCTGCGTGCGCGAGGCCGCCGATACTCGCCTGTACGGTCAGTGCAATTCCTTCAAAAGCCTGCCGCCTTCGCCTTCGGGCAAGCGCGTGGTTGCCGTTGGCGGTTGCATCGCGCAGCGCGATGGCGAGGGCCTGCTCACCAACGTCGATAACGTCAATGTCATCTTTGGCACGCATTCCATTGCACATGTGGCCGAGCTCATTGCCGAGGCGTTCCTTGATGGTAAGCGTCATATCCGCACCAATGAGCATGAGGATACGGATGCCATGAGCATGCCGTGGCATCGCGAGACTCAGTATCACGCCTGGGTGCCCATCATGACGGGCTGCAATAATTTCTGCACCTATTGCATCGTGCCGTACGTCCGTGGTCGCGAGAAGAGCCGTCCCTTCGAGGAGATTGTCGACGAAGTGACCGGTTTGGTGCGCCAGGGCGTGCGTGAGATTACGCTGCTGGGCCAAAACGTTAACTCATATGGTCGCGATCTGTTTGGCAAGCCGCGTTTTGCCGATTTGCTGCGTGCCGTGGGCGATACGGGTGTGGAGCGCATCTTCTTTACTTCTTCGCATCCCAAGGACCTGCTGCCCGAGACCATCGACGCCATGGCCGAGACGCCTGCCGTTATGCCGCAGCTGCACCTGGCCGTCCAGTCAGGTTCGACGCGGATCCTCAAAAAGATGAATCGCCGTTATACACGCGAGGACTATCTGGGCCTGGTCGATCGCATTCGCAACCGCATGCCCGATATCGCGCTCTCGACCGACATTATCGTTGGCTTCCCGGGTGAGACTGAAGAAGACTTTGAGCAGACGCTCTCGCTTGCCGAGACGGTCCGCTATGCTCAGGCCTATACCTTCATCTATTCCAAGCGTGCCGGTACCCCGGCCGCCGAGATTGACGATCCTACGCCGCATGAGGTTATTCTCGAGCGTTTTAACCGCCTGGTTAAGGTTATCGAGACCACGGCACACGAGTATAACCAGGGCGAGCTTCATACTGTGGTTCCCGCGCTCATTGAGGGAACGAGTAAAAAGAACGATGCGGTCCTGCTGGGCAAGAGTCCCAAGAATCAGACCGTGCATGCGCCTATCCCCGAGGGTTACAGCATCGATCAGCTTGTTGGCAAGATCGTTGATGTTGACGTTGACGTTGCCAAGACCTGGTATTTGTCCGGCTCCGTTGTGGGCGAGCCGCGCTAATGGTTTCTCCCGGGGCAGGTCTTTCCGCCGTTGCGATCGTCGGTCCGACGGCGGTTGGTAAGAGTGATGTTGCCGACCGTTTGGCAGCTCGTCTTTCGTCCGAAGTGCTGTCGTGCGATGCGATGCAAATCTATCGCGGCATGGACATCGGTACCGCAAAGATGGCGCCTGATGAGTGTACGGCGCCGCTGCGTCTCGTCGACATTGTAGAGCCGGGTGTGGCATATTCTGCTGCGCTTTATCAGGCTGACGCTCGCGCGCATGTTGAACGTCTCCTTGGTTCGGGTTGCCTGCCGGTTTTTTGCGGAGGTACGGGGCTGTATCTCAAGGCTGCCCTTGATGAGATGGACTTTCCCTCGGGTGAACTTGAGGACGATCGCCGTGCGGGCTATCAGGAGCTTGCCGAGCGTATTGGCGAGGAAGAACTGCATGCTCTGCTTGCCGAGCGCGATCCAGAATCGGCTGCTGTTATTCATCCCCATAACGTGCGCCGTGTGATTCGTGCGCTCGAGATGCATGATGATGGCATCTCCTATGCAAAGCAAAAAAGTCAGTTTAGTGTTCCGCGTGAGCATTATCATGCCCTATGGTTTGGTCTGACGCGTAATCGCGAGGTGCTCTACGAGCGCATTAATCTGCGCGTCGATCTGATGTTTGTGCAGGGTCTTGTCGATGAGGTCCGCGGTCTTATGGACCAGGGGCTGGGAGATGCCCTGACGTCGATGCAGGCAATTGGTTATAAAGAGATCATCGATGCTTTCAATGGCGTGATGAGCATGGATGAGGCTCGCGAACTCATTAAGATGCGTTCGCGTCGTTATGCCAAGCGTCAGCTTTCGTGGTTTAAGCGCGATGACCGTATCGCGTGGTTTGATATGGATGAATTGACGATCGATGAGGTCGTTGAGGATATCCTGCATCGTATTGAGGCTGTCTAATGGCCCGTTTCCCCCTTGTTCCCACGGCACCCGAGCCCGAGCGTGCCATTTTAGTTGGTGTTGAGTGGCGCGACAATGCATGGCCGCTCGATCGCTCGCTCGATGAGCTGGAGCGTCTTGCCCACACGGCTGGTGCCCAGTGCGTGGCACGCTTGTCGCAGCGTTTGGTAAAGCCGTATCCTAAATCGTTTATCGGTTCCGGTAAGGTAGAGGAGCTTTGCGGCCTGGTGCATCGCATGGATGCCGATGTCGTTATTTTTGACGACGACCTGACCCCCTCGCAGCAATCCTATTTGGAGAAAGCCGTGGGCGAGCCGGTAAAGATTATCGATCGTACAGCACTGATCCTGGATATCTTTGGCCTGCATGCTCAGACGCGTGAGGGACGCCTGCAGGTACAGCTGGCACAGCTTCAATATTTGTTGCCTCGCCTGCGTGGCATGTGGAGCCATCTCGCCAAGGAGCAGACGCGCGGCGGCATCGGCTCACGTTTTGGTCAGGGCGAAAGTCAGCTCGAGGTCGACCGTCGCCTCATTCGTAATAAGATCTTTGCGCTTCGTCGTGAGCTCAAGCAGGTTGAACAGCGTCGCGATGTTCAATCCAAGAGCCGCATTGAGTCACCGGCGTTTCGCGTCGCGTTAGCCGGTTATACCAATGCCGGTAAATCGACGTTGCTCAATCGTCTGACCGGCTCTACGGTACTTTCGCAGGACAAGCTGTTTGCTACGCTCGACCCTACGACGCGTTCGTATCGCCTGCCCGGCGGTCGCGGCATGACGATTACCGATACCGTCGGCTTTATTCAAAAGCTGCCGCATGGTCTGGTCGATGCCTTTAAATCGACGCTGTCCGAGGTGTTGGGTGCCGATCTAATTCTCAAAGTCGTAGATGCGTCTGACGAGGACTATGAGCGGCAGCTGGAGGCTGTCGACCGCGTGCTTGATGAGATCGGCGCCGGAGAGCGTTTAACGCTGACCGTATTCAATAAAATCGATCTTCTCGATAGCGTTGATCGATTGAGTTTCCGTCGTCGTTATCCCGAAGCCGTTCTGTTCTCGGCCCAAACGGCCGAGGGGCTCGGCGATCTCGTCGATCGCATTGCTCGCGAGGCTGCTGCCACCGATGTACTGCTTTCAGCCGACATTCCATATCGTGAAGGTGCGCTCATCACACTCGTGCATGAGCAGGGAACCCTTTTGCACGAGGAATATCTCGAGGATGGCGTTCGCATTGTGGCGAAACTGCCGGCTCGTATTGCACCGCGGCTCGAGCGTTATCGCACCGAGTAGACGAGCTCCAAAATGCCCAGAATGATGGGCTGATGCAGCAGATAAAAGGGGAGTGCGTGACGTCCAAGGCTGGCGAGCGCCGGCAGGGGGTTGGCGTAGGCCCAGCTAGGGACGGTCTTATCGATTCCCTGCGCTATGTGTGCGGCGAAGTATCCTGCAAGATACATAAAGATAAACGGGATGATGGGGTAGTAATCACCTGAGACAAACCCAGGGCTCGGAAATCCCAGCCACGCCAGGTAGGGGACAGGGTAGGTCGTTTTGGGGATGCTCCAGGTGAGGGCGAACAACACAAGGCATAGGGGCATGCCCCATCTCGCCGATATCTTCTTAAGGACGGGATCGGTCAACGCCACGATGCCGGTACATGCGGCCATGCAGTAGATGATGCCAAAATTAACCGAATCGTCGACTGAGACAAGTGTTGTTGCCAACCAGACGACGAGTGCTGCTAAGGCGTATTTGGCGGCACGTTTGATATTGTTGCGCGAAAGGGTACACATCCAACCCGCGATAAGCAAAAATACCCAGCTGATGCTGGCGCGCCAGATGTCTTGAAAGACTGACTGGGTAAACCAGGGCATATCCCAGCCGTACAGGTAGGCGAGATCGTAGCAAGCGTGAAAACCTGCCATAGAAATCATCGTAAACCCGCGGACGGTATCAAAGATGGTGATGCGTTTTTGCATTACGAGAACCGGCGCATTAAACCGACAACTTTACCCAAAATAACGGGGTTCGTCGCATAGATAGGCTCCATAGTGTCGTTCTCGGGCTGCAAGCGCACGCGCCCCTGCTCCTTGTAGAACGTCTTAACGGTCGCTGAACCATCAATCATGGCCACGACAATTTCGCCGTTCATGGCACTCTTTTGTTCACGGACGATGATGTAATCGCCATTGAAAATGCCGACATTGATCATTGAGCTCCCATGCACCTCAAGGATAAAGGAACCCTGATCAGTCGCGATTTCGGTCGGGATAGTAAAAGTGTCTTCGATATTCTGCTCGGCCAGAATGGGGATCCCAGCCGCGACGCGACCAACGAGCGGTAGCGAGACCGTTCCGCGAGGTGCGGTGGGCTCGTCAGATTTAGAAATTGTGACAGAGGAACCGTCCTCGTTAAAGAGTTCCAGGGCGCGCGGTTTGGTGGCATCGCGCTTGAGTAGCCCGCGCGCCTCCAGGGCAGAGAGATGGGCGTGCACGGTGCTGGGGGAGGAAAGGCCCACGGCAGAAGCCATCTCGCGCACGCTGGGCGGATAACCCTTCTCCTGCTGATATTCCTTGATGAAGTCGTAAATTTGCTGCTGACGCTTGGTAATTTTGCGAGCCATCAGGGCATCCTCTCTACCCATGTCAAACAAATGTTCGAATTTTGCTTGACAGGAACAACTGTTCGAAGATAATAATAACCGAACATTCGTTCTCGCGCTAGACATTTTTGTCCGCGCGGCTTGATAAAACTGTTCTCAGCAAAACACGCGAGAGGAGAACATGATGAACGCAACGAATATGGTCCAGGGTAACCTTGCCCTTAAGCTCGAGACGCCTGCAGAACCTACTTTTACGGTTGTTCAGGGTGGCCGCTCCGGCATTCAGCCTTTGACCGTAAAGCCTGCTTGCAATCAGCAGGCTGTAGTCGCGCCGGCCCGCGTTTCCCTGAAGGTTCCGACGATTGTCGCCGTCGCCGTTGCGCTTACGCTCTTCTTTGTCCTCGCTACGTCGGTCTTTAGCGCTCGTCACGCCGCGTATGCCGAGTCCGTTTCCAACATTACCTACGAGACCATTCGCGTTCAAGCTGGCGATTCTCTTTGGTCGCTTGCCGAGGAATATCCAATCGAAGGCCTTTCCACGCAAGAGACTTCTGACACGATCCGTAATGTCAATCATCTGGAGCATGGTTCGCTCGCCGCCGGTGCGCATCTTAAGGTTCCTGTTCGTTCGTAATCATTATCGCGCTGCGCATGGTACCCTTGTTATCGTTTAAGAGGAGGTACCATGCGCTGTCCCAAATGCGGAAAGGCACATACCCGCGTCGTTGATTCTCGTATGCAGGAGTCAAATAACACCATTAAGCGCCGTCGCGAATGTTGCTCGTGTAACTACCGCTTTACAACGTTCGAGCGATGCGAAGACCCAATCGAGGTCATTAAGTCAGACGGAACCAAGCAGCGGTTTGATCGCAATAAACTGCTCGTCGGCTTGATGCGCGCCACCATCAAGCGCGATATCGACACTAAGAAGCTCAATGAGATTATCGACGACATCGAGGTTGAGCTGCGCTCTCGCACACTGACGGCCGTCACGTCCCATGAGTTGGGTGACATGGTGCTCAAGCGCTTGGCCAAGATCGACAAAGTGGCCTACATTCGCTTTGCCTCGGTCTACCGCGATTTCAAAGACGTCGATGAGTTTCTGCAAGAGCTCGACAAGCTAAGGTGATTCCATGTCCAACATTACCGTCAACATAAAGCGTCTCGACCCCACTGTCGAGCTTCCCAAATACGCCCATCCCACCGATGCCGGCTTGGATCTACGCTCCAACGAAGACTGCGTCCTGAAGCCCTTCGAACGCCGTCTGGTCTCTACGGGGCTGGCCATCGCCCTGCCCGATGGCTACGCCGGCTTCGTCCAGCCCCGCAGCGGCTTGGCCATCAAGCAGGGCCTGTCTATAGTCAACACGCCGGGCCTCATCGACGCCCACTACCGAGGCGAACTCAAAGTCATCCTCATCAATCTGGACCCCACCAACAACATCCAAATCAACAAAGGCGACCGCATAGCCCAACTCGTCATCCAAGAAGTCCCCACGGTCAACCTCATAGAAGTAGAAGAACTAGACGAAACCGACCGAGGCAAAGGAGGCTTCGGCTCCAGCGGCATCGCTTAATCATTTTCAACATGTAGGGTCGGCCTCTCACCCGGGACCCACACATATCATCGCGTGCTCAAACATTCTCGCGGGGCGCTCGTATCCCTCCCGCCCGCCTCCCACACATATCATTCCATGCTCAAACATTCTCGCTTCGCTGCGCTCGCTGCGAAAC
>CAUBPS010000002.1 GCA_958437935.1 uncultured Collinsella sp. | reverse complement strand
CCCAAGGGTTATACCCTAAGAGCAAACCACCCCTTTTAGGGGTGGTTTTGATTTATGTTGCTCGGACCTGCTTTGAACTTGCAGCTGAGCGAGCGTTTCGCGCGGGGCATCTTGAAAGTTGTAACCTATTTTGGGCATGCGGACGTTTCGGGCGTTTGTTCATATAGGGGAGGATTATCCGATGAGGGTATTCGATATCGTGTTTAGCCCGACGGGTGGAACAGAAAAGGTGTCTGGCTACATCGCCAATGCGTTGGATGGAGAAACCGTTGCTGTGGATCTGGCCGATAGCGGGCTGGGGTTTCGCACGGTTGCGATGACAAAAGAGGATGTAGCCGTAATCGCGGTGCCCTCGTATGGCGGGCGAGTCCCAGCTGTGGCCGTGGAGCGCTTGGGTATGGTGCGAGGGAACGATGCACGAGCGGTTCTGGTTTGTGTTTACGGAAATCGCGCGTATGAGGACACGCTGGTCGAGCTTGAGGACGCGGCAAAGGGCGCGGGTTTTCGGGTGATCGCGGCGGTTTCTGCCATCGCCGAGCATTCTATTGTTCGCCAGTTTGCCGCCGGCAGACCAGATGCGCAGGACGCGGCACAGCTCGCTGGGTTTGCGGATCAGATTCAGCAAAAGATATCTGCAGGAGATGCTTCTGAGCCGGCTATTCCGGGTAATCGTCCCTATAAGAAGACCGGGGGCGCCGGTATGGTACCTAAGACCACAAAGGAGTGCACCGCCTGCGGGGCTTGTGCCACAGCGTGTCCCGTTGGCGCTATCGACAAAGACGATCCCAAGCGGGTGGACAAAAAGGCCTGTATCTCTTGCATGCGTTGCGTTGCCGTGTGTCCGCATTCCGCTCGCGCGGTAAGCCCCATCATGCTCTCTGCGGCTACCAAGATGTTGAGTAAAGCCTGCTCTGATCGAAAAGTTTGCGAGCTGTTTATCTAGCGCAAGGGCATTGAGTACTTTTCATTTTATAACGGCAAAAAGAACGAACCCGTCGGACCTTACATCCGGCGGGTTCGAACATTTTTGAGTTGGTGCCCCCAGCGGGATTCGAACCCGCGATATCCACCTTGAAAGGGTGGCGTCCTTGGCCGCTAGACGATGGGGACAGCGGGAAAGAGTATAGCAGACTTTTTTGCCGGCGCGTATATCGTTGGCAAACTGGAAAACCACCACACAGGAGCGGGCTTCTATCCCGATTTTCAAATATCTCAATCTGTAACATCTGAGCGGGTAAATCAGCTCTACCTGTTACAGATCGAGACAAAAGGCAGACGTCGGGACGAATATCTCAATCTGTAACAGCAAGACGACTTTTAACGGTCTAGATGTTACAGATTGAGACAAACGCTGTGACGGGTCAAAACCACCACAAAGGTGCCTGTCCCCTTTGTGGTGGTGGGGTGTTAGGGGAGGAGCTTCATCGCGGCGTCGTGGGCGGCGTGCTCGTAGGTGTCGTCGAGGGGTTTGAGCGGCAGCAGCGCCATGGCCTGTGCGTCGCCACGGCGCTCGAGGGCGTGGGCGATGAGCCAGTCGGCGAGCTCGGGGTTCTTGGGCAGTGCCGGTCCGTGCAGGTACGTACCGATGACGCCCTTGTAGATGAGGCCCTCAAAGCCGTCGTCGCCGTTGTTGCCGGTACCCGTGACAACGGACGTTCCGAGCGGCGTGGCCTCTGCATCGAGCAGGGTGCGGCCGCCGTGGTTCTCGAATCCCACAAAGGGCTCGGGTGCCAGGTCGGTCTTGACGGCGACGTTGCCGATCAGGCGGTCGGAGCCGCGCACGGTCTCGGCGGCAATGACGCCCAGACCCTCGATGCGATCCTCGCCCATATAGTACGAACGGCCGAGCAGCTGATAGCTGCCACAGATGGCAAGCAGCGAACCGCCGTCTTCAACATAGGCCGCGACCTTGTCTTTTTGAGCGAGCAGTTCGTGTGCCACGGCCAGCTGATCGCGGTCGGCACCGCCGCCCATCATGACGATATCGGCATCGTGCAGATCGAGCGTGTCGCCCATGCGGACCTCGTCCACGCGCACGGGAATGCCGCGCCAGGCGCAGCGGCGCTCGAGGACGATGACGTTGCCGCCGTCGCCGTAGAGGTTGAGGGCATCGGGGTACAGATAGACGATGCGCAGCGGGCGCAAGAGCTCGACCGGCGCGACGCCGACGGGGACGGCACTGCCATCGGCGCACGTTGCAGCGTGGGCGGCAACCGTGGTTGCATCGGCACCCTTCAGCCCGTCGAGCTCCTTGACCAGCGGCGGAAAGGCCGTGTAGTTGGCGACGGCGTAGAAGGTGTCATCGGCGGCCTCATCTGCCACGGCGCCGATCGCCTGCGCGACGTCCGAGATAATCGCGGCATCGATGCCGGCGTACTTGAGGCGTACCTGCATGTCGTGCGCACGCGTGCCTCCGGCAAAGGCGACAAGACCCGGCGTGTCGGCGATGCGCTCGAAGTCGACATCGTAGATCCACGAGACATCGTGGCCGTCGGCATCGTTATCGTTTAGGAAGAAGGCGCAGAGTCTGCCGCCTGCCGTCTTGATGGACTGGATTTGTCGATCGAAGCCTACGGGATTCTTGGCCAGGTTGGCCTCGACGGTGCGGCCGGCAATATCCCAGCGGCCCATGCGTCCGCCGGCGGGCACGTAGGCATTAAGCGTGGGCTGCAGATGCGCCGCGTCCACGCCCAGCTCGTGCGCCGCAAAGAAGGCGGCGGCGACGTTATAGACCATGTACAGGCCGTTGTAGCGCGTGGCGATGTGCACGGCGGGCGCGTTGGCCTCGGGTCCAAAGGCCAGGTCAAAGCCGTAGCCGTCGCAGCCGAGCTCAACGCCCGTCACGCGACGGACCAGCGCGGGGCGACCCCAGCCGCACGAAGGGCAATGATAGGCTCCGAGCTGTCCGTACTGCACATAGTCGTATTCCAGCGGCGCGTTGCACTGTGAGCAAAAACGCGAGTCGCTAATGCGGTCGGACTCGGTGCCCGTGGCGCCGTCGATGCCAAAGGCAATACTCGCGTTGGGAACGCGCGCGGCGATCGCGGCACACAGCGGATCGTCGGCGTTATAGATAAGCGTCGTTGTCGGCGAGAGCTCCAACGCGTGGGCGATGACGTCTTGGGTATGGTCGATCTCGCCGTAGCGGTCTAGCTGGTCGCGGAACAGGTTGAGCAGCACGAAGTACGTCGGCTTGAGCTTGGGCAGGACGCGCACGGTGTAGAGCTCATCGCATTCAAAAACGCCCACGCGCTTGCCGCTGCTGGTGTGCTTAAGGCCGCCGCGGGCCTCGAGCAGAGCACCCACCACACCAGGCTCCATATTGTTGCCGGCACGGTTGCACACCACGGTAGCGCCGCTGGCAGCAACGGCGTCAGCGATGAGGTTGGAGGTGGTGGTCTTGCCATTAGTACCGGTAATCACCACGCTGCGGTCGACAAGGCCGGCGAGGTCGCTCAGCAACTCGGGGTCGATCTTCATGGCGATGCGGCCGGGGAGTACGCCGCCCTGGCGCTTAAGGATAGAGCGCAGCCCCCAGCGGGCGATATCGCTCGAGGTGCAGGCGAGAGATGAGCGGAAGTTCATGAAGTCGTTCCTAACGTGAATGACATGGTCGGGGCGATCGCGCCGTTAAAAGCCGTAACGGCGCGCAAATTCCTGGGCAAGCTGCGACACGTCTTCGCAGGCATTGGCCCAGGGGGCAAAGTCGGGAGTGTCCGAGATAATACCGTCGGCCTCCCAAACTGCCTGGTGCGAAAGGTCCCAGGGGTCGCGCGGCTCGGGTCGGCAGGGAAGATACGGCGTCTGGTACATGGGGTTCAGCAAGAAGAACGCGCCACCCTCGCAACGGTTAGCGAACTCGCGCAGCGCGCGCGTCGCCGGGCGCATCTTGTTTGTTTTGAACAGCAGAATCGTGCGGGCGAGCAGGTACCAAGGAGAGTTTTCGAGTGCGTCTGCCCCCATCTGCTCCTTGAGCTGGTGGGCCAGGGCAAAAAAGCCGTCTTGGTCTTCCAAGCGGGCGAGGGCAAGCAGCACGGTGCCGGCGGCCCGAGTGGGATAGCCTTCTGCTTTAAGGACGCGGCGGGCGTAGTTGGCAGCAGCGCGGTAGCGGGCGCTCGCCATGCACAGCTGCGAGATGGCCTCGAGTGTGTGAAGCCACCCGATAAGGGCCGGCTCGCTCACGGTAAGGTCCGCTGCGGTGACACCGTCGGCCAAAACATTATTGGCCCAGTAGTGCGGGGCCTCCATATCAAACCCGGGCACGCTCTGTTGCAGGTAGTCGGCCGTGCTCGCCTCGAGCTTCATCAGGTCGCCCAGGCAGGCGTCGACGGGCGTGTCCGCCAAAATGATGGCGAGCAGCTGGGCATCGACGGCCAGCGCATCGATGCGGACGATCTTGAGCAGTTCATCACGCATATCGTCGAACAGGCGGTTGCGCGTCTGCTCAAACTCCTCGTCGCTGCCCATGTCCTCAATGCAATGGAGCTCGTCGAGCAGGTGACGATGAACACCGGCATAGGACAGCAGCGCCTGGGCATGCTCGGACTGCGCGTACTTGTGAGGATTCGCACTGATGTCGTTATGGACAAGCTCGCGTGCTGCATCGGTGAGTTCGGGGTGCGACGCCAGATAGGTGCGCTCCAGGTAGGCGGGGATGTAGACGCTCGGATCCATTAGAGGTCTCCTCCCTTAAACGGTAAGCCCTGCTCGGCCGCACGCAGTATGCGCTCGTCGATCTGGGAGCGCACGATGTCGTTGGTGGCGACCCAGGCGGCAAAGCTGGCGTTGTCGGGCGCGCCCAGGCCCTCCTGTAGCACCGGCGTCGCCTCGGAGAGTGCAAGGACGAGCTCATCGGTGGAGCCCACGCCCACGTTGACGCGGGCATAGACGCCATCGGGAAACTCGGTTTGGAAGTAGAGCGCCTCGGCTGCGTGCGGGCACGAGCGCGCAAGGATACGCAGGTAGTGTTCGGCACCCTCGTAGTCCAGCTCGCGCCAGGCAGCGCTCATCAGCGCGATGAGCGTCCACGGGTCCAAGTCGCGTTCTGCATCCTTGGGACGACGGCGCAGCGGCGTGTTGGCGAGATAGGGGACGGAGTGGGCAGAGCGAAAGCGCTTGAGCTCCTCGGCGGGGTATTCGAGCTTTGCCATGGCGAGCATTGCGGTGTGGCGGACACCTGCGGGGTCGTTGGGCGCAAAGTCCAAGCTGCGATTCGCTGCCTCCAGTGACATGTGGTAACGGCCGCTAATGAGCGCGCGCGATGCTAAGGCGGCAAGCCAGCGCAGGTAGGGACGGCGGGTCAGGTCGCCTGCGGCCTCGCGCTCGTAGGGGTCTTGCGCCGAGGCGATCTTGAGTGCCAGATCGTGCTCCACCTCGTCGCACTTGGACACCAGATACTGCACGTAGTCCTCGTTGGAGTCGGCGGTGAGTGCCGTCAGCATGCGCTGGGCATCCCAGTTGGTCGGATCGAGTGCGGCCGCCTCGCGAAGCATGTTCTCGGCAGCTGCCTCTTCCTGCTCTGCCTGGGCATCGTCAGGGATAAAGGGAATGCGGTAGTCGACAGCCTCGACCACCTTGGCAATCAGATGCCCGGCGCGGTCGCGGTCGTGCACGATGAGTGGCGCGGGGTTGCGGGTGAATTGCTCCATCAGACGCTCTACGGCGGCACCGTCGGTGAGCGGGATATTGTCGCGGCGCAAGGCCTCAAGAACGAGGCGATGGCAATCCTCTTGAATGGGATCGAATGCCATGGGGCCTCCTTTGCTGCGGTTAGGGTTCAAATGTCTCTATATAAGGTTCTAGTTTACCCGCATGTGGCACACCGGGGGTGCCGCACTTGGACATGCACCTTTGCACCACGAAGACGGATGTCGCACAAATGTCGGCATCTTGGACGACTGAGTGGTATCACGGTGCCGCAAACGGTCGATTTTTGGCGGCGAACGGGGTGCATTTTGGAGGGGCACCGTCCTGCCCGGGATATGTGGTCAACCTTGATAAAACGTTTGCCCAGCTTGGGGGTATGGATGCCCCACAAGGGTCTTCAGGGATAGAAAAAACGTTTCATCATTGTCGGCTTTAGGTGAATAACTGACCAACCAGAACGGTAAAATAGTGTTTGTCTGAGCGTTGAGACGTTTAGACATCGCGCATTGCCATCGCCGGCAACGCGCAAAACGGTCCTAACGGAGCCAATCGGGTGCTCCGTTATATACGCAAGTCTAAGAGGGGCTTGTTTAGGAGGCACAGTATGGGACGTTTTACCAATCCTCGCGATCTGTACTTTGGTGAGGGCGCTCGCCACGAGGTGAAGAACCTCAAGGGCAAGAAGGCCATCATCGTTTCTGGCGGCAGCTCTATGCGCCGCGGCGGGTTCCTGCAGGACGTTGAGGCCGACCTCAAAGAGGGCGGCTTCGAGGTCAAGCTGTTCGAGGGCGTCGAGTCCGACCCGTCCATCGAGACGGTCATGAAGGGCGCCGAGGCCATGCGCGAGTTCGAGCCCGACTGGATTATCGCCATCGGCGGCGGCTCGCCCATCGATGCCGCTAAGGCCATGTGGGTCTTCTACGAGTATCCCGAGGAGTCCTTCGACAACATCATCCAGCCGTTCAGCTTCCCCGAGCTGCGTCAGAAGGCTCATTTCTGCGCTATCTCCTCTACCTCCGGTACCGCTACCGAGGTCACCGCGTTCTCCGTCATTACCGACTACGCCAAGGGCATCAAGTACCCGCTGGCCGACTTCAACATCACCCCTGATGTCGCCATCGTCGACCCCGAGCTCACCTACACCATGCCCGCCAAGCTGTGCGCTCACACCGGCATGGATGCTCTGACCCACTGCATGGAGGCCTACGTTTCTACCTTCGCCTCTATGTTCACCGACGCCAACGCTCTGCACGGCATCCGCGAGATCGTCGAGTGGCTGCCCAAGTCCTATGCTGGCGACCATGAGGCCCGTCAGCACATGCACGAGGCTCAGTGCATCGCCGGCATCGCCTTCTCCTCGGGCCTGCTTGGCATCGTTCACTCCATGGCTCACAAGACCGGTGCTGCCTTCGAGAACGGCCACATCATCCACGGTGCCGCTAACGCCATGTACCTGGGCAAGGTCATCCAGTGGAACTCCAAGGATCCCCGTGCTGCCGAGCGTTACGCTTACGTGGCCAAGGAGATCCTGCACCTTCCCGGCGAGACCAACGAGGAGCTCATCGCTGCGCTCGTCCAGAAGATCCGCGACCTCAACGACCAGCTCAACATTCCGCAGTCCATCAAGGATTACGCGAATGGTGGCGTGAAGGTCGACGCCGAGAACCCGCAGATGGTTTCCGAGGAGGAGTTCCTCGCCAAGCTGCCCGAGATCGCCGCGAACGCCGAGCAGGACGCCTGCACGCCCGAGAACCCGCGTGAGACCAAGGCTGCTGACTTCGAGAAGATCCTCAAGGCCTGCTACTACGACACCGACATCGATTTCTAATCGACTCTTGTTATCGTAACGAGGGGCTCCGCACGTATCCGTACGGAGCCCCTTTCTTTTTTCTTTTAGAGAATGGGATAGTTATGGCTGCAATTTTCAATAGCCCCAGCAAGTACATCCAGGGTCCGGACGAGCTCGCCAAGCTCGGTTCCTATGTCGAGCCGCTCGGCGCTAAGGCCCTCGTCATCGTGACGCCTTCGGGCAAGAAGCGCGTCGGTGCCAAGATCGAGGGCGGTTTTGCCGAGGCTAAGGCTGAGCTGCTGTTTGAGGACTTTAACGGCGAGTGCTCCAAGGGCGAGGTCGATCGCCTGGTTGCGCTCGCTCGCGACAACGGTTGCGACATCATCGTTGGCGTCGGTGGCGGCAAGATCCTCGACACCGCGAAGGCCGTCGCCTATTACCTGGAGTCCCCGGTTATCATTTGCCCCACCATTGCTTCGACCGATGCCCCGTGTTCGGCGCTTTCGGTGCTCTACACCGACGATGGCCAGTTCGATAAATATCTCTTCCTTAAGGCAAACCCCAACATTGTCCTGATGGATACGACGGTTATCGCGGCGAGCCCGGTGCGCCTGACGGTTTCCGGTATGGGCGATGCGCTCGCAACCTATTTCGAGGCTCAGGCAACGCACGATGCCGATGGCGGCACCTGCGCCGGCGGCAAGGGCGGAATGGCCGGCCTGGCGCTCGCCAAGCTCTGCTACGAGACGCTTATGGCCGATGGCGTCAAGGCCAAGGTCGCGCTGGAGAAGGGTGCGCTCACGCCTGCCGTCGAGCATATCATCGAGGCCAATACGCTGCTTTCGGGCATTGGCTTTGAGAGCTCGGGCCTTGCTGCTGCTCATGCCATCCACAATGGCCTGACGATGCTGCCCGAGTGCCACGGCATGTATCACGGCGAGAAGGTCGCCTTTGGCACCATCGTCCAGCTGGTACTCGAGGATGCTCCGACTGAGAAACTCGAGGAAGTCTTGGGCTTCTGCATTGAGCTGGGCCTGCCGGTTACGATGAAGGAACTTGGCGTTGCCGAGCTTACGCGCGAGCAGGCTATGATTGTTGCTGAGGCCGCCTGCGCGCCCGATGACACCATGTGCAACATGCCGTTTGAGGTGACGCCCGAGATGGTCGCAAACGCCATTTTGGGTGCCGACGCGCTGGGTCACTACTACCTTATGGACGAGTAGGCTAAGTTAAGGAAGGGGCAAAGCCAGCAGATGGCTTTGCCCCTTTTTGCTATGGTGCAAAGGGGCCAGGTTGCTCTGCGCCAATTGCTGTTGATGAAAGGGTGGGTTTTCGTATGGCGCTTCCCATGGTTTACGGTGGTCCCGGCCGGTATGTTCAAGGGCCGGGCGAACTTTCGCGTCAGGGCAGGTATTTGTCATGGTTGGGCTGCGCTGCCTATGTCTTGTTTGACCAGGACACCGAGGATCGGCTGTGCAGGCAGATTGTCGATGGATTTCTGGATGAAGATCTAAGCGAGCCGTTCTTTAAGATTTATGACGGTCCGTGTACGGAAAAGGCCGTTGTCGAAATGGCTAAGGAAGCCCGGGCCGAGTATTGCGATATGGTGGTGGGCATTGGCGGTGGCAAGATGCTCGATATCGCCAAGGCAGTAGCATTTTATGCTGAGCTGCCGTTGTGCGTATGTCCCACGGCGGCCTCAATGGATGGTCCGTGCAGCGCGATTTCGGTGTTGTATCACGAGGACGGGTCGTTCGACCGCTATCTGATGCTCGAGAAGAATCCAGACCTGGTCGTGGTCGATACCAACGTGGTCGCTGCGGCCCCACTGCGTATGACGGTCGCTGGTATGGGCGATGCGCTGGCAACGTACTTCGAGGCGCGTTCGTGCGCCGCGGCGAGAGGTGCGAACGAGCACGGTGGCGCGCCGGGGCACTTGGCACTGGTCGCGGCACGTGCCTGCTACGACACGCTTATGGAATGCGGCGTCGCTGCCAAGCGCGATCTCAAAAAGGGGCGTACATCGCCGGCGGTTGAGCGCTTGATCGAGTGCAACATCCTGCTTTCGGGTGTTGGCTTTGAGAGCGGTGGCTTGGCGTTGGCGCATGCCATCGCCAACGGCCTGACGATTCTGCCCGAGTGCAAGGCCATGCATGGTGAGGCCGTAGCATTTGGCCTGGTGGTTCAGCTGCGCTTGGAGCGTGCGCCCGAGCTTGACCAGGTGCTCGAGTTTTGCCAGCGCGTCGGTCTGCCGACGACGCTCGAGGAGCTGGGCCTTGGCGAGATTTCCGATGCCGACCTGATGAGCGTTGCGGATGCGGCCTTTAGAAACGAACGCAATATGGCCAACGAGCAGGCCAAGGTGACCAAACAAAAGCTCGTCGAGCTCATGCGCGAGGCATAGTTTGGCGCTTGATTGACCTTGTGCAATCGGGGCGGCGATAGGCCATGGGTTATTTGCCTCAAAGGTGTTCCGCGTGTAATTTGCCCGAGGCGTGGGCTCATAGCGTATCATTATCTCTTGCTTATTTGCACTGCTCAGGGAGGGGCCGCGCATGGCGCAGGAACACGATCTATTTGATGACATTATCGAGATCAGCAAGGGTTTCGACTTTCTTAAAAACCCGCTTGGCGGTGTGACCGACGCACTCGATCCGTCGGCGCCGCAGTGGAATCCTGCCGACTACAAGGAGCGTCCGCGCGGCAACACCATTCCGTGCCTGACTTGTAAAAACGAAAAGACCGGCTGCACCGCGTGCATGGACGTGTGCCCGGTCAACGCTATCGAGGTCGAGGAAGACGCCATCGAGATCCTCGACTCCTGTCGCAAGTGCGGCCTGTGCGCCGCCGCCTGTCCGACCGAGGCGATCATCTCGCCGCGCCTGGCGCCCAAAAACCTGTATGACGACATCGTCTCGGCGGCTACGAGCCACGAGACCGCCTACGTTACCTGCACGCGTGCCCTTAAGCGCATGCCGCGCGAAAACGAGGTCGTCGTTGCCTGCGTGGGCGATATTACGGCCGAGACCTGGTTCTCGGTACTTGCCGATTATCCCAACGTGAGCGTGTACCTGCCGCTGGGCGTGTGCGATAAATGCCGCAACACCGGTGGCGAGGACATCTTGGGCGAGGCGATTGCGAAGGCCGAGGAATGGGCCGGTATGGGCATGGGTCTTGAGGTCGACCCCAAGAGCCTCAAATGCCATAAGCGCCGCGAGTACGAGCGCAAGGAGTACATGGAAAAGATCGCCCGCACCACGGGCCTGACCGTGACTAAGCTCAACCCGGCGACGGCGGCGCTAGCTTCGGTGACACAGAAGCTCAAAGCCCATCGTCATCAGATTACCCAGCTGGAGCGCACACTCAACACCATGTGCGGTACCACGACGACCAAGCGTCGCCGTTCGCTTACGCACGGGCGACAGCTGGTGCTCTCAACGCTGCAAAACCACCCCGAGCTTGCCCAGAACATGCAGGTGAGCACGCCGGAGTGCGATTTTGACAAGTGCACGTCGTGTGGCGAGTGTGTCAATGTATGTCCCACGTTCGCCTGCGATTTGGTGGGAAGCGGCCACTTTGCGCTGGAGTCCACGTATTGCTTGGGCTGCGGCGCCTGCGTCAAGGTGTGTCCCGAGCATGCGCTCAAGCTGGTCGAGCACGACGCGTCCAACCTGGTCGTCGTCGATCCCGAGGCCGAGGAAAAGGCCGCCCAGAAGGCGAAGGCCCACGAAGAAGCCCAGAAGGTCAAGGCCGAGGCAAAGGCCAAGCTCGATAAGATGCTCGATCAGGTGGAAAAGCTCGCAGACTAGTCAGCGACCCCTATCTCTGCTTCATTCGTGCCGCCGTGGCGTCCGGGTTAGCCCAGATGCTGCGGCGGCGCTATACTTATGCAGTTTGAAATGCTTGTACCAAAAGGAGCTGTCGTGTCCCTTTCCATCGGTATCGTGGGCCTGCCCAACGTAGGCAAGTCGACGCTGTTCACCGCGCTTACCAAAAAGACCGGCCTTGCCGCCAACTATCCGTTCGCCACGATCGACCCCAACGTGGGTATCGTCGACGTGCCCGATAGCCGCCTGCAAAAGCTCGCCGACATCGTTAACCCGGGTCGCATTGTGCCGGCGACGGTCGAGTTCGTCGACATCGCAGGTTTGGTGAAGGGCGCCAACGAGGGCGAGGGCTTGGGCAACCAGTTCCTGGCCAACATTCGCGAGACCGACGCCATCTGCGAGGTCGTGCGCTACTTTAAGGACCCCAACGTCATGCGCGAGGTGGGCCGTACGGGCGAGTTCGTCGATCCCGCCGGCGATGCCGACACCATCATGACCGAGCTTATCCTGGCCGACATTGGCACGCTCGAGAAGCAGCTGCCCAAGCTCGAGAAGGAGGCCAAGCGCGACAAGGAGCTCATGCCCAAGTTCGAGGTCGCCAAGCGCCTGCTTGCCTGGCTCAACGAGGGCAAGCGCGCCGCGTCCATGGAGATGACCGATGAGGAGCGCGCCGCTGCCAAGGGCCTGTTCCTGCTCACTATGAAGCCCATCCTGTATGTGGCCAACGTGGACGAGGATATGCTCAACGACGATCTGGCGCCCATCGATGGTGTTAAGCCGCTGCCCATCTGCGCCAAGATCGAGGCCGAGCTTTCCGAGCTCGATCCCGAGGACGCCGCCGACTACCTGGAGAGCCTGGGCCTGGAGCAGCCCGGCCTGGACGTGCTCGCGCAGGCGGCCTATAAGCTGCTCGGCCTGCAGTCGTTCTTTACGGCCGGCGAGATGGAGGTCAAGGCCTGGACGGTTCGTCAGGGCGCGACCGCCCCGCAGGCCGCCGGCGTCATCCACACCGACTTTGAGCGCGGCTTTATTAAGGCCGAGGTCATTGGCTATGACGACTACATCGAGCTCGGCGGTGAGCAGGGCGCCAAGGCCGCCGGCAAGCTGCGTATTGAGGGCAAGGACTATGTCATGGCCGATGGTGACGTCGTGCACTTCCGCTTTAACGTGTAAGGACGACGCATATGTTTAAATATGGCAAAAAAGCCGGCTACATGGGTATTGCGCTGCTCGTGCTTGCGGTGATTCCGCTGGTGGTCGCAGCGTGTGTTATCCCCAACATTGGTCCCGAGGTGGCAACAAAGTTTAATGCCGCCGGCGAGGCGACGCGCTGGGGCAAGAGCTACGAGTTGCTGGCACTGCCGGTGCTCAACCTGCTGCTGAGCGTGGCGACGTACTTTACGGCAGGACGCCAGGCTAAAAACAATGATGACTCCGCCGCCATGGCGCGCATCGTGTGCGAGCGCTACCTGCGAAACGGCTGCATTACGGGTGTATTCCTCAACGTGATCAACGTCTACTTTATGTATTCGGCGATTACCGGCACAGGCTTTGGCCTGGGCTTTTAGCTTGTCCTAGTAGGCAACGAGCCTGCAAGCATATTCGATGGCTGCTGCGAGGCCGCCGCTCGATCGTGGTTTAAAGACCATGTCGGCGGCGGCCTCGTTTTCGTATCCGGCGCCGCGAAGGGTGAGCGCAATGCCGGCTTCTAAAAGAAGGGGCAGGCCGCGTTGGCTGGTTGCGATTACGGCAGCCTGATTGAGCGAGCAGCTATGCGTTTGGCATTGGATGGCAAGTTCACCTTGTGCCGGGCAAGGGACCAGAACGGCGGCGACGCGACTTGATAGCAATGCAAATGCTGTGCGCTCATCGGGTGAAAGGCATTTGGCTTCAACGACGACGAGCTTGGGCGGTGCGCTGTTTGTGCGAAGCGTGGCTCGGTACATGCGGACCGAAGAACCCGACATAGAAAACTCCTGTGTATTCGGCAAAACGTAAACTATAGTTTACGTTTATGTTCGGCCCCATTTCAAACTCGTCTGCATGGACGAACGTGCGAAACAGATTCTTGGCAGGCGGGTCGAAGAGACGCGCAAGGCCCTTGGTATCTCCAAGGTCGATTTTTGCGTGGCAGCAGGAATCAGCCGACCCTACCTCGACCGAATCGAAGATGGGACGGCAAATTTCACGCTCAAGGTTCTATTTAAGATCGCGCCCGCCCTTGGCATGACGGTGTCAGAGCTTCTCGAGGGGATCGAATAGGGGATACCCGTCGACAACTGAATTACGCCATCGGGATGCGGTCGTGGTTGACTTGGCTGTAGAACAGGCGCTGGATCTCGGCGGCATCGCGTGACTGGCCGAGTGCCCACATGGTTTTGGCCACGAGTGTCTCGGTGGTCATATCATCGCCGCGCAAAATACCCGGATGGTCGGCGTAAGCACGGCCGACCTCATAAACACCCAGATCGAGGCCCTCTTCGGGGACCTGTGTGGTCATAACGACGGTGCGGCCCGAATCGACCCAGCGGAAAATTGCCTCTTGGAACGATTCGCCCGATTCACCAAACTCGGGGATACCGCCAATGCCAAAGGTCTCCAGAATCACGGCGTCGTAGCTATCGGCAAGGGCGTCGAGGATGCCCGGGTTTACGCCGGGCGTAAGCTTGAGTACAAATACGCGCGGGTCGATGCTGTCGTAGAAGCGCACCGGGTTTTCGCCCTGATGCGTGCCGTGAAGCCCGTTGTGCACGATGCGGTCGTTGCGGATATAGGCGATGGGCGGATAGTTGACGCTAATGAACGCGTTAAAGCTCATGGTACGCTGCTTGCGGGCGCGCGTGCCGGCAATGGCGACGCCGCCAAACACAATCGAGACATCGTGCGAGTGCTCGTCGAGCGCATAGAGCAGGCTCTGGTACAGGTTGAGCTTGGCGTCAGTAAAGGGATTGCCCATGGGCTTTTGCGAGCCGGTGAGCACGATGGGCTTGGGGCTGTCCTGAATCAGGTAGGAAAGCGCTGCCGCGGTGTAGCTCATGGTGTCGGTACCGTGCAGAATCACGAAGCCGTCGTGGTCGGCATAACCCTCGACGATGACGTCGCGGATACGCATCCAGTCACTGGGGCGCATATTGGTGCTGTCGATGTTCATGGGCTGCACGACGTCGAGCTCGCAGAGGCCCGAGATCTCGGGGACGCTCTGGGCGAGCTCCTCACCGGTCAGGGCGGGGGAGAGGCCATTGCCGTCCTCGGTCGATGCGATGGTGCCGCCCGTGGCGATGAGAAGGATGCGCTTCATGCTGGTATTCCTATCGTATTTGCCGCCGCAGAGGCGGAGTCGTTCGGCAGTATTGTGGCACAGGGCGTCCAATGTTCAAACGTATTACATCATCTGTAACGTTTGGTAACACTTCAATCGCCGTCAAATAGGGCCCCGGTCGTGCGTTTGCCGTGCGCTGATGGCTGCGAGGGACGAGAAACCCCATATAACGTGTACACTATGAAAGTTATTTTCGTTCATTCACGCGGGTGGGCACCGGCTCCCCGCCAACAAGAGGGGGAAACCATGGATCAAAAGGCTTCCGCAAAGGTCCTCGTACTCGACTTTGGTGCGCAGTACGGTCAGCTCATTGCCCGTCGCGTCCGCGACCTCAACGTGTATTCCGAGATTGTCCCCTGCGACATCTCGGCCGACGAGATTCGCGAGATGAACGCCTCTGCGCTCATCCTTTCCGGCGGCCCGGCCTCCGTGTATGCCGAGGACGCTCCGTCCATCGATCCTGCCATCTTTGACCTGGGCCTTCCCGTCCTGGGCTTTTGCTACGGCCATCAGATCACGGCCGTGACGCTCGGTGGCAAGGTCGGCCACTCCGAGGTGGGCGAATACGGCCGCGCCACCATCACGCGTACGGCCGGCGCCAAGCTCTTTAACTCCACGCCTATGGAGCAGACCGTGTGGATGAGCCATCGCGACGCCGTGTCCGAGGTGCCCGAGGGCTTTACCGTTACCGCCAGCACCGACGTGTGCCCGGTTGCCGCCATGGAGTGCGTCGAGCGCAAGATCTTCACCACGCAGTTCCACCCCGAGGTCAAGCACTCCGAGTACGGTCAGCAGCTGCTGAGCAACTTCCTGTTTGAGATCTGCGGCCTGGAGCCCAACTGGAGCATGGACAACCTGGTCGAGACCATGACGGCTGAGTTCCGCGAGAAGGTCGGCGACGACCGCGTGATTCTGGCCCTGTCCGGTGGCGTCGACTCCTCCGTCGTGGCTGCGCTGGGCGCCCGCGCCGTGGGCAAGCAGATGACCTGCGTGTTCATCAACCACGGTCTGCTGCGCAAGGGCGAGCCCGAGCAGGTGGAGGAGGTCTTCACCAAACAGTTTGACGTCGACTTTATCCACGTCCACGCCGAGGACCGTTATGCCGAGCTTCTGGCCGGCGTGACCGAGCCCGAGGAGAAGCGCCGCATCATCGGCACGCAGTTCTGGAAAGAGTTCTTCGCGGTTGCTCAGCAGCTCGAGTGCGATGGCAAGCCGGTCAAGTACCTGGCTCAGGGCACCATCTACCCCGACATCATCGAGTCCGGCGCTCGCAAGACGGGCGGCAAGACGGCCACCATCAAGAGCCACCACAACCTGATTCCGTTCCCCGAGGGCGTGCACTTCGACCTTATCGAGCCGCTCGATCACTTCTTTAAGGACGAGGTCCGCGCGCTTGGCCTTGCGCTCGGCCTGCCGGGTCACATCGTGTTCCGTCAGCCCTTCCCGGGCCCGGGTCTTGCCATCCGCATCATCGGTGCGGTCGACAAGGAGAAGCTCGAGATCCTCAAGAATGCCGACGCCATCGTGCGCGAGGAGCTCGACGCCTATAACCAGCGTCTGTTTGAGCAGACCGGCGAGCGCAACTCCGAGCACAGCTGCTGGCAGTATTTTGCGGTCCTGCCCGACATCAAGTCCGTTGGCGTTATGGGCGACGAGCGCACCTATCAGCGCCCGATCATCTTGCGCGCCGTGGAGTCCAGCGACGCCATGACCGCCGACTGGGCCAAGCTGCCCTACGACGTCCTGGCCCGCATCTCCGGCCGCATCGTTGCCGAGGTCCCTGGCGCCAACCGCGTCTGCTACGACATCACGTCCAAGCCGCCCGCGACGATCGAGTGGGAATAAACGATATTCGTTGATTTCAAGCCTCTGACCTGCGAAAACAGGTCGGGGGCTTCTTATTTTGCAACCTCTGTGCAACCTTTATGGTTTCGCGCCCCGTGAACAGGGGACGTAGCACTGCTCACGTCTGGGCCCATGTCGGCACCGATCATTGCCCGCGCTGCTTCTGCTTGCGCTTCAGCTTCCGCTGCTCGAAGCACGTCGTCGGGAGTTCCGCGTCGGCGTCCCGCCTTCCCGCCGATGGAGGGGTTGGCGGCTCCCTGCAGAGCCGCGGAACCGCCTATATCCGCTTGTTGCGGGCTTGCTTGAGCCAGTTCCTCTTGAAAGAGCCTATACCTCCGAAGAACTTGTTGTACGTCTCATCGCTCTCCTTGGCCTTGTACTTGACCAAGGCAAGTTCGATAGTGCAGAGGTAATCCGCCGCTTGCTCGAGACGGTAGTCGGTCATCGAGGTCTTGCGGCGTCGGACGACCCCTTTTGAGAGGACCTTGCCCACCGAGCGGTCGAGTGCCTGCTTGACGATATCCTGACCGTTGTCGTAGTAAACCTTCACATCGTCGAAAGATTGAAAGAAGCCCAGGTGTTCAATCATGGCAGAGGAGATATCGCGCCCCATACGCTCCATTAGCCTTGCCGGGTCTTCGAACTGGCTGCGGCGGTAGACAAACGTGATATAGGAAATGGGAAGTTTGCGGACGAACGAGGAGAAGTAGGCGAGCATCACCTTGCGCTGCTCGATGTTAAGAAACTCATAGTCCTTGTGCCCGTTTATGAGAGGCTCGGAGTGAAACGGAATGTTAGGGAGATCAGCCCTGGCAAGCTTGGCCTCATAGCCCGTGACCGCCTCGGCGATGCTGTCTGCCTGGTCGTGAAAGACGAGTGTGAGCAGGTAGTAGCGAGCTTTGCCGCCGCGGTCGCCTTCACGATGACGAAGTCGCAGGTCGCCATGTTGCCGACGACTAGGTCGTCCTGCCAGCTCGAGATGTCGATGCCGTTAAGCCCTACGGTTGGCACCGCCCTTCGGGATGACGATGCCCTTGTCGCCTCCGCCGAGTGCCGCCATGATGGGAGAAAGGACCGCCATCACGAGCGCCACGACCAGGCCCCTCACGCTCGGGTCCAGCACGCACCAGCCCATGATCAGGTCGATGTTGGCGATGACCACGCCAAGGACTCCCTGCACGATCGTGCGTGCCAGTCGCCAGTACCACTCGTTGCTTGCCAGAAACTCGTTCATGTCAGCCCACCTTTCCCTTCAAGGACTCGATGTCGTGCATCGCGACAGCCATGTCCTGCTCGAGTACGTAGGTGCGCTCCAGGACCTGGTTGTGCTTCTCGACCTTTTCCGTGAGGGCGTCGAGCTTGACCTCCATGACGGCTCTGCTCTTAGAGTTGGAAAGGATCACTCCAATCAGCGTTACGACACCAGTAATGCACGCCACGATGATTGACTCCATAAAAGAACTGCCTCCCGAGATCGGCTTTTCGTCCTCGGGAGGCAATGTCCGACCGTGTCACAAGTACGCAGATTATGCTCGGAGTTGTCGCTTGACCTTACGTTCTTCTATGCATGATGTCGAGATGCTTTCTACTCATCATCTGAGGTTATAAGGACGCGTGGAATCGCCTCTTCGCTTGGAACCATCTTCTTCACCAGTGCAAAACACTCAGCAAAGTCGTCGCCTGGCAGGCAAAAGACCCTATGCTTCTTTGTTCCATTGGGATATGTGACGGCAAACGTCGTTGAACCTATGTCGGCAACAAACTCCTCGTCATCTAGCTCTAGGATACCGGTGACCTTCTCGGCAGCTTCATCGAACAGCGCACGATAGCCAAGGCCGCTTGGCTGGTATGCCCAGCTCATCGGCAAGTTATGCTCTGATATCTTACGAGGCTTGTATTTGTAGCTGATCCAATCGGGTGTGATGACAACCATGTCGGTGAATGCCTCATCAACGCTACAAAAGCCCGATTCGCCCTTGATGACGATGCGGGACATCGTAGGCATGCTAACTACAGACAGGTGCTTGTACTCCTCAAAGAATGGATCCTCTGAGTCATCATCAGGCTCTTGGTCATAAACAGTCACGAGCCCTCGGTCCTTTAAGTAGTCAAGCATGGCTTCAATCACATCACGTTCATCCTGCCATTCCATAGTTTGGAAGTATTCGAGATCCTCCACAGGCCTCGCATGGTCAGGAAACCAGTGGTTGAGAATTCGGGTTGTTTGTCGATCTAGTTCTCTTTCGAGCTCGTGCCTCTTATTCCAGTCCAGACCCTTGTACTCAGCTTCAGAAATGCCATGGATGAGCAGCGTGTCAATAAGCTGACGATAGGAATCAAGCCGTAACTGCTCCGCAAGTTTGTATGGGAATTGCTTCGGGCTCAGATAGTGCTCACGCCAGTAGTCAAGGACTCCCTCTTCTTTCATGATGTCGAGATTGAGCGTCCATGCGTAGCGACCCGCAAGATAGTCTGGGTAGACGTCGAGCTTCTTTGCAATCTGATCCAGCAATTCGGGACGTATCGTTCCCGACTTCACCGCACGAAGTATGGTTTTCTCTGTTCTGCCAATGTCGGCATCAGCCCCAATCTTACGTATGCTCGAGTCAAGCCGGTGTATCACCCACTTAAACCACTCGGGGTCAATTTTCTCTCCAAAAGCATCAGTCTCAGCATTGTTCATCTTGACTCCTTTAGTACGGACATTTTGGTGTCCTAATGGCTGTTCACAGAACACAGCATTTCGTACTACCGTGCATTATGTGGCCACGAGGTACGGACATCAAGCCGTGTAATCAATGCAAAACACTAACGGGCTCCATGTGAGCCCTAGAACGGAGAACTAACAATGGCGACTAACACGCTGGTACCGCATTACGAGGACAATGACATGGATCGCAAGGATCTCGCCGACTTCGCCAAGCAGAGCATGGATAAGGCCATGGACACTAATCACTCTGTTGTCATGCGCCAGATGGAAGTCCTGAGCATGCAGGCCGACGAGACACAGGCCCTGCTCCAGAGCGGCAATCTGACCGACGAACAGTTCGATAAGGTCATGCAGGAGTCTGAGAAGATTCGACAGGCAATGTCCGATACCACGACGAAGCTGCATAAGTCGAACTTCGAGTTGGTTGTGGGCACCTGTGCTGTGCTGTTCTTTGGCGGTCTGTTTTTTACGCTTCGCGCTGCTTAGCCGACATGTATGAGGGGTGATTAATCCATTGTCCCTCATACATGTTTTCATGCCGAGATGTTGCATTCCAACGTGCTTGCAGCATCTATGCGGAAGTGCGCGTGTTCCGTCTTGCTGCTGGCCCACACCGTGCCATATCCGACGACAAGTCCCTCACTGGGAAAGATGGTCGCAACTCTATCGTCCGTCTTCATCGCTGTGTATCTCAATGGTGAGGCTCAAGTTGTTACTCATCGCTACCTTTGTCATCAATCTCGCGCAGACGCAAAAGCCAGCGTCTCATGCTCCCGTCCCCAAAGAAGCCGAGCAGTGCCCCATCGCAGAAGCGTTCTGCTCTCACGGCTCCGAGCAGAAGCGCCATCACCGCCTGGCCGTCAAGTTCCGATACATCTGCCCCAGACATTGCTTGGCTGCTCCACTCGAGTCCGTTGCGTTCAAGTATGTCGTGGTAATGCGTGAGCTCGTACTCTGAATGCTCGTCGACGAAGTCGTAGATTGCTTGTTCAACGTCAGCAACCGTCGTTCCGTAATTCACGTAGGGTATCTTGATTGGGTCGTCCATGGTGCCCTTGCTCTCTCGGTCTACAACCCAGTTGCCAAATCCCTCGGCATTCTCAATCGCAGGCAGATGTTTTGTCAGGCTCTCAAACATAAGCCGCCTCTTTTGAGAAATGAGCTTCAGCAATACCGTCGAGCTGCGAACGTATTGTCTCGAAGGGCTGGTTCAGGTCCAATGTCCTCACGCTTATCTGGTTACCGCTCATCTGATACACACCATCAGGCTGCACGTCTTCGTCGGTCTTGGCGTAGAGCAGCATGCCCGACACGCTATGCTGCTCGTGAGTGCTGGCGAGCTCCGCTTCCTTGTTCTTCACGTAGGTGAAGATCTGGTATAGGTTGCCGGAGTGGACGCTTTGCTTGCCGAACTGCTGTTGCGTCGTGTGACTGTAGTACTTCGCGTCGACGATGAGGACGGCCCTGCCTCGTGTGAGCGTTATGTCGGTGTGCATGGCGGGGAGCATGTCATCGAAGTTGTCGTCGAGCGCCCAGCTGATGTACGGCGCCCCCGCGGAAAGCTCTGGGTGCTCACGTCTGTAGTACTCGAGGATGAACTTCTCGTACAGGTGGCTCATTCGCTGCTCGTCGAGGAAGTCCATCATGCGGAGACCCCCGCTCTCCCGCGTCTGGAGAAGGCCCTTCACGACCAGCCAGCACACGTTCATGAGCATGCGATAAGTCTGGTTGTTCCGGTCGAAGCGCATGTGCCAGTCTTCGCCCGAAAGGCTCACGTCTTCCACGTCCACGAAGTACGGAAGCAGCCGTCTAAGTGCCTTCTTGCGCGCCTTGTCGATGTCCGAACGAATCAAGAGCATGATCGTCGCCTTGAGGATGCGGTTCATGCGCGTGTCCGTGCTGAACTCGTCGTAGCTGCAAACCAGCTGCCTGCGCAGAATCGAGCGCGTCTTCAAGGACTCGGACAGCTCAATCTTGCCCCTCGGTGAGGAGAGCATTTCCTTGCGGTCGACGTACTCTCGGCCAAGGCCGCGCTTGAGCTGCAGGCTCACGCCCCGTGACAGTATCTCGGCGAGGAGGTCGGCGGTGTTGTCGAACTCCTCGGCTGCGATGCCGCGGTAGCCCTGCCCTTGCAGCGTCTGGAACGCATAGGTGAGCATGTGGTAGATGTTCTGTATCCGGATCACCGGATTGACCTGCGCAACTTGCCGGCCCACTCGTCGACCTTGGTAGGCTCGTCGAACCAGTACTCGCGCAACATCGGCACGAGCTCGTAGTTGACGATTGCCGAGAGTTTATCGTCCGTTACGTCGTCCGGGGACATGCGGCAGAAGTAGCTATGGCCGATGCAGAAGCCGTCTCCCAGCGACTCGTCGGACGCGATCGCCTCGTTCAGCTTCACGACGCAGGCGATGAGCCTATCGAACTTCTCGCTGGCAAGTCCCTCCTGATAGGCGATGAAGCTCTCCGTGTCGAAGGCGGGACGGAGGTCGAAGAACGCGAAGCGGCGGCGCAGGGCGTAGTCGAGCATGGCGAGCGAGCGGTCCGCTGTGTTCATCATTCCAATGAGGTATACGTTGCTCGGGACGTAGAACAGCTCGTGCGAGTAGAGGAGCTGCAGCGTGTTCCTGGGCCCGCGCTTGTCGTTCTCGATGAGCATGAACAGCTCGCCGAAGATCTTCGAGAGGTTGCCACGGTTGATTTCGTCGATGATGAAGAAGTAGTCGTTGTCAGAATCGTCCTTCGCATTCTTGCAGAAGTTGTAGAACGCGCCCTTCTCGAGGTCGAAGCCCTGCGCGTTCGGGCGGAACCCCTCTATGAAGTCCTCGTAGCTGTAGCTCTGGTGGAACTGCACCATCATCACACGCTCGGCGTCCTTCACGCCCATCATGGAGTAGGCCAGGCGCTTTGCGGCGAAGGTCTTGCCTACGCCTGGGGCACCCTGCAGGATGATGTTCTTCTTCGCGCGCAGGACGTTGACGAGGGTCCTGTAGTACTCGCCGTCCATGTAGACCTCCGAGAGGAAGTCCTCGGACGTGTACGCTGGGTATTCAACCTCCTCCGTGTCTTCTTCGACTTCGCCGCCCTCGTTCTCGAAGAACGAGTTGAGCTTCTCAACGAGGTCGGGATAGGCGGTGATGTCCGTCAGGGTCTTCACGGCGAGGAAGTCTTCCGTGTGCCACTCTCCTCTGTTCGTCCAGCGTACCCTGCGGATGTTCGGATAGGAGTCGCCATTTTCGTCGAATTGGTAATCCCCCTCAACGATGCCGCGACCAATAATTACGCTGCGGCCCCGCTTAGCAAAGACAACGTCGCCCGGCTTGATTTCGCGCGAGAACTGCCAGAGCGCGAGCGCGGAGTTCTTCTGCGAGTACTTGCTACTGTACAGGGTGCGCAGGTTCTTGCGGATGTCTTCCTTGCTGGCGTATTTCTCGACGTCGCCGAGCTTGCTCCAGCCGACGCCCATTACGCCACGTGCGTAGAAGTCATCCCACCTCGCGGCACCGTCTCCCGGGGAGTAGGTCCAGTAATGTGTGGTCTTGACCCCCTCGTCTCCAAGGGAATTTTCTTCCGCCTTCTCGGCTGCAGCCTTCTCGGCAGCCTTCCGCTCCTGGTTGACGCGTTCGGACTCCACGAAGGCGGCAGCCGTCAGCGAGGGGAAGTCTGCATACGAGCACTCTTCGCTTCCGAGCTCCGACTTGATGGTGTCGCAAATGTCGAGGTAGCGATCTCCGTCATGAACTGGCGAGTCCTTCTCCTTTGGCGCTATGCCGGCAATGGTGGAGCCAGCCTTTGCCACGTCGGCCATGAACCAACGGTTGCGCGAGTCCAGGCTGATGAAGTTGTAGGGCCTCGCCCAGTAGAGGCCCATGGTGAGCTTCCAGCCAAGTGTGAACTGGATGACGGCGGTATCGAATGCCTCGACGAAGACCTTCCGGGTTTCCTCGTTGTCGTCGGCGGCCAGTGCAAGTTCGGCCTCGAAAACATGCCAAAGGTTGTCGATGTCATTCTCGCCGCGCCGGTCGTCGTTGGCGAAGGCATAGAAGGTCGCGTTGAGGTTGTTGAGCACGGGGATGCCCTCGAAGTCCGTGGGCTGATCTGCCCCAATGTCGAACACCTCGGCGATGCCGGCGATGATCTTTTGCCGGTTTGCGTCTGTGATGCCCTTGTTGAAGAGGCCGAAGACGGTGAACGGATCGATGTCTTGGAGCTCATCTGCCTCAAGCTTAGGGAGACTCATCCCGATCGATTCATAGACAGTTGCTAGCTTGTTTATCAAATCGTCGCGCCTGTCTCGATAGGTCAGCAGCTTGTCAGATAACTCTTCATAAAAGCTAATCCAAGTAAATTTTGTGCTGGTCATTATAGTCACTGCCTATCTTTTGCCTCTGCCAAGGCGCCTTGCTTTCAATGTCTTTCCATATGCGTCTACATGCGCGACAGGTATCTTTATCGAATCTAAGTACACCAACGAGTATCTCTGCATCAATGTAATCCAACGCTTCGTCGATATTGCGCCCATTTCTTACTACTCCGTCAATTATGCTGATAACGTTTCTTTTTAGCTCGGGATTAATGTTCAATAGACCGGTATTGAGAACAGGGATATTGCCAACTTTCTTGGGCAGAATCTCAAGCACACCGCCCCCACAGCTTCTGCCGTAAAGCTCCGTGAATGCGAACGCAATGCTGTTGTAATAGGCGATAATAGAACAGACGTTTGATAAAATAATTTAGTATCAGATAGCGGGCACGGTTTCAATCGAATCCGTGCCCGCTGCTGTATGTGTGTCCTTGCACGCCCAATATGCGCCGTAAAAGCCGTCTTCTTCAACGTCAAAGTGAATGCGCTTCATTTTTGTCTCTCAAAATCTTATTTTCACGATTTGCATTTTCATCCCGTTGTCACCGACCCTTGCGAGAAACCGGAAAAAGCCGCTGACAGAAGGGTCTCTCAAATCGTTGTAGCCCAGCATATAGCCGCGACTTGTGACCTGCAGACGGCTGTCCCACGTGCCGATTTCCTTGGCGGCATCCGAAACCGCAAAATATGCCCCCACATCCTTGATTTTTGCAGTCTTAAGCCATGTTTTTGCGATCATCTTTACCGCCGTCCGATTGGCAGCATCAAAGACCAGCACACTGCCGGGGAAAGCGTCCGCCATCCCCCGCACCAGTTCCCGGACCTGCTGGGTCAGAAAGTAATAGAACACCTCGGAGGAAAAGAACACCGCCCCGCCGGAGGCATCGACCTTGCCAAACCATGCGGTGTCTTTCAGGTCGCGTTGCCGCCTGTGGCTTCCGCTTGGGACGGGCGGTCACCCACGACCGCGCGCGGGGACCGGAGAATCTTCACGATGGTAGTTGACGCCTAATACCCTGCATCGTATAGTTTGTATAGCACAGTATATGACGAGAGGAGGTGTGCGGATGGAGGCCCAGATGAAGCGCGGCTTCCTGGAGGCCTGCGTGCTCGCGGCCATTTCCGGCGAGGAGTCCTACGGCTACCAGATTGTGAAGGACGTGCCGGCGAGCATGGGGCTCACGGAGTCGACGCTCTACCCGCTGCTCAAGCGCCTGGAGAAGGCCGGGTGCATCACGGCACGCTCCGCCGAGCACAACGGGCGGCTGCGCCGGTACTACCGCATCACGGACGATGGGCGTGCGCGCATCGAGGAGTTCCTGGCCGAGTGGCCGTCCGTACGGGAGATTTACGCATACGTTGAGGGGGCGCACCATGACGCGCGATGAGTTTCTGGGCCGGTTGGGCGAGCTACTCGCCTGCCTGCCGGCCGAGCAGGTGGAGGAGACCAAGGCGTTCTATGCGGAGGCCATCGCCGACCGCATAGAGGACGGCATGAGCGAGGAGGAGGCCGTGGCCGCCATGGGCGCCCCCGGCGAGGTTGCCGAGGCCACGCTCGACGACCTGCCCGCCGTGCCGCGCGCGATCGCGAGGACGCGCCAGCGCAGCACCGCGCTGCTGTGGGTGCTGACCATCGTGGGCTCCCCGGTGTGGGTGCCGCTGCTCGCCGCCTTCGCCGCCGTGGCCGTCACGGTCTATATCTGCATCTGGGTGCTGGCGCTCTGCGTGTGGATCGTCGCGGCGGCACTCGGGGCCGTGGGCGCGGTGTCGCTCGCGCTCGTGGCGGCGGGTGTGGCCGTCGGCCACGTGCCCTACGTGATCGTGATGCTGGGCTGCGGGCTCGCTTTCGTCGGCGTGGCTCTCCTCGTGGGCGCGGGCGCCTGGGAGGCATCCAAGCGGATCGCGCGCCTCTCGGCGCTCTGGGCGAGGAAGGCCGCCTCGCCTTTCTGGAAGGGTAAGGGCGAGAAGGGCGGCACTGCCGCGCATCTCGCAGCGTAGAAAGGAGTGAGTACCATGACCAGCGCGAAGAAGATCTACCTCGCTGTGGCGGGCGGGCTCGTTGCCGCGGGTGTTGTCCTCGCGGGCATTGGCTTTATCGCCTCGGGCTTCGACCCGGCCGTGTTCACAACCCAAATCGATACGCGCGACAGCACCATCGTGCTCGGCGGCGTCGAGGTGGACGAACACGAGAGTATCCCGTTCATCAGCCAGCTCGCCAATCTGGGCGAGATCGACACCTCCGACGTCGCGGACCCCACCGCGCCCTAGGGGCGGCGAGCCCGGGCGCTCCGTCCGCCAAGCTGCGTAAGCCGGCGAAACCCGAACCTCAACCCCAACGTAACTGGCCTCAGGCCTGTGCCGATTCGCTCCCAGCGCCGCGCGGGGACCCGTGACGCATGCCCAAAAACGCACGAGGAGGAAGGAACGCGATGACGACAGCCACGCTCCTCCGCCTTCACGGGGTCACGAAGGCGTACCGCGGGAGGACCGTCCTCGGCCCCATCGACCTCGCCCTCGGGGCGGGGCGCGTCTACGGGCTCATCGGCGAGAACGGCGCCGGGAAGTCCACACTCATCCGTATCGTCACTGGCACCGCCAGCCCCAGCTCGGGCTCGGTCGAGCTGTTCGGCGAGCGCGGCGGGCGCGGGCTTGCCGCCGCCCGGAGGCGCATGGGCTACATGCCCGACGTGAGCTCGGCCTACCCGGGGCTCTCCGCGCGGGAGAATGGATTTGCAACGGTTGCTTAAACAATTTTTACAGGGACAGCCCTGCGTTCCTGAACTCAACTGGGCTCATGTAGCCCAGTGTCGAAGGGGCAGTCGCCCCAGTCCGCGTACCAGACCTGCGTGCCGCCGAGGGAGTTCTTCCCCGAGGGAGTTCTTCCTTCAGTAGGGCCAGTGCGGGACGCCCATCCTCTTCTCCTCCCTTCGGGGCGTCAGGCGCCGGGCCCAAGGCCGCACCTGCGCCTCAGCTCCGCCACGAGGGCGTCGTTGTCGGTCACCGAGACGATGGCGTCGCCGTCGTAGGGAGCCTCGATGTAGACGCGGTCGAGCGAGTTGGCCGTCCCCGCCCAGAGCGTCCTGGTGCGCCGGACGCCCCGCACGTGGGCGTAGGGTATCACCGAACGCGTTCCAGCGTACACGACGACGAGGCGGTCGACGTAGAGCTCGAGGCGGTTGCTGCGGACGGGCAGGGCGGCCAGGGCCACGAGGGCCGGGACGGGTAGTAGCGCGAGCCAGCCCCATAGGAGCGCGGGACTCGAGCTCAGGAAACACGCGATACACGCCGTAGATAAACCGCCCGCCACAATCACCATGGCCGCTATGAACCACGGGTCTGTCCTGCCGGGGAACACCCGCTCCGGCCGCTCGCCCTTCTCACCCATTACGGCCCTTCCGTCTCTTGCACCCCTCCAGGAACTGTCCACATCAGTATAGCTAGCCAATCCACATGTCGGCGTACAAGACTTACTCGAGAAGTTCGATCCAAAGGTAAAAGATGTATACAAGGTGACGTCTGGATTCGTTCACTTCTCCACTGATATTCTGTCGAGCATTGGTGTGCCTGGGGAGGGCTATGAGGTCGAGTTTAATTTTGGAGCCGAGCCCAACGAGAGAAACAATGTGCCTCTCGTGGAATGCGGCAAGGCGTTCTGCCACTATGTCGACCTGCATCTCTAGATGCTCCATAAGGTGATTGCTTCGGATGAATGGTATGCCGATCGATTCCGTATCGATTCCGATGGTTCTGCAGACGAAGCCTCGACAAGCGAGAAGGTGTAGGTCAAACGCATTGACGCTGCCTTGACAGCATCCCGATAAAATAACGAATGGGAGGCTTCCTGCGAAATGTGCGCTTCTGTATATTCTCGCTAGGAAGCCCCCGACCGATAAGCCGTCGTTGAGTTCAATTTGAGTTTAGCTCGGGTACCCGAAAATAGTCCAACTCTGATAAAGGGGGAGACGACGGTACACCACGTAGACGAGAGGTTATGGAAGTGCACGGTTTGATTACCGAATGGGAATAAGCGATATTCGTTGATTTCAAGCCTCCGAACTGCGACAACAGGTCGGGGGCTTCTTATTTTGCAACCTCTGTGCAACCTTTGCGGTTTCGCGCCCCGTGAACAGGGAGCGTAGCACTGATCACGTCTGGGCCGATGTCGGCACCGATTATTGCCCGCGCTGCTTCTGCTTGCGCTTCAGCTTCCGCTGCTCGAAGCACGTCGCCCGGAGTTCCCCGCCAGAGGAGAGCTGCCCGTTCCTTGCGAAACCGCGAGACCGGCTATATCCGCTTGCTGCGGGCTTGCTTGAGCCAGTTCCTCTTGAAAGAACCTATACCTCCGAAGAACTTGTTGTACGTCTCACCGTTCTCCTTGGCTTCGTATTTGACCAAGGCAAGTTCAATAGTGCAGAGGTAATCCGCCACCTGCTCGAGGCGGTAGTCGGTCATCGAGGTCTTGCGGCGTCGGACGACCCCTTTTGAGAGGACCTTGCCCACCGAGCGGTCGAGTGCCTGCTTGACGATATCCTGACCGTTGTCGTAGTAAACCTTCACATCGTCGAAAGATTGAAAGAAGCCCAGGTGTTCAATCATGGCAGAGGAGATATCGCGCCCCATACGCTCCATTAGCCTTGCCGGGTCTTCGAACTGGCTGCGGCGGTAGACAAACGTGATATAGGAAATGGGAAGTTTGCGGACGAACGAGGAGAAGTAGGCGAGCATCACCTTGCGCTGCTCGATGTTAAGAAACTCATAGTCCTTGTGCCCGTTTATGAGAGGCTCGGAGTGAAACGGAATGTTAGGGAGATCAGCCCTGGCAAGCTTGGCCTCATAGCCCGTGACCGCCTCGGCGATGCTGTCTGCCTGGTCGTGAAAGACGAGTGTGAGCAGATAGTAGCGAGCTTTGCCGCCGCGGTCGCCGCTCTCGTCGACGAAGATGCTGAGCTCCTTGGCCAATGGGGACTCCTAATGGAATGGATAAAAAAATAGCCGGGGGACTCCCCCGGCACTTGGAGGTAGCTTAATGAGCCACCAATAACCTTATAGCATGTGCCGGCGGCGAATGCAAGAGGGGAGCGGGATGAGGCTGCTGCTGATGGCGTCCCTGAAATAGATTCGCAGCTTCTTCAAGATTACGGAACACGAGAATTGATCGTCGGAGCTGGCTTGCGAAAGCAACCCGAAGCTTGCCTTTGTCTGTACGAACCTGATTCAGAGGCGCAGTGACGCCATCCACGAGAGCGTGCCTGAGATCTTTTCGTCTTTAGGCTCCCTCGCGTGCCCGGCTGCGGGCGGCTCCCGGGGCGGTCGCAGCCGTCATCTCCCGCCGCTCCTCGACCCGATGCAGGCATCCACTGACGCCCTCGAAACCAGGAGCTTCCTTCCGAGTCTGTACGAGTCGATCTCTCCCGACCAGGTGAGGCCGTACGCCTTGTTTCGGCTCGCCCTCATGTACTCCTGCATCTCGATTACCGTCGTCCATTCGCCGCGATCTTGGTTGCCCCCGGGCGCGGCGCATTCGGCTGTGCGTGCCATGGTTCCCCCAGTCTTCCCGTATGGCACCGCGCGGGCACGCCACACGACACCGTGTGCCTTTTCGTCTGCGCGACGATTGAACCGCCTGATTGCGGTTGGCGCGCCCGACGGGGGCGGAGACGGGTCGAGGTGGGTCGAGCTGGTCGGGCCTTTACGAAACGGTCATGAGCCGCGTGCCTTAGCTCTCAGCTAAGTCCCCGAAAAGTAAAAGGCGCCCATACGGGCGCCTGCCTAGTGGCTGGAGTTGTTCGGTTGTGGTTGGAATGCTTGTTTTCCGCGGTGCTGTCGTCCGGGGTCCGGCATCTGTCGTTCGCCTCTTCTGTCGTGTTTGATGTTGCGTGTTCTGCGAGCGACCTTGCGCGGGCCTGACGGCCCGTTGCCCCAGGTGCACCCGGATAAATGGTACCCATCGGTTGGGACAAGGACATTGCGGGAGGGTCGTCTGGGCAAGCTAGGATGGATGAGCGGCTGGGTTCTAAATGCAATAATTCGAGCTAAAGGGCCTTGTACTCTCTTTTGTAAAACGCGAGGGTGCAATAAACTCGACGATCCCCCTGAACCTTTTCTGAACGAATCGGCTCTTAGGCGGTATGACGCGACACGCATCGGTAGTGCTCGGACTGGGTTAGTCATCGAGTGGGTATAGAACATACGTTCTGTATAACGTTATAGCACCAGGTGGCAGGCGTAGTTTCAATCGAAGCTACGCCTGCTGCTATATATGGGTTGATGGTGGTATCAATGACCGCGATGCTTCTGTTTGCGCTTCAGTTTTCGCTGCTCGAAGCGCGCCTCCGCCTCATCCGCGCGACGCTGGCTTCTTGCTTGAGCCGATTTCCGCTTCATCGTCTCCCGCTGATTCGCGAGCGCCTGCTGCGCCTTGGTGCTCATCGCCGGCTGCTTGAGGGCTTTCGCCGCCTCGCGGGCGCGTCGCTTGGGGTTCTTCGCGGGCTTGCTCGCCTCGGCCGGACCGTGGCAGAAGAACGAGAGCTTCGCCCATTTGCTGACAACGAATCGCAGGATCTCCTCATTGGACGGTTCTGCGCCGAAGACGATGCGGGCGGCGCCGTATCTGCCGTCCTCGACGTGCTCCGCCAGCCCGACCCAGAATTGGCCGTCGTGATATACGGTCAGGGTGGACGACACGCTGATCTGCATGGCTGGTTCCTCCTTTATGTAGATGACCATGCAGAGAAGGGACAACCAAGGAGGCAGGTTACTGATGCGGACTCCCGCACGCCCACGACTACCCGACGGGGACTGTGTTTTCATCTCTGGTGCCCGCATTGTAGCACGCGCGGATTCACGATGTTGATTGCCGGCGCCTAGACGGAGATGAAGGCGGTTCGATCTAGGTCAAGCCGGTCGCTCGTTCATGAAGCGGCCGATTCCCTGAAAATAAAAGGCGCCCACGAGGACACCTACAGGCTATCTTCGAACTACTTGGTTGGGGCAGACGGAGGAAAAAAATAGGGCAGAATCGCTCTCACGATCCCGCCCCGCAAACCCGAGGGTTTCTAACTGGCTCCATTATTCCGGGCTTCTCAGTTCTGTCATTGACCCAGGTATCATCCGTCTCCTATAGCGAGTGAATATAAAAATAGGGCAGAGTCGCTTGCGCAAGTCCGCCCCTAAAACCGTGAAGGTTTTGCTATCTGCAGGCTATTCTACCAACCCGAGCGATTCTGTCAACCTGCGAAGGAACTCGAGCGCGGAGCGAGCTGCGGCGTCGGGCCCCTTGTCGGGCAGCGCCTCGGTTTCGCCGTCGGCCCTGGCGAACATCTCGGCGAGCTCGGATGCGGCGCGCGAGCGCGAGGAGCCCTCGGGTACCAAGCCGGAGTGCGCCACGAGCACGGTCGCGACCTCCTGCATGGCCGTATTCCCCATCCACTTCCTCCTGGTCGCCTTGGGAATCCCCACGGCGGCGACCCTTCGGGAGACGCCGCTGGACGCCGAGCCCCGGGCGGCGCCCCTCTCGGCGAAGCAGTTGATCAGGCACGAGCCGTGCGCGGCGCAGTTGCGGACGGACTTCACGCGCTTGAGGTCGTAGTGGGAGGCCTCGAGGCGCCTGTCGCCCCATCGCCTGGCGCAGAAGCGCACGAAGTCGATGAGGGTGCCGAACGAGGTGAGCTCAAGGAAGGCCCAGGCAGGCATGTCGCCGGAGTACTTCGCGTAGAGGCTCGAGCTGTAGGGGCTGCGGCCGCTCATCTTGAGCTCGCGCAGGCGGTACTCCCTGTTTGCAGTGGTAAGCGATGCCATGTAGTCGGCCACGATGGCGTAGCCGTCCTCTCCACGGTCCTCCATCTCGCGAAGCAGTGTCACCTTCTGGAAATGCTCGATGTCGAGCGTCATGCCGAGCAGGGCGTGGCGCAGCTCCTGGTCGAGCGCCGCGAGCAGGCGCAGCTGGCCGAAGTCGAGGTCTACGTAGCGGCCGTCGCGCGGGCCTCCCTCGTATTTCGAGAAGAGTTTGCGGTAGGATGCGAGCTTGAAGAAGTTGCACTTGTCGCGCAGGTAGTCCGCGGCCTCTTCCTCGGAACACAGTTCGAAGGCTACGCCCTTCTGCTTGAGGTGCTCTATCTGCTGCTCGATCGTGAGGATCGGCTTCCTATCGTGGGGTTCGGCCATGCTCGGTCTCCTGTCATTGATTTGAGAATCCTATTCTACCAGCATGTTTGCCCTGAATCCTGAAGGCCCGTTCGCCAACTCATAAGCAAGCCACCTGAGACTACTCACTTTGTTCACGAATGGCGAAGACCTGCGACCTGGGGTTTTGCAAATGGCGCGCAAGCCACCCGCGTTAATTCACTTGCGATTGCAGCTGGCGGCTTGCGGGCAAAAGGGCGGTTGAGTTTCAAAACGGGCGTTTTCGGCGCCATCGAGCCTCCAAAGGCGACCCGCCGCGCACTTTGGGACAAAAACAAAAACTCAAAGCCCTGAGTTTGAAAAAAGTTTTTGAGGTTGTCCCAGCTTTTGTCCCCGAAGCCGACGAAACGAGACATCGCGTCATTCGGCGGCACGCGTTCCGTGTCGATGCCGAAAACTGGGTGTAACTGGAGTGACGGGACGGCAGAACCGACGCCATCGAATGGGAGTAGAACAGACGTTCGATAAAATAATATAGCATCAGATAGCGGGCACGGTTTCAATTGAATCCGTGCCCGCTGCTGTATGCGTGCCCTTGCACGCCCAATATGCGCCGTAAAATCCGTCTTCTTCAACGTCAAAGTGAATGCGCTTCGTTTTTGCCTCTCAAAATCTTATTTTCACGATTTGCATTTTCATCCCGTTGTCACCGACCCTTGCGAGAAACCGGAAAAAGCCGCTGACAGAAGGGTCTCTCAAATCGTTGTAGCCCAGCATATAGCCGCGACTTGTGACCTGCAGACGGCTGTCCCACGTGCCGATTTCCTTGGCGGCATCCGAAACCGCAAAATATGCCCCCACATCCTTGATTTTTGCAGTCTTAAGCCATGTTTTTGCGATCATCTTTACCGCCGTCCGATTGGCAGCATCAAAGACCAGCACACTGCCGGGGAAAGCGTCCGCCATCCCCCGCACCAGTTCCCGGACCTGCTGGGTCAGAAAGTAATAGAACACCCCGGAGGCAAAGAACACCGCCCTGCGGGAGGCATCGATTTTGCTAAACCATGCGGTGTCTTTCAGGTCGCAGGGGATATTTTGTTCTCGATTCCTGGCGGGCAGTAGCTGCTGCCGCAAGGCAATCACATCCGGGAAGTCCAGATTGTAGATCTTGCATCTACCGTTGTTGCAGGTTCTGCCGGTGTTGTCCAGCCCGCAGCCCAGATTGACCACCGCCGCATCGGGGTGGCCTTTCAGGTAATCCCGCACCTCGAAAGCAAGATCACTCTGCCGTGTGGCCACCTCCAGCGCACCAAAGCGCTGCATCAGGCTGCGGGAGTTTTTCTCTGCCTCTGAAAAGTCGTAGTCGATCTGGTCGAGCAGACGAACCGCTGTTTCATCCCTGTAAAGGTTCGGGTACAACTCCGTACACAGCTTCCGGGAATACAGCGGGAGGATCAGCGTCTCCTGCACGGTGTTTTTCTCAATTTTACATTTCATAGGTTCCTTCCTCAGTGAATAAAAACTGTCATAATTGCCGCCAGCACAGCCGCTATGACCGTCATGTCTATCGCCATGTGCAGGATGGATGAAAAATGCCCGTGCTTGATGCCCTTACTTCTGCGCCGTGACGCAGAGCCACCTTTTCTTTTTGCGTATCTGCACCTCGTGAAAACCCGCCTGCTCCAGACATGCCTTTAATTCAATGTCCTTGTAGATGGTCATGCCGCCGATGGTCTGCGTCCACCTCTCGTCCTTGTCCGTATCGCCATTGCTCTCGTTGCAGATGAGAATTGTCCCGCCTGGCTTCAGCGTCCGCCAGACCTCACGGAAGCATCGGGGCAAATCAGGCCAAAAATAGACGGTCTCAAAGGCCGTGGCGGCATCGAAGTAGCTATCCTCAAACACCATATCCGCCACACTGCCTTGCAGAACGGCGCAACGCCCCTCCTGAATTGCAATTCGGTTGAGCTTTCTAGTCTTCTCCACGCTGACGGGCGAATAGTCGATGCCCTTGACGACGCCATGCGGGCATTTTTTCAGCAGCCGTTTTATGTTCGCCCCGCCGCCGCAGCCGCAATCTAGCACCTTGGCATTTGGCGCAAGTCGTAGAAATCGAAGTCCCCACCGCGCCACAGGGCTGTGGCCCAGATTCATCATGGCAACCATAAGTTTTCCGCCGAGGCCCACGGGCTTGCGGGTGTTTTCAAAGAACGACATCTGGCCCCTCCGATTTTGTGCATTCCGCATAGGTCAACGGGAACGAGGCCTTCAGCACCGCGCTTTTCTGCACCGCCCAGCCGTTTTGACGCAGGAAACGTAGGTATTCCTCGCTTGTCCACCTGCTGTGGAGGGGGAATCCCGCCATACTCATGAAAAAGGCTTTTGCCTTGCCGGAAACCGAGCTCCCCGCGTGGGTGAAGGTTGGCGCGATGAGCACGCCGTCGTCCTTCAGCACCCGCCTGATTTCTTGCAGGGCCTTTTCCGGATGCGGCACTATGTGAAGCGCGTTGGACGCGATCACCACTTCGAAGGACTTCTGTGCATAGGGCAGGCGGAACATATCTTGTACGGAAAAGTGCAGCTTTGCGGATTGATTGTCCCGTTTTGCTTCAAGGATCATCTTTGCAGAAGCGTCCGTAGCCTCGATGTGCGCCGCCGCATTCACGATGCTCTTTGCGATAAGCCCCGTGCCGGTGGCAACCTCCAGCACGGTTTTTGCTTTCACTACCGGCCGGATCAGCCCATACATCTTCTCATACGCCGCCCGGTCGTTTCGCATGAAACGGTCATACCGACCGGCATTCTTGTCCCAGAAACCCTTGCGTTCGTGCATGGCTGTCGCCCCCAAACAGTTAGAGCTATCTAACTATAACACACGAATCATACAGTAAGATAAGGCTAACCTTATTCTCTTGGCTAAGACGCATCTCTTCGGTTTTCGCTTATAGCGGCGCGAGTCAGATGCTAGGCTGGAGCTGAAGAAGGAGCTTGGCGGACAGGTAGGTCGATACCGGTTCCCGGAACGGTGATCCAGCCAATTACACCAGGGCTCTAGTCATGGAGGTAAACCCAATCCATGACGGGAAATAGGTCCTTTTCTCTAGTTCGACGTCTTTCGGAGCTTGACGATTTGGACTGATGGAGGCGAGAAGTCCCTCACCGCGCCAATACCAGACGATTGCGCTATAGACATCTCTCCGACCCTTTGAATCACCCCTTTTCACGCCACCCGCTACGAACCCCGGCGGAAACTAGGGAGTGATTAAAAAGGCGACCTGCGGTTTTGCGAATCAATTGAGTCATTCCCTAAATCGCGAATCAAGGGCCTGATTCGCCCAAATTGTGCACGAATCAGTCTTTGGGCGGCACGATGCGACACGCATCGACAACACTCGGACTGGATTAGTCACTGAGCGGGAGTGCTTGAAACGAGGCGATTGAATAACTCCATCTGTTTTGGTTAAAACAAAAAAATATGACGCGCGCCTGCAGCATGAAGGAGAGGGAATCCTATGAAAATCGTTGTATTGAGTGGTAGCCCGCGTAAGGGCGCCAATACCGATACCATGGTCGAGGTGTTTGCCGAGACCGCGCGTGAGGGCGGTAATGCGGTTGAGGTCGTCCGCGTTGCCAGCAAGAAGATCGCCGGCTGCTTGGGATGCCAGTACTGCTTTGCCCATGAGGGCATCTGTGTGCAGAAGGACGACATGGCCGACGTGATCGAGTCGCTGATAGACGCCGACATGGTTGTCTTCGCTTCGCCCATCTACTGGTTCGATATCACCGCGCAGGAGAAAGCCGCCATCGACCGCCTGTACGCCTTCGGTGCCACGGGTTTCCCGTTCACCAAGACGGCCCTTTTGCTCGATAGCCACAGCGAGGGTGTCTATGATGCGGCGATCGCTATGTACAAGTCAACCTGCGCGTACTGCAAGTGGGAGGACCAGGGCATTGTCACGATTGGCGGCATGACCGAGCGCGACAGCATGGCATCGTCGCCCAAGTTGAAAGAGGTGCGAGAGCTCGCTCGCAAGCTCGCCTAAGGACAAGAAGAACGCATGGCAATCAGCGTTGGTGGAAATGCTTGCTATCCTTACCAAGAGATAGGGGTGTATTCCCTCAAGTGCCGTATAGAACATTTTTAAACGCAGAAAAATAACTGAAAACAAATTAATCCGCGTTAAAATATTGTCAAACAGAAGTTCATGAGGGAAGGTTGCGTATGCGTCGCAAGGCAGACGAGCTCCTTAGGGAATGGCGAGACAGAGCTGATAGAAAACCTTTGCTGGTCAAAGGCGTGCGCCAGTGCGGCAAGACCTATCTGCTCAGAACGTACGCCCAGGATCTTTTCGAATCGGTTGTCTACGTTAATCTTGAGAACGACCGGTCGGCGCGAGCGGATTTTTCGGGCGGTCTTGACCCTCATTCGATCGTACGCGCGATCGAGGCTCGTACGGGACAGCGTATCGTGCCTGGCAAAACCTTACTGTTCATTGACGAGATCCAGGCATGCGAGGAAGCGCTCACTTCCCTAAAATACTTTTGCGAAGATGCTCCCGAGTATTACGTTGCGGCTGCTGGGTCGCTTCTTGGGGTTGCCATTAACCATCAGTCGTATTCGTTCCCCGTTGGAAAGACCGACTTGATTGAGATGACTCCACTCGATTTCGAGGAGTTTCTCTGGGCGATGGGGCACGATCAGCTGGTCGGCGAGATACGCTCATCATTCGAGTTAATGAGTCCTCTTGCGCCAAGCCTTCATGAAAAGGCGCTTGGGCTCTATCGACAGTATCTTGTTGTTGGCGGAATGCCCGAGGCGGTCCAAACGTATATCGATGATCAGTCAATCATTGATGTGGCCGAAAAGCATCGGATTATTCTCGACGGATATTCCGCCGACACCAATAAATATGCTGATGAACGCTTGAGCGCAAAGACGCGTGCGTGCTTCGATTCCATTCCACAGCAGCTTGCCAAAGAGAATCGTAAGTTTCAATACAAGGTAGTGCGAGCGGGGGGCAATGCGTCTCTCTTTGGAGATGCTCTCGACTGGCTTGTATTGTCGGGTACGGTGGCGCGCTGCAGCCTAGTCGGGCAGATCGAAAGCCCTTTAGAGGCCTTCGTTAACCCTTCTGCTTTTAAAATCTATCAGGCGGATACAGGACTGCTCGTCTCCAAGGCCGGTGCTCAACGCGCCGATATTCTTGCCGGCATCGGTGGCACATTCATGGGTGCACTTACCGAAAACTACGTTGCCCAACAGCTTTCAGCCATGGGCTATCCGCTGCATTATTGGGCGCGAGATAATCGTGCGGAAATCGACTTTGTAGTAGAGAAGCAGGGATGTTTGTCTGCGATTGAAGTCAAAGCGGGAGAGAACACAAGATCTCGAAGCCTGTTCTCACTTAAAAAGACCCATCCGGGCGTGCGCCTTATCAGGCTATCGACTAAGCCCTTTGGAATGAATGATGGGCTTATGTCTGTTCCACTTTATGCGGCATTTTGTCTATAGGGATGATGCTGCTGTAATGCATGGGGCCCGGAGCGCGATGTTGCTGCGCTCCGGGCCCCGCTGCTTAGTTAAACCATGACGGTTTGGCTGCCGTCGTCCTAGTCAAACAGGCTCGGCATGTCGTTTTCCTTCATGAGGGCGCCGGCTGAGGGGAGGCTCTGCGCGGTGAACTTCTCGGCCGAGACGCCGGCGCCAAGAATCTCCTCGGTCGTGCCGACGGTGGTGACCGAGCGGCCCTTCTTGGCCGTGAAAGCCTGGACGCCCTGCGTGTTGGTGGTCGTCTTGGTCTTGAGCAGCGACGTGTTGAAGTTCATCAGGCGGTAGTCGCTCGAGACCAGCGCGAGGTCGCGATCCTCCTTGAGTACCTGCGCATACAGCAGTTTGCTGCCGCCGTAGATGGCGTTCTTGAGGCGCTTGCGGTTGGTCTTGGTGACGTATCCAGAAAGCGCGACGCGGACCACGCGGCCGTTCTCAAAGACGAACAGCACGTCGGCCTTATAGTCCTCGGGGTCGATGACCCAGATGACACTCTCGTCGGGTTCCATTTCAAGATCGGTCGGCAGGTACGAGCCCAGCTGGGCCGACTTGGTGTCCTCAAACGCCGCAACCTTGCACTTGTACACCTGACTCTTGTTGGTAAAGACCAGCAGCTCGTGGGTGTTGGAGGACGGGAACTCGATAAAGGGCTTGTCGCCGTCCTTGTACTTGAGCGTGGTCGCCTTCTTGAGCACGCGGTCTGTCATCTTCTTAAGGTAGCCATCGTGCGAGAGCATGATGGTGACCGGGTACTCCTCGACCTCGGGCTCCAAGCTTACCTCGATAACCTCATGGGGCTCGATCCTGCCCGTGCGGCGCGGCATCACGTACTTTTTGTTGACCGCGGCCAGCTCGTCGCTGATGACCTTCTTGATGTTCTCTTCGCTGGAGAGGATCTCCTCGAGCTCGGCAATCTCGCCCTCGAGCTTGGCAATGTCCTTGGTGCGGTTGAGGATGTATTCCTCGTTGATGTTGCGGAGCTTGAGCTCGGCAACAAACTCGGCCTGGGTTTCGTCGATGTCGAAACCCTTCATAAGGTTGGGCACGACCTCGGCTTCGAGCTTGGTGCCGCGGATGATGGCGATGGCTTTGTCGATGTCGAGCAAGATCGCCTCGAGGCCGTGCAGCAGGTGCAGACGCTCGGACTTTTTGCCCAGGTCAAAATTAATGCGGCGACGCGTGGACTCAATACGCCACTTGACCCACTCGTGCAGGATCTGGCGCACGCCCATAACACGGGGATAGCCGTCGACCAGCACGTTAAAGTTGCACGAGAACGAATCCTGCAGCGTGGTCGAGCGATAGAGCTTGGCCATGAGCTTGTCGGGGTCGACGCCGCGCTTAAGGTCGATGGCGATGCGCAAGCCCGAGAGGTCGGTCTCGTCGCGGATGTCAGCGATCTCTTTGACCTTGCCCTCCTTGGAGAGCTTGACGATGCGCTCGATGATGACATCGGTCTTGGTGGTGTAGGGGATCTCGTAGACCTCGATGATGCGCTCTTCGGGAATCCAGCGCCAGCGGGAGCGGATCTGGAAGCTGCCCAGGCCGGTCTCGATAATCTTCTCCATCTCCTCGCGGCGGTAGATGATCTCGCCGCCGGTGGAGAAATCGGGCATGGGCATGTACTCGAGCAGGTCGCAGTCGGGATCCTGCAGGTAGTGCATCGTTGCGGTGCAGACCTCGTTGAGGTTGAAACCGCAGATATCGGACGCCATAGCGACACCGATGCCCTTGTTGGCTGAGACGAGGATGTTGGGGAACGTGGTGGGCAGCAGACGCGGCTCCTTCATGGCGCCGTCGTAGCTGTCGACAAAGTCGACCGGGTCCTTGTCGATGTCCTTGAAGATCTCGGCACTGATGGGGGAGAGCTTGGCCTCGGTATAACGCGAGGCGGCGTAGCTCAGGTCGCCCGAGTAGTACTTGCCAAAGTTGCCCTTCGACTCCACGAAGGGGGCGAGCAGCGCCTCATTGCCGGTGGCCAGACGCACCATCGTCTCGTAGATCGCGGCATCGCCGTGCGGGTTGAGCTTCATGGTCTGGCCCACGATGTTGGCGCTCTTCTGGCGCTCACCTTTGAGCAGACCCATCTTGTACATGGTATAGAGCAGCTTGCGGTGTGAGGGCTTAAAGCCGTCGATCTCGGGGAACGCACGCGAGACGTTGACGCTCATGGCGTAGGGCATGTAGTTGACCTCGAGCGTCTGCGTGATCGGCTGGTCGGTGACCTCGGAGTGCAGGCCGATGACGTTCTCGGCGTTAACCTGCTTTTTCTTTGGCTGGTTCTTCGTCTTCTTCTTTGCCACGATATCCTCTTGAACTTCTTATGGGCCGTCGTTATCTATTTGCTGCTATTGCAGGTCCAGCTGGTCCAGGTATTCCTTGCCATGCTCGGAGATATGGCGCTTACGGCCCGCCTCGTCGTTGCCCAGCAACAGGTTGAACATGGTCTCCATCTTGGTGACGTCCTCGGGCTCCACCTTGATCAGGCGGCGCGTCTCGGGGTTCATAGTGGTGAGCCACATCATGTCCGGATCGTTCTCACCAAGACCCTTGGAGCGGTTGATCGAGCACTTCTGGTCGCCGATCTCCTTGAGGATGCCGTTCTTCTCGAGCTCGGTGTAGGCAAAGTAGGTTTTCTCTTTGCAGTTGATCTCGTAGAGCGGCGACTCGGCAATATACACGTAACCCTCGTCGATAAGCGTGGGCACCAGGCGATAGAGCATGGTGAGCACGAGCGTGCGGATGTGATAACCGTCGACGTCGGCGTCCGTACAGATGATGACCTTGTTCCAGTTGAGGTTGTCCAGGTCGAAGGCGCCAAGGTTCTTAATGCGCTTGTCCTTGATCTCCACGCCGCAGCCCAGCACGCGCATAAGATCCATGATGATGTCGGACTTAAAGATGCGCGGGTAGTCCTCCTTCAGGCAGTTGAGGATCTTGCCGCGGACGGGCATGACACCTTGGAACTCGGCATCGCGCGAGGTGCGAATGGCGCCTGCTGCCGAGTCGCCCTCTACGATGTAGATCTCGCGTCGGCTCTTGTCCTTGGAGCGGCAGTCGATGAACTTCTGCACGCGGTTGGCCATGTCGGTCTTCTGCTGCAGGTTGGTCTTGATGCTCTGGCGCGTTTTCTCGGCATTCTCGCGCGAGCGCTTGTTGATGAGCACCTGCTCCAGAATCTTGTTGGCGGCGTCTTTGTTCTCGATCAGGTAGGTCGAGAGGCGCTCCTTAAAGAAGGCGGTCATGGCCTGCTGGATAAAGCGGTTATTGATGGCCTTCTTAGTCTGGTTCTCGTAGGACGTCTGGGTGGAGAAGCAGTTGGTCACCAGTACCAGGCAGTCCTGGACGTCCTGCCACTTAATGCCGCTCTCGTTTTTGTTGTACTTGCCCTGTTGCTTAATGTAGGCATCGATGGCGCTGGTCAGAGCACTGCGGGCTGCCTTCTCGGGCGAGCCGCCGTTCTCGAGCCACGATGAGTTGTGGTAGTACTCCTGCATCATGAAGGTGCGCGAGAAGCACATGCAAGCGGTGATCTTTACGTTGTAGTCGGGCAGGTCCTCGCGATCGCGACCGCGGCGGTCGGCCTCGATAAAGAAAGGCTCGGTGAGGTAGTCGGTACCGACCTTCTCGAGCACGTAGTCCTCGATGCCCTTGGGATAGCAGAAGTCCTCTTCCGTAAATTCGCCATCGTCGCCCTCAATACGCAGGCGGAAGGTCACGTTGGCGTTGACCACGGCCTGGCGGCGCATGGTCTCGCGATACCAATCGTGGGGAATGCTGATAGAGGTAAAGACCTCAAGATCGGGGCGCCACTTAATGGTGGTGCCGGTGCGGTTCTCGTCGCTGGGCTCAATCTCGAGTGCCTTCTTCTTGGCGCCGACGACTTTGCCCTTCTTAAAGTGCAGGGAGTACTTGTTGCCGTCGCGCCAGACGGTAACGTCCATGTACTCGGAAGCGTACTGGGTCGCGCAGGAGCCCAGGCCGTTGGTGCCGAGCGAGAAGTCGTAGTCGCCGCCCTGGTTGTTGTTGTACTTGCCGCCGGCGTAGAGCTCGCAAAAGACGAGTTCCCAGTTAAAGCGCTTCTCGGAAGGGTTCCAGTCGAGCGGGCAGCCACGGCCGTTGTCCTCTACCTGAATAGAGCCATCGCGAAAGGCGGTGAGGGTGATGAGCTTGCCGTAGCCCTGGCGTGCCTCGTCAACGGCGTTGGACAGGATCTCGAAGGCGGCATGCGCGCAGCCATCGAGTCCGTCCGAGCCAAAGATGACGGCGGGGCGCAGACGTACGCGCTCCTCATCCTTGAGCTGGCGGATACTGTCGTTACCATAGTTTGCGGTGTTTTTTGCCATACTCGCTCTCTTGGTGCTTCCTCTTGTGCATTTAAGTCGTATAGATAGTCAAGGTAGCATAGCCCAGCCCGTGGGCGATTCCATCCAACACGAAATCCATCGAACAATCGTTCGTAATTTGATGGAATGGCGTTTACTCGGGCAAAACCGAGTCGGTTCTGTCCGAGTAAGTTTGAAGGCGGCTGAAGGGGCCCTATCTTGTTTGCGGCTGTTGGTTCAAATCGAACATTGGGACAGACGTCTCGTTTTATGGGCCGAGGATGTGCGAGCCCATGTCCTTTTGGTCAAAAAGCGGGTCGAACGGGGCGTTATTTGGGCCACGGGTCACTTCGCCTGTGCCGCGTTTCGTCATACGCTCATAGTGGAAGCCGATGCCACGGGGCCGACGAAAGCCTCGGGCAGCGGATGAGCTGCAAGCCGAAAGGAGCGGTGAGGATGATGAAGCCCATGACGAAAAAGCTGCTGTTAGGAATTCCCACCGTGACGCTTTCGGCCGTGCTGGCGTGTTCGGTGGCCGGCTGTGGCGGTGGTGCTCCGAGCGGCTCGGCTGGCAGCTCGGGCGGCAGTGCCCCCGTAGAGAAGAAGGCCAAGGCCTATGAGTCGCAGACGGTCGAGGTGGCTGGCATAACCTATGAGTCGGTAGCCCACGGTACGTTCTATCGCGGCGACGCTAAGCTGCAGGACGGCTTTTACCTGCATGTCAAGATCACCAACAATAATGCAAAGAACAGGACGTTTAACTCCTTTAACGTGCATGCTGCCCAGGGCGATCTTGAGGCAGGCGACCCGTTGTTTACTTCCGGCAAGGCGGCCGTGCTCGACTACGTTGCAAGCGAGGCTCCCGATGAGCTTCACGAGGGCATCGACCTTTCCAAGAGGCAAGATATCGGTCCGGGCGAGACCGTTGAGTATGTCTACTTCTGGGCGCCCAAGACGGCGTACTACGGGCCCATCACTGTCGAGTTCGTAGACGCTTACGCCCCCGCCAAGAATCATGAGGCTATGCACTTCGACACCACGGGATGCGAGACCAAGGAGTTCAAGGCGGCCGGCGGCGTGGCCGATTCTGGCGAGAAGGCAGATTTAACGGGCATCGATTGCGCATCGTACAGTATCGAGGCCGCCGATGGGTACACGCTGGATTCGTCCAACGAAGAGCGCGAAAAGGCAGACTTCTTCCATGACGAGACTGGAGGACGCCTGCACATCAGCATCTTCCCGCGCTCGCCGGAGGAAGAGATTGCAAGCCTAGAGCAGGTCTTCGAAGGCAAGGAAACAACAACCGACCAGGTCGAGTACAACGGCATAACGTGGCTGCGCTTTACCGGTCCCGACAACGGCCATACGCTGTTTGCGACGGCTCCCGCAACGGGCGAGACCGTCCGCGTGTCGATTGGCTGGAAGATCGACTGGGATGCTGCCGTGCCCATGATGGAGGCGCTGAAGCTCAAGTAACGGATTGCGATTCCCACGTCAGGCGACTCAGGGCTGGCTCCGAGTAATCGGGGCCAGCCCTTTTTGGTGTGCGATGAGCAGGGCCAGCGCCTCGCGCGGTTTCGGGTACAGCGGGGCACCGTGCGCGCAATGACAGACATGGTTTTCATAATGACAGATATAGTTGACATGCATTGATGGATGCAATATATTTCTGTCATGTTGCAACGAATATCTGTCCATTACTACGAAAGGAACTCCATGCCGGGCAAAAAGAACCTACGCATGAAGGCGGCGCGCGCGGCGGCTGGCCTTTCGCAAGCCGACTTAGCCGAAGCCGTGGGCGTTACGCGTCAAACCATCGGCCTGATCGAGGCGGGCGGCTACAATCCCACGCTCAACTTGTGCGTGGCAATTTGCAAAGCGCTGCGCGTCACGTTGAACGACCTGTTTTGGGAAGACGAGATCGACGTCGACCCTAACGCTCTTTAGGAGTTCGCTATGAAATTTGAAGATTTAAAACTCGTGCAAAAGTGGCGCGAATATGCCGGCCCAAAGGATGAACGCCTGGAGGCTGAGAACGCGAAGATCTACAAGATTGGTTTTGGGCTGCTTTCGTTTGGTATGTTGATGATCTTTTTCTACCAGTTTATAGCGCGACAGGTAGCGTGGGTTCACAGCGACGCCTGTGAAATGCCGCATGTCTTTGCAACGCCGTTTGAGGCCGCCATGTATGTGTGGCTCGTTCTCGTGATGTTGATTTGTGCAGGACTCCAAACGCGGAAGGGCTATGTCGACACCAATCGTTTTGGGCAAACCGAGCATCTTCCCGTTGGATACTTCTTGCTTGTCAGCGGTCTTAGCGGCGCCGCGTTTGCGCTTGTCATTGCCGCGATGCGCTGTATCGCTGAGGCGCAGATCGTACCGCTCGAAAGCGTCTTTTGGTTGGCGAACCTGGCCACGGGCGTGTTCTGCGGTGCGACGATTTTCGCGGCCACATTTGCTGTCCTGTGGGCGACGTTTTTCACGGCGAAAAAACGTCGCGCCAAGCTCGAAGCAGAACTCGACGACGCCGGCGACATCTAGTACGCAAATGGGCTGGCTCTGGGTATCCAGAATCAGCCCATTTTGATGTTCGATGAGCCGAGTCGGCGTCTCTCGCAAAATCAACTAGGAGTTAGCGAGGCTTATCCGGATTGACCTCATCGGCGGTGTCGTTTTCGAGCGCCGTGCGGCGGGCGCTGTAGGCGACAAGGCCGGCGCCGGCTGCGGCGAGTGCTGCTGCGGCTGCGGTTAAGGGGACGTTGCTGTCACCCGTGCCGGCGAGCGCGCCCGTTTTTCCGGAGCGCTTGTTATTGTCGTTGCCCTTGCCGCTGCCAGAGCCGCTTCCGCCGGAGCTGCCTCCCGTGCCGGAACCGCCGCCGCTCGAGCCGCCATCGCCGTCCGCGGTCATCGGGGCGTCGTGAAGCCCCGTCGTATCCGCGTTGCTGCTTACGCCCACCAGCACCTCTGCACGTTCGCATGCTGCGTCGGGCACGTGAAGCTCGTGCAGCACGGCGCCCAGCGCCGAGTTTGCGCCGGGTCGGATCTCCTCGAGCGTTACGGGATCGAGTGCCACCAGGTCGCGCGCCTTCGCATACAGCGTGACGCGTTTGCCCACCTCGTCGCCCCAGCTCTCCGGGATGGCAAAGCTCATGCGGAACTGTGCCGTGCAGCCCGGTGCCAGCACGGCGTTGCCATTGTCGGCGACCAGCGGGTGCGTCGCAAAGTGTGCGCCCAGCGTCTCGACTGCGTACTTCACGTGTGCCATGTCGTTGGCCGAAGCGTCCTCAGCAAGCTCCGGATCGTAGATCGATGCCATGCGTGCGTTCGCTCCGAACCCGATGGATGCGCTGGAGAACGGCTGGTTAGAGCCTTCTCGGTACAGATCGATCGTACCGGTGGTCAGCAAGGTGTTGCCGTCGTTTCGTACCGTTACCGTAAACGGTTCGCTTGCCGCTCCGGGCACCACCGCGCCCAAGTTTGCTATTGCGCCCAGTGGCGTGGCGCACGCTACCAGGGGCACTTCGATGCCGTGCAACTCCGCCTTGCTCTGCTCGGCACTCACAATGTGCGTGGCGAGTGCCGAGAGCATGCCGCCCGACGTCAAAAACGTCGTTATCTGATCGACGGGGTGGTCGAGCTCACACATCACGAACGGTTCTGTGAACAAATCTCCTTCCAAGGTGCTGGCCAAGGTGCTGGCGAAGATGCGGAAGTGCTTGCCCATCACCGCTACCGGGTTGCCTTCTTCGTCGTAGGTCTGTCCCACCTTGCCGTCGGTGTTCTCTACGTACATTACGCACCGGCCGTTGTTGCTCGCGCTGAACGACGCCGGGCCACAGCCCGCGGCGCCTACGGGCTCCGACGCAAATGCCGTCGCGCCTCGCGTCCACGTAACATGCTGCAGCTGCTCGTTGACGGTAGCCAAAAAGCCCGTGTGCTGCGGCCACGGCACCGCGTGGGGCACTGTGGCATCTGGCGACATAACGCCCCAACCCGCGATGGACTGGCCGATCACAGCGTACGATGCGCAGCCACAACCGCTTGCAGTCTCGTATGCAACGGGCACCACCATTTTGCCGTTGATATTCTCGGGCGCGCCCAGCTCGATGCTCGACGGTGCCTGCGGAAAGCGGAGGACCTGACGGAACGTGAGGCTGTCGCCCAAATCATCCGACCACAGGGTAAAGCACTCGAGTGCGACCTCTGCCTCGGTGCCCAACGCCTTCTCGGCGGTGGCTCCGCGGCGGTGGAGATAGGCGCCCGACAGGCGTCCGTCGACAAGTGTCTTGCCCACCGTGATGCGTGGGCACTGCAGGCAATGGTAGCCATCCTCCTGCAGGCGGCCGCGCGAGATGCTGCGCCACGACGTGTGCGATACCACGCGAACTTCGCTATTACTTATGCGCAGACGCACAACGGACAGTATGCCGGCTGTGCTTGCCGTATCGAACCGGGTTGCGTCGCCTTCGGGGCGCTCTCCCGAGACCAGCAGCACGTAGGCGTCCGTGCGCCCCGCGCCGTCTGTGTATTCAATTACGTCGAAGTCGTAATCGAACGTGCCGCCACGCTCCACGTCGCCCTCGCCAAAGCCCAGGGGGAAGTCGACCGGCATGGGCGCGGACCACGCGCCGTTTGCCTTCGTGTGTACCACCAGACGCGAACGGCCATCCTCGCCGTAGCGAACCGAAGCGATGCGGAATAGGCATTCCACGCCGGCTATCTCCGCAAACTTCATGTGGGCTTCGCTGAGTACGCCGGTGAAGAGTACGTTGTCGCTCGAGGGCTTTATGCCGCCGCGTTCGTCCTCCGACACGCCGGCAGAATTGGCGTTCGGGTCCGCAATGGCGTCCCTCGCCTGCCTGATGTAGGCGTACTCATACATCGGCGCGGCGTTTTCGTCATCCTCCATCAGAGCGTGGACGAAATGCTCGACCTGTCCCGTGTCATCGCTCTCTGCATCCGCGTCGAGCTCAATGCGCGTGACCGCTTGCTCCCAATCGCGCACGACCGGCGCGACGTTTACGGCGGTGGCTGCAACTTCGGCGCATGCGAGCAGCTCGGCATTGGTGACGATGGTGGCTGACGCGATAAACTGCGGCACACCACCTGCCTCGGCATTGCCGGTCGCGCCAAAGCAGGCATCCAGCGTATAAGGCGCATCTCCATCCAAGGCCAGCTCAGAGCGCTGGAGTACATACTGGTCGCTGTTGTTGACCGACATGTTCCACGAATCGAGAAGTGTGGGCCACGACCCCGACCAGGCCTTGGTGGTCCACTTGAACATGATGAACTGGAGTATCACGTCGACATCGACGTCGGCACCCACGCGCAGCCGCGGAAGCTGGTGGCCGTCCGCCTTCTCGTACCCAATGAACAGTGTGAGGGATGCGGCACCGCGCACGGCGGACGAAGCGACGCCTGCAACGCCGGCTCCAAAGGTGACGGCAAGCCCGATCTGGATGGTGAATGATCCCGACGTATTGGAATAGTCGAGCGAAATGTTTTTGAAGAACGCCGCGCCGCTGCCGTGTGTGTGGGCGCCTACCGCGAGCGCCAGCTTTGCCAACACCCAAGGATTGACGTTTAGGAAAAACGGCACCGGGCCCAAGGTGAACTGCTCGGTCCAGTTGAGGTCGGTTTTTACTTGGAAGAGGGCCTTAATATTGCCAAACGCCGGATCGTTGTTATCGCCCCAAGTTTTGCCTACCCAGTCGTAGGCGAGCGATCCGTACACCTGTGTTGCGATATCCATCGTGAACAGCAGCGTGCAATGGTGACGAAGGAGCTTAGTGTTTCTTGGGTCGGTGCCCGAGCCAGCGCTCATACTCTTGTACTGATTCCACTTCCCCTCCATCTCGTCGAGGTAGCGGTTTGCCTGCTTGGCGCCCGACTCGCGCGGCGACTTCTTCCAGTATTCCGGATCCGGATTGCCCGAATCGTTCATGTAACTGACTGGTTTGTATCCGCCGCCAAACAACACGTACCCGGCAAACGAGAAATCGAAGAGAATCGGAAACGTGGGCATCCAGCAGGTGAACTTGTTGCCGCCGATGCCGGGGAACGCCGCGGGGAAATCAAACGGAGTGATCTCTTGATCCATGGTGGTGGGAATGATGGTGGTCGAGCCCGATTCCGCCTTTGCGGCCGGCGCGGTGGCAACGCTCATGGGGGAGGAGAGCGTGTAGGTTTTACCCTGGTAGTCGAGCGCAAAGCGCAGCTTGCACCCTTCTTCCAGAAGGCCCGACGCCGCATCGAGGAACTTGTCTTCGAGCGTGAACGTCGCCAGATTATCCGCACCCGTTGCACTGGCCTTGACCTGGCCAAACTGCGTGACGGTTTCGGGCGAGCTGCCCACGGCGGGCATTACTTTGTTGATGCGCAGCGTTGCCTGCCCACCCTGCGGTAGATGGGCCTGTACGGTAAAAGCATGCGTGTCGGACTGCTCGTTTGTTGGATCGTCTTTGGGCATCGCCATGAATGTGGCGTCGGCGTACTGGATGTCCCACTCGTCGAACGTAAGCTGGCGAAAGTACGGCTCCCCGTCGGAGAGCGGACGCGTGGGCGCGGTAATGGCGGTACCGCCCTGGATACGCGCAAGGGGAATCTCGACATCGCGGTAGCCCGGCATGCTGATGGAGATGCCGCCGTTAAAGTCATACGCGTCAAGGAGCGTCGCCTCGTCCACGTAGCCTTCCGAAAGCGGGGCAACCTCAAAGATGGCTGTACCCTCATCATCGGTTGTGGCGGTGAGCTGTTTGCCTGCGGCGTAGCGCGACGTCAGCGTGACCTGAGCACCCGCGATAGGGTTCATCTTGTTGGCGACGTCGACCACCACCACGCCGAACATGGTACGAGAGAGCACCAGGACCTTGAAGGGGTCTTCTTCGTCGGCATAGACTTCGGTGGGCGCAAACGACAGTATGAAGGCGTTTGAGGTGCCCGGCACGCGCGGCAACATCATGCCTGCCAGCGAGGACGCTCCGGCAACAAGTAACGAACGGCGATCAAGCATCTTGGGCTCCCATCCCGCAAATATCGGTGGAAATAATCAAATTATGCGAGAAGGTGTCCTGTCGCGGTAGTGCCGTTCGAGGGCCAAAATGTCCAATTTGAGCATGTTAAAACGGGCGGCGCTGGAATGCGTTCGATGCACTTGGTAGCTTGGCTGCTAGCGCAGCATGTGTGCGACCAGCTCGGCACGAGTTCCGATGCCAAGTTTTGCATACACGCCGGACAGGCGGTTTTTAACGGTGCCCGGCGATACGCCCATATGGCGTGCGATTTCGGCGTTGGTCCATCCGCGGCAGGCGAGCATAGCCATGGTGAATTCCGTGGTGGTTAGATCGTCGGCTACGTCTTCGCCCGAGTCGGGGTTGTGGATGCGTCGCCATCCGTAGCTAAAGCGGTACGTGATCTCGATGATGCGTGCGAAATCGTCAGGGTATTGCTGTTTTAGGCATGCCTCGATAAGTCCCTGCAAAAGGCCATGGTGCTCGCCGATAAGCTCGATAAGGCCATCGGGGCGCGCTATGCTCCACGCGGTTTCGAAATGCGCTTTTGCGGCGTCGATGTTCTTGAGGCTCATGCATGCCATAGAAGCTGACAGGTGCAGGAACAGCTCCGAGATGGGATAGCGTCCTTGTTTCATGATCAGTGCGTTTTCCGTCATGCCCAGGCTGCGGCCGTATTCGCCGCGCAGATACAGGGCATGCGCCATCACGTAGCTGGCGAACAGGCGCAGGCCTTCGGGCAGATGCGCCGCAAGCGGATAAAACTCTTCGGCAGAATACGGGGAAGGCAGGTGCAGCAGGACGCTTGCGGCCGAGGCGAACAGGATATGCATGGCATGGACGGCGGGCGATTCCTCGTCAGTTGGCGTATCGAGAATGCCCGCAAGGCAACGGCGGGCATCGGCGATACGGTTGAGTGACAGACTGGCATATCCGCAGATAAAGCATGCGGAATAGCGCAGTGCGGGGTCGGTGGCGTCAAGATAGGGGCGTGCCGTCTCGGCGGCGAGGGTGGCCTGCCCGCGAAAGTACAGTGCTTCTGCCGTGGCAATGGCGCGCGAATCGGCGTCAGTGATGTTTGCGACCTCGGCATCCATTTGCCCCGGCACAAAGGCGGTGCACATCAACGGCATAGGAACACGCGCGCAACCATCGCAGTCCATCTTCCATCTCCCATCAGCTGACAACGATAGCAGCCATTGTACCCCGTCATTTGAAAGCTGGATGTTAGCGCGTATTGCGTACGAGTGCGCCGAGCGTATAAACGACAAGTTTAGCGGCCCTGCCCCCGAAGTGGTTATCGAAACCTAGCTGACCTTGGGATATAGAAAAACTACCGCCCCTGCAAAAAGCTCCATGGGAGCGATGGGAAATGGGCCTCGTTCTGCATATAATGAGGTCATATGACGGTGCGTTTGCATATGCGCAACGCATTTCCATCGAACCGAAAAGGAGCTCTGCATGGATCCCAACAAGCGTCCCGACGACATGGTGCGTATCACCACTCCCGAACTTGCCCAGGCGTTCATCGATGAGCAGGTCACCGCAATCCATGAGCAGATCGGTGACAAGAAGGTCCTGCTGGCTCTTTCCGGCGGCGTCGACAGCTCGGTTGTCGCGGCACTGCTCATCAAGGCAATCGGCAAGCAGCTCATTTGCGTGCATGTGAACCACGGCCTCATGCGCAAGGGTGAGAGCGAGCAGGTTGTCGACGTCTTTAAGAACCAGATGAATGCCAACCTGGTCTACGTGGACGCTACCGATCGCTTCCTGGACAAGCTCGTCGACGTGGACGAACCCGAGGCCAAGCGCAAGATCATCGGCGCCGAGTTCATTCGCGTGTTCGAGGAGGAGGCCCGCAAGGTGGGCGACGAGGTCAGCTTCCTCGCCCAGGGCACCATCTATCCCGACATTCTGGAGTCCCAGGACGGCGTGAAGGCCCACCACAACGTGGGCGGTCTGCCCGAGGACCTGCAGTTTGAGCTCTGCGAGCCCGTCAAGCTGCTGTTCAAGGACGAGGTCCGCGTGGTCGGCCGCGAGCTTGGCCTTCCCGAGAACATGGTCGAGCGCCAGCCGTTCCCCGGCCCCGGTCTGGGCGTTCGCTGCCTGGGCGCCATCACCCGCGATCGTCTTGAGGCGCTGCGCGAGGCCGATGCCATTGTGCGCGAGGAGATCGACAAGGCCGGCCTGACCATTTGGCAGTACTTTGCCGTCGTGCCCGATTTCCGCGCCACCGGCGTGCGCGAGGGCAAGCGCGCCTACGATTGGCCCTGCATCATCCGCTGCATCAACACCGTCGACGTCATGACCGCCGAGGTGCCCGAGCTCGACTGGGCGCTGCTCAAGCGCATCACCGCCCGCGTCACCGCCGAGGTTCCCGGTATCTGCCGCGTGTGCTACGACCTCACGCCGAAGCCCGTCGGCACGGTCGAGTGGGAGTAAGCTTCTACTCTTTTGGGCGAATCGCATTGACGGAGAGGGGTCCCGCGCAAACGTGTGCGGGACCCCTTTCGTTTTACTGCTCGGTTTACACTGCGGTCCGTTTTGGAAGGGTCGCGAGCATGGTAGTCCCGTTCTCGGAACTTGCTTCGACCTCTACGGCGCCACTGTGAAGCGCTGCAATCTCCCAAACAAGCGCTAGCCCGAGTCCTGCGCCGCCATATGCCCTGCTACGGGATTTATCCAGGCGAAAGAACGGCTGGAAGATGCTCTCACGGTACTGCTCGGGTATGCCCGGGCCCTGATCCTCGACTCGTAGGAACACGTGGCTGTTGTTATCGCATATGGAGACGTTGACAGTCGAGCCGGGGCGGCTGTAGCGGATGGCATTTTCGACCAGGTTAAACACCAGCCGATAGAGGAGCGTGTCGCTTCCGACTATCAAAGCGCCTCCACTGCAATTGAGGACGATGTCTTTATGCTCGGCAAGTGGAGCAAGGTCGGTGAGGACTTCTTCGGACAGGGGGCCAAGCTCAATATCGTCCTCGCAGGGAACGCTGCGGAGCTCACTCATCTCAAGCAGCACCTTGGTCATTCGCGACATCCGCTCGGTTTGTTCTTGTAGCAGGCCGAGCAGCTCGGCTGTTTGGGGTTGCGATGTGGGGTGCTCGGAGACAAACAGTTCAATCTGCGCTTGCATAAGGGCGAGCGGGGTGCGCAGCTCGTGCGCGGCGTTGCCGGTAAACTGACGCTGTGCGGAGAACCCTTCGCCAAGACGGGCGATCATGTCGTTGAAAGAGGCACTGCATCGTTGTAGCTCGGCGGGCACATCTTCGCTGAGTCTGATTTCGCTTAGGTTGTCAGGCTGCACGCGCTCTACCTGAGCGGCAAAAGCCCGCAGAGGTTTGAGCGCACGGCCGCTCGCAAAGTATGCCAGTGCGCCGCCAAGTAGCGTGATTCCAGCCGTGATGCACCAGGCTGTCGCGCCGAAAGACTCTTGTGCGTCGTTTACGACGATCGTGACCTCGTCATCGAGGGTCCCCTTCGTTGGGTCAAATGCCTGAGGCGCATCTTCGCCGGCAGCGTTAAAGGCCGAGATGTCGCTGCCGATGGCATCCATGTAGCGCATGCCCGTATAGCCGACCAAACAGTTCGTTAGCACGCACGCCGCACACGTGAGCAGCGCCGTCATGATCGTTATGCGCCATTGCAGCGAAAGCCTTTTCATTCGCCATCCTCCATAACGTAGCCCTCTCCAATTCGATTGCGAATCGGGTCGTATCCCAAAGTGCTGCGCAACTTTTTTCGGAGCGACGAGATGTGAACGCGGGTTGCGTTGCTAAAGCTGTTCACGGTGCTATCCCAGACGTGTTCGATAAGTTCCTCTTGGCTTACCGGTCGCCCCTGATTAAGCATCAGGTATTCCAAGATTCCCGTTTCCTTGCGTGTAAGAGATAGAGCCTCACTGTCCACGGAGGCGATGCGCGCCTTGGTGTCAAAGCTGAGCTTTCCGCAGGTTAATACTATGTCGCTTTGTGCGAAGCGCCTGAGGGTAAGGCTGCGGATCCTTGCCGCAAGCTCGTCCAGATGAAACGGCTTGGTAAGGTAATCGTTGGCGCCGGCATCGAGTCCGGCGACTTTATCGGATACTTCGCCACGCGCGGACAGAATCAGTACCTTGGTCTCGCAGTCGGTTTTCCTAAGTTCCCTGAGTACGGTCATGCCGTCGATACGGGGAAGATTGAGGTCGAGCACCACGAGGTCAAAGACTTCGACGCCCAGCAGGTCGAGTGCCTCCTGCCCATCATGGCAACAGTCGACGCTGTATGCCAGGTTTCGCAAGCTGCGTGCGATTGTGTCGCACAGTGCTCGCTCGTCTTCGACGATCAAAATACGCATAACAGTCTCCTTGCACATTCCAAATCGCGCTTAACACGGATTTTATGGTCGATATGGTCCAATGGTCGCGTAACGAAAGGAGTGGTCAGGTTGTTCAAAGCGGTAAAACCCGTGGTACAGGTCGCTTTGTTGATCGTCGGAATTGCCATGGTGTGCTTTGGCGTTATGCGTGGCGAGGCGGATGCCGTGCTGGCCAAAGCGATTAGGCTGTGCTTGGAGTGTATCGGAATTGGATAAAAGAGAAAACACTGCGTCGCATGTTTTGGCCCGATTTCGCGGATTCATTCAGGCGGCGGCGACGCTTGCGACCAATATTCATCTGCCCAATTTTGCCAAGGGAGGCATTTACCAAGGGGCGGGCAAGGCCGTCTGTGTGCCGGGACTCAACTGCTACTCGTGTCCGGCGGCTTCGGGTGCGTGTCCCATCGGCTCGTTTCAGTCGGTGGTGGGCTCGTCTAAGTTTAGCTTTTCGTATTACGTCACCGGAACGCTCATTCTGATCGGCGTGCTGTTGGGGCGTTTTGTATGCGGCTTTTTGTGCCCGTTTGGATGGCTGCAGGAACTTCTACACAAGATTCCCGGCAAAAAGCTATCAACGAAAAAGCTCAAGCCGCTCACGTACATCAAGTATGCCGTGCTGCTGTTTGCCGTGGTGCTGCTGCCTGTCTTGGTGGTCAACGATGTGGGCATGGGCGACCCGTTCTTTTGCAAGTACATCTGCCCACAGGGCGTGCTCGAGGGTGCGATTCCGCTGTCCATCATGAATACGGGAATCCGCTCCGCGCTGGGAAAGCTCTTTACCTGGAAGCTCGCGATTCTCATTGCGGTTGCGGTGCTGAGCGTGTTGTTCTACCGCCCCTTCTGCAAATGGATTTGCCCCCTCGGTGCGTTTTATGCGCTCATGAACAAGGTGTCGTTGTTGGGGATTCAGGTTGACCAGTGCAAATGCGTTTCGTGCGGCAAGTGCGCCAAGGTGTGTCTGATGGACGTGGACGTTACGCGTACGCCCGACCATGCCGAGTGCATTCGTTGCGGCAAATGCGTGGGTGCGTGCCCCGTCGATGCCATTAGCTTTCGCTACGGGCTGGGCGTGACGGGCGACAAGACCGCGCAGTCCGCGCAGGACTGCGAAAACAAATAGGTACCTATTAAGCTTCGATACAACGGAGGAACCATGAAACTGTCGAAAATTGCGGCCCTGTTGATGCTGCCCATGCTGGCGTTGACTCTCGCGGCGTGCTCTGCCCCCAAGGGCGACGCGAAGGATGCCACGAGCGGCGATGCGCAGATTGCCGAGCTTGTGGCACAAAAGCCGTCGAGCGCCGAGGAGGCGGCCGAGCTGTACCAGCAGCTGCTGCAAAAGGAAAACGAGATCTTTGCGAGCGATAACGCCCTATGGGAAAAGGTATTCAATGCGGCAAATAAAGACTCGGCAATGATTGAGGACGGTAGCAATTACGGCGACTTTTTGCTTGATACCATCGAGGGCGCCAAGGATCAGTTTACGGCTGACGAGCTCAAGACGCTTAAGGCCGGCGCACAGCAGGTCAAGGAGATCGAGGATAAGCTCATGACGCTGGAGAAGGAGTTTCCCGGATGCGGCAGCACGCCCGGCGAGGGGGAGAGCGTCGATGCCTCGACCGCAGGCATGACCAACGGCGAGAGCGGGGAGACGAAGTTCCCCAGCTTTAAGGGCAAGGACTTGGACGGCAACGATGTAAACAGCGACGAGCTGTTCTCCAAGAACAAGGTCACCGTCATGAACTTCTGGTTTACCACCTGCAAGCCGTGCGTGGGAGAGCTGGGCGATCTGGAGAAGCTCAACAAGGAGCTTGCCGAGAAGGGCGGCCAGGTCGTGGGCGTTAATTCCTTTACGCTCGATGGCAACAAAGACGAGGTGGCCGATGCCAAGGACGTGCTTTCCAAGAAGGGCGTGACGTATAAGAACATCTGGTTTAAGTCGGACAGCGAGGCCGGAAAGTTCACCTCCAACCTGTACTCGTTCCCGACCACCTACGTGATCGACCAGAACGGTAACATTGTGGGAGAGCCGATCATGGGCGGCATCAACTCCGCTGAGCAGCGCGAGGCGCTCAACAAACTGATCGATCAGGCACTCGCGAAGAGCGAACAGTAGATTCGTGGGACAGGCAACTGAAGGGGAGTCGCTGGAAACAGCGACTCTTTTTTTCTGCTTCGGGGTAGCATCATGGGTATACGTCGAAAGGGCACGCAGCTTTTCGTGCATTGCCTGAGTGGTGCGCGAAGCAACCAAGCTGTGAGTTTTCTTAAGCGTTCTGGGTATGGCAGTGTCAAGAATATCGGCGGCATAAGCGGCTATACGGGAAAGGTGGTGCGTTAGCTATGAAGGTGGTTATCGTTGGAGGCGTCGCGGGCGGCGCATCGGCGGCGGCACGTTTGCGCAGGCTCGACGAGCAGGCCCAAATTGTCATCTTTGAGCGCACGGGTTTTGTATCGTATGCCAACTGTGGGCTTCCGTACTACATTGGCGGCGTGATAGAAGAAGAGAGTGCATTGACGCTGCAGTCTCCCAAGGGCTTTTGGGATCGCTTTCGCATTGCGGTCAAGACGAGTCACGAGGTGTTTGCCATCCATCCCGATTCGCATACGGTCGAGGTTCGCAATATGCTGACGGGCGAGGAATTTGTCGAGACGTATGACAAGCTCATCCTGTCGCCGGGTGCAAAGCCGATTCGCCCTGCGTTGCCGGGCATCGACTCGGATAAAATCTTTAGCCTACGCACCGTTGAGGACACGCTGCGTATTCACAGCTATGTTCGAGAGCGGCGACCGAGCAGTGCCGTCGTGATCGGCGGCGGCTTCATTGGCGTCGAGACGGCGGAGAATCTGTGCGAGCTAGGGCTCCAGGTGACCCTTCTGCAGCGTCCCGTCCAGCTTATGAACAACCTGGATTACGACATGGCGACCCTTTTGCATACCGAGGTGCGTGAGCACGGTATTGATCTGCGCCTCAAGGCCGATGTGACAGGTTTTGAGGAAGTTGATGGCCGCGTTGTCACCCATGTTGCGGGCGATGACCCTATCGGAGCCGATATGGTGCTGCTCGCCATTGGCGTGGCACCTGAGAGCCATCTGGCGCAAGAGGCGGGGCTCGAACTGGGCATCAAGGGGGCTATTGTGGTCAACGACCGCATGGAGACCTCTGCTGCCGACGTGTATGCCGTGGGCGATGCCGCGCAGGTCACGCATCAGGTGACCGGCGAGGACGCGGTCATTTCGCTCGCCGGCCCCGCCAACAAGCAGGGGCGTGTCGTTGCCGATGTCATAGCCGGCATGGACAGCTGCTACCGCGGATCGTTGGGCTCATCGATTATCAAGGTATTCGACTTGACGGCGGCAAGCACGGGACTATCCGAAAAGGCAGCACACGCGGCGGGAATTGACTGCGACAGCGTGGTCCTGTCGCCCGGTTCGCATGCGGGTTATTATCCGGGTGCAACGCCCATGACCATGAAGGTTATCTTCGAGAAGCAGGGATTGCGCCTGCTGGGTGCGCAAATCGTGGGCATCGATGGTGTGGACAAGTGTATCGACGTTCTGGCGACTGCCATCCAGGCAGGCATGCGCGGCGATAGGCTTAAGGATTTGGACCTAGCATACGCGCCGCCGTACTCATCGGCGAAGGATCCCGTCAATATGGCGGGCTTTATGATCGAGAACCTCAATCGCGGCATACTGGCGCAGTGGCATTGGGAGGATGAGCCCAACTTGCCACGCGATGGCAGCGTGCAGCTGCTCGATGTTCGTACGGAAGGGGAGTATGAGCGCGGGCATATCGATGGTTTCGTAAACATTCCCGTCGATGATCTGCGCAATCGCCTGGGCGAGCTCGACCGGGCCAAGCCGGTCTACGTAATTTGCCAGAGCGGCATTCGCAGCTACATTGCTTGCCGCATTTTGGCGCAGCATGGCTTTGAGTGCTTTAACTTCTCGGGCGGCTATCGCTTCTTTGCAGCCGTGACTGAGGCTCGCCGCGGCAGCGCTAACGTTATGCCGTGCGGGCTCGAAAAGTAGCGCGCATTGGAATGTGACAAAGTGACAGCCTCTTTGTCACATCGGGGATGTTATATGCGGGATGGTGCGCCATGCGGCGTGCTGTCCCGTTCGTTTTTTGGCGCGGTTCGTTACATTCCTCACTGGTATCGGCCAAAAATGAGGATAGAGTAGGACAAGCGCGCCGAACGTGAACGGCGGGGGAGCGGGCGAGCGCGCCCGCGCGAGAGAGGTTGCCGTCCATGCTGGATCTCAGAGATATTTGCAAAAGGTACGTTACGCAGTCGTTTACGCAGGTAGCGCTCGACAGCGTAAGCCTGTCTTTTCGCGATAACGAGTTTGTAGCCATCCTGGGTCCCTCGGGTTCGGGTAAAACTACGATGCTCAACGTCATTGGTGGACTCGACCATTTCGATTCCGGCGACCTGTTGATCGATGGCATCTCGACCAAGGACTTCAGCGACCGCGATTGGGATGCCTACAGAAACAATCGCATTGGCTTTGTGTTTCAGAGCTACAACCTCATTCCGCATCAGACCATTTTGGAAAACGTGGAATTGGCGCTTACGCTCACGGGCGTGGGGCATGCCGAGCGCCGCCAGCGTGCACGCAAGGCGCTTGAGGCAGTCGGTCTGGGCGAGCACGTTAACAAGCGCCCGAGCCAACTATCGGGCGGCCAGATGCAGCGCGTGGCTATTGCCCGCGCCCTGATCAACGATCCCGAGATTGTGCTGGCTGACGAGCCGACCGGCGCCTTGGACTCAACGACATCCGTGCAGGTCATGGATTTGCTCAAGGACGTTGCGCGCGACCGTCTGGTCATCATGGTCACGCACAATCCCGAGCTGGCGTACAAGTACGCCACGCGCATCGTCACCCTGGCGGACGGCAAGATCACCGACGATTCAGATCCCTTTGATGCTGCCGAGGCCGCGCGTCGCGAGGCCAAGCCCACGCGCAAAACCTCGATGAGCTTTGTGACGGCGCTGGGGCTTTCTGCCCGAAACCTCATGACCAAGAAGGGTCGCACGGCCATGACGGCCTTTGCGGGCTCGATTGGCATTATCGGCATTGCGGCGATCCTGGCGCTGTCCAACGGCGTAAACGACTACATCAAAAAGGTCGAGGAGGACACGCTCTCGAGCTACCCGCTGACGATTTCCAAACAAGACTACGACCTGTCGTCCATGATGGGCGGCCATGGGGCTACCGATGAGGAGGCGTCCAAGGGCGAGGGCTCGTCCGATGACGCTACCGGTGGCAAAGCTAAGGGAACCGACAAGATCCCTGTGGTCACAGCCGTAAAGGACATGTTCGCAAGTGTTAAATCTAACGATATGACAAGCTTTAAGGCATGGCTTGACGACGACGGCGACGGTATCAATAAAGAGGTCAACGCTATCCAGTACGGCTACGGCGTGACGCCGGTTGTCTATCGTGCGGGCAAGGGCGATGAGAAGCCTGTCCGGCTGGTGCCCAACGCTATGACCGAGGCCATGAGCGGCGGCGCAAGTTCGGCGGCAACGGTGAGCATGGATTCCATGGGAACCTCGGTCTTTAACGAGATGATTGACGACCAGAGCCTGCTCGACAGCCAGTACGATGTCGTCGCCGGCCATTGGCCCACGTCTGCCAACGAAGCCGTGATGGTACTTTCGAGCCGCGGCACGGTGGGCGACTACACGCTCTACAGCATCGGTGCGCTGGATATCGATGAGCTCAACGACCTGGTTAACAGCGCCATGACGGCCGATGGCAAGGTTGAGACGCCCAAGACCGGCGGCGACTTTACCTACGACGATGCGCTGTCCACGACGTTTAAGGTGCTGTCGCCGGCCGATGCCTATCGTAAAAACGAAGAGACCGGCATGTGGACTGACATGTCTGGCGACGCCGACTTTATGACGGCCAAGGTTGCCGACGGCATTGACGTGCGTATTGTGGGCGTGGTGCGACCTAACGAGACGGCCAATGCGAGTGCATTGTCTCCGGGCATTGCCTATACGCATGCACTGACTCGCCAGCTTATGGAGCGTGCCGCCGATTCGCAGATTGTGCAAGAGCAGCTTGCCCACCCCGAGACGGATGTCTTTACGGGCAAGTCTTTCGACGAACTGCAAGGCGAGGCCAAGCAGGGCGTGGATCTGGGCAGTATGTTCAGCGTGGACGAGGCGACGCTCAAAAGTGCGTTCTCGTTCGATGCATCTGCGCTCTCGGGCGCGGCGGGCGGTGTCGACCTTTCTGGTATCGATTTGTCCGGGCTGAACATTGACCTTTCGGACGTTGGTAAGGACATCGACTTTAGTGACATCATGGCCAAAGCGCCGGCCCCCGATTTCTCGGGTATCTTTGACGGTCTGGAACTTACGCCCGAGCAAATGCAGCAGGTGGGAACACTAGCCAACCAGCTGTTTGAGGGCTTTTTGCAGTCTGATCAGTTTAAGGCGCTGTCGCCCGAAGATCTTAAGGACGCGTCAAAGCTCGCTGCCGCATTCTCGACGTATCTTGAGAATGATGCAGCAGCCCAGCAAATCCTGGCCCAGCTCAAGGCGCTCGGAGGCGATGCCCTGGCCGAGCGCCTGCAACAGGCGATGACCGACTATGTGCAAAAGCAGCTGGCTCCGTATCTGCAGCAGGCTATGGATCAGGTGACCAAGACAATCAGCGATCAGATTGCGGCGACGGTGTCAGCTCAGCTCAAGGCGGGCGCGGCAGGGCTCATGGGCCAGATGGCGACGCAGGTGTCATCCAGTTTTGCCAACCTGGCGAGCGCTATGCGTGTGGATGCGAGCGCCTTTGCTCGTGCCATTCACTTCAACATGGACGCCGAGGACCTGAGTTCGCTCATGATGAGCTATGCCAAGGCTTCGAAGCTCACCTACGATAACAATCTGACCACGTTGGGCTATGCGGACGAGGCGGACCCCATCTCGGTCAAGATTTTCCCGCGCGACTTTGAGGCTAAGGAGCGCGTGCTCGATCACATCGATGCTTATAACAGGCAGGTCAAAGCCGCCGGCCACGACGAACAGGCCATCTCGTACACCGACTACATGGGCATCATCATGGGCTCGGTGACCGATATCGTGAACACCATCAGCTTGGTGCTCATCGCATTTGTGAGCATCAGCTTGGTCGTCAGCTCCATCATGATCGGCATCATCACCTACATCAGCGTGCTGGAACGTAAAAAGGAGATTGGCATCCTGCGCGCGATCGGCGCGTCGAAGCACAATGTGGCCAACGTGTTCAACGCCGAGACTTTCATCGAAGGCCTCATTGCTGGCGTCTTCGCCATCGTCGTCGTGGTGCTCGTGAGTTTTCCGGTCAATGCCTGGGCGCTTGCGGTCAAACAGGTCCCCAATCTGATGAGCCTGCCCGTGCAGGACGCGCTGGTGCTCATCGCGATTTCGGTGTTGCTGACGGTTGTCGCTGGCCTGCTGCCGGCCCGCAGCGCATCCAAGAAAGACCCCGTGGAGGCCCTACGTTCCGAATAATGTGACAAAGGGACAGCCCCTTTGTCACATTCATCTCCCTGCACCTAGTTCGTTTTGCCCATCAGCGTGATGCGGATGGTTGGATGGGTGTACTCGTCAAACTCGTCCTCGGGATCCGTGTCAAACGAGTAATACGCTTTGATGGGGTCGTCACTCGTCCTGATAGAGATTCTCTCGTAGAGCGAGCCGTTCAAAAAAGCCTGCCTAAACTCTTCGGGGAGCTTCTGCGGTGCTAGGAGCTCGGGGCTTGCGGTCTTGACGTCTATGGTTTGGACAACAGAGGAAAGCGCGTCAAGGTCGAGCTCGATACGGGCAAGGTTGTCCTCGAGGCTCGCGTCGGGGTCAATCTCTGCCGCGTAGCTCACTTCCGTGAGCGTTCCCTTGTTGTCAAAATCCAGGTACGTATAGGTCTTTTGGGTATCGGAGTCGCCGTCGTGCAGATAACCGCGGACGTGATAGCCGTAATCTTGATATCGCTCGTAGGGGTCATCGGCGGACACGTACTCGCATGAGGGCTCTAATGCCTTGCGAGCAATGGCGATCTGCTCAGCCGCGGCCGCGGCGTTCTCCTGCATCTCGATGTTTCCCTGCGCCAGCTGCGGGATATAGGCGCCGCATACGATCGCGAGGGGCAGCGCCACAAGCGCGATGACCCACTTCTTTGCACGGGGGACAGGCACGCCACAGGCCTCTGCCATAGCCTTTGCGTTGGCGAAGCTCTCGGTAAGCACGTCTGCCGCGGTGGCGACGGCGCCTACGGCAGCGGCGACTTCTGCCGCGCCGCCCAGGTTGCGCGCGGTCTCGTTGTCGCTGTTCTTGAGCAGGCGCGCGGCGGCCTGCGTGCCAACAACGCCTGCGATTTGTGCCGAGCGGTCTTTCTCGCTCTGCTCGACGGCGAGCCGGCGCTGCATTTCCTTCCACTGCTTGCCACGCATGCCAAAGCGCGGGGCGAGAGCGCAGTAGCAGAATATAACGAGCTCGATGGCGGTGAGCACCAAGGCGGTCATCATGCCTGTCTCTTGGAAGCCTTCGTGATGGAAGACGATGTCGTCGACCATTTCGAAAGGAATGATCGATAAGGGCAGCACGAATGCCATGGCAAGTGCCGCGCCGGCAACCTTGGGGCAAATGCAGTATCGCTGGATGCGCTTACGTTCTTGTTCGGAGAGTGTTGCCATAGCTGGTCCTTGGTGTCGTGGCGGTCGTTGTGGCGCGCGGCGCGCGGGATGTATCAGTCTGAGCTAGCGCTGGATAAGAACATAGAGCAAAATACTCAGCGCGATGAGCAAGATACCCGCGATTTTAAACATCAGCGTGGCAAAGTCGCCCACGATAGGGCGCTCGACATAGCTCTTGTCTGGGCTGCTGGGGTTGTAGTGCACAGTCATTTGGCTGCCGAGGGGCCAAAGCTGCTCTGCGAGAGTATCTAGGCGTGTGATGGGTCCTGTCTGTACGTGCAACCAGCCCTTGGCGTCTTCGTACGCCGCGCTTTGCGTGCGGACGGGGAGTCCCGACAAGCTTTTGGTCTTTACGCCGCGGAATTGTTTTCTCACGTGGTGCCGCGTGCCGTCGACGGTGTACTCCAAAACGGGATACATTCTGCCTTCGCCCATAAAGCGGTGGTCAATGACCGTTCCCATGATCATAGCGGTGCAGGCCTTGGCTTTCCTGCGGGCGGCGGCTTTCATGAGCGTGCTCATTCCGATAAGCAGGATGCCGATGCCTCCAACCGAGATGAGCGCGAGCAGGGATATCTGCGACGTGGTCACGGCGTTCTCCTTTGGCGCGATACCGTCATATGTGACTCAGTATAGAGAATCCCGCCATCGATGAGTGCATGGTCATACGGTTAAAGTGTCTTGACGGCTCGATGGGTTCGCCATTTGCGCCTTCTCCGGTCCATACAAAAAGCTGTACGTCAGCATCCAAAGATGTCAAAAAATGTTGACTTTGGATGTTGACGTACATGTTTTGGAGTGGATGAAAGGTTAGGGTGGCGACCTTGGAATAGGGCAGGCGCTCCTATATCCACTCGATGATGCCGCTTTCATCGTGCTCGCCGCGCCGTCGATTTGTCGGCCTTTGTTGCGTTAGAGGTACCTTGCCGCGAACTTCTCGAGGTCGGTGTTGCTTGCGTTGTTGAGAATGCCGCCGTCAACGATCTTTGCGCCTGGAGCGCTTGCCCTAAGGACCGACGCCGTCTTTCCCATTCCGCTTCCGCCCGAGGTGGCAAACAGGACGATCGTCTTGCCTGTCAGGTCGTAAGACTCAAGGAATGTGTTGATAATCGCCGGTGCCACGTACCACCAGATGGGAAAACCCAAAAAGATGGTGTCGTAGCCTTCGATGTGCTCCGCTCTAGAGGTTATGGCGGGGCGGCAGGAGGGGTCGGCGGCCTCGCGTGTGCTGCGGCTCTGCTTGTCGCGCCAGTTGAGGTCGGCGCTTGTGTATGGATTGGCGGGCACAATGGCGAACAGGTCACTGTCCGTCACGCGAGCCAAGCGGCTCGCAACGTCCATCGTGGTTCCCGATACGCTGAAACATGCCACAAGTGCCTTAGTCATTGGAGTTCCTTTCGTTGCTGCGGTTTAGGCTTTATGGTGAGGCAGTATTTGGTGCCATGGTGAGGTGCTATTAAGTGCCGCCTCATGGCCGCGATACCGAGCGGCTTGAACAGCATCCGGTTGAGGCGCTGCGTAGCCGATAAATGAGATAGTCAAGGCATTCGAGCTTCTGCTGCCCTGTGTGTATATCATTGAGCAATTCGCGGCGATGCCGTTTTAGTAGGCAAATGCGCGCACAGTCGCTGGCGGCCGAGCTGTACAGCTCGATGAGATCTTCGCTGCAGCCGGCGTCGTGTAGGCCGTTGATGATGTTGTCGTCCATGTCGTCACTTTGCGATTTTGACTTTGGTAGTGCCGGCAAGCGGCTTTTCGCCGGGACGGACCTTGGGACCAACGAGCGCGTGCGGTTGATAAAGCTCCTCGAGGAAGTCGATCTCGGCGGGGGAGAGCGTTATGTCGAGTGCAGCTACGGCGTCGTCGACTCGCTCGGGCTTGGAACAACCCACGATGGGCGCCTCGACCCCACGCGCCCAGTGCCACGCCAGCGCAATCTGCGCCATCGGCACGTCATGATCGGCGGCAATCTTGGCCACGCGCTCAATGACGGGCATGTCGATGGCGCGATCATGGTCGTACTTGTTGGCCATGGTCGTGTCGGTGGTGCCACGTGTGCTCGAGCTTTCCCACGTGGGGCGGCAGAGGTGTCCCGACGCCAGGGGGCTGTATGGCGTAAGGGCCATGTCAAACTGGCGGCACACCGGGATCATCTCGCGCTCGTCCTCTCGGTACAGCAGGTTGTAGTGGCACTGCATGCTCGTAAAGGGCGTCCATCCGTGGTCGCGCGCGACGATCTGCAGGTTGTGCAGCTGGTAAGCATACATAGCGCTGGCGCCGAGCGCGCGAACCTTGCCCTCGCGCGCCAAGTCGTTGAGCGCCTCCATGGTCTCTTCCATGGGAACGTCGTAATCGAAGCGGTGAATGATGTAGAGGTCTAGGTAATCGGTGCCCAAGCGCTTGAGCGAGCCTTCGATCTCGCGTTTGATGGCGTTGGCGGAAAGGCCGCCCTCGTTGAAGTGAACCTTGCTAGCCAGCACGACGCTCTCGCGAGCGATTCCCAGATTGCGCAGGGCGGCGCCAATGTACTCTTCGCTCGTGCCAAAGCTGTAGCAGTTCGCGGTATCGATAAAGTTGATTCCGGTGTCGAGTGCGCGTTTGATGACGGCGCGTGTGCCGTCGGGTCCGATGGTCCACTGATGAAAGTCGGGGCTGGGCTCGCCAAAGCTCATGCCTCCCAGGCAGAGTTTAGAGACTTTAATGCCGGAATGGCCAAGGGTTGCGTACTGCATGATGCTCCTATTTCTGGTTCTCAACGTCGGGGTGCCAGGCGGCATATTGCGCAAGCTTCTCGGGCGTGCGCTCATAGAAGGGTTTCCCGCGATCGAGGGTAGCCATGGCGGTCATGTCGCTGTCCGTGAGCTCGAAGTCGAAGACATCGATGTTGTCGGCGATGTGCGTCGGATTCTTGGAGCCTGGAATGACGATATTTCCCTCTTGGATATGCCAACGCATAATGATTTGAGCAGGCGTTTTGCCATACTTGACAGCGAGGTCGCGCACGACGGGCTCGTTCATGATGCTGCTGTTACCGCGCCCGCCGAGCGGGTACCACGCCTGCAACGCAATGTCGTGCTGGGCGAGCAGCTTCTTCAGTTCGGTCTGCGGGAAATACGGATGGCACTCGACCTGAATAAGGGATGGAACGATCTCGCAATTTGCGAGAAGCTTCTCGATTTCGTTCTCGTCGAAATTGGAGATTCCGATGGAGCGGAGCTTGCCTTCCTTGTACGCGATCTCAAGCTTCTCATAGCCCGCCAAGTAGTCGCCTGCGGGTTGGTGCAGAATCATGAGGTCGATGTAAGGTGTGTTCAGACGCTCGAGCGTTTCGTCGACGGCGGTGTCGCTATTGTAAAAATAGGGCCAGAGCTTGGTTTCGAGAAACACGTTTTCGCGCGGCGAGTCTGATTCGCGCACGCCACGACCCACTGCTCGCTCATTCACGTATGCATTGGCAGTGTCGATGAGCTCATACCCCATGCCGAGTGCGGAGGTAACCGACGATTGGGCATCGTCGGGTTTAAGCAGATACGTGCCAAGTCCTAGCTGGGGGATTTTGATGCCGTTATTGAGCGTGATGTATTCCATGCGCTTCCTTTCTCGATGGTTCTCTTCTGTAACGATAGTTTCGAGATTTGATAATGTATATTGCCTATAGCAACTAGCTAGATATACGGATTACGTATGTGAAACGAATTGGACCGAATGAGGTTCTCCGTTGTGCACGAAGGAGCGAGCATGGAGCTGCGAACGCTGCGTTATTTTCTTGCTGTGGCCCGCGAGGAAAACATGACCGAAGCTGCTAACGTGCTACATGTGACGCAGCCCACGCTCTCGCGCCAGATAGCCGATTTGGAACGCGAGCTGGGCGTGGAGCTGTTCGAGCGCACCAATCGATCGTGTGTGCTCACGAGCGATGGCATGCGCCTGCGCCAGCGCGCCGAGGAGATTGTCTTGCTGGTGGAACAGACCGAGCTAGAGTTGGCGGATCGGGAGCTCGGCATTGCGGGCGTTATCCGCATTGGCGCCGGCGAAACCAAATCGATGCGGCTGGTGCTCGATGCCTTTGCAGGGCTGCATCGGAATTATCCCGGAGTGACGATTGAGCTCTACACCGGTAATGCCGATGCGGTGGAGGAGCGTTTGGAGCGTGGCCTGCTCGACTTTGCGTTGTTGCTGGAGCCCGTTAACGTCGAGAAATACGAATGGATTCGTATGCCCGAGGCGGATCGAGTCGGTGCTGTTGTTGCCGCGAGCGGTCCATGGGGCGGCCTGGACGTGTTAACGCCTGCGGACGTGGCGAAGATGCCGCTGCTGGTGAGTTCGCGTACCTCGAATCGAGCGTTCGATCTCGAAGTGTGGTCGGGCGGCGTCTTCAGCTTCGATGACCTCAACGTCGTGGGGCATTTCGATCTGATCGGCAACGCGTCGCACCTGGTGCGTTCGGGCACCGCATGTGCGGTTGGTATTGGAAGCTTGTTGCAGATAGATGAAAGCAGCGACCTGCGTTTTATCCCGTTTGAGCCGCCGCTCACCATTGCATCGTATCTGGTGTGGAAAAAATATCGCCTGCGTTCTCGCGCCTGCGAAGAGTTTCTGAACCGTTTGAATAGGATGTGACAAGGGGGCAGTCCCTTTGCCGCATTGATCTGAGAGTGGATGTTGATGTATTTATCGCTGGCCCCTATGGAGGGGATTACCGGGCATGTGTTCCGTCGCGTGCATGCGGAGTGTTTCGGTGCGCTCGATTGTTATTACACGCCGTTTTTGCCGCCGCCGCGCGTGGGCAACCGCTTTGGCGGCAAGGCGTTTAAAGAGGTCGATCCCGCCAATAACCAGGGGCTTAACGTGGTGCCTCAACTGATGTCCAAAAACGCGGACGAGTTTGTGTGGGCGGCGCAGGTGCTCGCCGACATGGGTTACCGCGAGGTCAATCTCAACCTTGGCTGCCCCTCGGGCACGGTTGTCGCCAAGGGGAAGGGTTCGGGCTTTCTGCGCAACTTGGATGAGCTCGAGGTGTTCTTGAGCGACGTGTGCGAGCGCTCGCCATTGCCGGTGTCGGTCAAGACCAGGCTGGGGTTGGAAAGCGACGACGAATACGAGCGTGTGCTTGACCTCTATTGCCGCATGCCGCTGGCAGAGCTGATCGTGCATCCGCGCGTGCAAAAGGACCGCTATACGGGCTCGCCGCGCAAAGAATTTTACGGCGAGACGCTGGAGCGGGCGCCGTTCCCGGTGGCCTACAACGGCGACATCTTTGATCTTGAGGACATGGATGCGCTGGTGGAGGCCTATCCCGGAACGCGTCACGTAATGTTGGGGCGCGGCTTGCTTGCGAACCCCGCACTGGCTCGCATGGTTAAGGGCGGTCCTGCTGCCACGGCAGCCGAACTGCAGCGTTTCCACGACACGTTGTTTGCGGCGTATGCAGAAGAGATTGGCGGCAACGCGGTCTTTCGTATGAAGGAGTGGTGGTTCTACGCCAAGTGCGCCTTCGCCGATCCCGCTACCGTTCACAAGATCGTGCGCAAGACCAAAAAGGTCGACGAATACCGCGCCGCCGTCGAGCGCGTCTTTCGCGAGCAGCCACTTGCGCCCATAGCCCGTTTCCACGGCTAGTTGATCGTTGGGGACGTTCTTTAAAGACTGGTCATTTAAGCGCGTCCCCAACGACTACCCCCAATGACTAGCTATAAAAAGCTGTACGCCAGCATCCAAAGATGTCGAAAAAAGTCGACTTTGGATGCTGGCGTACATGTTTGGGTTCGGCGGGGGACTAGTTATTGGGGACGTTCTTTAACGACTACTCATTTAAGTACGTCTCCAATGAGTGAAACTACTCATTTAAGTGCGTCCCCAATGAGTGCTACCGCTTTGGCGTTGGACGTACTAGAGCAGATTCTCTTGCGCCCATGCGATGATGTCGTTTGACTCGTAGAGCGGTTTGCCGTCAATGAACAGGCAGGGAACCTGGCGCTTTCCGCCGACGGCGATAAGCGTCTGTTCGGCATCGGCATCGGTCGTGATATTGCGCTCGGGGATGGTCACGCCGTTGTCTGCCAGAAAGCGCTTGACCTTTATGCAATACGGGCAGCCGGTCATAACGTACAGGGTGAGATCGTGATGAGTAGCCATAGGCCTCCAATCGGTTGAGGTTTCGATTGAAATACCCAAAGCCGCCGCGGTCTATGCGTGGGCTAGCGACGACTCGATGGCCTGGACCAGGAATGCTGCAGCTCCATCTCCGCAAGGCTTGTCGTAGTAGTCTACAAAGCGCTGATCGGCAAGATAGCCGTGGGCGAGGCCCAGGTACGCTTCGTTCTGGGGTTCGCGTCCCCAGTTAAGGCCAATCCAGCGACGGTGCATTACGACAAGCTTGCGGGCCTCATCGCTCTTTGGGTCGCCATCGCCCATGGCAATCGAGAGCTGGCCCAAAATGGCGCGCTCAAGTTCCTTCATGTCGTTCCACGTCTGAGGGTCCATGTCCAGCAGCGCTTCGTTTGCCGCGTCGATGGCTTTATCACCATAACGCGCCCGGGCCTCGGCTCCGTAGCGCTCCTCGTTTTCCTGCACGGTGCGCCAGCGCTCAAGTTGCGGCAGGACGGCGCCCATGAGCGAAACGGCTTCGTCGAGCGACATGCCGGTGTTTTGCGCCAGGCGCGGAGCACAGTCTTCGATCATCGCTTCCATCGTGGTCTCGTAGGTGTACTTGCCGTGGTCGTAGCACCATTTGCAGTAATGGTCGGTCGTGGCGCCCGTGGCGTCGGTGCCGCAGTCATCGGGCGTGAGCAGCATGCCGCAGCTCTCGCAGTAGTGCTCGGGCATTTCGAGCAGGTGGGACAGCGGCTCGCCGGTCACGGCGGCAATGAGCTTCATCATGTCGATGCCCGGTGTGACCTCGCCGCGTTCCCAACGGCTGATGGCCTGGCGTGTGACGAAGAGCTTGGCGGCGAGCTGCTCCTGGGTAAGGTGATGGGCGCGGCGGACGGCGATGAGTTTTTCTGCAAAGGCCATGACGGCTCCTTTCTGCCGGTTGATGGCTTAAGCATACGCGGCGGCAGGCGCCCTTCCAAGCAACCGTTGGTTGCAAAAGGGTTGCAAAAGGCGCGGTCGCGGCAGGGGATTGTGCACGGCGCCCCATGCGCCCATGCCGTACAATGACCGGCATGGAACCTATTGCACACATACATACCGACCTGCCGCAGAAGTTTGGCATTCCGCGCAACAGCTTTTTGGCACCCCATCTACAGGGCCGTATTGTCTTTGAGCCGGAGTTTGCCTCTAACGCCGCGGTTGCAGGGCTCGAATCCTTCTCGCACTTATGGCTGCTTTGGCGTTTTGAAAATGGAACGCCCGGCGGCACGGCAGAGGATATTGCTGCCGATGTCAAGATGCGGGACAAGGCCGGTGCCAATGCTAGGTGGTCAAAGACCGTGCGTCCGCCGCGCTTGGGTGGGGCCGAGCGCGTGGGCGTGTTTGCCACGCGCAGTCCGTTTCGCCCTAATCCCATCGGTCTCACCTGCGTAAAGCTTGACCGTGTTGAGCTCACCGATAACGGTCCCATCATCTATGTGTTGGGCGCCGATCTGCGCGACGGCACGCCCATCTATGACATCAAGCCCTACATTCCGTTTGCGGATTGTCATCCGGACGCGACGGGCGGCTGGATCGAGGACAACCCGTGGCAAGAGCTCGATGTTGAGTTTCCGCAAGCGCTGCAGGATATGGTCCCGCCCGCAAAGATTCCTGGCTTGGTCGAGGTCCTTCGCCAAGACCCGCGCCGCGCAGGCAGCAAGCACGAGCCGCACCGCGTCTATCATCTGGCCTTCGCCGGGCTCGACATATCGTTTACGGTCGACGGAACCAGGTTGACGATAACCGCCATCAACGACGCGCGAGACTAGCCAGCTATTCGTCCGCACCCGTCAAATTAAGCGCCAAACCCCATGCCAAAACCGCCCACGCTGGTGGACAATAACGCCTACCGAACCAATCCACTTTGCACGGGAGCCCAGCATGAAATACGACTTCACCTCGTTTATCGACCGCCACGGTATGGATGCCATCGCCGTTGACTCCTGGGGCGAGATCCCCGGTATGGCGCCGAGCGCGCCCGATGAGGGCTTCGACCGCATCCCCATGTGGGTGGCCGACATGAACTTTGCCACGGTCCCCACGGTCCAGGAGCATATCATTCAGCGTGCTCAGCACCCCATGTTCGGCTATTTTAATCCGCGTGCCGAGTACTTCGACAGCATCATCGAGTGGCAGAGCCGTCGCAACGGCGTTGAGGGCCTACTTCCTGAGCATATCGGCTACGAAAACGGCGTGCTGGGCGGCGTCGTGTCGACGCTTCGCGCCTATGTGCAGCCCGGTGATGCGGTGCTGGTCCACAGCCCCACCTACATCGGTTTTACCAAGTCCATCGAGGCCGCGGGCTACCGCATTGTCCATAGCCCGCTTAAGCTCGATGACCAGGGCATATGGCGCATGGATTTTGAGGACATGGAGCACAAGCTCGAGCAAAATCACATCCATGCTGCCGTTTTCTGCTCGCCGCATAATCCCTGCGGCCGCGTGTGGGAACGCGACGAGATCGAGCGCGCCATGGACATCTATCGCCAGCACGATTGCGTGGTGATCTCGGACGAGATCTGGTCCGACATCATCCGTCCTGGGCACAAGCACATCCCGACGCAGTCGGTGAGCGAGGACGCCCGCATGCGCACGGTCGCCCTTTATGCGCCCAGCAAGACCTTCAACCTCGCGGGCCTAGTCGGCAGCTACCACATCATCTACAACGAGACACTGCGCGACCGCGTGTGCGCCGTGTCCAACAAGACCCATTACAACGAGATGAACGTCCTCTCCATGCACGCGCTCATCGGTGCCTACCAGCCGCAGGGCTACGAGTGGGTGGACGAGCTCAACGAGGTCATCAAGGATAACGTCGACTACTTCTGCGATTACGTTGACGAGCATTTTAAGGGCGTGGCCTATTCGCGTCCGCAGGGCACGTACATGGTGTTCTTGGACTGCACGGAGTGGTGCCGCGCGCACGGTCGCGACGTTCAGTGGCTGCTCGACGAGGGCGCGCGCGTGGGCGTGGGCTATCAAGACGGCCGTCCGTTCCACGGGCCTTGCCACATTCGCGTGAACCTGGCCCTGCCGCTTTCGCGCGTGCAGGAGGCGTGCGAACGCCTGAATCGCTACGTTTTTAATGCATAGCAAGCCGTAACGAACGAACGACATGCGCGGGGTCTTCTGGCTTGATTGTTATGCGGGGGTCTGATCCCAGGCCCCTACTTTTCGTGAATCTGCTTGCCGCAAAGGTGCTCAATCGTAATCTCGTACAGCTGAACGCCCTTGATGTCCTTGGCGATTTCCTCCTCGACCTCTTCGGCGGTGGGGTAGTACTTGAGCGCGAGCTCACGGACCTTGTCCTCGATAAATGCGGAGGTGTCATTCGCTAGGCGGCAACGGCCAAAGACAACGGTACTCTGCACGTAGGGCGCCCAATCGCCGTCCTTGTACCAGTCGTTGCCGTAGACGGTAAAACAGACCTTGTCGTCATGCTTGAGAGCGTCGACCTTGTGGCCCGCCTTGGCGCCGTGGAAGTAAATCTTGTCGTGCTCAGCGTCAAAGAAGTAGTTGACGGGAATGGCGTACGGGTAGCCATCGTCGCCGTTGACGGCAAAGACGCCGCGCTTGCAGGTGGCGAGCAGCTCACGCGCCGCCTCGTCGGTGATGGCGCGTTTCTTTCGGCGTAGGGGCCTAAACATCGCGGGATTCCTTTCCAATCGGGCATGGTTCTTGGGGAGAGACTATAGCGAACTGGGGCCGTGCTGCTTGATGCGGGCGAGAATGTTTTTGAGCTTTTCAAAATCGAGCGGCTTGGGCAGATGGGCGTTCATGCCGGCGTCGCGTGCGGCCTTGGCGTCCTCGGCAAAAGCGTTGGCGGTCAGCGCGATGATGGGGATGTCGGCGGCGTCGGGCTTGCCGCTCAGACGAATCGCGCGCGTTGCCTCATAACCGTCCATACCGGGCATCATGATGTCCATGAGGATGGCGTCGAAGCTGCCGGCGGGATGCGACAGGTACAGGTCGACAACCTCGTTGCCGTTGGCCGCGCGGGTCACCACAACGTCCTCGGATTCCAGCAGCGCCTGGGCAATTTCGGCATTCAGGTCGTTGTCTTCGGCGAGCAGGACGTTCATGCCGGCGAGCGAGCAGTTGGGCGTTGCCTCGGCTGGCTTTATGTGGGCCCGAGGGTTCTTGTCGATATCGAGCGGAATCTGGACAGTGAACGTGCTGCCCACGCCGAGTTCGCTTGAAATCTCGATGGTGCCGCCCATCATGTCGATGAGCGATTTGACAATGGGCATGCCCATGCCGGTTCCCTGGAACTTGCTGCGGGCGTCGTCGCCCTCTTGGGCGAACGGCTCGTAAATGTGCTTCAAAAACTCGGGCGTCATGCCAATGCCGGTGTCTTCGATGGTGAAGCAAAAGAGCGCGCGTGAGTCGTTGAGCGGTTTGACGTTGGACAAGAAGGTGACGGTGCCGCCATGCTTGTTGTATTTGATGCTGTTGTCGAGCAGGTTGATGATGATTCGGCGGATATGGGTGGGGCTGCCGATCATGCTCTGGTCGACAGCATAGGGCTCGCTGGCGTTGAGCAGCGTAATGCCACGGTCCGATGCGCGGAGTTTGCACAGCACCAAGGCATCGTCACAGAGCTCCTTGAGGTTGAACGATTCGTGCTCGAGTGTCACTTTGCGCTCCTCGATCCTGCCCATTTCGAGGATGTCGTTGATGAGTGAAAGCAGGTGGTTGGCAGCGACACGCGCCTTGGCGCGGCTTTCGCGAGCGACCTTTATATCGCCCTCTTTCAATTCCTCAATCTCAATAAGGCCCAAGATGCCGTTGAGCGGTGTGCGGATGTCGTGGCTCATGCGCGTGAGGAACGCGGTCTTGGCGGCGTTGGCGGCGTCGGCTTTCTGCCGCTCTTTCCGCGCGCGTTGAAGCGACCAGACAAGGATGGCGATGCCGGTCAGCAAAATGCAGATGATAACGGTGGCGATGGCGGTGCGGTTGCGATAGAGGAATCGAAGTGTATCGGATTCTTGAGCCGAATACGATGTGGGGGAATAACTGTTCGCGGAGAGCGATTCGCCGGCATTGACGATACCCTTATTAATGATTCCTAGGAGTTGGGGATTGCCGCGCGAGATCAAGCACGATAGTTCTGCTGTGTTGGTGAGTTCCTTCGTTTCGAAATCCTCGATGTCGTAGGTGTCGCGGATGGTTTCCAAGCGCGTACTGGGGACGATGATGCAACTGGCCTCTCCTTTATTGAGGGCTTTGAGCATCTCGCTGCCGCTTGGGTACTCGGTTACCGTCGCGTCGGGGAACAGGCTCTCGAGCTCAAAGCGGTTGACGATAGCGCTCTTTGTGCAAACGATGTTCTTGAGGTCCTTGCTCAGGTCGTTGCTGCTGTGGATAGCGGTCAGGGAGACCGTTCCCGTCGAGTTTGACTGGATGACCCCCACCTGTTCGGCGAGCCAGTAGTCACGAAAGAATGGCAGGGCGACATCGATGGTGCCTTTTGAAAGGGCTTTGATCATTTGTTTGGTGTCTGCGATTGCGACTGTTTTAACGTTAATGCCAAACTTGTCGTGCAACGTCGTCGCGAGCGAGGCAAGCGACCCCTCCATTTCGCCATCGTCATTTTGCGTGCAGTAGGGGAGCTGGTTTGTAAGATAGCCGAGCGTGATGGTGTTGCCGTTTGCTCTGAGCCAGGAGGCCTCGGCGCTGTCAAGTGATGATGACCCGCTGTTTTGGGCCGAGTAATTTGCTTTGACCTCGTCATTGTAGCGGGGGTTGAATCGGGCGATTGCCGCCATGGCGGCATTGATATCGTCCATAAGGTCGGGGCGGCTTTTGGGGACGGCGAAATAGTAGTCGCTTGAGCCTACGTAGAACATGGGGGAGGCGCTAGGCGATGAGATCGTGTCGTTCATGATGATGGCGTCGACCTCGCCGTTTGCCAACGCATCGAAGAGACCGCCGCCACTGGCTATTTCTTTATAGGTGCAGGTAATGCCTTCGTCGGCAAGCCACTGCTGGCCGACGAAGGTCTGCATAACGCCGGGATTGCAACCAATGGTGAGGCCCTGGAGCGCCTGGAGGTCGCCCGTAGCCAAGTCGTCTCGGTCGGGCCTGGCATAGATGTAGTAGCGCTCGGTGCCCTCGGGGTTCGATGAGAAAAGCAGCTTTTGGGCGCGTTCCTCGGAGTAGGAGATATTGGGCATGAGGTCGATCTCGCCCGCCTCGAGCTTGTCCATGAGCTCGGTGAAGGTGCCGGAGACGTATTCGTATTTCCATCCGGGGGTGTAGTACGAGAGGGTTTGGAGGTATTCGTAACCCCAGCCCGAAAGGCGTTCGCCCGGCGTGCCTTCCTGGAAACCCTCGCTGCTGACGAGCCAGCCAACGCGCACCGTTTTGACCTGCTGATCAGAGTCATCGGCAAAAGCCGGAGTAGGCGCAACGGCGCTCAGTGCGGTAAGCGCGGCAAACACGATGACCAGAGCGCGATATATGGACAAAGGAAGGACAGCGAAAGGCTTCACAAGCAATCCTAACGAATCGAGACAATACCGCATAAGGATACCAGCTCAACCACCCCGTTCGCCCCGCATACCGTTAAACGGGGCACCGTTTGGCGCTTGGCAGATGGGGACGTTCCTTTTCTGCCGGCACTTGGGGACAGTCCCCTTCTGCCGGCACAAAAGGAACGTCCCTAGCTGCCGGATGTGGGACAATACCGAGCGAATGTGATTGATTGCTCGCGGAAGGGGTCGCGATGAAAAAGCTGAGGACGCTTGCCGATGTGTTGCGCCAGGCGGGCTTCGTGCGTATCACGGGTCTGTTCCTCGTCTTCTACCTGCTCTGCTCGACGGCCGTCTGGCTGTCCGAGCCCACGACTCTTACCTTTGGCGACGGGCTCTGGTTTAGCTTTGAGACGGTATCGACCATCGGCTTTGGCGACATTCCGGCCGAGACGCCGGTTGCCCGCGCCATCACCGTCATCTTGAGCGTCATCAGCATCTTCTACATCGCTATGCTCACGGGCGTGGCGGTGAGCTACTGCAATACGCTCATCAAGATGCGCCAAAAAGACACCATGGCGCGCTTTATGGACGATCTTGAGCATTTGGAAGAGCTCGACCGCGACGAGCTCGCCGACCTGTCGCGCCGTGTGCGCGAATATCGCCGGCGCCAACGTTAGAACGGGCGTCGCGCGTCACGACGAGGGGGACTGAATATTGAATATCACGGTATACCTGGGCGCCAGCGTCGGTAACGACCCGGCGTTTCTGCCCGCGGTGCGAGAGCTCGGCACGTGGATTGGTGCCAACGGCCACGCACTGGTATACGGCGGGTCCAAGTCGGGCCTGATGGGTGCGCTCGCCGATAGCGTGCTCGATGCCGGTGGCCACGTGACGGGCGTGGAGCCGAGCTTTTTTATCGAGGCGGAGTTCCAACACGACGGCATCGATGACCTCATCGTGACGAGCGATATGGCCGAGCGCAAGGCGAAGATGATCGAACTCGGTGATGCGTTCGTCGCCTTTCCGGGTGGCACGGGCACGCTCGAGGAGATTGCCGAGGTCATGTCCGCGGTGTCGCTGGGACACCTCAACGCGCCGTGCATCCTGTATAACCTGGATGGGTACTACAACGACCTGGAGGCCTTGCTCGAACACATGATCGATAAGGGCCTGTCGAGCCCGCAGCGCCAGCACGGCATCTACTTTGCCGACGATTTGCGCGAGATTGCCTCGATTATTAACGGATAAGTCTTGAGCCTGCCCCACTATGACTCCCAATGGTGCCGTTTGCAGCGCAGATGGTTGGTTCGTTCGGGCAACGCTCGCTCTACAATAAAACGTATCCTTGTCGATTTTGACCACGGGAGGACCCGATGGATAGCCTTGCAAAACCCAAAAACCGAGCGCTGTTTTTAGTTAGCGTTGCCGTGACCGGTGCGTTCGCAGGCGCCGCGGTCTGGCTGTTCTTTTTTGCGATGGAGCACGGTATCGACTATCTATGGACCGAGATTCCGCACGCGCTGGGCGTCGCTTCGCCCGAGCTTGCCAGCGGCCCGTTTGGCTTTCTGCCGTACCCGTTTTTTGTCTGCTTGCTGGGCGGCCTGCTGATCGGTCTGTACGAAAAGCTTACGGGTACCAAGACCGATGACCTCAACCAGGTGATGGCTAAGGTTAAGCAAGACGGACGCTACCCGTATGACAATCTGGGCAAGCTTTCGCTCGCGGCATTGCTGCCGCTGCTGTTTGGCGGAAGTATTGGACCGGAGGCCGGACTGACCGGCGTTATCGCGGGTCTTTGCAGCTGGGTCGGCGACCGCATGCGTCGCTTTGGCGCCGAGTTTAGGGAGCTCACGCTGTTGGGCACCCAGGCCGCGCTGACGGCACTCTTTACCGCGCCCGTCTTTGGCTTTGTGGCCCCGCTTGCCGGCAGCGCCGATGGCGAGGACTCCGCGTCTGACGAGATCACCATCAAGTTGCCCAAGGCACAGAAGACCGTGGTCTACGGCATCGCGATTGCTGGCGGTTTGGGTACCTATCTGCTTCTCGGCCAGCTTGTGGGCGGCGGTATGGGCATGCCCAGGTTCGAGGCTGCCGAGGTGGGCAACCTGGAGCTTGTCTGGCTCATTCCGCTGGCGTTGGTCGGCACCGTATGCGGCTGGCTGTACTTTGTCTCTGAGCATGCAAGCGAGGCACTGTCCCATGCCATAGGGGAGCGCCCTGTCGTCAAGGCAATGCTGGCTGGTCTGGCGCTCGCCATCTGCGGAACGGTCCTGCCCTACACCATGTTTGCCGGCGAGACGCAGGCCGACGTGCTTATGGAAACCTATCTGACCATTCCCGCCGGCGTGCTTATCGCGACCGGTCTTGTTAAGGCCATGCTGACGCCCGCCCTCATCAACCTTGGTTGGCGCGGCGGCCACTTCTTCCCGGTTATCTTCTCGGGCGTAAGCCTGGGCTATGGCCTTGCTATCCTCACCGGCGCCGATCCGGTCTTTTGCGTCGCCGTTTGCACGGCCTCGACGATGGGCGCCGTTATGCGTCAGCCCGTCATGGTCGTGGGCCTGCTGCTCATGTGCTTCCCACTCAAGGGTATCGTCTGCATGATCATCGCGGCCGTCATCGCCGCCGGCATTCCACTGCCCAAGCCGCTGCGCAAGTAGTACAGTGGCGCACGCCGGGGACATGCCCTTTGCCACGGATTTGCGGGGAGGGGCGGCGATCGCGTCCTTCGCGGATTGAGACTCGTGTGGCTACAGATCGCGTACTCGATAAACCTTGGTGCTGACGGTGCAGCTGATTGCGCATAGTGCGAGCGCCAGTACGGCAATTCCTGCACACAGACAGCCAAGGACGGCAGGATCGGGATTCGCCCCGGCAATCGACATAAGCCAGTTGCTGATGGGGTTGGAGGAACTCAGCATTGCCATGGTGCCGCAGCCAAACAGGGCAAACAGGCCAAGGGATAGGCGCAGCGCCTCCATGTGTCCAAATCGGAAGAACAGCGGCTGTGTCAAGAATACCATCATGAGGGAGATGAGCATCGATGCCGCCGAGGCGGTTGCGATTTCAAAGATCGTCTGGCATGTCGAAGGGATGCCCATGGGGTCGAAGAGCGGAAGGACGAGGATGTTCAGAAGCGTAGCCGCGCATGCCATGACGACCGAGAAGACAACGATGCACAGGTAGCGTGCGCAAATAATGTCTTTGCGCGAGAAGGGCAACGTTGCTCGATAACGCTCCCAGCCGTTTTGGTTATCGTAGCCAGCTAGCGAGTTCATGATTATGATGGGCGACATTGCGCTGACCGCACAGGCGCCGGCGCTCATGCCGGAATCGCCATCCGACGCGTTGGCAAGGGTCAGCACGACAAAGATGAATAGGCCGACGCCCGTGATGCTCGGGATGAGCGTACGAACGATGGCGAGCTCGGACATAAAGGCGCGTTTCATTTCGAAGCCCCTTTCAGCATGAGGCGAAGATAGTCATCAATGGTTGCCCGATCGCAGGGAATCTCGGGAAAGGCCTCGAGCGTATCGCGACGGTTGGGCACGAGCACGTCCACGCTGTAGGCGTGGTGGACGGCACGGGCGCCTTCGACGCAAGCCATAAACTCGGCGGCCTGCGCTTGGGTGCAGTGGGCGATCCCGGCTCGGTCGGTAATGTCCTCGCGCGGCAGGTCAAACACAATCGAACCGTTATCGATGCAGATGACGCGGTCGGCGGCGCGATCGAGGTCGGATGTAATGTGGCTCGAGAGCAGCACGCTGTGCTGGCCGTCGGCGACAAAAGCAAGCAGCTCATCGAGCAGTTCCTCGCGTGCCATGGGATCGAGGCCCGCGGTGGCTTCGTCCAAAACGAGCAGTTCGGCCTTGTGACTGAGTGCGCAGACAAGTTGCAGCTTCATGCCCATACCGCGGGAGAGGTCCTTGACCTTTGCCTTGGGATCGAGGCCAAATCGGTTGATGAGGCTAGCGAAGGTGTCGTGGCTCCAGGTGGGGTACGCCGGGCTTACGAGTGCCTCAACTTCGGTCACCTTGAGCGTGGAAGGGAAGGGGCACGTGTCCAGCACGAGGCCGACACGGGCACGTAGACAACGCTGTGTCTCATCGGGCGCATCGGCGCCACAGCGCTGCCCAAACAGGCGCACCTCGCCGGCATCGAGCTTTATAAGCCCGAGAGCAGCTCGAATCGTCGTTGTTTTGCCAGCACCGTTGGCACCAACAAAGCCGACGATCTGGCCAGGCTCCACGGCAAGCGTGACGTCGCGCAGTGAAAAGCGGTCGCTTACAGTGCGTGAGATGCCTTTGAGTTCAAGCAAGTTTTGCATGGTATAGCCTTTCTTGCAGATGGCTACTGCATGGTATCGGGGGCTACCAGGTCGAGCATTTCGTGCAGCTTGTCGCGCGTGACGCCCAAGGCTTCGGCTTGGCTTGCCGCTTTCGCAAGCAGCTCTTCGATATGGCAGAGCTGGTTTTCACGCAAGAGCTCCTGGTTGCCCTCGGCGACAAAACAGCCCTTGCCCTGCACGGTGCAGATAAACCCGAGCTGCTCCAGGTCGGCGTAGGCGCGCTTGGTGGTGATGACGCTCACGCCAAGATCGCTCGCGAGTGCACGGATGCTGGGGAGTTTTGCTCCCGCGGCGAGCGTGCCCGATAAGATCTGAGCTTTGACTTGCGAGGTTATCTGCTCGTAGATGGGCTTGTCGCTCGAATTGGATAGGATGATGTCCACAGCGGCTCCTTAGCTGTTGGGCTACACGTGTATATAACCGGTAAGCACAGTATATATACACTATGCACAGTTATGCAAGAGGCAAATACGGATTGTCCGCTCGTTCGTTCATCTCAATCTGTAACATCTGGAACCGATTTGGACGGCTAGCTGTTACAGATTGAGATTTTGCTGGCGGGCCCCACCTGGTTGTCTCAATCTGTAACAACTGGAGAAGATTTTGGCTGCTAGATGTTACAGATCGAGACATTGGCCACCCGTCTATCCTTATATCTCAATCTGTAACAGATGGACCCGTTTTGAGTGGTTAGATGTTACAGATCGAGATCTTTCTGGGACGCCCACCTGTTTGTCTAAATCTGTAACAGGTAGAGGTTCAAAAACCGTCTAGATGTTACAGATCGAGACAAACTGCTGCGGAGTGCCGCCATCGACTGCTACCTAGGCCCCAACTGATGAATTTGTCCTGATAGGCGCCCTAGAGCGAGATTTCACGGCTACAATAGTACGGTTACAACGACGTAATGCACTCAATGCAAGAAAGGATCCGCATGGCAAGCCTGTCGGATGAAATCTCGTCGCGCCGCACATTCGCGATCATCAGCCACCCGGACGCCGGTAAGACCACGCTTACCGAGAAGCTGCTGCTCTATACCGGCAGCATCCAGACTGCCGGCTCGGTCAAGGGCAAGAGCTCGGCCAAGCATGCCGTTTCGGACTGGATGGACATCGAGAAGGAGCGCGGCATTTCCGTTACCTCCTCGGTGCTGCAGTTCACCTACAACGGCGCCTGCGTCAACATCCTCGATACCCCCGGCCACCAGGACTTTTCGGAAGATACCTACCGTACCCTTATGGCCGCCGACGCCGCGGTCATGGTCATCGACGGCGCTAAGGGCGTCGAGGCCCAGACCAAAAAGCTCTTTAAGGTCTGCACGCTACGCCACATTCCCATCTTCACCTTTGTGAACAAGCTCGACCACGAGGCTCGCGATCCGTTTGAGCTCATGGAAGAGATCGAGAATGTCCTGGGCATCAATACGTATCCCATGAACTGGCCGATCGGCAGCGGTCGTAACTTCCGCGGCGTGTTCGATCGTCAGACCCGTCGCGTTATCGCCTTTGAGGGCGATGGTCACGCCAACGCCACCAAGAAGGTCGCCGAGGTCGAGGCCGAGCTGGGCGACCCCGCCATGGATGAGCTCATTGGCGAGGAGAACCATAAGAACCTAATGGACGATATCGAGCTGCTCGATGGCGCCGGCGACGAGCTCGACTTGGATGCCGTGGCCTGCGGCAAGCTGAGCCCGGCGTTCTTTGGCTCGGCGCTCACCAACTTTGGTGTGGAGCCCTTCCTCAAGGAGTTCCTGCGTCTGGCCCCGACGCCGCGCGCCTATACCGATACGCTCACCAGTGAGCCGGTCGATCCCTGCCGCGACGACTTTAGCGGCTTTGTGTTTAAGATCCAGGCCAATATGGATAAGAACCACCGTGACCGCATCGCCTTTGTGCGCATTTGCTCGGGTAAGTTCGAGCGCGGCATGGATGCCTTCCACGTGCAGGGCAACCGCAAGCTTAAGCTTGCCACGGGCACGTCGATGATGGCCGACGATCGCGCCATCGTGGACGAGGCGTACGCGGGCGATATCGTGGGCCTGTTCGATCCGGGTATCTTTAGCATCGGCGACACTGTGTGCTCCGGCAAGCGCCACGTGCAGTATCCACAGATCCCGACGTTTGCCCCCGAGATGTTCGCTCGCATTACGCAGGTCGACACGCTCAAGCGCAAGCAGTTCGTCAAGGGTATGGAGGAGCTTGCCCAGGAGGGCGCCATCCAAATCTTCCGCGAGCTGGGTGCCGGCATGGAGAGCGTCATCGTGGGCGTGGTTGGCGTGCTGCAGTTTGAGGTACTCGAGCGCCGTCTCAAGGCCGAGTACCGTGTTGAGGTTCGTCGCCAGCCACTGCCCTATACGGACATCCGCTGGATCCAAAACGACCCCGACATCATCGATATCCCGGGCCTTTCGCTCACGCGCGACACACTGCGCGTCGAGGACATGCGCGGCGGTAAGCTGCTGCTGTTCACGAGCCCGTGGAACGTGGATTGGGCAACTGACCACAACCCCGACCTTATCCTGTCGGAGTTTGGCAACGTGGCCTTTTAACGCATCGGCGCGGTGGCCCTGCGGGGCTGCCGCGCCGTTTGCTTGCCTGATGCCGTGTGAGCGGCTATTATACCCACCGTCGTCTCAAGACCGGGGCGTCCGAGCAGTTCGGGTCCGATATCCTGCTCGTTAAACCTAAAACCAAAGGAGTACATAATGATCAAGAAGGTCATGGAGGACTACAAGGTCCTGTTGCGGAGCATTCCCGCGGCAACGGTTTCGCTGTTTTTCGTGAGCGTCATCATGATGAACCTGCTGGCCAACAAAGAGCTTATCAGCCTGCCGTATCTGGCACTCGATTGCGGCTTTGTGGTGAGCTGGGTTTCGTTTTTGTGCCAGGACATGATCTGCAAGCGCTTTGGCGCCAAGGCATCCATCAAAATCTCTATCCTCGCGCTGCTGGTCAACCTGGCCGTGAGCCTGTGCTTTTGGGCATGCTCGCTCACGCCCGGTATGTGGGGCGCCTACTACGACACCGGCATGATCGAGGTCAACACCGCCCTTAACGCCACCATCGGCGGCACCTGGTACGTGGTGCTGGGCTCTTCGCTGGCAATGCTCGTTTCTGCCGTGGTTAACTCCACGCTCAACCAGTCGCTCGGCCGTATGCTCAAGAAGAATAACTTTGCGAGCTTTGCCTTCCGTTCCTATGTGTCCACGGGTGTTGGCCAGTTTATCGACAACTTGGTCTTTGCCATTGTGGTGAGCCACACGTTCTTTGGTTGGACCTGGGTGCAGGTCCTCATGTGCTCGCTGACCGGCGCTGTTGCCGAGCTGCTGTGCGAGGTTTTCCTGAGCCCCGTGGGCTACAAGGTCGTGCGCGGCTGGGAGCGCGAGAATGTGGGCTCCGAGTACCTCGAGCGCCACGCAACCGCCTAAGGAGCAAGTATGCGGGTTTTGATCACGGGCGCTTCGGGCGGTATCGGAGCCGCATGCGTGCAGCGCTTTTTGGACGAGGGCCACGAGGTCGTGGGCTTTGATCTGCTGCCGGCGGTGATCGAACACGAGCGCTACCGCCATCTGATCGTTGATGTTCGCGAGCCGGACGCGTTTCCAGACGATCTTGAACCCCAGGTGATCGTGAACGTTGCCGGTACGCAGGATTCGGCTGACGACATCGCCGCCAACCTGTATGGCACCATCAACGTGACCGAGCGCTACGCCTTTGCGGGGGAGGGGCTTGCCGCCAAGCCGGCGCCGGCTATCAAATCCGTGGTCAATGTGGGGTCGGCGAGCGGGCATACGGGATCGGAGTTTCCTGCCTATGCTGCCAGCAAGGGCGGCGTTATCGCCTACACCAAGAACCTTGCAAACCGCCTGGCACCGCAGGCCATCGCCAACAGTGTGGACCCGGGCGGCGTTATCACGCCGCTCAACCGTTGCGTGATGGAAGACGAACACCTGTGGAACCAGATTATGGAGCTCACGCCGCTTAAGCGCTGGGCCACCGCCCAAGAGATCGCCGAGTGGATCTACTTTGTGGGCGTGACCAACCGGTTTATGACCGGGCAGAGTCTGCTAATCGATGGCGGCGAGGCCGGCCGCACACAATTTATTTGGCCCGAATAGAAAACGCGCCCGATGGAAAGCCGTCGGGTGCGTTTTTGATGTATCGACTTCTAGCCGAGGCAAGTCCAGTTGACGGGGGTCGAGCCGTGTTGTTCGAGTAGCCGATTGGCTGCCGAGAAGGGACGCGATCCCATAAAAGCAGGGAGTTCTGCCGTGGCGCGGTTGGCCGAAAGCGGCGAGGGGTGCGTGGAGGCCAGGCAGAACTTGTCGGTTGCCTTGCCCGCGTCAGTTGCGACGAGCTTGCCCTCGACCATCTGCTGGGCAAAGCGGCCCCATGCCAAAAAGACTACCGGCTGGGGCAGCTGACAGCAGCGTTCGATAACGTAGTCGGTGAGCGTGCTCCAGCCCAGTTTGGCGTGCGAGTTGGCGGCATGCTCGCGCACGGTGAGCGTAGTGTTGAGGAGCAGGACGCCCTGTTGTGCCCATGGGGTTAGGTCTCCCGTGGCGGGAATGGGACAACCCAGATCGGCTTTGAGTTCCTTGTAAATGTTGCGCAGGCTCGGCGGCAACTTGGTTTGCGTCGCGGGGACCGAGAACGACAGCCCCATTGCCTGGTTGGGTCCGTGATAGGGGTCTTGACCCAAGATGACAACCTTGACCTGGTCGGCCGGCGTGTAGGCGAGGGCATTGAGGATGTCGTCTTGTGCCGGGTAGATAGTCTGCTCGGCACGCAAAAGGGCGATGCGCTCGAGCAGCTGGTTCGTAGTGTCACGTACCGGCTGCGGTGCATCGCCCAACCAAGTTGCTATGTTGCGGTCGCGGGTCGCGGCGTCCATGGGGCTCCTTTACGTCAGATGCTCTGTTTGCATCTATTGTAAAGGCGCACCGGAGACCTTTATGCCGCGGCCGTATGAGGAGTAGTGTCTACGAGACGTGCTCGGGCGCTCCCGCCATGCGAGCCTGTCCATGTGCGCGGAGGAGCGGAAGCTCGACGGTTGCCACCATGACGCCGCTGAGGATGAGTGCAGCGCCAAAGAAGGCGATGGGGCTCAGAACCTCGCCGACCAGGAAGAACGAGAAGACGGCGGAGCAGACCGGCTCGAGCGAGAAGGCGAAGCCGGTGGTCTCGGCGGGCACGTGGGGCTGCACGAGCGTTTGGGTGATAAAGCCGTAGGCAGAGCAGATGAGTGCGAGTGCGACGACGACCACGACCTCGCTGGGCGTGCTGGGAAGTGTGAAACCGCCAAAGACGCATGCGGCAATGCCCGAGAACAGGCCGCCAAAGCCCAGCTGCCAAACGCCCAGGGACAGCGGATCGACTTCTTCGACAAACCGCTTGGCGACAATGATGTGTCCGGCGTAGACAAAGGCGGAGAGCAGCATGATGAGCGCGCCCGGGTTCAGGCTGGTGAAGTCGGCGCCCGAGAGCAGCAACATACCGCAGGTGACGATGGCGGTGCCGACGAGCACTTTGCGCTCGGGGGCGCGGCGCAGCAGGGCGGCGTTGGCAAACGGCACGATCACGACCGTCAGGCTCTGCAAAAAGCCGGCAGTGGAGGCAGAGGTGAGGCTGGAGCCCAGGCACATGCAGGTGAGCTCGGTTGCCATAATGGCGCCGATGATGGCGGCACGGACCATAAGGTCGCGGTTGATGCGGAAAGCGCGCTTGTGGAAGAGCAGCAGGCAGACCACAAAGGCGATGATGCAGCGTAGCGCGACGATGCTCGTGGCGTTCATGCTGTCCATGCCGATCTTCATGAGGGGATACGAAAAGCCCCATGCGACGGGAACGGAAAATGAGAGCGCGATTGCTTTTTTGCGATCCATGGGACTCCTTTTGTTACAGAACGGTTTCGCAAAAAGGATTCTGCTCCCAGATGTGGATGTAGTAAAGCGAATGTATCTTCAGTATGATTAAGAAATACTAATGTATGCAGAAAAAGCCCTGGCAAAACGTTTTACGGCTTCATTGATGTGGAGGCACGATGGCATCGCGGTATCAGATTGTTTGCATGGTGGTCGATCGCGGCAGTCTTAAGGGCGCGGCGGACGAGCTGGGTTATACGCAAAGCGCGGTGAGCCAGGCCGTCAAGGCGCTCGAGCGTGAGCTGGGCACCACGCTTATCGAGCGCGGTAAGCAGGGTGTGTCGCTTACGCGCGATGGCAAACAGTACCTGCCGTATTTGCGACAGATTGTGACTGCCGAGGCTGAGCTCGAGGGCAAGCGCCAGGAACTGCTGGGGCTTTCGTCGACTGATATTCGCATTGCGACGTTTACCAACGTGAGCCGTACTGTGTTGCCGCGCGTGATCCGCGACTTTGGTGCGCTGCACCCGGGCGTACGCTTTACCCTCAAGCAGGGCGATTATACGCGCAACGCTCAATGGGTGCACGATGGCGTGGTTGATTTTTGTTTTACGGCGCGCGGATTTACCACCGGGCTCGAGAAGCGCGTGGTCTATCACGACGAGTTGGTAGCATTGTTGCCGGCCGCGCATCCGCTGACGGCAAAGGAAAAGGTGACACTCGCCGACCTGGCGTCCGAGCCGTTTGTGCTGCTGGATGAGGGCGAACAGAGTCTGGTGCTCGATGCATTTGCGGCGCATGAGCTGTCGCCGCATGTGACGAGCGAGGTCACCGACGACTACACCATCATGGCGATGGTGGAGGAGGGCCTAGGCGTGAGTATGCTATATCGCCGTACCGTTGAGGGCATGCGGGCCGATATTCGCGTACGTCCCATCGTGCATGCTCCCTCGCGCGACGTAGTGGCGGCTTGGCGCAGCTGGGACACCATGCCCATCGCCACGAGGCGCTTTATCGACTATATGAGCTCGCATATTGTCAATTAATGACTGGCGTGGCGTTGAGTGCGGTGTTTAGCGGGCTGTCGCTTTGGCTTGGGTGGCGCGATAGGTGCGTGCCGGGTGGCAGAGTAGTACCGCCACGACCATAAAGAACGCCGTGGTGCCCAGGCTGATGGGGTAGACCATCATGATGTTCGCAAAGGTGCGGAAGTGCGGGAACACGCAGAACACCCAATAGAAGCGGATGCCGCAGACGCAGATCATGGTGATGAGGGCGGGCGTGAGCGAGATACCAAAGCCGCGCAGGTAGCCTGACATGTTTTCGTAGAACATGCTAAAGGCGTACGCCGGGAAGATCGAGCACACGCGGATATAGCCGATCGAGACGATGTTGGGATCGCTGTTGAACAGCGACAAGATCTCACGCCCCAGGCCGACAATAACGATAATTGTGGTGAGCGCGACGATACCGCCTTCGACAAGGCAGACCTTGAGCGTCTTGGTACAGCGGTCGATCTGACGGGCACCGTGATTTTGTCCCACAAAGGTAGTGCAAGCCTGGCTAAAGCTGTTGAGCAGGTTGTAGCACACGTACTCCAGGCTCATGGCGGCGCTCGATGCCGCCATGACCTCGGTGCCCAGGCTGTTGATGGCGGACTGGATGATGATGTTGGCGACGGCAAAGACAGCGCTTTGGATGCCGGCGGGCAGGCCGATCTTAACGATGCGCTTGAGGGCGACGGGGTCGATAGCCAGGTCGCGCGGGGTGACGCGGACGACGGAGTCGGTCTTGAGCAGGCGAATAAAGAGCGTAGCGGCGCTGACGGTGTAGGCGATGGCGGTGGCGATGGCGACGCCCGCGACGCCCCAGTGGAGTACGGGGACAAAGATGAGGTCCAGGCCAATGTTGAGGACGGTGGACACGGCAAGCGCCTGCAGCGGCATGCGGGTGATGCCGACGGAGCGGAAAATCGCGGCCTCAAAGTTGTAGAGCAAAATCGAGGGCATGCTGAGCAAAAAGACACGTAGGTAGAGTGAAGCGAGCGGCATGGTCTCGGCGGGAACGTTGAGCGCGGCGAGCATGGGCTCGGCAAAGACCTCGCCCAGGGCGATGACGACAAAGCCCACGAGCGCCATTAAAATCGAGGTATGGACGGCGCGTTTGACCATGTTCTGATCGTTGCGGCCGATGGCGTTGGCGATGACCACGTTGGAGCCAAGCGACATGCCTATAAACAGGTTGAGCATAAGACTGGTAAGCGGAACATTGGAGCCGACCGCTGCCATGGCGAGGGTTCCCTGGTCGCCCGAGAAGTTACCGATGATGACCGTGGCGATGAGGTTCGACAGCTGCTCCAAGATGCTCGTGGCGGCCACGGGGAAGGCGAACAGGGGGATATTGCGCCACAGCGAGCCGGTGGTCATGTCAATGTGCTTAGATACGGTGTCAGCCATATGCTCTCAATCTCTAATATGCTCTTTCGTGCTTATTTGCGCAGATGATGATACTCCTAATGCAACCAGTCGGCACGTAGGGACGTTCCTTTTCTGCCGGCAGCTGGGGACACTCCTTATCTCTTCTAACTAGTCATTCAAGAACGTCCCCAATGACTAGGCGGGGAAGGCGTGCGACAATGGTGGGCGTTGTGTTGTTCGCGCTAAGGAGTTGCCATGTTGTTGTGTCCCGTTTGCCATGAGCCGTTGGTGGACGACGAGCGTGGTGCTGCATGTGCGGGCGGACACCGGTTTGACCGAGCTCGCGAGGGCTATCTATATCTACTACGTTCGTCCAAGAGCGGCGACTCCATGGGCGATCCCAAGTCGCAGGCACGCAGCCGTCGTGACTTTCTGAACCGTGGATACTATGCGCCGTTGCGCGATGCGATGGTTGAGCTGGTGCGCAAGCAGGTGTCTGGGCGCGCCGCGTTTACGAAAGATCCCATGACGCTGCTCGATATTTGCTGCGGTGAGGGCTACTACACCAGCGCCATGGGCGCGGTGCCGGGCGTGGATGCTTACGGTTTCGACTTGGGCAAAGAGATGGTTCGCCTGGCCGCCAAGCGCGGCGATGCAGCCTATTTCGTAGCCAACATGAAGGATATCCCCGTGGCCGATGGCGCCTTCGATATGGTGACCGAGCTCTTTGCTCCCTTTAACGAGCGCGAATTTGCCCGCGTGCTGGCGCCAGAGGGCTCGCTCTACACCGTGGTGCCGGGCGCCCGTCATCTCTTTGGGCTTAAGGAGGTGCTCTACGACACGCCGTACCTTAACGATGAGAAGCTGCCGAAGACCACCGAGCTCGAGTTAGTCGGAATGCAGCGGGTGTCTGCGAATATTACGCTTCAGACCCAGGCCGACATCGAGGCAGTGTTCCAGATGACGCCGTACTACTACCGTACGCGCCCTTCCGACAAAGAACGCCTGGCAAATTTGGACACCCTTCAAACCGACATCGACTTCATCATCGCCGAGTACCGCCACTAACCTACCAAAAAGGGACAGATTTATTTTGGCAGGTTTTATCTGGGCAAACGTAAAGGGCCGACCGCGGAGATGCGCGATCGGCCCTTTTTAGTTGCTTGGCTGAAACAGAGGTTATGAGAAGCGGGCGCTTACAGGCGGTCCTTGTTCTCGGCCTTAACGGCGTGTGCCTGCTGAACAAAGAACAGGTCGTACACCACGACGACAAAGGCGCCAAAGTTGATGGCGTCGCCGCCAAACGCGGGAAGCGTAAGCACCGCTTGGGCAAGCGTGGCGACCGCGGCAACAATACCGAGCTTAAACGCGCCGTCCACCTGCGAAGGCTTGTTGGCGCCCTTGATACCGGCGACGCCTGCGGCAAGGTCGACGAGACCCTTGGCGATAAGCACGACCGCTGCGAGCGTGGCGTACGAACCGTACGTGGAATCGAGACCGCCCGTGGCGATACCGACGCCGGCGGTGACGAGGCTGGCGATGCCCAAAACAAAGTAGATGAGAGCAAGGATTTTGAGAGTCTTGCGAGTGAAGCTCATGGCTGGTCCTTTCGATACGAGTACGCCAACTTGGCGCACCCAATGTACTGCACATATGGTGAAGCACATTGTAGTTCAACGCGGCGATGCATGCGTTTGAAAGCGTCTCTTGCCTGTACGGTCCAACCTTTCAAAAAGGAAAGCTGGACGTAAGCCAAATCGATGGCAGCCCATGTGCGGCGCTGCGATGATGAGGTCGTAACAAGGAGCTGGTCTCAAGGAGGAGCCATGATGTACGGAGCAGGGCAAGTGCGTGAGCCGCGGTCGTTGGGAAGGCGCATGAGTGATTCCGTGATCGCTGCCGTGTGCACGGGATTGATGGCGGTGCTTTGCATTGGGATGCTGTGGGCCATGTCACATGTGGGACAATAGCGGACGGTTGGGTGTCGTCATGAACGGCGCCCACGTATTCGTTTTGCTTGCTAAGGAGTACCCATGGGCGTCGTCGATCCCTTTTCTGTTGCTCGGGCCGCGGGGCTTGAGCTGACCGGGAAGCCCGAGGGCCTCACGCTCACCGACGGCACGATGGAGCTGCGTGCCGATTTTGGCCGCATGCTGCCGCGACTCAAGCAGGGCCGTCTGCAGCAAGAGCTGTTGGTGAAGGCTGCGCGTGCAAAAGGCATCGAGCGGCCGTGGGCAATTGACGCCACGGCAGGCTTTGGCGAGGATTCGCTGCTGCTCGCGGCCGCGGGCTTTGCGGTCGATTTGTATGAGCAGGATTGCGTGATTGCGGCGCTCCTCAAGGATGCCTTGGACCGCGCGGCAGATGATCCGGCGCTTGCGACAGCCGTGGCGCGCATGCGCTTACATGCGGGCGAGGACAGTATTACCGGCCTTCGCCATACGGCTGAGCTGATCGGGCGGGGCGAGCTTGCCGCCCCCGACGTGGTGTATCTGGACCCCATGTTTCCCGAGCGCACCAAGAGCGCGGCGGTGAAAAAGAAGTTCCAACTTTTGCATCATCTGGAACAGCCGTGTGCCGATGAGGAGACGCTGGTCGAAGCTGCGCTTGCGGCGCACCCGCGCAAGGTCGTTATCAAGCGACCGGTGAAGGGGCCACTGCTTGCCGGCGTTAAGCCGAGCTATCAGCTTGCGGGCAAGGCCGTTCGCTACGATGTGTTAGTGCCGCCGCGCCCGTAACTTGCGTGCGATTACCGGCGCTTCGCTAGCGCCGTGCCGATGCGGCGTCTATTTCCATGGGTGCGACGTCAGGTGCCATCCACCGCAGTATTCGCATTTGTAGCAGGCCAAACCACGCCGCCCGCGGTTTTCGCAGTCGGCCATAACTGCCTCGGCCTCGGCGCGCGTATCGTAACGGTTTTTGCGTTCGCACGACTTGTAGCGCCAGGCTTCATTGCGCTCGGCGTTCAGGGCGTCGCGGCGCTCGTCTTCGCGCGCAAACAGGTAGCTCATATCGCCGCCGGTGGCAGCGCCCAAAAACTCGCATTTGGCCTTTGACCAGGCGGCTCGCTTTTTGCTTCCCATCTGCATCGCGCCCCTCTCCAAACGTTGGTATCATTGCTCAATCAAAGTGATACCAATAAACGTGAGGTCGCCGCGTGATGATCAGAAAAACCCTCGATACCGACATTCCCGCCGTCATGGCTATCTATGACGCGGCCCGCGCCTTTATGCGCGCGCATGGCAACGCCACGCAGTGGCCCGAGGGCACGCCTTCTGCCGAGCAGCTGGCTGCCGATATCGCCGCCGGTGGCAGCTATGTGTGCGAAGTCGATGGTCGCGTGGTGGCGACGTTTGCCTTTTTACCGGGCCCGGACGAGTGCTATGACGTAATTGAGGACGGTCAATGGCGTAGCGACACTCCGTACGCCGTGCTGCACCGTGTGGCATCCGACGGCACCGTGCACGGTATCGCGGCCGCGATGTTTGCCTTTGCCAAGGAGCGTGCCGATCACCTGCGCATCGACACACATCAGGACAACCTGCCCATGCAGGGAGCCATTGCCAAGGCCGGGTTTAAGCGCGCCGGTATCGTATATGTGTCGGACGGTACGCCGCGTGTTGCGTTTGACTGGCTGCGCGAGGCGTAAGAGCGACGCCTCATATCAATAATTCATGCGAACGAAACTGGCCCAGGTGGGGTCATTTTCGTTCGCTGTGCTGATTTGCAAGCCGGCTTTCGCAAGGCGCGAACCTACGAAAATCGCCGCGCGGCAACGCGGGGCGATGAGCTCGGTCGGGGGATAGGGCCCGCTTCGCCCGCCGGCCCGTAAATTGTATCATCCAGTGTGGAACGAGGGTGCCCGTTGCCGCGTGCGATGGGCTTGCAATAAGAGGAGAGCCATGTCGAAGCAAGCGGTCGCTGGAATCTTGGCGCATGTCGATGCCGGCAAGACCACGCTGGCCGAGGCCATGCTGTTTAACGCGGGCCGCATTCGCAAGCGCGGCCGCGTTGACGATGGCGACTCGCATCTGGATACGAACGAGATTGAGCGTGAGCGCGGTATCACGATCTTCTCGTCGCAGGCTGTGCTCGACCATGGTGACACCCACGTTATGCTCGTGGACGCTCCCGGCCATGTCGATTTTTCTGCCGAGGCGGAGCGCACGCTGCGTGCCCTGGACTACGCGATTCTGGTGGTAGGTGCCAACGATGGCGTACAGGGGCACACCGAAACCCTGTGGCGCCTGCTTGCGCGCTATGACATCCCGACGTTCATCTTTATCAACAAGATCGATTTGGAGAATCCCGGCCGCGATGTTTTGCTGGCACAACTTGGGCAACGTCTTTCTGAGGGGTGCCTGGATGCCAACGAACTGCTGGCGGGTGGCGCCGTTCAGGAGGACGCTGCTGCGTTGGACGAAGCGGCGCTCGAGGAGTTTCTTGAGGCGGGTGAGCTTTCCTCCGCGACGCTGTCGCGCATGGTTGCTGAGCGCAAGCTCTTTCCCTGCTTTGCCGGCTCGGCGCTCAAGGACCAAGGTGTGGACGAGCTGTTGGATGGTATATGCGCGCTGATGCGCGAACAGGCGTGGCTCCCGGAGTTTGCCGCCCGCGTCTATCGCGTCAGCCGCGGGGACCGCGGCGAGCGCTTGGCTTGGGTTAAAGTGACCGGCGGCACGCTGCATGCCAAACAGGTGATTAACGGACGTTCCGGTGCCGAGGCATGGGAGCAGAAGGTCGATCAGGTACGCATCTATAACGGCGAGAAGTATGAGCTTGCCCAAGAAGTTGCTGCTGGCGGCATTTGTGCCGTGACGGGCCTTGCGCACGTTCGCCCAGGGGACGCTCTGGGCGCGGAACCCGCGTGCGATGCGCCCGTCATTGCGCCGGTCCTCACCTATACGGTGCTTCCGGGCGAACACGATGTCCACGCGGTGTTCAAAGCGCTGACTGAGTTGGCGGACGAAGATCCCATGCTCGGCGTAGGCTGGAACACCCATCTTGAACAAATACATCTGCAGCTTATGGGGGCGGTGCAGCTCGAGGTCGTGCAGCGGGTGTTGGCCGATCGCTTTGGCCTTTCGGTTGCGTTTGAGTCTGGCGGCATTCTCTATAAGGAGACTATTTCGCAGCCGGTCGAGGGCGTGGGCCACTTTGAGCCACTGCGCCACTATGCCGAGGTGCATCTGCGTCTGGAGCCGTTGCCGGCGGGTTCGGGCGTGCAGTTTGGCACCGTGACCTCGACCGATGAGCTCGATCTTAACTGGCAGCGTCTGGCACTCACCAACGCCATGGAGCGCGATCACCTGGGCGTGCTGACCGGCTCGCCCATCACCGATGTGCGCATTACGCTCACGGGCGGCCGTGCGCATGCCAAACACACCGAGGGCGGCGATTTTCGCCAGGCCACGTACCGCGCGATTCGCCAGGGGCTCATGCAGGCGCGTGAGGCTGGCGCGGCGGTGCTGTTGGAGCCGTGGTACCACTTTGAGCTCGAGGTGCCGGGGGAGTGCGTGGGCCGGGCGCTCTCGGATGCCACGCGCATGGGTGCCGAGTACGAGCCACCGACGATGACGGGGGACCGGGCGAAGCTTGTGGGTCGCGTGCCGGCATCCGAGGTGCAGGACTATGCCCTGGAGGTAGCTGCCTACACGAGCGGTCGCGGGCATCTGTACCTGGAGTTCGCCGGCTATGCGGCTTGCCATGATGCCGAGCGCGTAATCGAGACGGCCGCCTATGAGCCCGAGGCCGATCTGCCCAACACGCCCGACTCGGTCTTTTGCTCTCACGGCGCTGGTTACACGGTCAAATGGTACGACGTACCCGCCGCGGCGCACGTAAAGATCGATCCCGCCACCTTCCGCCCCTGGCGAGCAGCAGACGCCGAGTTTTTCGGCCACATGTGACAGAGGGGCAGCCCCTTTGTCAGATTCAGTTGGTATAACTCGGTACAAGTTGGTATAACTATTACCAGGGTTTGCCAATCCGAGGAGGCCGACATGAACCCGAATCCCTTTAAGCCAACGGCAGGCAAGCGGCCTCCGATACTCATCGGTCGTGAGTCGGTCATCGAAGATTTCGAGGAAGGGCTCGATAACGGCGCCGGGGCGCCGGGCAGGCTCATGCTCATTACGGGAAACCGCGGCTGTGGCAAAACGGTTCTCTTGCGGGAACTGCAGCGTTTAGCTAGCGAGCGCGGATGGGCGGTTGTCTCCGATTCCGCTTCGCTTGGGCTGTGCGGCCGCCTAGCCGATGCGCTTCGCTCGAATAAACCCGTTGTGACGTCAATGGAGTTCGGTCCGTCGTTTGACCGGATGTCGGTCGAGGCGGCGCGGGCAAAGGGAGAAACGTTGCAAGGGCTGGTCAACGAGCGCCTCAAGAAGCTCGGTCCAGGCAAGGGCATACTGTTTGCGATCGATGAGGCACAATCGGCGTCTATCGAGGAGCTGGCGGCTCTTGCCGTTCTCTATCAGCAGGTGCTGGGAGATCAGGATGCCACAGGCCTGTCCGATAGCGAACAGCGCGGCCTTGCGCTGGTGTTCGCCGGCTTACCCAGTATGGTTGACGATCTGCTCGAAGAGCCGAGCGTGACGTTTTTGCGGCGTGCCCAGCAGCGTACGTTGGGGGCGATCTCTTTGCCCAAGGTACGCGATTCGTATATCCAGACGGTCAAAGACGCTGGTCTTTACGTTGACGCGGAGACGGCGGACCTTGCGGCGCGCAAGAGCATGGGGCATCCCTACATGGTTCAGCTGGTGGGATATTACATGTGGCGGTCTGCTGTCCGGCGTGGCTCGCAGGTCATCGAAAGGCGCGATGTCGAGGATGGCCATGCGGATGCCGTCTCCGAGTTCTATGAAGCGGTTGACGCGCCCCTGTATTACGGGCTGCGCAGTCCACAGCGCCTTTTTATCGAGGCCATGGTGGTTGACGAGGGCAAGCCGACGCGCATGGCGGATATCATTGAGCGCTGCGATCGTACCCAGAGCTGGGCGAGTAAATATCGCGCAAGCCTGATTCGCGAGCGCGTCATCGAGGCTGCCGGATACGGTCTCGTCCGGTTTACCGTGCCCATGCTGGGCGCGTACATTCGCGATCGAGTTTTATGGCATGAGTAGGGTGATAAAGGTGACGGAACAGAAGATGAGCCCGCAGGCTATCGAGGTGCGTGGCGCGCGCGTTCATAACCTTAAAGACATCGATATCGATATTCCGCTGGGAAAGCTTGTGGGCATTGCCGGCGTGTCGGGTTCGGGCAAGAGTTCGCTGGCGCTGGGGGTTCTTTATGCCGAGGGCTCGCGTCGCTACTTGGAAGCACTCAGCACCTATACTCGCCGTCGCCTAACACAGGCCGAACACGCCCAGGTGGACGAGGTACTGCACGTGCCGGCGGCGCTCGCGCTGCACCAGCGTCCGAGCGTGCCGGGCGTGCGCTCGACCTTTGGCACCATGACCGAGCTCAACAATAGCCTGCGCCTGCTCTTTAGCCGCTGCGCCCATCACGTGTGCCCGCATTGCGGGGCGCGTGTGGAGCCGAGCCTTAACGTGGCTGCGGGCCTGTCGCTCACGTGTCCGGCATGCGGCTGCGAGTTCTACGCGCCGAGCGCCGAGGACCTTGCCTTTAACAGCGGCGGTGCATGCCCTACCTGTGGCGGCACCGGTGTCATGCGCGAGGTGGACGAGGCGAGCCTGGTGCCCGACGAGTCAAAGACCATCAACGAGGGCGCGGTGCTTCCCTGGGGCACGCTCATGTGGGATCTGATGAAACAGGTGGCCGGCGAGATGGGCGTGCGCACCGACGTGCCGTTTAACCAGCTCACACCTCAAGAGCGCGACATCGTGTTCCATGGCCCGGCGGTTAAGAAGCACATTCTCTACGTTCCCAAAAACGGCGAGGGCGCCACGCCGCTCGACTTTACCTATTACAACGCCGTCTATACCGTCGAGAATGCACTCGCCAAGGTTAAGGACGACAAAGGCCTCAAGCGCGTGGCGCGCTTTTTGCGCGAGGGCCCGTGCCGCGACTGCGGCGGCACGCGTCTCTCCGAGGCTGCGCGCCAGCCCCAGGTGCGCGGTATCAATCTGGCACAGGCCGCGGCCATGACGCTTGGCGATGCGATTGAGTGGGTACGTGGGGTGTCCGCATCCTTGCCGGCCGAGATGCAGCCCATGGCGACGGATATCTGCGATTCGTTTTTGAGCGCGGCCCGTCGTCTGGTCGACCTGGGTCTCGATTACCTTTCACTCGACCGCGCCGGTGCCACGCTCTCCACGGGTGAGCGCCAGCGCGTGCAGCTTGCTCGCGTGGTGCGCAACCGATCGACAGGCGTGCTTTATGTGTTGGACGAGCCTTCGATCGGCCTGCATCCTGCCAATGTCGACGGCCTGGTAGGTGTGATGCGCGATCTGGTGGATGACGGCAACACCGTGGTTGTTGTCGACCACGATACGCGCGTACTGGCGGAAGCCGACTATCTCGTCGAGATGGGCCCCGTTGCCGGAGCAGACGGCGGTAATGTGATTGCCACTGGTACGGTAGGCGAGGTCGAGCAATCGCGGGGCAGCCGCATCGCTCCGTTTTTGCGCGCAGAGCCCAAGCGCTTGCGTCCGCAGGTGACTGACGACGAGATGTTCGACCAGGGCCATATCCGCATGGCAACCGATGCCATCCATACCGTCAAGCCACTCGAAGTCGATATCCCGCGCGGTCGCTTGGTTGCGGTGACGGGCGTTTCGGGCTCGGGTAAGACGACGTTGGTGCTCGAGACGCTCATTCCGGCACTCAAGGCGCAGGCAGCCGGCGAGCGCCTGCCGGGGCACGTGCGTTGGGTCGATGCCGAGGGCATTGCCCGCGCAAATCTGATTGACGCTACGCCCATCGGCGCCAACGTGCGCTCGACGGTGGCGACTTATGCCGACATCCATGATGAGCTGCGCCGCGCCTTCGCCTGCACGCCAGAGGCCAAGGCAGCCGGCTACAAGGCAGGTGCCTTTAGCTACAACACTGGCACTCTGCGCTGCCCTACGTGCGATGGCACGGGCTCGATATCGCTCGACGTGCAGTTTCTGCCCGACGTCGAGATCATTTGCCCGGCATGTCGTGGTTCGCGTTATGCAGACGCGGCCTCGCATATCCATCGCGAGGGCAAGGACGGGAGCCTGCTTACGTTGCCGCAGCTCATGGACATGAGTGTGGACGAGGCCATCGACGCCACACTGGGACTCAAGAAGGTTCAGGCGCGCTTGCAGACCTTGCACGACTTGGGCTTGGGCTATCTCACGCTCGGTGAGCCCACGCCGGCGCTTTCGGGCGGCGAGGCACAGCGCCTTAAGCTCGCGAGCGAGATGGGCCGCGTGCAGGATGATGCCGTATTCGTGTTCGACGAACCCACGATTGGCCTGCATCCGCTCGATGTTCAGGTGTTGCTGAGTGTGTTTGACGGCCTCGTTGCCAAGGGCGCCACGGTTATCGTGATCGAACACGATCTCGACCTTATCCGTAACGCCGATTACGTGATCGACATGGGCCCGGGCGGTGGCGACGCGGGCGGGCAAATCGTCTGCGCCGGTACGCCGGGCGACATCGTGGCCTGCTCCGCAAGCATCACCGGCCGCTACCTATAGACAATGAGGCAAAGGGACAGCCCCTTTGCCTCATTGATGCCTATTTCACGCATTGAGCCGCGAGATAGTCGCGGAAGAATGGCAATTCAAATGCGACGAGCCCTCGTCCTCGTTCCCCGATGATGCCGGCATCTATCATTCGGCGTCGGTAGCGGGAGACCTGCTGCGGCGAACGCTTAAGGCGCTCGACAAGGTCGGCGGTGGTGGACTCTTCCTCGTCATCGAGCATGGCGATGAGGAATCGCTTGTCCTCTGCAGTGAGTTCCCGATAGGTTGCCGCGAGGATTCGGTCGTCCATCTCGTCGCGCGCGATTTTGATTCCCAGGTCAAAGTCGCGTGACGAGATTTCCTTCGAATCGCTTGTGAGATCCCAGGCACGGTAGCCTACGAGTTGCAATAGGAAGGGAAAACCAGAGATCGAGCGAACGGCTCTATCGATTCCCTCAGCATCTGCCAGGCGATCGTTTTCCTGGATTGTGCGAATCAAGGCCTCGCGTACGTCATAGTCGGCAATGCGACCCAGATGATATTGTTGGGCGCGGCGAAGGAACGAGACCGTCTTGTGGTTCAGCAACGTCGAGACGTTGTTGGGAAGTCCCGCCATGAGCAGGGCGACGCGTTTCCCATCGGTCACAAAGTGCTGATACGTCGCTGCGAGCTGAATCATTTCGTCGAGTGTCGGGTCCACCTCGTCAACCGTGACGAGCAGACCGGTGCCTGCCTCGTTGAGCTGGTCGATGATGTCGCTCATGCGATAACGCCAGGTTGAGGCATCGTGAACGCGATTGACCTCGATGCTGCCGAGCGGTGCAATTCCGAGACCGGTGACTTCGAAGTTCTTAGACGGGTCGATAAGATGGCCGGCGGCGCGTTTCGCCCCGAACTCGATTTCCTCAAGCATTCCCGGGAGCGCGGTCGTCTTTACGGCTATCCAGCCGTGGGATTCCGCCCTTGTCGCGAGCGACGACATGAGAGCAGTTTTACCGGTTCCACGCGCGCCTGAGAAGATCGAGGTCAATTCTGGGCGCCTGCGCTGGCTCAAGAAGGCACGGTCCAAATCCCGAATAATCTGTTGTCTGCCAGCGAGATGGGCAGGAACCTCACCAAAACTGGGGGTAAACGGGTTCTCGAGATATTTCACAAGGCTCTCCTTTCACACCGCCGTTTAACTTCATTTTACTTTAGTTAATTCTGATTAAAAGTGAGGGCTCTTTATCTAGAGCATCAATTAGGCGTGTGTGCCATCGGCGTGGCGCTTGAATGTGACAAAGGGACGGTCCCTTTGTCACATTCCCGGAAAGCCTGTTTGGCGCAGGGCTTCGTAGAGGACGATGGCGGCGCTGTTGGAGAGGTTGAGTGCGCTGATGCGGTAGTCGTCCGGGTTGACGAAGTTGCCGCAGATATCCTGTTGAAGGATGGTCTCGTGGCTGTCCTCGGTATGCCCGAGCGATTCCTCGTGAGCTTCCCAAGCCTCGGCGTTATCGAGTGAGTCGCAATCGCGCAGCATGGGGATGCGCTCGCAACGCTCGGGCGCCGCGGCAAGCAGTGGCTCGGGAATGCCCGAGCTCTCGCTGCCAAAGACCAAAAAGTCGCCGTCGCGGTAGGTGCTTTGCGCATAGGTACGGCGCGCCTTTTTGGTCAGCAGATGCAGGCGGGCATCGGCGGGGGAGAGACCGTTGCGCGCAAGAAAATCCTCCCAGCCGGCATAGGTCGTCACATCCAAGTTTTGCCAGTAGCCCAGGCCGGCGCGACGTACCGTTTTGTCGTCGAGCGAAAACCCCAGCGGCTCAACCAGATGCAGACGGGCGCCGGTGACCACGCAGGTGCGGCCGATATTGCCCGTATTGGCCGGAATCTCGGGCGCATACAGCACAATGTTGAACATGAATCTCCTTGGCTCAGAACGAAAAACCACCACGAAGGGGACAGGCACCTTCGTGGTGGTTTGGCGGTTACGTGGGCGGAAAATGCCCGCTTGGATAAACCTAGGCGCGGTGCCAGTCGGTCAGGCAGGCATCGAGGGAGGCGATGAGCGCATCCTTGTCCATGTGACGGCCGATGATGCACAGGCTCGTCATACGGTCGCCCGTCTCGTCGTCCCAAATCTGCATGATCTCGGGGTTCTCGTCGATGATCTTCTGCTTCTCGCCCTCGGGCGCCGAGTCGACAAACAGGCCGTTCTCCATCAGGCGCATCTGGTGGCCGGCCTGCTCAAACATGTAGCACATGTCCGGATCGCCGGTCTGCCACAGCGGACCCTTGACGCGGATGACCTCGTCGGGCCACTCCTGCTCAACAAAATCGGTGAACTTTTGCAGGTCAAACGGCTTGCGGCGCGAGTACACAAAGGTCTCGATGTCGTACTCGAGCACCTCGGGGTCGTCGTGCTCCTCGGGATGCTCCATGGCCTCGATCCAGGCGGCGGAGTTGTAGGCGCGCATAAAGTCGAAGCGGTCGGTGTCGAGCAGCTCCTCCATGGGGACCTCGCCGTTTTGAGCCTCGACAATTACGGCGTCCTTCTGCAGGCTGCGCACGATGGCCTTGAGCTCGGCGATCTGCTCGGGCGTCACGGTATCGGTCTTGTTGAGGATGAGCGTGGAGCAGAACTCGATCTGCTGGATGAGCAGGCTCTCGATGTCGTCCTCGTCGATATCCTCGGCCAGTAGGTCGCGACCGCCGTTGAACTCGTCGTACATGCGGGCGCAGTCGACCACGGCCACGATGTTGTCGAGCGCGAGCTTAGGCTCGCCGCCCACCTTGGCCTCGTCGCAGAAGCTCGAGATGGTGTAGGCGATGGGGATGGGCTCGCAAATGCCCGAGGCCTCGATGATGATGTAATCGAAGTTGCCCGAATCGGCGATGCCCTGCAGCTGGTTGGCCAGGTCATCCGAAAGCGTGCAGCAGATGCAGCCGTTGGTGAGCGGGATGAGGTCGTCGGTCTCGGAAAGGCCGCCGTCGGCGATAAGGCTGGCGTCCACATTGATCTCGCCGATATCGTTGACGATCACGGCGGCGCGGATACCGCCGTCGTTAGCGAGGATGTGGTTGAGCAGCGTGGTCTTGCCGGCACCGAGGTATCCGGTAAGCATGATGATCTTCACGGGTTTGTTGGGCATGTGCCCTCCTTTGTTAGACATGGCTTACAGTTGAATCTTATGCCAAACGCCTGCTCTTATACCCACGCGCCGGCAAATAACACAAGCTACTCCCAGGCTCCCCATACATCGGGGCAATAACCGACGGTGGCCTTTTTGCCGTTGCGCACGATGGGTTCGGCCAAGACCTGCTGGTTCTCGAGCAGCTTGTCGAAGCGCTGACTGGGGGTAAGGTGCTGGATGAGCGCGAGCGTTTCCTCGTCCTTGGCTTTGGGGTTGAGCAGCTTGTCGATGCCGCCGACCGCTTGCATCACGCTCGTGAGCTCGCCCTTGCTCATCTCCTTTTCCTTAAGGTCGATAAACTGCACCTTAATGCGGCGCTCCTTAAAATAACGCTGCGCCTTCTTGGTGTCGAAGGACTTCTTGGTGCCAAAAATCTGCACGTTCATGTATTTGTTCCGCCGTTCTACCTGATGAAGTTGGTCGTTGCGCGATCTGCCTCGGGTGCGTTGATGCCGGCGGCCTGTCCTGCCTCGATACAGCGCAGGAGCCAGGCCATGTTTTTGCCGATGTTTCGCATGGTGGCAAGGCCCTCGGCATCCCCATCGGCGTCGCCGGGCACGCGGCCAAACACGTTGTTCCAGTACGTGGAGGCGACCACGGGCATCTGGTTGATGGTGAAGTACTTGTTGAGCACATCGAAGGTGGTCGATGTACCGCCGCGACGGGCGACGGCGACGGCAGCGCCCGGCTTGTGTGCAAAGGCTTTGCCTCCGGCATAGAAGGCGCGATCGAGGGCCGAGAGGATGCGCCCGCTGGGGTGCGCATAGTAGACGGGCGAGCCGAAGACAAAGCCGTCTGCCTGCTCGGCGGCAGCGATGAGCTCGTTCACCACGTCATCGTCAAAGGTGCAGCGACCGCCAAGTTTGCCACACTGGCCGCAACCGATGCAATCGCGAATGGGCTTGGCGCCCAGCTGAAACACCTCGGTATCAATGCCTTCGGCATTGAGTTGCTCAGCGACCTCGGCGAGTGCGCGGGCGGTGTTGCCGTTTGCCTTGGGGCTGCCATTGACCAAAAGAACCTTCATCACAAACTCCCTCTGCTGTCGGTGACTTCTGCGGAGGATTATCGCACGAGAGGGTAGATGGCGTGGGGCGCGATGTGAAACGGCTTGTGTTTCACATCGCGCCCCACGACGCTAGTCCAACTTGGTGCCCGGTACTTGCGGTGCCTCTTTAAGCAACGCTTTGAGCTCGTTCAAAATGGAAACGGGCTGTCGATCGACAGCGTCCAGATGAAGCGTCGCCACACGAATGGGTGGCTGATATTCAAGCGAGCCGATGAGCACGGGAGAACCCAGGAATCGTTCGATTTCGTTTGCGAGCTCGTCGATTGCCTCGGGGCCGAGCTCATCGAAAAGCGCCACGAACATTGGTCCCGTCGAGCGGAACAGGCGACCCTTGCCGCGCGAACAATCCATGAGGCAGGCGGCGCTTTCGGCGAGCACGCGGTCGCCTGCATCGAATCCAAAGCGGGCATTGACTTCGGCGATATCGTCGACCTTAATGGCAATAAAGCCTGCCTTGCGCGGCACGCGACGCATTTCGCCAATGGCGTTGACCAGGGCGTGAATATCGCCCAGGCCGGTCACGGAATCGGTCGTATCTGCCAAGCTTCGGTTGATGATAATGCCCACATACATGTTGGGCTCGGTATCGGTTCCATCCAAGCGGTAGCCCGTGCAGTCGCAAAGCACGTATTTTCCAGTGGCATCCATTACGCGATACTGCATGTAGTGGAAGTGCCACGTGCCGTTTATCACCATGTCGAGCTCGGCGCGTACGTTGTCGCGGTCCTCGGGATGAACGCGGGCAAGCCACATATCGACCGAGTTAAAAGGGTGCTGGGAGGGCAGGTCAAAATCGCGCACGGCGTTGACCGACCATTGCGATTCTCCCGTATCGAGGTTAAGGATGAACGGATAGCGCGTCTCGGAGCTCATGGAGATCGCTTGGAACACTCGGTCGTTGCAGGGAAGCTGATCGACGATTGGGCGTTGCGGCGCATCATTGTCTTTCGGTTGCTGCACACGATGCATAAGCTTATAGCGATACATCTTGCGATCGGCATCCATCGTCATCTGGCGACGCGTGTCGCCAGCAAGTGGATCGACGCGCGAGCAGCCAAAGCTAAAACTGCCGATCATGGGCGCCTTGCCGCCTGAGTTCGCCTCGATCAGCCCGGCACGTACCTGCTCCAAGCGCTGCTCGAGTTCAGCCTCGTTTGCGGAGGGCGAGATGAGCACAAACTCGTCTCCACCGATACGGAACAGCATCTCATCGTGCTCCATGGTTTCGGAGAGCGTGCGGCAGATGCTCAGAATATAGCGATTGCCTTCGGCGTGGCCAAACCTATCATTGCAATGTTTTAGATGGTCGATGTCAATATAGGCGCAGGTAAAGGGGTCGCCTTTGCGCCAGAGCTGCTCGACGTGACGGTCGAATCCGTTGCGGTTGCCCAAGTTGGTGAGCGGGTCGATATGGGCGTTGCTCTCAAGCAGCCGGCGCTCTTGTTGCAGGATGGCATGCGTCTTTTGCAGCTGCTCACCAACGGCGCGTAGCCCAGCGGGCAGCGCGGCAACATCGAGTTCGGCGGTCGAGACGCCATTCGCAAGTCGCTGAAGATAGGCAATAATCGATTGCTCGCCCAGGCGATATGACTCGTTCATGATGGATACCCTCCTTGGACGGAACAGCGGTTTGTATCATATCCCCAATTCGGTTTGAATTGGGGATATAAGTTGGCTAATGGAGGCAAATCCCCCCGCTCGGCGGTGGCGTTTTGCGCGCGAGCGTATCAGTTGTTATTGCCACCATCGAGCAATGCCTCAAAATCCTTCGCCGGCATGGGACGGTAGTAGAGGAAGCCCTGAGCGTAGCGGGCGCCCATTTGTCGTAGCATGTTTGCCTGCTCATTTGTCTCGACGCCTTCAACCACGACGGGCAGATGGAGCGACTGCGCCATCTCGAGCATCGATGACACGATCTGCGCGCTGCGGCCTTGATCGCGGTCGGTGGGCACAAAGGTGCGGTCGAGCTTGATGACGTCGACGTTGACGTTCTTGAGCATCGCGAGCGTGGACTGGCCGGTGCCAAAATCGTCCATGTAGGTCGAGAAGCCACGGGTGTGCAGATCCGCGGTCAGCTTATCCACGGCCTCGGACTCTCCGGTATAGGCGGTCTCGGTGATCTCGATGTGCATGAGTTCGGGCGGCAGGTTGTACTGGGCGGCGAGCGACCCCATATGCTCGGCGACATCGCAGGCAAGAATGTCTACGCGCGACACATTGAGGGAAATCGGAACCACGCGAAGTCCTCGATTGAGGCGCTCGCGGAGCCACATGGCGACGCCCTGCCAAACATATTTGTCGAGCGTCACTACAAAGCCGCTTTCCTCGAGTGCGGGGATAAACGTTGCGGGCGAAATGAGAGAGCCGTCCCTGTCAATCCAGCGGGTGAGTGCTTCGGCGCCAATAATCTCGCCGGTTTCCATATCGACCTGGGGCTGAAGATAGTACGTGATGCGACCATTTGACAGCGCGTACTGGAATTGGGTCAGCGTGCGGTTGAACACGATTTCGCGCTTGTACTCCTCGGGGCAAAAAATGGCAATGCGCTCCTTAAAGTCGTTTTTTGCGCGCCGATTGGTAAACATGGCCTTTGCCTGCGCATCGATGGCGATCTCCTCATTGGAATCGATGGGGTAGACGCCCATGGACGGCCAAAAACCTACGCCGCCATCATGCCTGGCTACTGCCTCGCGAACGCGGTTGTAGATTTGATGGACGGTGATGTGCTTAAAGGGGATGAGTGCGCAAAAGTCATCTTGGCCCCAGTACCCTGCGACGCCCATGTCGGCATTCTCGATGTCCTTGAGGACCGTGCCCACATCGGCAAGCAGGCGGTCGCCTTCGGCCTGTCCATACCATTCGTTAAACAGGCGCATGTGGCCCATGTCGACCGTGGCGATGCACCAAGCGCCGTCGCGCCTTGCCTCGAGAAAAGCGTTGGCGCGCCGCATAAACTCGCTGGGTCGGTAGAGACCGGTGAGCATATCGATGCGTTCGGCGATTGCGCTTTTGCGTTCGACCTCGGGTATAGGGAGGCTGTCGTTGGGGACAAGCCCGCCGGCTGTGCGGAGGCGACGATCGAGTTCGCCTAAAACGGCGGTCGCCTGATGGGTTAAGTGCTCGTAAAATGCCGGGACGACAAGACAGACGGGAGTAATGGTGTCGCCCGCGATTTGCACAGGAGCGAAAACGGCCTCTTTAAGGTGGCGGGTCAGTTGCTCGAATGCCTCGTGGTCCAAATCGTTGCTGAGCACGACAAACTGGACGCTTCGTGAACGGTAGACCCGGCTCCTGCCGCGGGTGATCGACAGCATGCGGCCCGCGTATTCGGCAAGCATGTTGTCGACAGCCTCGGTCCCGTAGAGCTCGTTGAGCTTTGTCGTGCCACGAACGCGCACCGCTATAAGCCCTGTCTTGCAACGGTCAAGGCGGCAGGTATCGATAGCGTTGACCAGCATGCGCTGCGTTCCGAGGCCTGTGGCGGCGTCGACGGTTTCGGCAAGTGAGTGGTTGACGAGCTCGCCGACATAGAGCGAGGGGACATTTCCGTCGCCGTCGATACGAAACCCGCGAGCACGGCAAAGGACGTAGTCGCCGACGGCGTTGCGCACACGATACTGCATGACTCGATGGTGTTTGGAGCCGTTATAGACTTGGTCGATGTCGTCGGTAAAAGCCTCAAGGTCATCGGGATGGACGCGCGTTTTCCAGTAATCGCGGCAGTTGTCTATGTGCTCCGAGGGAAGGCCAAGATCGCGCAAGGCACCTTGTGACCAAAGGGTGCGATGTTTGTCCAAGTTCTCGATAAAGAAATAACGACCTTCGTTGAGCATCGAAAAGGCGTCGAAAACGCGGTCGCTTATTTCGAAGTCGTCGGCGTGGACTTGCGTGATATTGCGTCGATCGAGGTACACGGCATGACGTAGCTTGTAGTCGTACATGCGATGGTCGGCATCGAGTGTCATGCGATTGGGGGCTTCGCCCAGGGCGGGGTCGGCGTGTGCCACTCCGTAGCTAAACGAGTGGGGCATCTCGGAATCGTTGTTTTTGAGCAGGATCGTTCGGCAGTGTTCCAGACGTTCGGCGAGGTCGTCTTCGGTCGCAATCGTAGATAGGATGGCAAACTCGTCGCCGCCTATGCGAAACGCCGCCTCGTCCACTTTCATATACAGTTTGAGATAGAGGCTTACCTGCAAGATATAGCGGTTGCCCTCGTCATGCCCAAAGACGTCGTTGCAGTGCTTGAGATTGTCGATATCGATGAACGCCATGGTAACGGGGGTGTCCTGCTCCCAGAGCTCCTCGAGGGAGCGGGCAAAGCCGCCGCGGTTGCCAAGTCCGGTAAGCTGGTCGGTAAAGGCGGTCCTAATCAGATCATCCTGACGCTCGAGAAGGTCGCGAACGGTCTTTTCGAGCGTTTCGGTGTAATTGCTGACAGTATCCATGTCGTAAGCGGCTTTCTGAGGTCGGGCGAATTGCGTCGGGCGAGCTCGTTGTGCACACGCGTTGTTGTTCGGCGCTTTACGTGTATCCAAGCCCCCGCCTCGCTGCGTTGTTGGGTTAATTTACCGGCTAATGTTCGCTGTTGATAACTGCTGAGTAGTATAAACAACAGTGCAGAATTATATATGGGTGCACATGCTGTGGGCGGCTATTATTCGACAAATGGTAGCGCGACGATGCGATGTCCGATAAAAATGCGACTGAGACGATATATGTTGACGGGTATACTTGTCCCGGTTTTAAACGCAGGAACGGAGATGGTCGCATGGCACAGCCAAATATGACGCGCACGGTGGGGCTGGCGCTCGAGGGAGGCGGCTACCGCGGTATGTATACGGCGGGCGTGCTCGACGTTTGGATGGAGCACGGTTTGACCTGCGACCATATGGTGGGTGTCTCGGCGGGCGCGGCGTTTGGCTACAACTTTAAATCGCGCCAGATCGGCCGTGCCATTCGCTATAACAAGGCCTATTGTGCCGATAAGCGCTATGCGGGTGTAGCAAGCTGGCTGCGGACCGGCGATATGTTCAATGCCGATTTTGCCTATCACGAGGTGCCTATCGAGCGCGATCCCATTGACTTGGAGGCGTATCGCGCCTGTCCCATGCGGTTTACGTGCGTGTGTACTGATATCGAGACGGGCAAGGCCGTCTACCACGACCTGCCCTATGGCGACGAGAGGGATATCGAGTGGATCCGGGCATCGTCGGCGATTCCTGTGGCGACGCGTCCCGTTGCTATTGACGGGCATAAGTATCTGGATGGTGGCGTGGCCGATTCCATTCCCAGCGCTTGGTTGTTTTCACAGGGGTATGACCGCAATATCGTGGTACTCACGCAGCCGGCGGGCTTTGTGAAGCAGCCCAACAGCGTGATGCCCATGCTGCGTCGCGTGTTCCGTCACTACCCGGAGTTTGTCGCAGCGCTTGAGCACCGGCATGAGGTTTACAATACCACGCTCGATGACCTGGCACGTCGTGAGGCCGCCGGCGATATCTTTGTGGTGCGTCCGAGCGAATCGGTGAAGGTGCCGTCGCTATGCCGCGAACCGGATGAGCTCGAGCGCATCTACCAGGTCGGTCGCCGCGATGCGGAGGCGACTTTGCCGGCGTTGGAAGCATATCTGGCGGGGTAAGGGTCGCATGCGGAAAGTGCATCCCGGAATGGAGGTCCAAACTGGGATGCGCTTTCCGCTATTGAAGATATGAGGCTGCGGAGCAGCTGCTCGGCCTAGGCTTATGCCTGCTGCCAGGTGTCGACAAGCTCCTTGGCGGCAGCGTGGGGGTCGTCGGCACTGCAGACGGCGCTTACCACAAAGAAGCCATCGACGCCGGTGGCCTTGAGCTGCGGCAGGTCGGCCGTCTTGACGCCGCCGCCCACTACGATGGGCACGGGGCTTGCCGCGTGGAGTGCGGCCAGATCCTCAAAGCTCTTGGTGATGATGGAGCCATCGGCTGCGCGTCCGCAGTCGCGCTTGGTCTCGGTCTCGTGGAGCGGGCCGATGCCCAGGTAGTCGACCAGGCTCATGTCGGCGGTCTTGACGTACTCGAGCATCTCCTCGCAACGGGCCGAAAGGCCCACGATGGCATCGGGGCCCAAAAGTTTGCGGCAGACCTCGACGGGAATATCGCTCTGGCCTACATGCACGCCATCGACAGCAATACCCTGCTCGCGCGCGGCGAGTACGCAGTCCAGGCGGTCGTCGATTAACAGGGCGACCTGACCGGTCTTGCCAGCCTGTGCGATTGCCTGCGCGGCGTCGCCGGTCAGTGCGATGATCTCGCGGGCGCTTGCCACCTTGGAGCGCACCTGGATGCAGGTAAAGCCTGCGTCGAGCGCCTGGGCCACCACATCGCCCACGGGGCGTCCCAGCGTGTTTTCGGGGCCGAGTACTAGATAGGCCGAGATATCAAGGTTGTCGCGGATGCTCATCGTGCTTCCTCCTGCTTCTTGATCTGTGCTTCCATGCGCTCGAGCTTGCCGGTCATGGTGTCGGTAAATCCGGGACGAATATCGGCTTTGAGCACGACTTCGGTGCGGATGCCCTTGTTTGCCAGAACAAAGGTCGCGTCGCGCACGACCTGCATGACCTCGTCCCAGTCGCCTTCGATCTCGGTAAACATCGAGGTGGTGCGGTTGGGAAGGCCGCTCTCGCGTATGACGCGCACGACCTCGGCGACCTCGGCGGAGAGCTCATCGCCGGTGCCGCACGGGGCGATGGCCACGGCGACGAGCGTGTTCATGCCGGCATTGGTTGTGGGCTCGGACATGGCCTATGCCTCCTCGAGCTCGAGTTGGTTATCGGCAATGTCCTGGGCGGTTGCGCGGTAGAGCTCGTCGATAAAGGCGACCTTAAAGCTTGCCGGGGCATCGGCGACGGCGGCGGCACGCGTGCCGGCCACGTTGTAGACGGCGGTGCCGCAGACGGCTGCCGTAAACGGGTCGGTGGCACAGGCGTACACGGCCAGCACGCCGCCCTGCGAGCAGCCGCAGCCGGTGATCTTGGACATGAGCGGGCTGCCGCCGTGGGACTTGGCCACGGTCGTGCCGTCGGTGATCAGGTCGACTTCGCCCGAGACGACCACGGCGCCGCCGGTGTAGCGGGCGAGCGCCACGGCGGCGGCGCGGGCGGCGTCGACCGTGTCGGTGGTATCGACACCGCGCACGCGGCTCATATCAGCCGCCTCGCCCTCAAGACCCCACAGGCCGGCGAGTGCGATGATCTCGGAGGCGTTGCCGCGTACGATGGCGGGCTTGTACTGCTTGAGCTCGTTTACCAGCTGGGTGCGCAGGCTACCGATACCCAGGCCCACCGGATCGAGCACCCAGGGCTTGCCGGCGTCGTGTGCCGCCTTGGCCGCGCGGGGAATCGTCTGCTCGTAGATGGGGAAGAGCGTGCCCATGTTGAGATAGATGGCGCCGCCGCCGGCAACGAGTGCCTCGCCCTCGTCGGGAAGATAGACCATGGCGGCCGAACCGCCCACGGCGAGCTGCGCGTTGGCGACAAAGTCGATCGTCACCGTGTTGGTGATGGAGCCGGCCATCGGATTGGTGGCGCGAATCTCCTCCACGGCCTTGACCATATGCTGCTTAAACTGTTCCGAATCAATCACTGCACATGCCTCCTTGGCATAGAAAAGGGGCGCTGTGCATAGACAGCGCCCCTGTAAAGGCGGCATGCTCCCTACGCCAGCATTAACTGACAGGTTCAAAGGATTGGGCCCTATGCCCTCTCAGCCTTGTGGTTTGCACCGCCGGCACTCCCGCATCGAATCTGTTGTTCCCTATACTAACGCACCTGCCAAAAAGGGACAGGTTTATTTTGGCAGGTCGTTACAATAGGTAGGACCGATACGAATGGGGACCTCATGATCAAACTTGTGCTGACCGATATGGACGATACGCTGATTCCAGCCGGGCATGACGGCGCCAGCGACTACGCCATCGAGGGTATTCATGCCATGCAAGCGGCGGGTCTGCACTTTGGTCCGGTTTCGGGTCGTCAGCCGTCCGCGATGGGCTGGATGTTCAAAAATCGTTCCGAGTGTTTTTCGACTGGCGCGTTCTGTAACGGCCAGGTGATGTTTGTCGGCGGCGAAGTAGTCGCCTCGCACGCGATCGACAACGATGCTCTGATGCGTTTGGCCGACTATCTGGAGCAAGAGACCGACGATACATTTTTAAAAGTCTATAGCCTGGGCGATGACTTTTGGGGCAACGATGCCTATTGCGTGACGAGTGATCCCGAGCGCGTTCGTCGCGCCATGGAGTCGGGCGGCAACGCATGGCTCAAAGGCGAAGAGGCCCCGTGCCGTCCTGTCGTCGACGACGCGCCGGTGTTCAAGGCGAATATCTGGAGTGCCCGTTCGCGTGAGGAGCTCGCGGAGCTACGCGAGCGCGTTGCCGTTGAGGTGCCGGAACTCTCGCTTGTGTTTCCCAACAACCGAGTGCGCCTGTTTGACATCCTTCCAGCAGGTTGGGACAAGGGTTGCGCTGCGCTGGAGTTGGCGCGCGCTTTGGACCTGACGCCCGATGAGGTGGCCGTATTTGGCGATTCCGATAACGATCTGCCCATGATCGGTGCCGTTCCCAACTCCGTTGCAGTCGCCAATGCCAACGAGGCTGTCACGGCTGCCGCGCGCTGGCATATCGGCGCTGCGGCAGACGATGCGGTCGCCGGGGCTCTGCATCAGATTGCCGCCTGCGCTGCGACGGGGGAAATGCCGCCGTTTATGCGTCAGATGGATGTGACAGGTTTCGACGTCACGAACGTCTAGGGAGAAAGCTATGAAGCTTCAGCAGCTCAGATATGTCGTCAAAGTTGCCGAATGCGGCAGCATTACCGAGGCCTCGCGCCGGCTCTTTGTGTCGCAGCCTTCGATTACCGCATCGATCCGCGATCTCGAAAACGAGATGGGTGTGCATATCTTTGAGCGCACCAACAAGGGTGTCATTGTGTCCGAGGAGGGCGAGACCTTCTTGGGCTATGCGCGCCAGGTACTCGACCAGGCCGACCTGCTCGAGGGCAAGTACAAGGGCGCATCCGAGCAGGTGCCGCACTTTAGTGTGAGCTGCCAGCATTATTCCTTTGCCGTCAACGCGTTTGTCGACGTGATCCGCGAGTTCGATGCCGCGCGTTACGACTTCACCCTGCGCGAGGAGCAGACTCACGAGATTATCGAGGATGTCGCGCATATGAAAAGCGAACTGGGCATCCTGTACTTATCCGAGCATAACCGCGAGGTCATCGAGCGCATGCTGGTGGCCAACGAGCTCGTGTTCGAAGGGCTCTTCTGCGCCACGCCGCATGTCTTCGTCTGCGCCGACCATCCGCTGGCGGACCGCTCCAGCGTGACGCTCGAGGATCTGGAAGACTACCCGTTCCTGTCCTACGAGCAGGGCAGCTACAACTCGTTTTACTATTCCGAGGAGCTGACCTCGACGTTCGAGCGTCGCAAAAATATCCGCGTGCGCGACCGTGCGACGTTGTTCAATTTGGCCATGGGCCTCAACGGCTACACGGTATGCTCGGGCGTGATCAGCCACGAGCTCAACGGCCCCGGCATTATCTCGATTCCGCTTGACGTGGACGAGTACATGGAGATTGGCATCATCACGCGCAAGAACACGACGCTCACGCGCTACGGTCGGGCCTATATCGACGCGATTCGTCAGCATATCTAGGCTGCTGTGCTCCGCGCGGTTCAAGTCTCTTTATGACAGTCCAGACTGATATAGGAAGCATCTATATCAAACTGTTATAAACGTATATTTTACGATGGTCATATGAGCGCTCATACTCTGTCCCAGTAAAGCAACCAATGCAAAGGGAGATATCTATGAGTACCTCGATTCAACCGAACGCGCCGTTTCGCGCCGATATCGTCGGCAGCTTTCTTCGTCCGCAGGCTGTAAAGGACGCCCGTGCCGCCTATGTCGCGGGTAAACTCGACGCTTCCGGCCTTAAGGTCGTCGAGGACGATGCCATTCGCGATTTGGTGGGCAAGCAGAAGGCCGCCGGCCTGCAGGTGATTACCGATGGCGAGTTCCGCCGCAGCTACTGGCACCTCGATTTTATGTGGGGCCTTAACGGCATTGAGCGCCGCACCTCACGCACGGGTTATATGTTCCATGACGAGGAGACGACGGCCGACACCGCCGTGGTTACCGGTCCCATTAGCGGCGAGAACCACCCGTTCGTCGAGCATTTTAAGTTTGTCAAGGCGCTCGAGGGGGAGGGCCAGGTCGCGCGTCAAACCATTCCGGCGCCGATCCAGACGTTCTCGGAGGTTACGCTCGACCGCTGCGATGGACAGCAGGAGAGTCTGCGCGCCGTCTACAAGACCGATGAGGAACTTGCCGACGCCATTGCGGCCGCTTATCGCACGGTGATCGCCGACCTGTACGCAGCAGGCTGCCGCAACATCCAATTTGATGACTGCACCTGGGGCATCTATTGCGATACCGACTTTGTGTCCAAGACCAGCATGAGTCCGGTTGACCTGCAAAAGGTAAGCGAGCTGGGCGTGGCGCTCAACAACGCCGCCATCGCGGGCAAGCCCGACGATCTGGTTATCAACACGCATGTGTGCCGCGGCAACTATCACTCCACGTATGCCTTCGAGGGTGGTTACGATCCCATTGCACCGTACCTGTTTGCGCACGAGGATGTCGACGCGTTCTATCTAGAGTTCGACACGCCGCGCGCCGGCGGCTTTGAGCCGCTCAAGTACGTCGCTCCCGGCAAGAAGGTCGTGCTGGGCTTGGTAACCACCAAGGCGGCAGAGCTCGAGAACGAGGATGTTATCGTCGAGCGCATCCGCGAAGCCGCTAAGTACGTGCCGCTCGAGAATCTGTACCTGTCGCCCCAGTGCGGCTTTGCCAGCTGCGAGATTGGCAACAAGCTGACCGAGGACGAGCAATGGGCGAAGATCGCGCTGGTCAAGCGCATTGCCGAGCGCGTTTGGAAGTAACGCTAGCGTTTGCAGGTGGCGGCGCGTGCGAGACATGGTGTATCACGTACAATGGTTCGGATCGTATCGTTCGGGCAGGTTATCCGATATGCCTGATCGCCCTTCCATCATGAAAGGACTTCCATGTCCCAATCCTCGACGCCCGCCGTATCTAAACTCGAGGAGACTGTCGAATAGTAGTTGTGTTCAGCTAAATCAAAAAATGGCGTCCATGCGCATGTACGCGTGGACGCCATTTTTAATGCGTCAGTATCCAGTGGATGCCGCGCGCCATGCGCAGGTCAGTTTGGGCAAAATGATTGCCGGGGTTGAGCTCCAGCGTTGTTGGGATGTCGCGCTCGATAAACAGCTCTTCCATCGCGCGCGTATCGTCGAGTACGTGCCGCATCATGCGGTTGGGCGTCTTGGTTTCCTTTTTACCGAGCGACAGATAGGCGGCGTCGGGCGTAGCCGTCATCGTGCGCTCGCGCGCGTAGTCGATAAAGCCGGGGAACCACAGCGACCCCGATGCACTCGCTGCGCGCTCAAAGACATCTGTTTGCCAAAGTGCCCACAGTGCAAAAAGACCCGCCAACGAGTAGCCGGCAACGCCGCGCCAGGCGGGCGGTTGCGGGAGCGATGATTCGGCCTGGGGGATTATCTGCTTCAACAACTCGTCAAGAAAACCAGCAGCCTGTCCGCCAAAGGGCTCGGCATCTCGTATAGTTCCGTCGCATTCCCAGGGGCTCAGCTCGCGATTCCAATCGAGCCCTCCAATGGCGACAAGGGTGAACGGCGGGCAGTCGAGCTCTCGGCAGCGCTCGTAGACTTCACTACCGTTGCCCATAACCACGGGGAGATAGATGACGGGCGCGCCTTCCGCACACTCTGAATAAACAGTTATCTGCTTATGATGCGCTTCCAAGGCAGGCTTCTCTCGGTGTTGTGATATTGACAGCCTCAATTGTCGCACGCTGACACGGGGGCAGACGCTAAAAGAAAGGCGCGGAGCCGCTCGATGCGATTCCGCGCCTTGTTGTTTTGCTTTAGCAGACTATGCCGTTACGCCACGAAGAAGTAGACGAGGAAGGCGAGGGCTGCGATCCACATGAGCGGCTTGATCTTGGAGGCCTCGCCCTTAAAGAGCGCGACGACCACGTAGGCGATAAAGCCCAGGCCAATGCCGGCAGAGATGGAGTAGGTGAAGGGCACGCCGGCGACAATCATGAACGCCGGGAAACCCTGCGACACGTCGGACCAGTCGATCTCGGAGGCCTCGCTCATCATGAGGTAGCCGACGTAGACCAGAGCACCGCAGGTGGCGGCGCTGGAAACGATGGTGACGATGGGGGAGAAGAACGCGGCGAGAATGAACAGCACGCCGGTGGTGACGGAGGTGAGACCCGTGCGGCCACCGTCGGCGGCGCCGGAAGTGGACTCGACGAAGGTGGTGATGGAGGAGACGCCCATGAAACCGCCCACAGCAGCGGCGGCGGAGTCGACGATCAAGATCTCCTTGATATTCTCGACGTTGCCGTCGTCGGTGAGGAACTCGCCCTGCTTGGCCACGGCCATCGCGGTGCCCATGGTGTCGAAGAAGTCACTCATGAGCAGCGAGAACGAGATGACGAGGAGCGCGGGGTCGGTAAGGACCTTGACGATGGCGGGCACGCCGCCGGCGTCGGCGATAGGGCCACCGATGCTCGAGAAGTCGAGCGGGGCGATGATGCCGGTCGGAGCCTGGGTCACACCTAGGGGGATACCGGCGATGACGGCGACGACGATGCCGATGAGCAGCGAGCCGGGGACGTTGCGGCAGGCGAGGGCGACCGTCACCAGGATGGAGATGATGCCGACGATGAAGGTGGGGGAGGTGATGTCGCCCAGACCGACGAGTGTACCGGCGCCAGCGGTGATAATGCCGGCATCGCACAGGCCAATCATGGCGATGAACAGGCCCAGACCCACCGAGATGGCGTGACGCAGGACAACCGGGATGGCGTCCATGATGGCCTCGCGCAGGCCACAAAGCACGAGCAGCAAGATGACGATACCCTCGAGGAAGATGACGCTCATGGCCACGTGCCAGTCACCGCCGCAGACGGTGGTGGTGATTCCAGCGATCATCGCGTTGACGCCTAAGCCCGACGCGCAGGCGAGCGGGCGGTTAGCGAAGATGCCCATGCAGATGGTCATGATGCCAGCGCCCAGACAGGTGGCGCAGGCGAGCGCTCCCGCATCGATGCCAGCGCCCGAGAGCACTGCGGGGTTGACGGCGATGATGTAGGCCATCGCCAGGAATGTTGTCAGTCCAGCGCGAAGTTCGGTCCCGATTGTGGACTTGCGCTCACTGACGTGAAATAGTTCGTCCATGCATACCCTTTCCTTGTTCGGCCCCGAGTTTAGGCCGATTGACACGAACTCACCCACTATAGCCCCTTTACGACGCTGTTGTTCCTCGCATGTTGATGTTCGGCGCTTTGTAGCAGACGGACGGTATTTTTCGCATGAAAATGTGTGGGTACCGTATACTTAAGCGGTTACAACGACCCCTATGGAGGAACGTATGATTAAAGAGCTTTGCCACGACGAGGCTATCCTGTCCCAGCGTTGCGAGGTTGCGACCGTCGAGGACGAGTCGGTTGCTCAGGACCTGATCGATACCATCAAGTCGCTCGACGATGCCGGCTGCCTTGCCGCTAACCAGATTGGCGTTACCAAGAAGGTCTGCGTCTACCTGGACGACGCCGGCGAGCCCCACGTGCTCTACAACCCCCGTCTGGTGTTTGGCCTGGGTGCCAGCAAGATGGAGGAGAGCTGCCTGACGCACGAGGAGGTCACCAAGTCCACGCGCTATATCAAGTGCAAGGTCGCTTATGACGTGATCGTCGACGGCAAGATGCGCGAGCGCAAGCAGGACTTTGTGGGCTTCGAGGCGCAGATGATTCAACACATGATTGACCACTGTCTTGGAAAGTTGGTCTAAGGGGACCAAAGCACCGCACTTCGTCTCTTTTGGCCCGGGCATGACATTGTTGTCATGTCCGGGCTTTTGTGTTTAGCGCCTTTTTGTTTGGAGACAATGAAATTAGCAAGAACGTAAAGCTAGGAGGCGCTATGTGTACGAGTATTCGATTTACCGATAATTCTGGCCACATGTATCTGGGCCGCAATCTCGACTGGAGCTTTGACTACGGCCAACAGGTTCGCGTGATGCCGCGCGGGTTTCACATTCCGTATTCGTTTATCGACGACGCGACAGCGGCACACGCGGTGATCGGTATGTGCATCGATTACAAGAACTACCCTATGTTCTTCGATTGCGGCAACGATGCAGGCCTTGCCGTGGCGGGTCTCAATTTCCCGGGTTATGCCGAGTATGCCGAGGACCCTGTCGACGGCAAGACCAATATCGCGGCCTATGAGTTTCCCCTGTGGGTGGCAGCGACGTTCTCGACGGTCGATGAGGTCGAGGCCGCGCTGCGCGATACGGTGATTGTCGCCAAATCTGCCGGAGAGGGGCTGGGCGTGTCGCTGCTCCATTGGATTATCGGCGACAGCCAGCGTAGCATCGTGGTCGAGATGATGGCTGACGGCCTGCATGTATACGGCGATCCGGTCGACACCCTCGCCAATCAGCCCACCTTCCCGTGGCACATGGAAAACCTCCGCACCTATATCACCGCCACAAGCGATTTTCCGCAGACGGCGACATGGCGTGGCGCCGAGCTTAAGCCCTATGGAGCCGGTGCCGGCATGCGCGGCATTCCGGGCGATTGCTATTCGCCGAGCCGTTTTGTAAAGGCGGCGTACCTCAATGCCAATTACCCACAAAAGGAGAGCGAGACCGAAAACGTCGTTCGCATGTTCCGCTCGCTCGAGGGCGTGGTGATGATCGAGGGAGCGTCCAGGATGGGCGATGGCAAGTTCGAGAAGACTATCTACACCGGATGCTTTAGCGCGCGCACGGGCAATTATTACTACGCGATGTATGGGGATCCGTCGATTCGCTACGTGAGCCTGATGGATGCCGAGGGCGCGAGCTCCGATAGGCTCGTGGTTCCCGAGCCGCGCCGTTCGTAGCCGCTAGCTTTACTGCAATGCAAAGCGGCCCTGCGTCTCTCGTGAGGCGCAGGGCCGCTGTCGTTGATTTGTGACGTCGCTAGAAGTTGGCGTCGTTGAGTTGTTCACTCTCGAGGCCGTCGAGCTGTTGCTGTTCGGGCGTATCGGCGACGCTCTCGAGCAACTCGGTGGGATCGACGTTCATGTCCTTACCGGCTTCGTTGCCGTTGACCAGGTCGTCCGAGAAGATGTCGACTTCCATTTCCTCGGCCTCTTCGATCAGGATCTCGAGCGGCACCTGGGTGCGTACGAGCTTGACTGCCGGACGCATGCGGGCAAAGAGCGGTACGTACTCAATGATGATGGCCGAGTTCTCAAGACCATACCAACGTGCCGGGCTTCCGCAGGCGCGGCGGACGGCGTACTTGATGGCCATCACACGGTGGTCGTTGCGGTTGATGTCCGTTTCGGGGGCAAGCATCTTGCGCAGCATGCAAAAACGGAAGTCGCCCACGTTGCCGCGTGTCTCGTAGATAGAGTAGGTGTGATGCTGCGGCGGCAACTCACCCGATGCCATCAGGTCGCCGACGATCTGGCGCAGGTAGGCGTTGATGCGCTGGTTGACCTTAAAGCCCAGGTCCAAGCGCACGCGGAACAGGAAGTCTGTGCCAAAGGTCTCAACGGAATACTCATGCGTATAGGGCTCGTCGGTAACGTGCACGTTGATGAACCAATATGCCTTGGCGCGCTTGGGGTGCTTGTCCAGGATGGAATAAAGCACGTCGCGGTCGAGCGTGAGCGGGTCGGGGCTGTTGGTGAGAAATACCAGATTGTCGGCGAGCACGGGATAGGTCTCGTCGTTGCGCAGGCGGTTGAGCTGATCGATGTACTTGGAGACGGGCAGCAGGATCGTTTGCGTGCGCTCGATGGCGGTGCCGCGGCGCCACACATACATAAGGCCGAACAGCAACGCGGCCAGGAAGATCATGACGTAGCCGCCGTCAAAGAACATAGTGAGGCACGAGGCGAAGAAGCACAGCTCAATGGCACCAAAGAGCAGGGCGAAGACGCAGGCACCCAGCTTGTGCTTGAGGATGCCGGCGATATAGCTCGTCAGCAGTGTGGTGGTCATGAGCATGGTCACGGTGATGGCGAGGCCATAGGCGCTTTCCATGCGCTCAGAGTTTTGGAATAGCAGCACGATGAAGATGCAGCCGACCCACATGATGTTGTTGACGAGCGGAATATAGAGCTGGCCCTTGGTGTCGCTGGGGTAGTGGATGCGCAGATGCGGCATAAGGTTGAGACGCGTGGCCTCGGATACCAGCGAGAACGAGCCGGTGATGAGCGCCTGCGAGGCGATGATGGCCGCCACAGCCGAAAGCACGATGGCAAAGGGGCGCAGGGGCTCGGGAAGCATCATATAGAACGGGTTGACGATATCCATCGCGAGCATCTGGGGGTTGGAGTTGTTGGCGAGCAGCCAAGCGCCCTGGCCCAGATAGTTAAGGATGAGGGCTGCCTTAACAAACGGCCAGGATGCGTAGATGTTGGCCTTGCCCACGTGGCCCATGTCTGAATAGAGCGCCTCGGCGCCGGTCGTCGACAGGAAGACGAAGCCGAGCACCATGATGCCCGAGTGGTTGATGGGCGAGAACAGGAACATAATGCCGCGAATGGGGTTGAGCGCGCGCAAGATGGACAGGTTGCCGAGCATATTGAACAGGCCGGCGCCTGCCAGGAACAGGAACCACAGCGTCATGAGCGGGCCGAAGAGCTTGCCGATTGACGAGGTACCGGCGCGCTGCATGGCAAACAGACCGCAGATAATGATGATGGTGATGATGATCACATTGGTCTGACCGTCACCCAATAGTGCGTGGCCCCACTCGATGGTACGCAGGCCCTCAATGGCTGTGGTGACCGTGACCGCGGGGGTGAGGATGCCGTCGGCGAGCAGCGCCGCGCCGCCGATCATGGCGGGGAGAATCAGCCATGGTGCCACCTTGCGCACGAGACTGAACAGGGCGAAGATGCCGCCTTCGTTGTGGTTGTCGGCCTTCATGGCGATTACCACGTACTTGACCGTGGTCACGAGCGTCATGGTCCAGATGACGAGCGAAAGCGCGCCCAGGATCATGTCCTCGCTGACGGTACCGATGCCGCCGTTGTTGGCGACGATTGATTTCATGGTGTACATGGGGCTCGTGCCGATGTCGCCATAGACGACGCCGAGCGTTACGAGCAGCATGCCAGCGGAGAGGGGGATGGCTCCGTGCCCGCCTTGCCCGCGCTGGTCTTGGAGGTTTGCCTCCAGTTTATTGTGTGCCACGAGGACTCCCTTAGACATCCGGTTATCTGTCTAGGACAAAAAACTTTATGCCGTCTTTATACATACAAGAGCAGTTTGGCACATCGGGTTATTTTAGACAATAATCCTCAGCTGGGGATTATTTATCTACGCAGGTAGCATTTCAAAGCAGGGGCTTTTAAGCACGTACTGTCTGGGCGATGCCAGCCTTGGCGTTTGCGCGTTTGCCGGCGAGTTCGCAAAAAATCGCGCCGCCGATGATAAGCGCGGCGCCCATCAGGCGGACCGGTGTTATGGCTTCACCCAAAAGGGCGGCCGAGAACACGACCGCCGAAAGCGGCTCGAGGTAGCCGACGACAGCGACGGTCTGGACGGGCAGCTTGGCGACGGCGCTAAAGTAGAGCAGGCAACCGATGCCGGTGTTGACGACGCCGAGCATAGCGACGGCGCGCCAATCAATACTGGCGGCGATACCGGCGGACAGGAATGAGGGAGCGCCCTGCGTGATGAGCGTGAGGACCAGTGCGGTCACAAAGGCGGCGCACACCTGGAGCGTGGAGTTCTCGAGGCCCTCGATGTGCGGCGCACCCTTGCTAGCGATGACCATCAATGCATAGCAGAAGGCCGAGGCGATTCCACAGACGATGCCCGCAATGGGCATATTGCCGCCTAGACCTTGCGCTGCAATGAGAAAAGCACCGCAGGCGACGGCGACAAAGCCGGCGATTTTGCCGCCGGTCAGCTTTTCGCCAAAGATGAGCGGGGAGAGCGCCATGACAATGATGGGGCCGCAGTAGTACAGCAGCGAGGATACGCCGACGCCGATCGTCTGGTAGGCGCGGAACAGAAAAATCCAGCTGGCGCCCAGCGCAGCTCCCGAGAGGAGGAGGGCCGCGGCTTCGCGGGGACGAGATGGCGCCTGCAACTTATGGTGTTGGGTAGTGGCGAGGATGGTTATAAGCGAGAGAGCTCCCAGAAAAGTGCGCAGCAGCACGATATCGGAGCTCGGCAGTGCGATAGCTGCGGCGATGATGCCGTTAGAGCCAAACAACAGTAATGCTGCTAAGTATGTAAACAGTCCGTTGTTCATGCGCTGACATCCCCTCTATATCCGAACATGTTCACTATGGGTGAACTGGCTTTAGAAGAAAAGCGAATATAATGCATGGAAAACATGACAAAAACTCATGCAAGGGTGGGGACGTGCCGTGGAGACCAATATCCAAAAGATGCAGGTGCTGCTGGAGACGGTGCGCGCCGGAAGCTTTACGCGTGCTGCCGAGCGCCTGAGCTATTCGCAGTCGGGCGTGAGCCGTATGGTGGCCGATCTTGAGGCCGACTGGGGTTTTAAGGTGCTCGACCGCAGTCGCGAGGGCGTGGCTCTTTCTGCCGACGGGCGGCAGGTCATGCCGGCTGTCGAGGCGCTCTGCGAGGAATTCACTCGCTTGCAGCGACGGGTGGATGAGATGCGTGGACTCATGCGCGGCAAAATCTGCATCGGTACGTTTTCGAGTGTGGCGACCCACGTGCTGCCGCCGGTGATTGCGCGCTTTCGCGCCGATCATCCGGACGTCGATTATGAGTTGCTGATGGGCGATTACTCAGAGATTGAACAATGGGTGGCGGAAGGTCGCTGCGACCTGGGCTTTATTCCGCGCGAGCCACGCGGCGCCGGCATGGCGTCGCGACCGTTGGTGCAAGACGAGCTGATGGCCGTGGTGCCAGCGGACTCCTCGCTTGCCACCGCGGAGGTCGTTTCCCTTGCCGATTTGGCCAACGAGCAGTTTATCCTGCTGGAACGCGGTAGCGACGACGAGATTACGCCGCTGTTTCGCCGCGCGGGCCTGGCGGTGCGCTCTAAGCTGTCGACCTGGGATGACTATGCGATTATGGCTATGGTCGAGGACGGCCTGGGCGTTAGCATTCTTCCCGCGCTCATCTTGCGTCGCTGTCAGTTCGATGTTGCCGTGCGACCACTCGAGGGACATCCCCATCGGCAGATCAATGCGATATATCGCACGGCTGACGTTTCTCTTGCCGCTGCTCGATTCCTTGAATACCTCTAAACGTGTGCACGTCATTGTCCGCTTTGGGCAAATCTCGGAGTCTGGTGCATTTTCTTATGAAATTGAACTTTCGAATGAGGTGCCGCGTTATACTGCTGCCTAAATTGAACCTTGGTTCAATTCGTATTCTATAAATTGAACTTTGCCAGCAAGGAGGTTCTAGTGGCCCAAGAGACGTTTAGCGATCGCCTGCGACAGACTATGTCCGATCGCGACGTTCGCCAGTCGGACGTGATCCGCGCATCGGAGATGCTCGGCAAAAAACTCGGCAAGAGTCAGATGAGCCAATATGTGAGCGGCAAGACGATCCCGCGGCGCGATGTGGCTGAGCTGCTCGCCCGTATTTTGGAGGTCGATGTTACCTGGCTGCTTGCCGGCGACGCCGATCAAGGCGAGGCATCATCACCCCGCAACGATTCCAAGCCCGAACCCCATCCCTCAGCTCAAATTGCAAGGAGCACCACCATGCGTACTTTTTCTAAATCCACCAAGCTCGATAACGTCCTGTATGACGTGCGCGGTCCCGTCGTCGACGAGGCTGCCCGTATGGAGGACGAGGGCGAGCGCATCCTCAAGCTCAATATCGGCAACCCGGCGCCCTTCGGTTTCCGCACGCCCGACGAGGTCATCAAGGACATGCGCCAGCAGCTGCCCGACTGCGAAGGCTATTCCAACTCGCGCGGCTTGTTCTCCGCGCGCAAGGCGATCATGCAGTATTCGCAGATCAAGGGCCTGCCCAACGTTCAGATGGAGCATATCTACACGGGCAACGGCGTGTCCGAGCTCATTCAGCTTTCGATGAACGCGTTGCTCGACAATGGAGACGAAATCCTGATTCCCAGCCCTGACTATCCGCTCTGGACGGCGTGCGCAACCCTTGCCGGCGGTCATCCCGTACATTATTTGTGTGATGAGCAGGCGGATTGGTATCCCGACCTGGAGGATATGGAGTCCAAGATCACGAGCGCGACCAAAGCCCTCGTCATCATCAACCCTAACAACCCCACGGGTTCCGTCTATCCGCGCGAGGTGCTCGAGGGCATCGTCGAGGTTGCACGCAGGCATCAGCTGATGATCTTTGCCGATGAGATCTACGACCGCCTGTGCATGGACGGCTACGAGCACGTCTCGATTGCCTCGCTCGCCCCCGACCTGCCCTGCGTTACCTTTAGTGGCCTTTCCAAGTCGCACATGATCGCGGGCTATCGTATTGGCTGGATGGTGCTTTCGGGCAACCAGCGCTGCATGAGCGACTTCATCATGGGCATAAACATGCTCTCCAACATGCGCCTGTGCTCCAACGTGCCGGCTCAGTCGATCGTCCAGACGGCACTCGGTGGCCATCAGTCCGTTAACGACTACATCCGTCCCGGCGGCCGTGTCTACGAGCAGCGCAACTTTGTGTATGAGGCGCTCAACAAGATTGACGGCATCTCGGTGGTTAAGCCGCGTGCAGCGTTCTACATCTTCCCCAAGATGGATGTGAAGAAGTTCAACATCACCGATGACGAGCAGTTCGCCCTTGACCTGCTGCACGAGAAGAAGATCCTGATCACGCGCGGCGGCGGCTTCAACTGGGCTGAGCCCGACCACTTCCGTATCGTGTACCTGCCGCGCATGGAAGTACTCAAGGAGTCCCTCGAAGACCTCGCCGACTTCTTCGATCACTACCGCCAGGCGTAACGGCAAAGGTAGCCTGTAATGAAACGGTCGGCCCGCAACGGATGCGGGCCGACCGTTTTCTGTCTAAGCCCGTGCTGTTAGCGCTTGTCTCGTTGAGCGGGCGAGGTTCACGCGTGAGCGGTAAGTTCTATTCCAAAATGGAATACAGTGGGCTTAAGCTGGAATTGATGTCCGGGTACCTGCTTTTCTAGAATGTTTTCAACAAGATGAAAGGCGGTTCCAACCAATGATTATCGATGCAAATTCCTACTGGTTCGACGAGCGCATCTTTCATGACGAGACGCTCTGCGAACAGTTTTTGGCCGAGGTGCCCCGCGCCTATGACACCGAAGGCTATCTGACCATGAATTCCGCCGGCAAACGACAGATCGTGATCGAGATGCCCGCCGGTTCTCCGGGTCTTAACTACATTGAGGGCGACTACACCCTCGAGAAGCGCTTGGCCGATATGGATGAGGCGGGGGTCGACAAGGCGATCCTCAAGCTCCCCGGCTGCCACGAGTGGATGTCGCTCGAGATGTGCCGGCGTTTCAACGACGGTATGGCTGCTGACGCGAAGGCGTCAAATGGCCGTCTGATTCCGCTTGTCGCCGTGCCGCCCTTTGGCACCAAAGCGAATTTGGAGGAGCTCGACCGCAGGCTCGACGATGGTTTTGCGGGCGTGCAGCTCTGCGCTCACTACGGCAAGCGCTATCTCGACGACCAGGTCTTCTCGAGCTTTTTCGAGCACCTGAACGAACGCCATGTCACCGTTTACGTGCACCATGTTCCCGTGCCGGTCGAGAACGAGTCGCTTCTCGCGTACGACAACCTTCGCCGTTCTTATGGCCGCTGCGTCGACCAAACTACGGCGATCGGCCGAGAGATCTTTGGTGATTTCTTTGAGCGCTATCCCAATATCAAGATGGTCCACTCCATGCTCGGCGGCGCATACTTTGCGTTCAAGGAGATGCTGCTGCCTCATGGTCCCAAGCGCCCTGATGCTTCTGGCCGTTTTCAGGTCGATACCGAGACCGTTTCCAGGCACCTCGAGAACAACATCTATTTCGACATGTCCCATGCCCAGCCTTGGGGCAAGACACTCCTCGCCTGCGCGGTTGACGTGCTGGGTGCAGACCATATTGTTTTTGGCACGAGCTATCCCGTTAAACGCGAGTGGCTCACCGAGGGTGTCGCCTGCGTTCGCGCTGCAAATCTGAGCGATACAGACAGCGACCTTGTGCTTGGCGGTACGGCGCAGCAACTATACGGTGTCGAGTGAGCGGCAATCAGAGAGGAGTATCTGCCATGGGCGAAGGAGAGATGAGGGCTGGGGCCGCTCGTGTGGCCATCGATCTTGGGGACGTGTTGCCGTTCGACGGTTTTGACGAACTCCGTCATGAGGTCTTCGCCCGTGCCCTTATCATCGAGGGGACGGGGCGACGCGCCTGCGTCCTTTCGCTTGAGGTCACCTCGATCGCTCCGGCTCTACTCGCCGATCTGCGTGAGGTTGTTGAGGATGCCGCCAATTGCAGCGGTGCTTATTCTTGGGTGGTTCCTACCCACACGTTTTCCATGCCTCACGTCCGCACTCCCGGGCATCTTGCCGACGCCGCTGCCCGCGATCGCAACGAGCGCTATCGCGCAGCGCTCATCGCCGTCGCCCGCGCGGCTGTCGAGCGGGCTGTTGCGGGTATTCGCTCCGTCACGCTCGCCACGGCGGAGGGCGACTGCCCCGTGAACGTTAATCGCGACATTGAGACGCCTGCCGGCTGGTGGTTGGGCTCGAATCCCAGGGGGTTTGCCGACCACACGATGCCCGTACTCGCCATAAGGGATGCCGGGGGCGAGTATGTTGCCGTGCTCGCGACGGCGGACGTTCAGTCCTCCGTGCTCGACGGATCGCGCGACTCCGAGGGGAGGCGCATGGCGAGCGGAGACCTCTTTGGTTTTGCCGCCATGTCACTCGAGCGTGAGCTGGGTGGCGTTGCCCTGTTGCTGCCGGGCGCCGCGGGCGACCAAGGTCCGGCGGAACGCGCCATGAACGTCACGTTCGATGCCGCCGGCGTGAAGCAGGCGGTCGATGCCCATGAGGACGGATACCGCATGCTGCACCAGCAGGGGCAGGCTTTGGGCGATGCTTTAGTCGAGGCCGCTCGCATGGCACGTGAGGATGGCGCTGCCGGCATCGATGCTCGCACGGTCGACGTTCTCCTGCCCGCTCAGACACGCGCCGATTTTCACTCTTTGGCTCCGCACCGAACGTATGAGTTTCATGCCGCTGGCGAGCAGCGCACGAGGGTCTATCTGCTCCGGCTGGGAAACGTCGAGCTTGTCGGCGTACAACCCGAGGTCTCGAGTGCATTCGGCGCCACTGTGCGCGCCGCTCGGTCCGGCTCTGTGTTCTTTGCCACGCTCGTCAACGGCGGACAGAAGTACCTACCGGCTCCCGACGCGTACGAAAAGATCACCTATGAGGCCATGAACTCCGGTTTTGCCGCCGGATCCCATGAGCGCCTCGTCGAAATCATCATTGCCGCCTTGAATGCGGCGTGACACAGAAGGAGAACGTGCATGAACATTGGACACGCGCGCCGCAAAATCACCCCACAGGGCGACATCTACCTGATTGGCTACCGCAATCTTCCCAACCGTCTTGAACCTGCGACGGGCGTCCATGACGACGTCTTCGCCAACGCCATTCTCTTCCAGCAAGGCGAACGTGAAGTGTTTCTCTTTAATGCCGATGTCCTCGAGTTCGAGGAAAGCATGGCCGAGGAAGTCAAGACAATGCTCGCCGAGCGCTACGGCATTGACCGTGATTGCGTCCTGCTCTCGGCGACGCACGACCATACTTCAATCGTCGCTTACCACCGCAGCTGGTGGACGGGAAAATTCGACGAGAACTACTACCGCTGGTTCCTCGATACCATTTGCCAATGCTTTGAGGAGTGCCGCGCCAACGCACAGCCCGCGATTTGTCGCTTGGGCAAGCGGGTCATCACCGGTTTCTACGACAACCGCATCATCCCAGGTGAACTCGCCGACAATGAGGTCATTGTCGTATCGTTCTTCGATACCGAAGGCAAGCCATTTGCGGGCTTTGTGAACTGGGCGGTGCATTCCGCTTGCGTCGGACCCGACTGCACGGAGCTCACGAGCGAACTCGCCGGTCTCACCGGCAAAAAGCTCGCTCAGAGTCTTGGTTACTATCCGGCCATGGTCGTCGGTGCTGCTGGCGACTGTAGCGACCGCAATTTTCGCCAGGGACGCGGCATTCCCGAGGTCGAGCGCGTTTCGACCGGTCTTGCCGAGGCGATTTCCCAGATCAAGCTCGATCGCGAGGTCGTTCTCGACCGCATCGAGCCTCAGACGTTCTATCACACCGTTGCCCATGACGACTTTTCGCTCACGCTTAAGTGTGCCGTCATCAGTCTGGGCGGCCTGCATCTCTTTGTGTTCCCGAGTGAGCTCGGCAGCGACTTGGGTATTCGCATGAAGCGCGAATGCCCGGTCGAGGGAATAGTTTGCGGTTACACCAACGGCTATTTCGAGTATTTCCTTCCGGCACGCGAGTACGGCCTCTCCTTTGAGACCGAGCGTACTCAGATTCCCCAGGGCGAACCGGAACGTCTGTGTGACAAGTTCTGCCAGACGACGAGACTTCTCGGCGCAGCAGATTCGCGTTTGTAGACCTGATTGCGTGACATGGGCCAATGAGGCTCGCCGCCATGTGATCGGCATCTTCCATCTTCTCTGCCGTTTCGCATCCCGGGCGTACGTGCGTCCGCGGATTTCAAAGGGGGAAGCGGGTTCCTTGCCCTCCCACGTCGACTACGGAGGCATGAAATCGATGCTATACCCCGCTCAGAAAAAGGAGAATTCCATGAAATACCAGAAGCTTTGCGATGAAATCATCACAAAGGTCGGTGGTCGAGACAATGTGTTAGACGTGAGCCACTGCATTACGCGTCTCCGCTTCCACCTCAAGGATGAATCGCTCGCCCAGACCAATGAGCTTAAGGCGACGAAGGGCGTCGTTGACGTCATCCAGGCCGGCGGACAGTATCAGGTCGTGATTGGTGCCACCGTCGAGGCCGTCTACAACGACCTTGTTCAGATTGGCGGGTTCGACTCCAAACCCGCACTCGATATCGATGAAGGCGACGACGTCAAAAAGGGCGATCCATTCTCGCGTCTGCTGGCCATCATCTCCGAGATTCTGCAACCGGTTCTTGGCGTGCTTATGGCCGGTGGCTTTATCAAGTCGATGCTCGCGCTCTGCACGGTTGCCGGTTGGCTTGCCAAGGACAGCAATACGTATGTGACGCTCTCGGCAATCGGAGATTCGGTCTTCTATTACTTTCCGCTAATCATTGGCTGGACGTCGGCCAAGAAGTTCGGACTTAAGCCCGTTATGGGAATGGCGCTCGGCGGTATCCTCGTCTACCCGACGCTCGTTGTCCTTATGGGCGAGATCCGCTCTACACGCTCGGCGCCGGTACGGTCTTCGAGTCCAATGTCTACGGTGATATTTTTGGCATCCCGCTGATCATGCAGAATTACTCATCGACGATTCTGCCTGCGATCTTTATCGTCTGGATTGCCTCCAAGGTGCACAAGGCCCTTTCTAACGCGCTGCCCGCGCTTGTGAGCTCGTTCTTCTCCAACATCCTGACGCTCCTCATTTGCGGCATCCTTGGCCTGCTTGTGGTCGGTCCGGTCATGACGGTCCTCTCCAACATCGTTGCCCAGATCATTCTGATGCTCATCAACTTCCAACCCGCCATCGCCGGCTTCGTCATCGGCACGTTCTGGAGCCTGCTCGTCATGTTCGGCCTGCACTGGGGCATCATCCCGCTGTGGTTCCTCGATGTCGCAACCTACGGCTATGACCTCATTAACCCGCTCGTGTATGCAGGCGGTTGTGCCATCGCCGGCGCTGTGCTTGGCATGATCATCCGAACCAAGGACTCCGAGGAAAATGCTGCCGTCAACATTCCCGCCCTTGTCTCTTCGATTTTCGGTGTCAACGAGCCTGCGCTTTACGCCATCTTGCTGCCGCGTAAGCGCCTTATGTGGGCAACCTTTATTTCCGCTGGTGTAGGCGGCGCCATTGCCGGCCTCATGGGTGCCAAGCTCTATGCCTTCGGCGCCTCCGGCCCGCTCGGTTTCCCGAGCTTTATTAACCCTGCCGGCATCGACACGGGCTTTATCGGCCTTGTCATCTCCGGTGTGGTCGCTTTCGTTCTGGCTCTTGTCGCCGCTATGGTGATCGGTACCAAGAAGGACGAGGGCGGTAAGGCACTCAACATCTCGGTGGACTAGTCTTTCTGCGCACTTTGATTAAATATGCCTCGGACGGCGACGTGCTGCCCGAGGCATATTTGTGTTTCGTGCCGCTGTCATCGTGTTTGCGGTCACAAGTCTGCGGTTGTGGAGCAGCGGGGATTATGACGGTCGTGCCGCGATGGAAGACGCACGGTCGCCCTGCAGGAGCTGACGGTAGGGGAGGAAGCCAATGAACGAGACGACCGCCTGCGAGTGCGCGGCGTTCCGCTTGAGGTAGAGCCTGACCTCGGAGGTCGTCGCGGGCTCAAGCGGCACCAAGGCTACCTTTCCGCTGGCGAGCGATTCCGTCGGCTTGCGCATGAGGAATGAGACGCCGGCGCCGCGCGCGACAAGGGAGATGATGTTCTCGGCTCGTTTGCCGGTGAACGTAACACGTGGGCCAAATCCAGCTTCGCGACAAAGGGAAAGGACGAGCTCGCTTACGAACGAGCCTTGGGGAAGCATGAGGAAATTCTCGTCGATAAGGTCGTCTATCTCGACGGTGTCACGTTCGGCGAGCGGATGGTCGAGTGGAAGGACGGCCACGAGCCGGTCGGTCGTAAAGGGAATCTTTTTGAACTCCGGCTCGATGGCGCCGCCGTCACGGATGAAGGCCAGGTCAATGTCCTCGTGCAGGAGCATGCGCTTGAGTGTGTCGCCCTCGCCCTCGATGAGCTCAACAGAATATGAGGGGTTCGCCTGCTGAAAATCGATGACGGCGTCCGTGATCCCATAAGGGGCCATAATGGGGATAGAACCGACGGTGAGGTGCTCGAGCGGCTCACCTGCGCCTATTTGAATGGCGGCAAGATAGCGGTGCTGAAGCGTCGCAATTTTTTGCGCATAGGGGAGGAGCGCTTCACCTTGCGCGGTGAGTGTTACGTGGCGCTGGCTTCGATCGATGAGCTTGCAGCCGAGTTCGTGCTCCATTGCCATGATGTGCTTGGAGAGGGTTGATTGCGACATGAAAAGCAGTTCCGCCGCATCAAGAAACGTGCGTGACTGCGCTAAGATGGCGAATTCGCCAAAGCGGCTGATATCCATAGGGAGGCCTCCGGTACCCTCATTTTGGCAGGTGGCCTAAACCACGACGCCATTGCAGTGGTCGATTTCGTGCTGGATGATCTCGGCGGTGTAGCCCGAGAAGTTTTTGATGCGGTGGACGAAGTTCTCGTCCAAATACTCAACCTTAATGCGGCGATAGCGGGTACAGGGACGCTCGCCGATCAGCGAGAGACATCCTTCGCTCGTCTGATAGGCATTGACCTGCTCAAGAATTTGAGGGTTGTACATCAGGAGTGTCCTGTTGCCGTCCTTTACGCAGATGATGCGTTTGCGCACGCCGATCATGTTGGCGGCGAGGCCCACGCACTCGCGCTCATGCTCGTGGAGCGTATCCAGGAGATCCTGCCCGGTCGCGGCATCGTCGGGTCCCGCGTCTTCGGAAGGCAGACGCAAAAAGAACTCGGATTTCATGATGGGCTTAATCATGGCGGGCTCCTCATGTCTTATGCTTTCGTGGACTTTTAATAATAGCGCGGAAGGAAAGCTGTGCGTCCGCGTTACAATCTTTCGACGTTGGACCATGTTGCCAGATTCGTCGTGTACGGCGTCTGGCGTAAGTCTAGGGCTCATTTTTCGCCCTGGACTGTTCCTCTGGGGCGATGCGACTGTCGTTCCAAGAGGAAGGAAATGCATGGGGAGCAAATCTCAGCAACAAGTTCAAGTAGCGCCATCGGCCACTGCGGCGATTCTCGTCGTAATGTATATTGCAGCCTTTGTTGCCGCGTTTAACGAGAACATCATTAACGTGGCGTTGCACGACATTATGGCGGCCTTTTCGGTGAGTGCCACCACGGCGCAGTGGCTCGTTTCGGGCTACATGATCGTGACGTCGATCTTTACGGCCATCATGGCCTTCCTGTCCGGCCGTTTCTCGACGCGCAAGCTGCTGTTTTTCGCATGCGGATGCATGGTCGCCGGCGAAGTCCTGTGCCTGTTCGCTCCGTCATTTAGCGTTTTGCTGCCAAGCCGTATTTTGCAGGCTGCGGGATCGGGCATCTTGTTCCCGCTCATGATGAACGTAGTGCTGTCTTGCGCTCCGCGCGAGAAGCTCGGTCTCTATCTGAGCCTGGGCGGAGCCTGCATTACGCTGGGGCCGGCGTTTGGACCTGTGATCAGCGGTCTTATGTGCACGTTGTTTGGCTGGAGGGCGGTGTTCGTAGTGCCGCTGGTGGGCGGCATTGTGGTCGCTGCGGCGGGCGTAAAGCTTGTTCAGAATGTCGGAGAGCGTTCGAACGCCACGCTTGATATTCTGTCGGTTGTTTTGCTCGCCGCCGGTATTACGGCATTTGTGTATTCCGTAGGCGAGTTCTCGACCAATCTGATTGCCGGTATCGTGACGCTTTTCGCTGCCGTTGTGCTGCTCGGCCTGTTTGCGGCCCGCCAGCTCAAGCTCGAGCATCCGGTGCTTAACGTGCGTCCCATGGCGAGCGTTCGTTTTTGGCCTGCGTGCTTGCTTGTGGTGGTGTCGATGATGACGACGTTCTCGATGAGCGTTTTGTTGCCGCTCTATTTTGAGGGCGCATACGGCATGACCGCACTTATTGCGGGCTTGCTCATTTTGCCGGCGATTGCCTGCAACGCCGTGACCTCGATTGTGGGCGGACGCGTGATGGACGCCCGTGGCGCATGGCCGCTGCTGCCGATCGGCTTTGCCCTGATTGCCGTGGGGCAGACTGCCATCTCGATGACGGCGGCAAGCATGAACATCGGCGTCGTCGTGGCACTGACCGTTGTGGTGTATGCCGGAGTCGGTTTGGTGCTGAGCCCCTCGCAAACGGCCGGCTTGGAGACGCTGCCTGCCGCTGAACATCCTCACGGAACGGCATTGCTTAACACGTGGAACATGATTGCCGCATCGTTTGGCCCGTCGCTGTTTATCGGCCTGCTCTCGAGTTCTGCGGCGACTGCCGGCGCGGCAGGCGTTGCGACCGACGTTGCCCAGGCGATTGGATTTGCAACTGCGGTGCGTGTGGCGGCTGTGATTGCCGTGGTCGGGTTCGTGGCGTCGCTGGTGTACGCTCGTCGCGAGTCACACATGTCGCATTAATGTGTGCACATAGATTCTGCAGCTAGATTGGATGGCGACACCATAAACTAATGGACGTTTTGCCGAGAGGCATGAATGTTTAAAGCGCAAAGAGTGCGCGACGGGCCCCGCGAATGGGGCGATGATGCCCGAGAGGGCCAAGAAGGAGTCTCATGTCCGAGAACGAAGAGATCATGAACGAGACCGAGAACGAGACCGTGGCTGCCGAGGTTGAGGCAGTCGAGACCGTGGAGACCGAAGCTGCCGAGGTTGAGGCTGCTGACGAGGTTTCCGCCGAGGAGGAGGCCGAGGTTGTCGAGGCCGCCGTTGATTACGATGACGAAGAGCTGATGGACAAGATGCAGAAGGCCGCCCGCCTGCTGCGTAGCCGTCGCTTTGCTATTTCCAAGGAGGAGGAGGCCAAGGCCGAGCGCATGGCGAACATCGAGCGCGCCATCAAGCTTCTTGACCTCAAGCCCAAGATGGAGCAGAAGGAAATGTCCGACCTGCTGGGCATGCGCCTTCGTGAGCTCGATGGTCTGATGGCCGAGGCCGAGGCTGCCGATCTGGTCGGCCGCATCGACGACGCCGAGGGCGATATGCGCAAGATCGTTGTCTTCGCTGCCGAGGATGCCGCTGAGGGCCTGGTCGAGCTTGCCAACAAGAAGGAGAAGCTCCTGCCCGAGCTTTCTTACGAGGAGGCCACCGAGCTGATGGCCGCTCTCGATAAGGTCATCGCTCCGCTCGTCGCCATGGGCCTGGACGAGGACCGCGGTCCTCGCGGCGGCCGTGACGATCGCGGTGGCCGTGGCGGCGACCGTGGCGGTCGCGGCGGCTTTGGCGATCGCGGTGGCCGTGGCGGTGACCGTGGCGGTCGCGGTGGCGATCGTGGCGGCCGTGGCGGCTTTGGTGACCGTGGCGGCGACCGTGGCGGTCGCGGCGGCTTTGGCGGCAACCGTGGTGGCTATGGCGATCGCGGCGGCAACCGTGGCGGCTTCGGCGGCAACCGCGGTAACGACCGCGGCGGTCGCGGCGGCGATCGTGGCGGCCGCAACGGCGGCGGCTTCCGCGGCAACCGCTTCTAGTTGGGTTACGCGGTTTTACCAAACCGCGTAACTAGTTGACGCTGCGCGCCCACCAGAGCGACAACTTGTCATTCAAAGAGGACGGCATGACCAGAAGGTCTATGCCGTCCTCTTTTCATGCCAATTTGTTCGCTCTGGTGGGCGCTCGCTGTCGGTGCCAAAACATCGACATTGCCATGATCCAGACCTGCTAAAAGATAGTCGTTGGGGACGTTCTTGTTTGACTAGTCGTTTAAGAACACCCAACGACTACATAGCATGAGAGTGGATAATCTCCCGGTTTGAGCCTGCATTCAAGTTCAAAGTGGGAGATTATCCACTCTCATTTGTTATGTGCCCGAAAATCCACACTCGTTTCTACTCTGTCTACATTTGTAGGAACAGTTCGTGGAGGCGGGTGTCTTCGTCGAGTTCGGGGTGGAAGGTTACGCCGAGCTGGCTGCCCTGACGGGCGGCGACGATACGGCCGTCGACTTTCGCTAAGGCCTTGGCGTCGCCGTGGACCTCGACGATGCGGGGCGCGCGGATAAACGTCAGTGGCACTTCACCGTCGATGCCGGCTAGCTGCCCCTTGGTTCGAAAGCTGCCGAGCTGCCTGCCGTAGGCATTGCGCTCGACAAGTACATCCATGGTTGCCAAACGCGGCGTGCCCTTATCGTCATGGGCGGCAAGGTCGTGAGCCAGCAGAATTAGGCCGGCACAGGTGCCCAGGACGGGTATGCCTTCAGAGATGCGGGCACGAAGCTCCTCGAGCATGCCCAACTCATCAAGCAGCTTCCCTTGAACGGTAGACTCGCCGCCGGGAAGTACCAGACGGTCAAAGTCCTGCTTTAAATCAGGCGCCTGCCTCAGCTCAATACAGTGTGCGCCAAGCTCGGCTAGTCTTGTCTCGTGCTCGGCAAAAGCGCCTTGGACCGCCAGCACGGCGACCGTTTGGTCTGCATAATCGCTCATGTGCGATCCTTTCTGCTGGACTAGCGCCCGCGCTCTTCCATGATAATCTCGATCTCGTCGGCGTTGATGCCCACCATGGCCTCGCCCAGGTCCTCCGAAAGCTCGGCAATGAGTTTGGCATCGGTGAAGTTTGCCACGGCCTTGACGATGGCGGCTGCGCGCTTGGCGGGGTCGCCGCTCTTAAAGATGCCCGAGCCGACAAAGACGCCTTCGGCGCCCAGCTGCATCATCAGCGCGGCGTCGGCGGGGGTCGCTACGCCGCCGGCGGCAAAGTTCACGACGGGAAGCTTACCCGTGGCATGGACCTCGCGCACCAGCTCGACCGGAACCTGCAGTTGCTTGGCTGCCTCAAAGAGCTCGTCGTCGCGCAGGGCAACAACGTCGCGGATCTGCTTTTGGATTTTGCGCATGTGACGCACGGCCTGAACGACGTCGCCCGTACCCGGCTCACCCTTGGTGCGAATCATCGTGGCGCCCTCGGCAACACGGCGCAGCGCCTCGCCCAGATCGCGGGCGCCGCAGACAAACGGCACGTCAAACTGGGTCTTGTCGATGTGATAGACGTCATCGGCAGGGGAGAGAACCTCGGACTCATCGATGTAGTCGATCTCGATGGCCTGAAGGACCTGCGCCTCGACGATGTGACCGATGCGGCACTTGGCCATGACGGGGATGGAGACGGCCTCCTGGATGCCCTTGATCATCTTGGGGTCGCTCATGCGCGAGACGCCGCCTGCGGCACGGATGTCGGCCGGGATGCGCTCGAGGGCCATGACGGCGCAGGCGCCTGCCTCCTCGGCGATGCGTGCCTGCTCGGGCGTGGTAACGTCCATGATGACGCCGCCCTTGAGCATCTGCGCGAGCTCGCGATTGAGTTTGACGCGGTCGGCCTTGCTGTTCTGTTCTGCCATGGTTGCTCCCTTGGTTGGCATGTGCATTGCTTGACGGAACATCCTATCGGGGAGCTGGGTATGACAAAATACTCAGTTTTCGAGATAATTACAAGGTCAGACTAATACCAGATTGAATGACTTAATAAGGTCAGGTGATAGGCTCATGCTTGACTACAATTTGGAAAAACGCGGCGAAGCATCGCTCTATGAGTATGTTTACCAGCAAATTCGAGATGATATCGTAGCTGGACGCATTGTGGCGGGGGAGCATTTGCCGTCTAAGCGCGCCTTTGCCAGTCATCTGGGAATCAGTGTTATTACCATCGAGAATGCATATAGCCAGTTACTCGCTGAGGGCTATATTTGCTCAATACCACGTCGTGGCTACTACGCTTGCGAGCTTCCGGATGCACCGGTTTTGGCTTCGGCTGCGGAGGGCATCGACCGAGATGCCGTCTCTGTGGGCCCCAGCGTGCATGATGTCAACGGACAGGTCGAGCGATTCGATGCGCTTTCTCCTTCTGCTTTGGAGGCGGCGCGGCTTTGGCAAAGCGCGCTACGGGCGACGCTGGCATCCGAAGACGAGCGCGAAATCTTTTCGCCCGCACCGGCGCAGGGCACTGCTCGGCTGCGACGTGCAATTGCTCACCATCTGCACGGGACAAGGGGTATGAATGTCGACCCCAACAACATCGTTATCGGTGCGGGCGCCCAGCTGCTCGATACCATGTTGGTTCAGTTGCTTGGCGCGGACAAGGTGTATGCGGTTGAGGATCCGGGCTATTTGCGTCTGACGCGTATCTATCAGGCTATGGGCTGCAAAGTTCGACATATCCCGTTGGATGATGAGGGCGTGGACTTGAGCACTCTGCAGAAAAGCGGGACCGATGTCCTTCACCTGATGCCGTCCCATCAGTATCCGACCGGCCTTGTGACGAGCATTGCGCGTCGCTATGCGCTTCTGAGCTGGGCCGCCGAGCGACCAGGTCGGTATCTCATCGAAGATGACTTTGATTGTGAGTTTCGCCTTGCCGGGAAGCCGATTCCCGCGCTCGCGTCGATCGATGCCGCCCAGTCGGTTATATACACCAACACGTTTTCGAAGAGCCTGTCTTCGGCGTTGCGCCTAGCGTACATGGTGTTGCCCGACGAGCTGATGGAGCGGTTTAGGCGCGACCTTGGTTTTTACGCCTCGTCGGTTAGCTCCATAGATCAAGTTGCATTGGCTCGCTTGCTGGAATCGGGTGATTACGAGCGTCATGTGAACCGCGTGCGCGTTCGTGCCCGCGAGGCGCGTGATGGCCTAGTGGCGCTTGTACGGAAGGCATTTCCGGCAGGGGAAGTCTCGATCGAGCATGCAGACGCGGGCCTTTACTGTATCGTGGTTGCGGAGCGTAGAACGGGCGGAAGCACTTTTGCACGGGCCCTCACGCGCTCGAGCATCCCTTTTATCGATATCGGTGACTGTTTTTGGTGTGCCGATGGCGCATCTGTCCCTGAAAACACAACTCAAATTCTTGTTCAGTATGACGATCTGAGTCCAAAAGTACTAACAACCTTGGAATTGCAGCTAATGGGGGGCACTCTGCAACCTAAGTGAGTAGACTTTTAGCACTTTGGCGACCAGGCAGTTTTGTAGCAAGCTATTTACCTGCGGTTTTGAAAAGCAGGATGACCGGCCTGCTCGGGATGTTCAAAAAAGTCTACTCACTTGCCGCGCAAAGCTCCTGCATGAGAAAAAATGGGGTTTTCAACAGGGCTTCGTCCAGCTCTCGGCAAGCTTTTGGCCAGTTGGGGAGTGCTGTTGAAAACTTGGCAGTCCGTTCGGCGCCATTTTTGGTGCGTTCGCGCCAATGCGTGACTGACTGGGTTGAAATTCGTGTTTTCCTGTGCCTATGAAGGATTTACTTTGTGACATATCGGCTTTTAGGTACTGGCGTTTGCCTCCTCAAGTCCGCGCTTTGTGTCCGCCGCTTCCACGACCGGAAGAAGACCGGCAGCGATATGATCTCGCCCGCAACCCGACGGCTGCGGTCGCGCTCGGTTTTCCGTTGTATACATTGGTTCGGACGAGAAACAAACGGACTTGTCCAGCCAGCATTAGGCAGCGGCTGTTTCTTGGTGAGCTTCCCAGGGAATCCGTGCTGGAAACGGAGCATGGGTTTTTGATTACGTCTCCTCTACTGACGGCATTCATCATGTCGCGGCACCTGACGGATCTCCAGCTTCTTTTGGTATTGGCGGAGATGTGTGGCTTGTTTGCGGTGTGCGCTCTGCCGGCGGCACTTGAGGCGGAGCTTTCGCGTGCAATTGATTCGGGCGCGATTTCGACAACGTTCGGTTGGGTGCGCTGCCCGTCCGAGGACGGCACCGCCTCAAATTTATGGCGTCGAGACGCTTTGGTTTTGGGCGGAGACCTTGACCGTTTTTGTTCAGATGTTTGCGGGATGCGTTACGGCAATAGATTTATGGCGGTATCGCAACTCGTTCCATTGGGTGCCGCGTCGCCTTTTGAGGTCGAGGCGTATTTGCTACTTGCACTGCCGCGATCCCTGGGAGGCGAAGGTTTTTGCGACATAGAGCTTAATGTTGAAGTGATGCTAGGCACAAGTGCTCGAGCGATTGTGGGAAAGTCCCGTATATATATCGACCTACTTCTTTCTTCACCGGACGGTAGGCGACAGGTGGCCATTGAATGTCAGGGAAAGGCCTCGCACGGACGCGCAGGGGATGGCTTGCGTGACGCTGACCGCATGACGGCCCTTCAGGCCATGGGCTACGATGTGCTTCTCCTGACACACAGACAGATATCGGATGAGGATAGATTCCGCGCGATCGTTAAGGCCATATGCAGGATGCTCGATGCTGAATATCGTGATAAAAGCTCGGATGAGCAAAGGGCTGAGATATTACTCCGGTCTGAACTATTCATTGACTGGACAAAATTGGGAGTAATCGACGGAAAGATGCCCGTTAGACACAAAATGGCTCGATCGTGGGCGGCTGCGAATCTAAGTGAGTAGACTTTTGTCACTTTGGCGACTAGGTCGTTTTGCAACAAGGCATTTACCTGCGGCTTTATAAAGTGATATGGATGGTCTGCTCGGCAAGTTCCAAAAAGTCTACTCACTTAGTTTTGACGAGAAGCCGATGCCGAAGACGGTCCTATTTCAGGGCGTTAACAAGTTCGTGAGGCACGAAAAAGGCCCGAACCAATACGGTCCGGGCCTCATCGAGCTTGAGGTTATGTCTCAGGCGGTTGGCTTAGCCAAAGTAGCGCTTGAGCAGGCCGGCGAAAGCCTTGCCGTGGCGGGCCTCGTCGCGAGCCATCTCGTGCACGGTGTCGTGGATGGCATCGAGGCCGGCGGCCTTGGCACGCTTGGCAAGATCGGTCTTGCCGGCGGTGGCGCCGTTCTCGGCCTCAACGCGCATCTCGAGGTTCTTCTTGGTGGAGTCGGTCACGACCTCGCCCAGGAGCTCGGCGAACTTGGCGGCATGCTCGGCCTCCTCGTGGGCAGCCTTCTCCCAGTACAGGCCGATCTCGGGATAGCCCTCGCGATGAGCGACGCGAGCCATGGCCAGGTACATACCGACCTCGGAGCACTCGCCCTCAAAGTTGGCGCGCAGGTCGGCAACGATGTCCTCGGAGACGCCCTCCATCTTGGCGACGCCCACGACGTGCTCGGCAGCCCACTCGAGCTGACCCTCCTCCTGCTTCAGGAAGCGAGAACCGGGAACGCCGCACTGGGGGCACTTGAAGTCCTCGGGCAGCTGGTCGCCGTCGAACTCTTCCACATAACCGCAAACGGGGCAAACAAACTTCATGATTCGATCCTTTCGATCGATGGCGATTGTGCGCTCGTCCGGTCCCGTAAGGGCCCTCTCCGGACGTGCGTCTTGACGAGTTCTATTATCCATAAATGCAACCAAATGTGAAGCCTATTAGGAATGATTTTTAATAAAACAATTTCGAGATATGAAGATGTTGATTGATTAACGATTGGGAGGCCGTCTGCGATCTTTGCTGAGTACAATCGGGCGAGCAAATGTTGACCTATCAACAAATGAAGGAGTTTCCTTTATGCATCTAGCCCGTCGTGCCTGGTGCCGAACATATCAGACGGTTTTTCGCATTGCATTGCCGATCCTGCCCTATACCGAGCCGCGCATTTTAGAGCATGCCGAGGATGTGCCCGCGGTGCTTCAAAAGCGCTCGATCCAGAAGGTCCTTATCGTGACGGATCCCGGCATTGCCCGTCTGGGGCTCACGGCACCGCTCGAGGCGGCGCTCGCATCCAGGGGGATTGGCGTTACGGTCTATGCCGAAACGCGTACAAACCCCACGGTTTCAAACGTGGAGGAAGCGGCGTCCCTGTATCGAGAGAGTGCCTGCCGGGCCATTATCGGCTTTGGCGGAGGATCGGCCATGGACTGCGCCAAGGGCGTGGGTGCACGCATTGCGCAGCCAAACAAGCCCATCAACAAGATGCGCGGCCTGCTGCGGATTCATCGTCGCCTGCCGCTGCTCATCGCCGTTCCCACTACCGCCGGTACGGGAAGCGAAGTCACGCTTGCGGCGGTAATTACCGATGACGGGACGCACTACAAATACCCCATTAACGACTTTGTGCTCATCCCGCGTTTTGCAGTCCACGACCCCGAGTTTACGTGCGGCTTGCCCGCTTCCATTACGGGGCAGACGGGCATGGACGCCCTGACGCATGCCGTTGAGGCCTTTATCGGGCGAAGCACCACGCCCTATACGCGCAAGATGGCGCGACAGGCGGTGCAGCTTATCCACGACAATTTGCTCGAGGCCTATGAGCATGGTGACGACATGTGCGCTCGTCGCAATATGCTTTTGGCGGCGTATAAGGCGGGCGTTGCGTTTACCCGCTCCTATGTCGGATATGTGCATGCCATCGCGCACAGTTTGGGCGGCCGATACGGAATTCCGCACGGTTTGGCCAACGCGATCATCCTGCCGCACATGCTTCGCGCTTATGGTGACGCCGCCGCCCCCAAGCTTGCCGATCTTGCTCACATGGCGGGCATTGCGCCGGCTACCGCGCAGGATAGTCTTGCGGCCGAGGCCTTTATCGATTGGGTCGACCGCATGAACGAGGCCCTGGGAATCCCCAAATATGTCTCGGGCATTCGCCGCTCTGACATTCCCGAGATGGCGGCGCATGCCGATGCCGAGGCCAATCCGCTATACCCCGTTCCGCTTCTAATGGACCGCTTGGAGCTCGAGCATATGTACGAAGTCGTTGCAGGTGGTATGTTTGAGGACGAGAATTAGGAGGGTCCATGAACACCGAGGAAATTGCGCGCATCGTCGGCGATCAGCGCGCCTACTTTAAGACGCACGCCACGTTTGATGTCGATGTTCGACGTCGCGCGCTCGTGAGTTTACGCGATGCGGTGCGGGCCCACGAGGCCGATATCGCCCATGCGCTCAAGACCGATTTGGGGAAGTCGCATGACGAGGCCTATATGTGCGAGATTGGTACGTCGCTTTCCGAGATTCGACATCAGATCGCTCACGTGGCTCGGTGGAGTCGTCCGCGCCTGCGTCCGTGCGATCTCGCTAACGCCGTGAGCGTGTGCAAAACGCAAGCCGTGCCCTATGGCGTCACACTCATCATGGCTCCGTGGAACTACCCGTTTTTGCTAACACTCGAGCCGCTCGCCGGCGCCCTTGCCGCGGGCAATACCGTGGTCATCAAGCCGAGTGCCTATGCTCCGGCATCGAGCGCGGTGCTCAAGCAAATCTGTGAAGAGGCATTTGATCCGTGCCTGGTGACGGTCGTCGAGGGCGGGCGCGCCGAAAACGAAGCGCTGCTCGATGAGTGCTGGGACAAGATCTTCTTTACCGGTAGCGTTCCAGTCGGCAAACTCGTCATGGAGCACGCAAGTAAAAACCTTACGCCCGTGACGCTCGAGCTGGGCGGAAAGAGCCCCTGCATCGTGGATGCAACGGCAAACTTGAAGGTTGCGGCACGGCGTATCGCCTTTGGTAAATGGCTCAACGTGGGGCAGACCTGCGTGGCGCCCGACTACCTGCTGGTCGATACGCGCGTGCACGACGAGCTGCTGGGCCTCATCAAGGAGGAGGTCAGTCGTATGTTTGGCGAGCATCCGCTCGATAACGAGGACTACGGGCATATCGTCAATGCTAAGCATTTTGCGCGCGTGCGCGGGCTGATCGATCCCGATAAGGTCGTGCTTGGAGGTGCCGCGCGCGAGGCTTCGCTCAAGATTGAGCCGACAATTTTGGACGGCGTGGCCCCCGATGACGCCGTGATGCAGGAGGAGATCTTCGGTCCCATCTTGCCGGTGCTGACGTTTGAGAGCCTAGACGAGGCCGAAGCGTTTATTACGGATCGTCCGACGCCGCTGGCCCTGTATATCTTTAGCCAGGATCGTGCGGTTCAGCAACGCTTTGTGCGTTACGTGCCCTTTGGCGGCGGCTGCGTCAACGACACGATTATGCACTTGGCTACGAGCCATATGGGCTTTGGTGGCATGGGTGCGAGCGGTATGGGGCGGTACCATGGACGCGAGAGCTTCGATACGTTTAGCCACAAGAAGAGCATCGTGAACAAGGCAACGTGGCTGGACGTGCCATTCCGCTATGCTCCTTACGCAAGCTGGAAGCACAAGTTCGTGCGCATGTTTGTGCATTAGAAAAGGGCGCAGGTAATACGAACAAGTGTTCCTATTACCTGCATTTTGCGTTAGACTACTGTTATGGAGCACGGATGGGCCAACTCCCTTTAGAAGGGATTTGGTATGAACGTAAGCGATGTTATTTCGTTATTGGCGTTGTTGATTGCGGCTATCGAACTCGGTCTGTTTATCGGCCGAATGAAATAGCCGCCCCCGCGTAAGCGAAGACGGCCACTTCTCACGATGAAAACGTGTATCGGAGTTGGCAAGACCCGCGGCAACGGGTGCCATCCGTGTTCCTATCTTATCTGCAAGCGTTCTGTCGCGCAAGCGTTGAGGCAAACGATTGAAGGACGTAGACAGGATGTATTTGTGTCCGCACGGGACCGTAGACTTCTCAATAAGGTTACACACCGGTTTATCCGGCCGTTAGAGGAGCTGCTATGTACGAGCCTTCGCGTGTTCTTCTGTCATTTCACATTGCAGGATTTCAGTATGCCGATGGCGCTTTGGTCCTAGGCGATCTTAAAGCGGGCGATAAACTGACGCTGTGTGCCGAGCGCGATAATCCCCATGACCCCGAGGCAGTTGCGATCTACTATGGCAAGACCAAACTTGGCTACGTTCCGGGAAACGAGGTCGGCCCACTGTCCTTGATGATGTATTACGGCCACGAGGACGTATTTGAGGCCCGTGTGCAACAGGTTGCCCCCGAGCGCAGCCCGTGGCATCAGGTGCGCGTTGGGCTCTACGTGGTGGATGCTCGCTAGTCGGCAATGGAGGCTGCCATGTTTGATGACGATGACCTGTTTGATCTGGCAGATGATCCGTTTGAGTGGGATGTGCTACTCGATGACGATGAGCTGGAACAGGACCGTAAGATGCGGCAGGACAAGAAAACTCAGGGTGACGCTTCGAAAAAGCAAGACAAGCGCCGCCGCGGACTGTTCGGCGGGCTCTTTGGATAACCGCCGCATCGCTACGTCTGTATACTTAGCACGAGTTGGATGCATTGCGAAATGAGGGCATAGACGATGATGTGGTTTACCGCCGACCTGCACCTGGGCGATACGAATATCTTGCACGACATGGATCGACCGTTTGATTCGGTCGAGGAGATGAACCGCAAGGTCATCGATGCCATCAATGAGTGCGTGGCTGCGGACGACCGCCTCTATATCCTGGGAGACTTTACGTATCGCTTGCCCATGGCGGAGGCGGTGCGCCTGCGCGAGCGTATCGAATGCAAGAATGCGACGCTCATCCGCGGTAACCATGACGGCGACTGGGAAGATTCCGACGCCCCGCAAATTTGGGAAGACGTGCGCGATTACCTGGAGATTGCTCCCGGCTATGCCAAGGGCCATCGTCTGGTTATGAGCCACTACCCCATGCTCAGCTGGAACGGCAAGGCACGTGGCGCCATTATGCTGCATGGGCATATCCACAGCAGGGGTGACCGCACCAACGCACGCAACCGCGATCGCGAGCGCCCGATCCTGCGCTATGACGTTGGCCTTGATGCCAACGACTACAGACCCGTAAGCCGCGATCAAATCCTGGGCTTCTTTGGACTGTAATGCTCGAACCACCACAAAGGGGACAGGCACCTTTGTGGTGGTTCTGGCGCCGTTGCCATTATGGCGGCGGCGCCTTTTTTGTCCGCGTGGCGCGGTAGAGTGTAGGCGGTTGAAATTTGCGTCCATCGAGGAGCTGCTATGAACGAGATCAAGTGCCCGCATTGCGGCGAAGTTTTTAAGGTCGATGCGTCCGGCTATGCGGATATCGTCAAGCAAGTGCGCGATGCCGAGTTCTCGCGCGATCTTGATGAGCGCGTAGCGGCGGCTCGACGCGAGGGCGAGCAGGCGCTGGAGCTTGAGCGTTCGCGTTCGGCGTCTGCCCTGCAGGAGGCGGAGTCTCAACGCGACGCTCAGCTTGTCGAGCAGAAGAACACTGCGGATCAGAAACTGGCGCAAGAGGTTGCCAAGCGCGATGCTGAGCTTGCCGAGCTGCGCGCTAAGCTCGAGGGCGCTGCCGCAGAGCGCGAGAGTGCAAGCCAGCGCGCGGCGGTTGAGGCACGAGCCAATGCTCAAAAAGAGAATGCCGAACTCCAGCGTGAGATTGATAGCCTGCGTGCGCAGCTTGGGCGCAAAGATGACGAAGCAAAGCTTGCCGAGTCGGCGGCGCGCAACGCTGCTCAAAACGATTTAGCTGCACGCGACGCTCAGATTGCCGAGCTGCAGGCCAGGCTTGCCGCGGCGGACAAGGCCCAGGAGATGGCGCTTGCCGCTGCCGCGGCAGAGTCGCAGCGTGAGCTCGATGCCGCTCGCAGCGAGGCCGAGCGCGCGCTTGCTGACTATCGCGCGAAGGTGCAAGAGAAGTTTTCCGCCGCAAAGGCTCAGTCCGAGCAAGAGGCCGAGGGCCTGCGTGCCCAGCTGCGCGAGCAGGAACTGATGGCAAAAATGAACCTGTCAGAGGCGGTCGCCGCGGCGGAGCGAGAGCGCGATGAGGCGCGTGCCAAACTGAGGAGCGAGCTGGCGGTGCGCGATTCTCACGAGGAACAGGTCAAGGCGGCACACGAGCTCGAGCTTGCGCAGGCCAAGCGCGCGAGCGATGACCTGATTCGCTACAAGGACGAAGAGATTGAGCGCCTTAAGGACATGAAGGTCCGCCTGTCCACCAAGATGGTGGGCGAGTCGCTCGAGCAGCACTGCGAGACCGAGTTTAACCGTCTGCGCATGACGGCGTTTCCTAACGCGTACTTCGAGAAGGATAACGATGCGTCCGAGGGCACCAAGGGCGACTTTATCTTCCGCGAGTGCGACGCAAGCGGTAACGAGGTCATTTCGATTATGTTCGAGATGAAAAACGAGAACGACGAGACCGCGACCAAGCACAAAAACGAGGACTTCTTTAAGAAACTCGATCACGATCGTCGCCAGAAAGGCTGTGAGTACGCGGTGCTCTGCACACTGCTCGAGCCCGAAAGCGAGCTCTATAACGCAGGGATAGTCGACGTGAGTTACCGCTATGAGAAGATGTACGTGATCCGCCCGCAGTTCTTCATTCCCATGATCACGCTGCTGCGCAACGCCGCCATGGGTTCGCTGCGCTATAAGCAGGAGCTGGCGGAGTACAAGCAACAGAACATCGACGTCACGAACTTCGAGGCCAAGATGGAGAAGTTCAAGAACGACTTCGGCCGCAACTATGAGCTTGCGAGCCGTAAGTTCCAGACGGCGATCGAGGAGATTGACAAGACGATTAGCCATCTGCAGAAAACCAAGGAGGCATTGCTGTCCTCCGAGAACAATTTACGTCTAGCCAACAAGAAGGCCGACGATCTTACCATTCGCAAGCTCACCTGGGGCAACAAGACCATGAAGGCGGCGTTTGACGAGGCGCGCGGGGCTGCGACAGGGGCAAACGATGAGCCCGCCGAGGCGGATTCGTATGAGGTCGAGGATGCCGAGTAGGGGATAGCGTATAGTGCAAAAGCGGGGCCGCTGGCGATATTGCCAACGGCCCCGCTTCGTTCCAGTATGTACGGCTAGTCCTCGAGCAGGTCCTCGATAAAGCCGACGCGGTAGTTTTTGAAGATGACCTCGCCGCCGTCTTGCGTGGCATCCAGGTCGACATCGCCCATGATGCCAAAGTCGTGGTCGCCATCCTCGTCGGCAAAAATCTGGTGCACGTGCCACACGTGATCGGTCTTCTCGTCGCTCCCGTCGATGGTAAACATCGCGGCGCTGCGGGCATCTCCGTCGGTGAGGATTTCCTCGTGCTGCTCATGGTAGGCATCGAGCGCCTTTTGCCAGCGGACCTCGCTCATGCCCCAGTCCTCGTCGAGTTCGCCCAGGTCGCGAACGTGCTCGCGGGCGGCAAGGGTCACGCGGCGGAAGAGTGCGTTGCGCACCAGCAGCGTGCAGCCGCGACGGTCCGCAACGACCTCGTCGATGCCCTGCGGCGGCGCGGCGTCGAGGGCCGCCGGGTTGCCGGCGTTCTCCCACTCGTCCACCAGGCTCGAGTCGACCGAGCGCACCACAAAGCCGAGCCACGAAATGATGTCGCGCAAGCGCTCATCGCGCTTCTCAATGGGCACGGTGCGATCGAGGGAGCGGTAGGCCTCGGCTAGGTAGCGCAGCAGAATGCCCTCGGAGCGGGCGATGCCGAGCTTTTGGATATAGCCCTTAAAGTCGCTCGCGCTCTCCAACATGTCGCGCAGGACGCTCTTGGGCGAGAGCTGGTAGTCGTTGGCCCAAGGTACTTCCTGGCAGTACTTGTCGAAGGCGGCATCGAGCAAATCCTCGAGCGGCTTTTCGTAGGTGACATCCTGGATGCGCTCCAAGCGTTCCTCATATTCGACGCCGTCGGCTTTCATCTCGGCCATAGCGCGGTCGCGCGCGGCGCGCTCCTGCGCGCGCAGCACCTGCTTGGGATCCTCGAGCGTAGCCTCGACCATTGAGATCAGATCCATGGTATAGGTCTCACTCTCGGGGTCGAGCAGCTCCAGCGCGGCAAGCAAAAACGGCGAGAGCGGCTGGTCGAGCGCAAAGTCCTCGGGCAGATCGACCGTCAGTGCATAGTCGATGTCTGGCGCGGCGTCAGTCGGGGCGTCGGGCGCGGGCGGCACCTCGGTGCGAACGACGACGCCGGAATCGATGAGCGTGGCGAAGATTTCGTCGGCGCGAACCTCGAGCTTGGCCTTTTCCTCGGGGGTCTGCAAGCTCGTCTCGATGAGGTCGTGTACGCGGACTCGGGCATCGCCGCCCTGCTCGACCACGCTAATCACCATGGAGTGCGTGATGCGAAGGCGCGGCTTGAGCGTCTCGGGCTGCGTCTCGATCAGGCGCTCAAAGGTCTGCTTGTTCCAGGTGACAAAGCCCTCGGGGGCCTTCTTCTTTTTAATCTTGCGGAGCTTCTTGGGGTCGTCGCCCGCCTTGGCCATGAGTTTGGCGTTCTCGATCTCGTGCTCCGGGGCCTCGGCGATGACCATGCCCTCGGTATCGAAGCCCGAGCGGCCGGCGCGACCGGCAATCTGATGGAACTCGCGGGCGCGCAGGCGACGCATCTTGTAGCCGTCGAACTTGGTGAGCGCGGTGAGTACCACGGTGTGGATGGGTACGTTGATGCCGACGCCGAGCGTATCGGTGCCGCAGATGACGGGCAGCAGGCCCTGCTGCGCCAGGCGCTCCACCAGCAGGCGATAGCGCGGCAACATGCCGGCATGGTGCACGCCGACGCCGCATCCAAGCAGGCGTTTGAGAATCTTACCAAAGGCCGTGGAGAAGCTCGTCCCCTTTGCCGCTTCTTTGATGGCCTCGCGCTGCTCCTTGCTGGCGATGCCAAAATTGGCGAGCGACTGTGCCGTTGCAAGGGCGGCATCCTGGCTAAAGTGCACGATATAGAGCGGGGCCTCGCCGCGGCGCATGGCGAGCTCGACCGTGCCCTCGAGGGAGGTCGTCACGTAGTCGTAGCTCAGCGGCACGGGGCGCGGGGCATCGACGACCAAGTCGCAGGTAGCACCGGTGTGTTCCTCGAGTGAGGCGGCGATGGCAGTGACATCGCCGAGCGTGGCGCTCATGAGCATGAATTGCGTGTGGGGCAGGGTGAGCAGCGGCACCTGCCAAGCCCAACCGCGGTCGGGGTCGGCAAAGTAGTGGAACTCGTCCATGGCCACGCAGCCCACGTCGGCATCTTCGCTCTCGCGCAGTGCGTCGTTGGCAAGGATCTCTGCCGTGCAGCAGATGACGGGTGCCTTGGTGTTGATATGCGTGTCGCCGGTAATCATGCCTACGTTATCGCGGCCGAGCACCTGCACAAGGTCGAAAAACTTCTCGCTGACCAGAGCCTTGATGGGAGCCGTGTAGTAGCAGCGCTTGCCCTGCGCCATGCCCATAAAGAGCATGCCCAGCGCGACGAGCGATTTACCCGATCCGGTCGGTGTGCCTAAAATGACGTGATCGCCGGCAGCCAGGTCCATGAGGGCCTCTTCTTGGTGATCCCACAGTTCAATGCCGCGATCGCTCGTCCATTCAAAGAAGCGTTCGAAGGCTTGATCGGGCGTGAGCCACGGTTCGGGCTCGCTGCCGCCCTCGGGCTCCCACCAGGTGGGGGAGAGCGCGCCGAGCGAGCCAAACTCGGCTTCGGTTCCCGTGCCGCCCGAGAATGAGCTGGCGGCGCCGGCGCCGGAGACGGTGCTGGCGGCGGTATCTGTCGTGGTCTGTGCCATGTGGTTGCTTTCTCTCGCCGTTTGTCCGCCAACTATTATGGCGTAGCAGCGGCGCGGGGTGCCAGCGCGCGAGAAAATGCAGGAAATGGGCGTTCTGCCCAGCCGTTTGGTGCAGTTGCCAGCTAAGTGAGTAGACTTTTTGCAATATCGCGAGCACATGGCTTTTGCGCAAGAGCTCTACCTGCGGTTTTAGTTTTCGTTATGCGGGTTGTGCTTGGCTATTGCAAAAAAGTCTACTCACTTAGGTTTGAGGGTCGTTCGCTGACGCCTATTTTCACTTGTTTGCCGACGCCGCGACCATCAGAAGCCCCTAGGACTCCTGCGGCAGGCGCTTCTTGCCTTTGCGGGCGCGGTTTCTAAAGTTCTCGACGGCCTCTTCCATGCCCAGAGGTACATAGGTGAGCGCATCGAGGTTTTCGGGCAGGTAGCAGGCAAGGCTTTGCTCCTGCGCGCGGCCCGCCGCGAGCTGTTCATCGCTGGGCTGCGCTCCAGGTGTGGCGCGAATGCCATAGACGGCGGCACCCATCTCGCGCGTGCGGCGCTCGTACTCGGTCTCGGGATGCTCGGGATGGTCGCGGCGTACGTCGTCACTTACCCAAAGCGTGTCGTAGCCGGCCGCGGCAAACTGTCCCAGGGCGTAATCGCGCAATGGTTTGCTGTCGGTGCGCAGCGTGACGGTGGCGTTGGCTGCAAAGAGCGGGCGGTAGAGCATCAAATGGTCGACATGGACGAGTCGTTTTTTGGCGTACTTGGCCTTGGGCTGCGGCGTGGGAAAGTTGATGGTGATGGCATCGAGCTCGCCTGCGGCAAATAGCTGTGGCAGCGATGCGGCGCCTCGGGGCAGGACGAGTGCGTTGGATAGCTCCTGCTCGCAGATTTTCTGCGCGGCATAGGCAATGCAGATGGGCTCCTGGTCCATGCCGATAAAGAGGGTGTTTGGCTCGTGGCCCGCGCGCTCTACAAGGTACGTTCCCTTGCCACAGCCAAGATCCAGGTGAAGGTGTTCGAAGGGCTTGCTGCCAGCTGGCGCACAAGCCTCGCGCCAATCTCCGGCATAAGCCTCGGGGTTCGTCTCGATCGCATCGGCGTAGCGCTCCAGGCGCTCCTCGAGCACAAAGTTCTTAGGCGTGCGAACGTGGACGGCTCCCATGAGGCTCCTTGGTCATAAATGCGAAACGCATGGCCGCGCGTTCCGTCAATGGGTTGAAAAGGGCGGGCATAGATTGCCCGAAAGATGTGGTGCGGCTCGGCGGCGAGTCGTCGGTGCCTACAGGCGCTTGAGAATCACATAGCGGTTGAGCTCGCCGCTACGACCGTCGGCATGGAAGCGCCCAAGCTCGCGCACGGGGACCTCGCCGCTCTTGTAGAACGTACGGACGCCGCGCACCAGGTCGGTGATCTGCTGATCGTCAAAGTGATGGCAATAGCGGTAGGCGTGGCGGTCGTTTTGCCAGCCGATGAGGTGGTCGCCGGCTTCAAACTGTGCGGAATCGTAACCCTCAAACGGCGGGGTGAGCTCGGCGCGGGCTTCGGCGCGAACAGCCTTGCGCGCCATGCGCTCGTCGTTCATAAACTCCCAAAAGCTGATGGCGATGATGCCGCCCGGGCGCGTCTGGCGCACCAGGGCGTCGAGCACGCGTACACGGTACTCGCACGACGGCACATGGTGCATAAAGCCAAAGCAGACCGAGATGTCGGCGAGCGGGGCGTCGAAAAGCACGTCGGGCGTCTCGGCGGGGTTGAGCTTCATAAGGGCGTCGAGCACGTCGAGTTCCTGGAAGTGCAGGTTGGGAATGCGCAGCGCGTGGCCATGTGCATCGATGGCCAGGTCTTGGCACGAGTCGACACCATAGAACTCAAACGGGCAGCTGGCATCTGCCGAGGGGTTTGCGCCATCGACGCCCTTGGCGGCAAGTGCGCCGCCGGCGGCAAAGTTCTCGAATCGCATATTGCCACAGGCAAGATCGAAGACGCGGACGGGATGCTCGATCGTGGCGACGTCGAGCTGTTCGAGCGCGATATCCATGGTGCGTACCCAGCCGGGCCACGGGGCCTGGCGCGTATCGGAAAAGGAAGCGGAGTGCTCGCGATAGAACGTGTTGTTGAGCTGGATGAGCGATGAGGCGAAATCGCGGTTCACGGCGCGGAACTCCCTCCGTTGGCGGTGCGGAATAAACAGTACGACCATACTACCGTTAACGCCGCAACGGGGACAACCAAGCTACGGGTCATTGCTTTGTTTGGACACATTTCCGCAGCTCATATGCGCCCGCAACCGCCGGTTGTCAAAAATCTCACTAGAATAGGTGGCATGCTTTTGGCGGTGGCGGATAGATTTTTAACTGTGCAAGGCGCCTTAAGAACAAAAGTGGTCCGGCGGTACGGCTGGCATCACATAGGAGGAACCATGAATGTAGAAACTGCGCAGCGGCTCGCCGACCTTCGCCGCAGCAAAGGCTTTAGTCAAGAAGGGCTGGCACGAAAGCTGGGACTGTCGCGCCAGGCGGTCAGTAAATGGGAGCGCGCGGAGAGCTCGCCCGATACCGAGAACCTGATCTCGCTCGCCAAACTCTATGGTGTGAGCCTGGACGAGCTGCTCAATCCGAGCGACGAGATCGAGGACGATATCGAGTTTGAGAACGAGGACCGCGCTCGTCAGCGCGAGGCCGAGGCGGCAGAGCGCGCACGCACCCATGAGGCGGCGGCACGAGCTACCGAGGCGGCAACACAGGCGAGTGACGCCGCCGCCAAGGCGGCGCAAGCGGCAAGCTGGAGTGCACAGGCCGCTAATGCCGCTACGGCGCAGGCGACGAGTGGCACCGCGGTTGGCTCGACTCCGGTGAAGGGCCCGTTCCAGTCGTTCCCGTATTGGGCCGTGTGCTGGCTACTGTTCTTTTTGCTGATGTTCCTGTTTGGTGCCGGCCCCTTTGCCGCACTGATCTTCTTTACGATTCCCATCTATCACTGGGTGGCGCGTGCGCTCGATGGTGATTGGGCACGCGGGGATATTCAGGTTGGTCCGGCGCCGGCGGCGGTCAGGGCCCAGGGGAAGGATACTTCTGCGGAACCTGATGCTGACGTGGCTACCGCGGCCACCGCTGAGCCATGTGCCAAAGAAGGTGACGAATGATGAAGCTTTCGCATGAATCCAAGCTGCGCCTGGGCGTCGGCATCGGAGCGTTTGTACTGATTATCGGGCTTGTTTTTGGCGTTTCGCGGACTTTGATTCATTTTGATGGCCCGTGGGATCTCGACGATGTTATACCCGGCTTGTCCGGTATGGACGATGTGGTTGATGACGACGATTTTATGAACGATGGCGGTAACTATTCCGCTCGGCCTCAGCAGCTTTCGTGTACGACCTTTGATGCCGATGAGTTTCGCTACCTCGATTTCGATATCGATGCGGCTACGGTGGACGTCAAGGTTATTGATGGTAACAAGGCTCGCGTTATCGAGCGGGGACGCGTTGCCAATGGTATGGATGCCTCCAAGGCCGCGACGCAGAACATCGCATCCGTCGAGGACTCGACGCTCAAGGTTTCCCAGTTTGGAAGTGATGACGGTAAGGCAATCGATCGCTCAGTTACGGTCGAGCTGCCGCGCCGTGTTGCCGAACATCTGAAGGGAGTCAACGCGCACGTGGGCTCGGGTGATCTGCAGATTGCCGGTGTCACCTGTGATGGTTTCGACCTTTTCCTGGGTGCGGGAGATGTAGAGTTTGCGGGCAGCGTGACTGATGCGCTCAGTGCTGAGGTCGGTTCGGGCGATGTGACGTTCGAGCTCTACCAGGCCCCCGCGAAGTCGATGGACGTAAGCGTGGACTCGGGCGATGTGGAGATGACGGTTCCGAACTCTACGGGCTTTAAGGCGAGCCTCACCGTGGGCAGCGGTGACTTCGAGAGCGATTTCCTTCCGCTTGGCTACGATGGCGAGACCATATTGAATCTTGAATTCGACAACGGCGATAAGTCTGCTACGTATCGTTTCGAGGTCGGTTCGGGCGACATGTCGTTTGATCCGGAGTGACATGCGGTTTTCGGAGATCGGTACATATAGGCATGCTCTTTGATGAAGGCGCCGAAGCCGAGATCGGCTCCGGCGCCTTTGCCTTTACAATGGGGACATGGAACAGATTATCTTGAACATACTCGAGGCCCTGCGTCGCGGCGAGACCGTGGACGACAAAGCGCTCGTCAAACTGATACATGCCGAGGCGCGCCGTGAGGGTGCCGACAAACGCGATTTGGCCAAGCGCCGTCTGCTGCCGTTCTACCAGCGGGTTAAACGTGAGGAGCCGGTTCGGTGGGCTGCGTGGAATGTCGATTCCGATCTGGAGCGTCAACTGCTGCAGGTCCTGCGTATGAAGCCGCGCCGAACGGCCTCGGGCGTGGCGACCATTACCGTCATTACCAAGCCCTGGCCATGCTCGGGCGATTGCCTGTTTTGCCCCAACGATCTGCGCATGCCCAAGAGCTATCTGCACGCCGAGCCGGCATGCGCCCGTGCGGAGCAAAATTGCTTTGACCCGTATCTGCAGGTGAGCGCTCGCCTGACCGCGCTTTCGCAGATGGGGCATGCGACCGATAAGATCGAGCTCATTGTGCTTGGCGGTACCTGGAGCGACTATCCGGAAGGCTATCAGACATGGTTTATGTCGGAGCTTTTCCGTGCACTCAATGACGATGCCGTCGCCGGCGTGGCGGCCAACCCCATGTTGGCACGTCCGGGCATCAGCCGTGCCGAGGCGGGGCGTCTGCTCGATGACGCTCCCGCCGATGCCCTGCCGCCTGTGGTAGCGGAGCGCCGTGAGCGCTATCGGGCCGCCGGCATTGCGACAGACGAGGTCGAGCTTGCTGCCGGCGTTGCCGACGAGCAGGGGCGTGTGGATGCTGCCGTGGGCGGCTATAACCGTGCGGTGCGTCGTCTGTACGGTCCCGGTACGCCGTGGGGCGAGGTCACTGAGTGGCAGACGGCAACGATGGAGGAGCTTGAGCGTCAGCAGCGCATCAACGAGACGGCGAAGCATCGCGTGGTGGGGCTCGTTATCGAGACGCGCCCCGATGCCGTAACGCCGCAGGCGCTTACGCTCATCCGCCGCCTGGGCTGCACCAAGATCCAGATGGGTATTCAGAGTCTCGACCAACATTTGCTCGATATCAACGAGCGTCGTATTTCGGTGGCTCAGATCGAGCGGGCGTTTTCGCTTGCGCGTCTGTTTGGCTTTAAGATCCACGCGCATTTTATGCTCAACTTGCTGGGCGCCACGCCCGAGGGGGACAAGCGCGACTACGAGCGCTTTATGACCGAGGGGGCCTTTATGCCCGACGAGGTCAAGGTCTACCCGTGCGCGCTCATCGAGGGCTCGCGTCTGGTGGGCCGCTATGAGCGCGGCGAGTGGCGCCCCTATACCGAGGAAGAACTGCTCGATGTGCTGGCCGACGACATCGTGGTGACGCCGGCGTTCTGCCGCATCAGCCGCATGATCCGCGACTTTAGCTCCGACGACATCATGGTGGGCAACAAGAAGCCCAACCTGCGTCAGCTCGTTGAGAACCGCCTGGCTGCTCGGGGTGACGGTGCGACGGTGCGCGAGATTCGCTATCGCGAGATCAGTACCGCGGGTGCCGACCTGGATGAACTGTCTCTTGATGAGGTCGCTTACGAGACGCCGGTGACGCGTGAACGCTTTTTGCAGTGGGTGACGCCCGAAGGCAAGATCGCCGGCTTTTTGCGTCTGTCGCTGCCCGTTCGCGCTTTTGTTGCCGCACATGCGGACGAGTTGCCGACGATGCCGGACGAGGCGATGATTCGCGAGGTACACGTGTATGGCATGGCGGCGCGCGTGGGGGATCAAGGCCAGGCAGCCCAGCACCATGGATTGGGACGGTCGCTGGTGGAGCGTGCGTGCCATATTGCTCGGGACGCGGGCTATGCGCGCATCAACGTGATCAGCGCGATTGGTACGCGCGAGTACTATCGCCATCTTGGATTTTATGACTATGGCCTTTATCTGCAAAAGGAGCTCTAGATGAACAAGCCGAGTGTTTCTGCCGGCGTCGTTGCCGGCGTTGCTCTGGGGGCCGCGGCGCTTGGTGCGGCCGCCGTCGCTGTTCGTGCTGCCTGTCTGCAGGTTGCGCGAACCCGCAATGGGTTGGCGCGTGTGAAGCGCGTGCACGACGAGGGCGGCGACGAAGTCCGCGTATTGGTACAAGGCGGCGTCTACCAAAGTGCAAGCTACGTTGGCGAGCGTTGGGCGGAGCCCGTCTTTACGTACTATCGTTCGTTTGACGACGTGTTTGAGGCCGAGGATGCGATGCGCGACGCTTACGGTCACGGTATCGACCGCATGCTTATGCTGGGCGGCGGCGGGTTTGCCTATCCCAAGTTCGCGCTGATGTCGCACGAGGACTTGTGCATGGACGTTATCGAGTATGACGGAGAGATTACGCGCCTAGCGCGCCGCTGGTTCTACCTGGACGAGCTGGAGCGTGCGGTGGGCGACCGCTTGCGGGTGATTACCGCTGAGGCTCGCTCGTATTTGGGTGTGACGAGCGTGGGCCATCGTCGCTACGACGTGGTCGTGAGCGATTGCTTTGGCGGTGTCGAGCCCGTACGCGAGCTGGCGACGGTTGAGGCGTTGCGTTTGGTGCGAGGCAGCCTGAACCCCGGGGGTATCTACGTTGCCAATATCGTGAGCGCAAACGAGGGGAGCGACGTAACGTTCCTGCGCGATTGCGCCGCCACGGCGCTCGAGGTGTTCGCCCACGCCTGGGTGGTCCCATGTGGCGATGCAGAGTTCGGCGGCGAGGAGAATTATCTGCTCATCGCCAGCGACGGCGACTACGCCTTTGCCGAAGCCGTGCCCTTCGACGCCGACTTCCTCGGCACCGTCCTTCACGACAAGTAAGTCTCCCCGTCCCAAAAAGACTGGTCTTAGGCGTGGTCGCGCCAGCTGCGGACACGCTGCTTCATGCCATCGATGTCGAGCACGCCTTCGGCGAAACCCTTGCGCACGAGCTCTTCGGGAACAAACTCGTCGTACCGATCAAAGTAAGGCACCTCGCCAGGATAGACGAGGTCGATGGGGCCGAAGTCCTTCTCGGCCTCGGCGGCGAGCACCTCAAAGAACGTCTCCTCGTCGGCCTTCATCTTAAACTGCATAAAGTACGGGCGCGACGGATCGAGCCCGCGAAGGCCAAGCTCCGCGGCGCATTTAATCTTGAGCATACGTTCGAGCGCCAGAAAGGCATAGCTGCCCAACCAGGGGAAGAGCACCCAGGTGTCGCCACCCAGGTTAATGAGCGGTTTGGTTCCCGCGCCCGAAATCTCGGCGGTATGACGAGCCTGTGCAAGGCGTGCCCGTGCGTTGCCCATGAGATACGGATATGCCGCGTGCTCGTTGAGCGCCTTGCGCATGCGCTCGAGTACGTGTGTATTGATGTCGCCGGGGCAGTCGCCAAAGTAGGCCGGCACACGACCCTTGACCTGCGTGGCAAAGACGGTGTGGCGCTTCCAGTCCACTTCCTCGACAATCCAGCAGTGTCCGGCGATGGCGATGCGCTCACCGGGCGGTGGCGGGTTGACGATCGTGCCCAATTCGGCCGACTCGCTACGAACGGTGAACTCCTCGTTTTCCTGGAATACGGCGTAGAACTTAAAGTTGTTAATGATGCGCTCGCCCGCGAGACCCACGATGAGTCCGCCGCCCTCGGTGACCTGGATATGGTCGATCTTAATGAGGTGACGCAGCAATACGCGATAGTCATCGGCCGAGATGCGATGGAAATAGCTGAGTGTGAGCACGCGCTGGGCAAGCTCTGCCGGCGTGAGCTCGCCGGTGCTGGCAAGTGTCGACATAGTCTGGTGGTAGAGCAGACTGTAAGGGAGTCGATCGAGCTCGGGCGGCTCGACCCACTTTTCCTCGCGATAGAGTTGTACGAGCGCGATGCCCTGCAGGAGCTTCCACGGAATGGTCTCGGGCATCATCGTGCGCGGCTCGGGCTCTTCCTCGCGCATGACAAACCACATCTCGGGCGGAAGATCGCGGCGTCCCGTGCGGCCCATTCGCTGCAACAAAGAGCTGACGGTAAACGGCGCGTCGATCTGAAACGCACGCTCCAGACGGCCGATATCGATACCGAGCTCCAGCGTAGAGGTGGTGACGGTCGTTTGTGCCTGTTCCTCGTCGCGCATGAGCTCTTCTGCCGTCTCGCGCAGCGATGCCGAAAGATTGCCGTGGTGGATGAGAAAGCGGTCGGGCTCGTGCCGGCTCTCACAGTAGCAACGCAGCATGGAGCATACGGCCTCTGCCTCTTCGCGCGAGTTGGCAAAGACCAGGCACTTGCGGCCGCGGGTGTGTTCGAAGATGTAGCCCATGCCGGGGTCGGCGTTGTCTGGTGCTGTGTCGGTGGGGCTGAGAAGCGCCTGCTCGGTCGCTCGCGGGATGTCGACTTCGCCCTCGGGGGCCGAGGAAGTTTGGCGGTCCTTGGGAGTGGCCTTGCCCCGTGCCCGCTCACGACGTTGACGGCGCTCCTCTTGTGTGAGCTGTCCGCTGTGACGCATGTCTTGGGCGCCGGCGGGCAGTGCCGCGGATGCCGCCGCCTCGATGCGCTCGCACGCAAGCACTTCGGCCTCTTGAGGACCTGTGCCCATGAATCCCCGTTGCTGTGCCTGGGGGCCCGAGTTGTAGAAGTGCTCCATGGAGATGCGCCACACGCGGCGCGGCTCTTCAAAGCGTGGGATAACGCAGTCGCGTCCCGTTCCCTGTGAGAGAAAGGCACCCGTGCGCTCGGGGTCGCCGATGGTGGCCGAAAGGCCAATGCGTCGAGGTTGCACGCCGGCCATGCGCGAGAGTCGCTCGATAAGGCAGAGCGTCTGCCCGCCACGGTCGCCGCGCATGAGCGAGTGGACCTCATCGATGACCACATAGCGCAGGTCGCAAAACATGCGCGGGATCGCCATGTGCTTATGGATTAAGAGCGCCTCGAGTGACTCGGGCGTAATCTGCAAGATGCCGTTCGGTTTTTTGATGAGCTTAGCCTTGTGCGACTGCGAGACATCGCCATGCCAGTGCCAGACAGGGATATCGGCCTCTTCGCACAGGTCATTGAGACGGACGAACTGATCATTGATGAGTGCCTTGAGGGGGCCAATGTAGAGGGCACCAACGCTTGCGGGCGGGTTCTCCCAAAACTCGGTCAGGATGGGAAAGAAGGCCGCTTCGGTTTTGCCGGAAGCTGTGGATGCCGTTAGGAGCACATTGTCTTGTGTGTTAAAGATGGCGTCTGCCGCCGCAACCTGGATAGAGCGCAGGCTCTCCCAATCGTGGGAGTAGATGAAGTCTTGGATAAACGGGGCGTAGCGGTCAAAGGCGTTCACGGGGCCTCCTCTCAAAAACGAATCTCTCAACGCGGCTGGCAACGGCTTGCTGCATTACAGTCTCAACGTTCGCCCAGATAAAACCTGCCAAAATAAACCTGTCCCTTTTTTGCAGGTTAGATGGTGAATTCGGCGAAGTTACGGTCGCCGCCTGCGGTGCCGGTGTCGCCTGTTGCTGCTGCCGGCACCAGCGCGTCGCCGCCGACGCTTTGCAGCAGCTCGGCTACGTTGGCGTCGGGGTTCTGGCATAGGATGTCGAGCAGCTCGATAAAGTCGCGAATGACTTCACGCGGCGTCAGATGTGTGTCGGCTCCCACACGACCGAACTCGATCTTGAGGAAGTCCACCAAGTCGTTCTCGGTAAGCGTGGGCGTCCAGCCAAAGTAGCCGGCGTGAATTTGCATGAGTTTTTCGATCAGCACCAGCAGCTCCTCGTAGGTGAGTGGCTGCAGACGGATGATGGGCGCGAGCATGTCCTTAAGGTCCTCGCGTGCAAAGCGGCCTTGAGCGAGTCGGCTGCGCAGGGCCTCGTAGGAGAACACGCCGCGGCGGCGGTCTTCGATGGAGGTTGGCGTGCCGCCCATGATCATGCCCAGGTACTGCGCCTTGCCCTGGAGTGTGTCGTTGTACATGGTCAGGATCTTCTCGTAGTTGTACTGGCGCGTGATCGCGTTGGGAATCTTATACAGATTCACGAGCTCGTCGATGAGCACCAACATACCCTTGTAGCCGCTGCAGACCAAAAAACGCGCGATGAGCTTAACGTAGTCGTACCAGTCGTCATCGCTGATGATGGTCGAGGAGCCCAGCTCGGCGCGAGCCTCGCTCTTGGTACGGTATTCGCCGCGGATCCATTTGGTCACGCGGCTCATGGCTTCTTCGTCGCCCTCGGATACGGCCGTGCGATAGCGGCGGAGCATGCGGGTGAAGTCGAAGCCGTGGACCATTTCCTCGAGCGGGGCCAGTTGGGCATTGACGACCGACTCGTCGACGTCGGCGTACGAGGCGACCCAGCGATCAAGAATAAGGTTGAGCGCACCGCCCTCGGGGCGCGTTTTAGTCGATATGTTGCGGATGAGCTCACGGTAGGTGGCAAGGCCCTGTCCCTGGCCGCCCTGCAGGCGGCGCTCGGGGGATAGGTCGGCATCGGCCACGACGAATCCCTCGCCCATGGCGTGCGTGCGGATGGTCTGGAGCAAAAAGCTCTTGCCGGCTCCGTAGCGACCAACCAGAAAGCGGAAGCTCGCGCCGCCGTCGGCGATGAGACTCAGGTCGGTGAGCAGGGCGCGGATCTCGACCTCGCGCCCTACGGTGATGTAGGGAAGGCCGATGCGCGGGACCACGCCGCCCTTGAGCGAGTTGAGAATGACGGCGGCGACGCGCTTGGGCACGCGGGGTGCTGCGGATGCGGTATCACTCATAGTCTAGGTATCCTCTCACGTCTGCTTCGTAGTCCTCGATAATGTGCGGTCCTGCCGCGCCAAATTCAATTACGGTGTCACCCACCAGGTCAAAGAGCGCCTCATTGATGCTATCGACGAGCATGTCCTCGCTCTGGTCCGAGTGCGCCACTGCCGATGTCGCTTGCGCTGCGTTTTGCTCGAGCAGTGCGCGCAGATACGCGGTTGCGGCAGGCGCGAGTTCGGTTACGGTGCCAGCGGGTGCAGTCGATACGACCGCTGGCGTCGGTGCGAGGAGCGGTGCCACGACGCCAAACTGTTCGGTGGAAATGGTTGGCTCGTCGGCTTTGTTGCGCTCCGTAGGCGCCGCGATCGGCTCGGCCATCGCGTCGGTCGCAGGCTTGGCTTCCGGTTGCTCGGATTCCGCCGTATCGACCTCTGTGGGCACATCGTCCTCGCGCTCTTCGTCGATCAAAAGCGCTTCGCGCGTTTGCGCAGCGGCGCTCCGAATGTGCCCCAGCTGACTCAGATCGATATCGATCTTGACGGGCTGGTGTGCGGCGTCCCACGAAAGCCATGCCACAATCTCGTCATCGATAATTTTGGCCAGATATTTGGGGACCTTTTCTTCCTTAAGGGGATGGGCGGGGTCCAGCGCCAGGCGCAGGCGTTGGTCGCAGGCGCGCATCATTTCACCGAGCTTGCTGCTCTTTTGCCTACTACCGTGGATGCGCATGCATTCCCAAAAGCCGTTTTGGCAACGGTAGATATGGATAGGATCCAGGCGATATTCGCAGTCCTCGTGGCGCTCGGGCGCAAAGAATACGGCCGAGGCAAACATGGTGTAGGGCATGGCCGTCTCCTCCCCAAATAAACTCGCCACGATGCCGGTCTTTCGGTGCGAGTCATAGTAGCGCGCCATGCGGACATACACGGCGCATGCCGCGTGGCGCAGATCGCGGTGGTGGCTGCGGTCGAGCCGCGAGTTACTTAGGTTGTACGTGGAGAGGGCGTTGATGGCGGCCATGAGTCGCTCCTCGCGCGCCTCATCGGGCGGAAGGGGGAGCGTGGGCTCGGAGGTTTTGCGACGTTTGGGGGTCTGGTCGGACGGTGCCGGTGCCGGTACAAGGTCTCGTGCCGCGCGCCGCAGCTCGATAAGGGCGTTATCGAACATGACGGTTTTAGAGTCACGAAGCAGCTTGGGGTCGAGCCCATGGAATACGGCGTAATCCTGCAACCACACGCGTGCAAACCGATCAATGCCGGGCTCGAAGGCGCGATAGACATCCCAAAAGGCCTTGATCTTGTTAAAACCGTCGAGCGGGTCATCTACGCCAATGCCGCAGATCAGCTCATAGAGATACAGAAAGGCAAAGGACGTAGACGTTTCCTCGACGGTTCCGCGGCGCACTTGGGCACGCCAGGTAAAGTAGCCGCGCAACTGCCGGTCGCTCATGGCGTTGTAGGTGGGAAAGTACGACTTAAAGGTGCCGTTGTAGGGACAGTCGTCCTCAAAGTCGGCCATCAGCAGGCCCTGGCGGTAGAAAAGCTCGGCTTCCGAAAGCCAGCGACCTGCGCCGCCTTTGGGGTCATCCTGCCAGCGCGATATCTCGCGCATTTTACGGTATTGGTCGGGGAGGAAATTCTGCATCTGTCGGCCGGTTTTGAGAATCGGCTCGTCTGCGTAGACTTCATGTGAGAAGCGGGCAGACTGATGGGTTCGGGCCTCGGCCATAATGCGCTCGATGAGCATCTTGATGTCCTGGTCGGCCACCGCTCCTCCTCTCGAACGCAGCTACGGTGACCTCATATCATAGCACAGCATCAAACAGATGTTCGAGATACCGCTGCGTTGATAGATTTAGAACAGGAGGGCGTAGATGACGGCGATGACGACGGAGGGAAGCATATTGGCCGTGCGGAAGGTCTGAGGACGGATGAGGTTGACGCCGACGCAGAAGATGAGCATGGAGCCTACGAGCGAAAGGCTGTTGAGGGCTGTTGTGGTCATGATGGGGGAGAGCGCGCCGGCAAACAACGTGATCGTCCCCTGGAACACGGCTACGGGCAGGGCCGAGAAGATGCAGCCGCGTCCGAGCGACGCCGTCATGGTGCAGACGATGATGCAGTCCAGTGCGCCCTTGAGGGCAAGCGTTGACCAGTCGCCGAGCAGGCCGTCCTGGATCGATCCCACAATTGCCATGGCGCCGATACACACGGTGAGTGAAGTCGAGACAAAAGCGTTGGTGAACTCGTTATCGCCCTCACTGCCGGTCTTGCGCTTGAGCCATTCGCCAAGGTTCTCGATGGCGGCTTCCAAGTTGACGGCCTCGCCGATGAGCGAACCGAGCGCAAATGAGACGATGAGCATGGTGGTGCCGGTGGTCGCTAGCGCCTTCCCATCGATAAGGAGCATCTTTTGCATGGTGCCGCCAAGGCCGATAAACAGGACGCACAGCCCCGATGCTTTCATGAGCGTGTCTTGGATGCGCGGTGTGATGAAGCGGCCGCCCGCTAATCCCAAAAGACCGCCCGCAACTAAAAGCACAACGTTGATGATTGTTCCCAAGCCCGGCATGAGCCCTCCTGTATTGATGCCAACGTGGCAATCGTAGCAGAACGAAATGCGAGGCACATCGCGACTCATCTAATACGTTATATAAGTGGTGTTAGGAATGATGTGCAGCATTTAAGCCTCAGGTGGTTGTCGGGACATAGGGATAGTATTCAAAGCGCAGTGTCATAAGCCGCTGCGGGGATTCAATAGCCGCGGCGATGATATTGGCATCGCGGGCACGATCAAACCCTTCGAGTTCGATCTGATACGAGACGTCTTGCATAATGTCCAGACGTCGCCAGGCTAGGAGTGTGTCACCATCGAATTCCAAGGTCTTGCCTCCGTCTGGAGCAACGGCGTATAGACGCAGCTTGGCGGTGGTTGCAGGGTCGACAACCGTGACCTTTTTAATTTCGTTTCGAGTATTCTTGGCGCCCAACAAGGTGAGCAGTGTTGGGGCCACGACCTCGCCCGATGGCAAAAAGACGACTTCGATGGATTCAGGAAATGCGATGATAGCCGACTTGCGGACGGGCTGATTGGCGGCGGCAACTTCGATGTTCGCAGCGTCGATGACCTCCGTGTGGTCGAGCGCGGCAAGCACGCAGCAGTTACCTTCATCGATCTCTTGAGGATCAGCAAGCCCCAGACTGTCCGCGAACTCGGGATCGTTTGGATCGGCAGCGGGCTCATTCGGCGCTTCGAAAGAAGCTGGGACGCTGTTTGTCGGCGACGGCGTGTCGCCCGCACCTGCTTCTTTGTCCGCGCTCTCTTCTTGTATGGTTGCGTTGATGGGTTCGTCGTTTGGGGGGAGCGTCTTGGCGTCAAACGCGGAGGGGAGAATTCCGATGGCTCCGGATCCGTTCCACTCCATTTCGAGAAGCGCCGGGTCGGCAAGAATGCGTTGCCTGCTTTGCGCGCGGGCATCGATTTCAATAGGGCCTGCCTCTATCCCTCGTGTAAGGCTGAGTGATCCGGATGGCTTCTCGAAATGAGCGTCTGTGTCTTTGGTACTGACGGCGTAGAACAGCAGGGACGCTTCTCCCGCCGCGATGGCATCGGTACCGGCTTTGGTCAGCCGCAACGATGCCGTGAATGAGAGGGTGGGCTGCGTGTCGTCTGCATTCGCGGCGGCGCAGCCCAGACATATACCGCCTCCTTTCTCAAAAAACGTACCGTCGAAGGCGACCTTCGCTCCGTTCGCCGAGTCATCGATCGAAGCGATGTCGATGCGCAGCTCTAAATTGCATGGATCGCCATCTGCGTCGAGCACAACCGAGCGCCACGTGCAGACGGCGTACCCCGCCTGGGAGCCGTTTGCCTTGTTCGAACGATTGATATCCACGACTATCGAACCGTCCGTATTACGACGAAGGCATCCCGAGGTTGAGATTGCAGCCTGTGCGATCGAAAAACGCTTGCACGCAATGGCGCTCGACGGATTTGATGCGGAGCTTAGGGCTGCTGGTAAGGAGTCTGCCATGACAGGAGTCGCCCAAGCGGCGACAGGCGTTCCGGTTGCGAGCGCGCCGCAGAGTGCGACGACGGGCAAAAGGTTCTTCGATGCCATGGGGTCTCCTTAGCTAATTTAGTGCGGCCTGTCCGTGTTTTGTTTCTGGCTGCGTTTGATGTGCAGGCCGAGGCCGGCGGTTCCCGCGCCTGCTGCTGTGGCGCCTGCTGCCAAGAGCCATCGTCCATCGCCTGTCTGCGCCAATGGTTCCTCGCGGTCGCCGCGGTCGAGCCCCGAGAGGTCGACCGTCACTTGCGTGGCGGCCTGCGCCTGTTCTTGCTGGGCAAAGGCCATGGCTGGGCCAAACGCGAGGATGCTGACGGCGGCGGCCAGGGCGACGGCCTTATGCCGTGTGCGCACCGGGCTCGACCGTCCAGGTGATCGTTGCAACCTGATCGCCTTCGCCGGTTACGTGGAAGATATCGCGCGTGACGCGGGCGACGTTTCCGCTTGTCTTGAGCTTAATTTTGTCCGTGCCGCCGGCAATGCCCTGGTAGCCCATGTCGAAGGCTGCATTCTTGGAAAGATCGAGGCCTGTCCCCTGCGTTGCGGCACTGGCGTTCTGGAGTGCGCCGTCGGGGCCGACCTTAAAGTCGATGGAGTTCTGCGCGGTTCCGGCCTTGGCGTCGGCGGCAATGGTCCAGGTGTTCATGGCGTCGATTTTCATGTTGGTGACATGGATGCCGTAGGCCGAAAGATTGTCGATGGTGATCGCGTCTTCTGAGGGACCCTGAAGCGTGCCGTCGGCTTGGGCGACGAAGGGAATAACCGTCGGTGCGTTGAACTTGATGTTGTCGATCTCGGTCTTGACCATTACCTTCGTGGTTCCAACACGCCCGGCTGCCATAGCTGGCGTCGGGGCGGCGCCCATTGCGAGCGCGAGCGCGAGCCCTGCACCCACGACGAGCGCTCTGGCTCCGTTCATATTCCTGGTGATGTCCATGGTCGTTCCTTTCTATTCGCCGCGGGCCGTCCCCGCGATGATTGGACGAATGCTGGTGAATCGCGTGCGGTGCCGCGTCGACCGGAAAGCTAGTTCTCGGCTTGCTCAACCCGTACCTTGACGCGTGTCGGGTTGCCGTGGCTGTCATAGGTCTTGGCCTCAAGCGCCTGGATCTCGATGTACGCCTCACCTTCCTCGATGTCGCCGGCGGGGCATGTCTCGACCGTTTTGCCGGTCTCGACCACATCGGATTCGTATATGGTCTCGTCGTTTTGGATGACGCGGAATCGCTGGGGAAATTTATTGTCTTGGACGTTTTGCACGTTGACGCGCAGCTTGCCGTCCTCCTGCAGCTGAGCGACCGGCGCGACCGAAATCGTCATCATGTTGTCGCGGACGATGGCGTCGAGCTCATCTTGGATTTCCTGACGCGTTTTGCCCTCGGCCGTCGTGACCGAAGCGCCCGCCTCGGGTACGGGCTGCGACTGCCAAGCGTATAGTCCTACGGCGACAAGGGCGCAGACGATGGCCAAGCAGGCAACGATGAGCTTCTTGCGACGACCCAGGCCTGCAAAGTGGGGTGGCTTCTTCGCGCTCATGCGGCATCCTTGGCGGTATAGACGCGCGCAAAGGTGGACGGGTCCGCTCCAAAGAGCATGTGAAGCATCAGACGGCGCGAGTAGACGAGCTCGTCGAAGTCGGGAGGGAGCTCGATGTCGTGGATATGCGCGATGTGGTGGGCGAGCGCCGAGAACGACTCGGGGTCGCAGATCACATCGGTGGTAACGTGGTAGACCGTCGTATCGGGGAATGCCTCTTCGTCGAAAGGCAGGAGATGGGGATCGTCGTCGACTTCGATGGCGATGCCGTACTGGGGCCAGTAATATGCCATGGGAACCTCCCTGCTTCTGGGCCAAAACTTCTATCGGTTTTGGCTGTCGACGCCGACCGTATCAGCCGCTACTTGACCAATTTCTGACCAAATGCTTGACGGATTGGCGTCTCCGCAGGTAAAAGGCGGCAAAAAATACTCCAACTTTTTTCGAGCGACAATCGCGCGGTCGGCGACGGCGGGGCCATATGTGTCAAAAGCATCGTCTGCCGAGGAAATCAAGCCGCTCGCCGAATTGCACGAACGTAAAAAACGCCAATTATGGAGACGGTCTCGAACACGTCGACGAAACGATGCGGTAACATCTCCCTGCAAACACTGTAGTTAGCTAAAGGGGGAGTTCGCGTGTCTGCAACCATCAAACCCTTCACCGACGAGTTCGAAGAGTATGGCCGCGATGAATCTCGCGCATCGGGCGAGGCCTCGAGCATTTCGTTTCCGACAACGGAAAACGAGGTCCGTGCCATTTTGGAAAAGCTCCATGTCGAGCGTGTTCCGGTAACGGTTCAGGGCGCCCGAACCGGCCTTGCCGCCGGCGCCGTGCCCCACGGCGGGCATATCCTCAATACTTCCCGTATGAATCGCTATTTGGGCCTTCGCCGCGATGAACAAGGCCAATTTCTGCTGCGCGTGGAGCCGGGCGTTGTGCTCTCGGAGCTGCGTAAGCAGCTGAGCAAGAAGGTGCTGCCGACCGCTGGTTGGGACCAGGCATCGCTTGAGGCCTACGAGGAGTTCCAAGAGGCTCCCGAGCAGTTTTTTCCCACCGATCCCACCGAGGCGTCTGCCTGTCTGGGCGGCATGGCGGCATGTAACGCCTCCGGTGCCCGCAGCTACGCCTACGGCCCCATGCGCCCACATATCACGGGACTCCACGTCGTGCTGGCTGATGGCGATTTGCTTGAGCTTCGGCGCGGCGAGGCTTTTGCCCAGGGCCGCCACCTGTCGCTCGTGACGGCAGCGGGCCGTACACTCGAGCTCGATCTTCCCGGCTATACCATGCCCAAGACAAAAAATGCTTCGGGCTATTTCGTTGCTGACGATATGGATGCCATCGATCTGTTTATCGGTGCGTGTGGCACAATCGGCGTTATCACCGAGCTCGAGATTGCCCTGCAGGCGGCGCCTGCGGTCGTTTGGGGCGTGAGCTGCTTCTTCGACAGCGAAGACAAGGCCGTGTCCTTCACCGATTCTGTGCGTCCCGTCCTGTCCCATGCGGCTGCCATCGAGTACTTCGATGCTGGCGCCCTGGATATTCTACGTCGCCAGCGCGAGCAGTCGACGGCGTTTGCCTCGCTGCCTGCGCTCGACAAAGACGCCAAGGTCTGTGTCTACGTGGAGCTCGACTGCGACGACGAAGCCCAGGCGATTGAGGAGCTGTATCACTTGGGGTGGGTACTGGAGCTTGCGGGCGGCAGTGACGATGCGACATGGGTCGCGCGCGCCGAGGTCGATCGCGAGTGTCAGCGATTCTTCCGCCATGCGGTGCCCGAGAGCGTCAACATGCTCATCGACGAGCGCCGCCGCATGGATCCCACCATCACCAAACTGGGTTCGGACATGTCGGTGCCCAACGCGCACTTGGCCGATGTTATCGCCCTCTATCGCCGCACGCTGGCGGAAAGTGGGCTTGAATCTGCCGCTTGGGGGCATATCGGTAACAACCATCTGCATGTGAACATTCTGCCGCGCAATGCACAGGATTATCGCCGCGGCGGAGAACTCTTTGCCCAGTGGGCTTCCGAGGTCACGGCCATGGGCGGTGCCGTCTCCGCAGAACACGGCGTCGGCAAGATCAAGGCGGGCTTCTTGGAGACGATGTACGGTCACGAGGCCATGGTCGAGTCGGCGCGGCTCAAGCTCCAGCTCGATCCTGCCGGGCAGCTGGGTCGCGGTAACCTGTTTTCGGAGAAGCTCTTGGATGAGCTCGTCCAGAAAGGGGGCGCGTGAAGATGAGCGATTTCCATATGGTGGTGTGCGTCAAGGCCGTGCCGGGCAGCACCGAGGTCAAGATGGACCCCAAGACCAATACCATCGTGCGCGATGGCAAGCAGGCGGTCATTAATCCCTTTGATGCGAGCGCTTTGGAATGCGCGCTGGCGCTGAAGGACGACTTTATCGGCTTTCGCATGGACGTGCGCGTGACGGTGGTGTCGATGGGCATCCCCGCGACCGAATCGCTGCTGCGCGACTGCATCGCTCGAGGCGCCGACGACGCGCTGCTGCTGACCGACCGAGCCTTTGCGGGCGCCGATACCCTGGCAACCACCTATGCCCTCAAGTGCGGCATCGAAGCGCTCGACGAGGACTTCGACCTGCTCATCTGCGGCAAGATGGCGGTGGATGGCGATACGGCCCAGATTGGCCCCGAGCTTGCCGGCGCCTTTGAGATTCCCTGCGTGACCGATGTGAGCTGCGTGCAGAGCGCAGGTTTTACGACGTGCGGTGCGCTTTCGCTCGTTCACGGTTGCGATGCCGGCGAGGAGACGGTCTATCTTGAGATGCCGTGCGCGATGACGACTGCCAAGGAGATTGGCCAGTTGCGTATGCCGAGTATTGCCGGTATTCGCGCGGCGGAGGAGGCGGACGTGCGCGTGGTCAGTGCCGCCGACGTGAACGCCGACCCCGCGCGTTGCGGTCTTGCCGGGTCGCCGACACAGGTCGTGCGCTCGTTTGTGCCCGACCGTGACCAAACGTGCGAGGCCGTTGAGGGGACGGCGTCCGAGCAGGCGGCAAAGCTTGCCAAGATTATCGAGGGGATGGCATAGATGAGCGGACTGATTATCGATAGCGAAGCCTGTATCGGCTGCGGTCGCTGCGTTCGCGCCTGTGCCTCGGGCGGCATCGTAGTGGAAGGCGAGCGACCCAGCCGATGCGCCCGCGTAACCGACGGCTGCATCCTATGCGGTGGGTGCGTCGACGCCTGCCCTGTCAACGCTATCTCGATCGAGCGTGACGAGGCCGCTGGTGCGGTGGACCTTGATGCATATCGAGACATTTGGGTATTCGCGCAGACCGACGAGCACGATACGGTGACTCCCGTTGCCTATGAGCTTATGGGCAAGGGCCGCGAGCTTGCCGATGCTCGCGACTGCCGTCTGGTGGCACTGATCGGTATGGGTCCCGAGGGTTCTCTCGGCGACCTGGAGCATCTGGTTTGCGCGGGCGCCGACGAAGTCCTGGCCTGTCGCGACGAGCGCCTGCGCCAAAACGATGCGGAGGTCTACGCCCGCTTGATCTGCGATTTGGTAGCCGAACGCAAACCCGAGGCCATCCTATACGGTGCGACCGCTTTTGGCCGCGAACTGGCACCCGGCGTTGCCGTGCGCTTGCAGACGGGCCTTACGGCTGACTGCACCGTACTTTCGATGGATACGGAGACGGGACTGCTGCAACAGACGCGTCCGGCGTTTGGCGGCAACCTGATGGCCACCATCGTCTGCCCCAATCATCGTCCCCAGATGGCAACGGTTCGTCCCGGCATCTTTAAGGCGCCCGACTTTGACTACGACCGCTCCGGCACGATCACCCAGATATCGCTTGCGGATGATGCTAAGGCTCGTGTCGAGATCTCGATTCCCGCCGAGGAGTGGAGGCAGCAGGCCTCGATCGCCGATGCCGAACGCTTGGTCGTGGTGGGCCGCGGCATTGGCTCCAAGAAGAATCTGCCCCTGATGCGAAGGCTCGCCGAGGCTCTGGGAGCCGAGCTTGGTTGCACGCGACCTGTCGTGGAGGCCGGCTGGTTGGAGTATCGCCATCAGATTGGCCAGACCGGCGTATCGGTTTCGCCCAAGCTTCTCGTGAGTATCGGTGTTTCGGGCGCCATCCAGCATCTTGCCGGCATCGGTGGGGCAGAGTGCATTATCGCCATCAACGAGGACCCGGATGCCCCCATCTTTGGTGCTGCCCAGTACAAGGTTGTCGGCGATGCCGTCGAGGTCGTCGAGGAACTGCTGGCCCAGCTTGAGCGCTAGGCGCGCGCCAGCCAGTCGCGCATCTCGTCCTTAAGGCGGCTCCAAGTCGCCTGCGTGGCGGGGTCGGTAAAGGGCCGCGTAATGCCAAAGGGCGCGTCGAGCAGGCGGTGGATATCGCCCTGTTCGCGCGCCAGCGCGCGGCTTGCTGGATAGACGAGCTCAAACATAAAGCAGATGAGTCCCACCAGGTAGTCTGCGGGCTCGTTGCGTTCATCGCGTGCGACGCAGCGGTGCTCGTCAAAGGCGGCAAGTGTCGGCGACGAGAAACGGCTGCCGAGAAACGTCTTCTCGTCCACCTTGAGGATGGTGTCGACGGTGCTGTCGGCGATGGTGCGCATAATGTCGATCTTGTCACCATCGCGCACGATATCGCAGAAGCACCGTGTACGCTCGTCGAGTAGTGCCGGCAGGCGAAAGTCGCTGTGATAGGCGATGCTCGCTCGGATGAGCTCGTCATGCGCACCGGTTTCGATAAAGTCACGGATGTTTGTCGTGGCGGGTGCATCGGCGGGATTCTCGCCAAAGAGGACCTCGATGCCCAGCGCCGCATGGCTCATGCTCTCGGCGTCCTTAAAGGTGTCCCAGCGTCGCAGCTGCTCAAAGCGGCCCATATCGTGTAGCAGGCCGCAAAGCCATGCCAGGTCAATATCTTCTGACGATCAGCCCTGCTCGCGCGCTACGGCATCGCATGCCTCGGCCACGTGGTGCGTATGCTCGATTTTGAGCGCGATGCGTGGGTTGGTGGCGTCGTAGGCATCGGTGTAGCTTTTGAAGGCCGCGCGCGCCCGGTCTCGATCGATAGCTGTCATAATGACTTCCTAAAAAGTTGTGTCTTTCGATCCGGTGGCAATTGTAGGTGAACTCGGTTGCTGTCGGATGATGATTCTGCCGTATCGCTACATGCGGCTCGGAGACCTTGTCAGGGTGAGAAGCGTATGGTGCTCAAAATCGTTAGAACCGTCTGGCCGGTGATGCTTACCTATGTTGCAATAGGCGCGCCGTGCGGAATGATCATGGGGCAGACGGGAATGGAGCCCTGGATGGTCTTTGCCCTGAGCAGCACGTTTGTGACGGGCAGCGGGCAGTTTATGATCTGCAACCTGTGGCTGGCGGGTGTGCCTGCAGCATCGATCGTCGCGAGCGTCGCCGCCGTCTCCTCGCGTTTTGCGCTTTACTCGGCATCGATCGCGCCGCATCTGACGGGTGCCTCGAAGTGTCAGACGCTGGCTGTTGCCGCGACACTTACCGAGGAGGCATACGGCATCTCGCTTGCCAAGTTGGTTGAAGGGGAGGATTGGGGCCCGCGTGAGTCCTTCGTGCTCAACGTGATCCTTATCGCAACATGGGACGTTTCGTGTACGACGGGCGCCATCGTCGGCGCCGTTGTCGATGTTCCCACCGCCATTGCAGCCTTTGTCTGCACCTCACTCTTTATCTGCCTGCTCTTTTCGCAGCGGCTGTCGCGCGGCAATGTCGTGGCTGCTGTTATGGCTGCGGTGTCTGTCGCCATATGCAAGTTCTTGGGCCTCACGAATATTGCCGTGCCGGCAAGCGTCGTGGCCGGCATTGCCATTGCGTTGGCGTGCGATGCTGTATTTGACGGAAGAGGTGCCCGCGATGCCCGTTAACGAGTTCTTGGTTCTGTGGCTGTCGTCGTGGGCTGCTATCGCGTTCTTTCGCATCGCGCCGGCGTTCGCCTTGCGCGGGCGGACCCTGTCGCCCCGTATTACCGAGGCCCTGGGCTATATCCCGCCCGCTGCCTTTGCCGCGCTGGTCGCCAACGACTTGGTGAGCCCCGGCGCGTTCGACGCGGGACTCTGGCCTGCCTTGGTTCCCTGGATTGCGGCCGCCGGCGTCGTGGTCGTGGCGGTCAAGACAAAATCGATGCTGTGGTGCTGCGTCTCGGGCATCGTACTCTATATCGTCTTGAGCCTTATATAGGGGTGGCGTCGCGGGCGCCGAATCTCGTTCCATCCCAACTTGTCGAATTTTTCACCGAGCTGGTCTATTTCTTCTGGTACCATGGTCAAACTTTACTGTAGCAAAGCATGACGTGGGCTTTTGTTCCGCGTCAGCGGAAATGGGGGTTTCATGGCACAGGAAGCGACTGCCAACGAGCAAAAGAAATTCAAGGTTCCGCGCATCCCGGGCGACATCATGATCTATCCGATGATCGTCGGTCTTTTGCTCAACACCTTCTGCCCGCAGGTTTTTGAGATCGGCGGCTTCTTTACGGCTGCCTGCCGCGGTGGCTCCAATACCATCGTCGCCGCGATCCTGCTGTTCGTGGGCGCCGGCATCAGCTTTAAGTCCACGCCGGGCGCCATCAAGACCGGTATCGTCGTGCTGATTCCCAAGCTGGTCGTCGCAGCGGCTCTCGGCCTAGGCGTGGCATATTTCTTTAACGACAACTTCCTGGGTCTGAGCTCCGTGTCTATCATCGGCGGCATTACGTTTTGCAACATGGCGCTCTATACGGGCATTATGGGCGAGTTCGGCGATGAGTCCGAGCAGGGCGCCGTCGGTATCCTGTTCTTTACGGCCGGCCCCGCCGTCACGATGATCATCCTTGGTGTTTCGGGTCTTGCCAACATCCCTGTCGGTACTATCATCGGCTCCATTTTGCCGCTCGTTATCGGCATGGTTCTGGGCAACCTGTTCCCGTTTATCAAGAACCTGCTGGTTCCCGGTTCCAACCCTGCGATTGCCGTCATCGGATTTCAGCTTGGCGCGTCCATGAGCCTGTCGAGCTTTATCACCGGCGGTATTTCCGGCATCTTGCTGGGCCTTGTCACGCTGTTTGTCGTCGGTCCCATCACCTTTGCGTTCGAGCGCCTGTGCGGTGGTAACGGCAAGGCTGCCGTGGCTTGTTCCACCATCGCCGGCACGGCTATGACCACGCCGGTTGCTCTCGCCGAGGTCGCGCCGCGCTACGCCGAGCTTGCGCCCACCGCGTACGCCCAGATCGCCACTGCCGTTATCATCACGGCAATCATGGCTCCGATTCTGACCGGCTGGGTCGACAAGAAGTTCTGCCAGGGCAAGGAGAACCTGTCGCCTGCCGGTGTCGAGGCCATCGAGGAGGCCGTCGCGACCGACATCGATGGCGAGTAACGGCCGTTACCGATAATTGATTCCGGCGTGCAATTCGCGCCGTCCGAGCGCCCGAACAGAAACTGTTTTGCAGTGATGTTCGGGCGCTTTGCTATGATTCCCTTTACCCCTGCGGAGTAAAGGGGTGTTTATTGCCCTGATTCGAATTGGGCGATTCTGACCATTCGGATATTGAAGGGATGGCGTCTAGTGGTTAAGGCACTCAAGATTGAGATATTCCTGCTATGCATGATTGTTCTTATCGGGCTTGCCGCGCGAAGTCGTCGCTCCTTGTTCTCGAGCACCCTGCAGCTATTGTTTAGCATGCTTGGCTACACCTCTGCCGCGTACATATTATTCGATATGATCTGGACGCTTTCGGATGGTGCGGACGGCACGTTGGGTATTGCTGCCAACTGGATTTCCAACGCGGTTTCGTTTTCGCTCTTTGCCATCGCGTGTCTCATTTGGTTTATCTATTCCGAGACGATGCAGGGCTCTCGCCTTGTGACCTCGCGCTATAGGGTGGTGCTTGTAACGTTGCCTACGGCTCTGGTGGTCGTGCTGGCTTTTACCAGTTACTGGACGCACGCCTTGTTCTATATCGATTCGCAGGGCGTGTATCGTCGCGGCTTTGCCTATATGATCCAGCCCATTGTCAGCTACTGTTACGTTATACATACGTCCCTGCATGCGTTTGTGCAATCTCGCAGGGTCGAGAGCCTGCAGACGAAGGCTATCTATCGAACCTTGGCATTTTTCGCCATTCCGGCCCTGGTGGGCGGTACCTTTCAGATCGTATACTCGGTGCCTGGCCTTTGTGTCGGCATAATGATTAGCATGTTGCTGCTCTACATTATCTGCCAGGAGCAGCTCATCTCGACCGACCCGTTGACTGGCCTCAACAATCGCAACCGTTTTGAGACCTATATCCTGTCGCTCTTCTCAAATGTGGATCAGGCCGAAGATGTGTATCTGCTCATGATGGACGCCGACGGCTTTAAGCAGATTAACGATCGCTATGGACATGTGGAGGGCGACCATGCTCTTCAGGTTATATCCGCTGCGCTCAAAGAGGTCTGCTCGGCGTCTGGTGGCTTTATCGCACGCTACGGTGGCGATGAGTTCGTGGTGCTCCAAAAGGCAGTGGCGGAACGGGATATCATGCATCTGTGCGCGACAATCAACGACGAGCTCGCGCATGCCGAGGTGCCGTATGCATTGCGGATGTCCATCGGTTACGCGCGGGTCGGCGATAGTGTTGATACCTGGCAAGACTTACTTCGCGCTGCCGATGCGGAGCTTTACCGCGTCAAGGCCGAGAAAAAGAAAGCTCGCGTTCAGATACGCTAGGAAAAGGGGCACACGACCGTTGCGATGGTCGTGCGCCCCTTTTGCGTTTGTGGGGGCCACCGGCCATAATGCCCAGGCGCGGTGCGGCAAGACGGGCGTCTGCCGCCGCGACTCGGTACGAAATCAACGAGAACCAGTGTGCTCCATTAAGCTAAAGTATGCGAATGCCCTCCCTAAAAAGGTGAGTTCGCTAGGCTTTTTTGGGTTTGTTGACGATGATGATGCCGCCGCAGACCAACAGCAGGGCAACGATGACGGTAACGGGGCTCGTGCCCGCGCCTTCGCCGAGCAGCAGCGCGCTCAGCAGCACACCAAAGACGGGGTTCATAAACCCAAAGACCGAGACGCGGCTGACGGGGTTGACGGCAAGCAGGCGCGACCACAGCGAGTAGGCGACCGCGGAGATAAGCGCCATGTAGATGATGAGCGCGATGGCGGGGGCAATCGCCGTGGGGGAGAGCGCGCCACCCATCAAAAAGCCGATGGCGGTGAGGACAAGGCCGCCGACCAAGAACTGCCACCCGGCAAGCAAGACGCCGTCGTGCTCGCGCGAGAAGATGCCAATCAGGCAGGTCGAAAGGGCACCCGCGACGGTGGAGGCTAGGATAAAGCCCTCGCCATCGAGCCTGAAGCCAAAGGTGCCATCCGCGCCCGAAAGGTTGACGAGAGCGACGCCGGCAAAGCCCAGCGCACAGCCAAGCACCTTGGCCGTATTGAGCTTCTCGGTGCGAAACGCCAGGGCGGCAAAGAGGATTGCGAGGAAGTTGGCGCTGGCCTCGATGATGGAGCTCGACATGGCGCTGGCGCGCGAGAGGCCCAGATAGAAAAAGAAGTACTGCCCGATAGTCTGGAAGAGCGACAAGACAAAGATGGGCTTGATGTCGCGAGCCTGCGGAATGAGGGGGCGGCGTTGGGCCGCACTCATCCCAACGATAACCAGGGCGCCGGCAAGCGTGAAGCGCAAGCCCGCAAAGAGCAGCTGCGAGGCGCTATCGTGCGCTGGGATACCAAAGAGTGCGTAACCGATCTTGATACAGGGAAAGGCCGATCCCCAGAGTGCACAGCAGACGAGGCAGCCCAGGATGAGTCCGGGCAGGGTGGCGAGATACGGCTTGCGGCTTTCCATGATGTCCTTCCTACATGCGCGAAGCAAAAAAGAACCCGCCACCGGATGTGCCGGTGGCGGGTGTTGTTACCCGAAGGGATTGTACCCGATGGGAAAGGTTTAAGCGAAGTAGGCCACGCCGCTCTCAAAGATCGGCATGAACTTATCGCCGGGGACATGCTCGGGCACGTTGCGGTACAGGTTGTCGCCGCGACGCTCGGCATGGCCCATCTTGCCCAGGACGCGGCCGTCGGGGCTCGTGATGCCCTCGATGGCGAGTGCGGAGCCGTTGGGGTTGACGGAAAGGTCCATGCTGGGCTTGCCGTTCTCGCCCACGTACTGCGTGGCGACCTGGCCGTTGGCGATCAGCTGGGCGAGCACTTCGTCATTGGCGACAAAGCGGCCCTCGCCGTGGCTGATGGCGACGGTGTAGGGGTCGTCCAGGCTGCACTGCGACAGCCACGGGGACAAGTTGGACGAGATGCGGGTGCGCACCAGACGGCTCTGGTGGCGACCGATGGTGTTGAACGTCAACGTGGGCGCATCGGGCGTGGCGTCGACGATGTCGCCGTAGGGCACCAGGCCGAGCTTGATCAGGGCCTGGAAGCCGTTGCAGATGCCCAGCATCAGGCCATCGCGGGCCTTGAGCAGGTCGCGGACTGCCTCGGTGACCTCGGGAGCGCGGAAGAACGCCGTGATGAACTTGGCAGAGCCGTCGGGCTCGTCGCCGCCCGAGAAGCCGCCGGGGATCATAACGATCTGGCTTGCACGGATGCGGCGGGCAAGCTCGTGGGTGCTCTCGGCGACGGCCTCGGGCGTGAGGTTGTTGATCACGAAGGTGTCGGCCTCGGCACCGGCGGCACGGAAGGCGCGGGCGCTGTCGTACTCGCAGTTGTTGCCGGGGAACACGGGGATGATCACGCGCGGGCGGGCGATCTTGGCGCCGCCGTACACGTGGATATCCTTGGCGCGGAAGTCGATGGTCTCGACCTCGGGGGTCTCGCCGGCGCTGCGGTAGGCGAAGACGCCCTCGATGCCGCTCTCCCAGGCCTCCTGGAGCTCGGCGAGCTCGATGACCTCGGAGCCGGTGTCGATGACATAGCCCTCGACGGTGGTGCCCAGGGGCTCGACGACAACGCCGTCGGCGACCTCGGGCAGCTCGGCGTCCTCGGCGAGCTCGACGATAAAGCTGCCGTAGAGCGGGGTGAAGAGGCTCTCCACGTCTACATCCTCGGCAAGCTCGATACCGATCTGGTTACCGACGCACATCTTAAAGAGGCTCTCGGCGCCGCAGCCGTAGCCGGGCGTGGATATGGCCAGGGCGTTGCCGGTAGCAGTGAGCGCCTCGACGGCGTCAAACGCGGCGAGCAACTGCTGGGCGTCGGGACGGTAGTCCTCGCCATAGGTGGCGGGGGCGATGCGGACGACGCGGTGCGTGAGGCCCTTGAACTCGGGTGAGACGGCGCGGGCGGCCTTGCCCACGGCGACGGCGAAGCTGATCAGGGTCGGCGGAACGTTGAGCTCGCCGGTCTCGTCCTCAAACGAACCGCTCATGGAGTCCTTGCCGCCGATGGCGCCGGCACCCAGGTCGACTTGGGCCATGAGGGCGCCCAGGACGGCTGCCGTGGGCTTGCCCCAGCGCTCGGCCTCGGTGCGCAGACGCTCGAAGTACTCTTGGAAGGAGAGGTAGGCGCGCTTGTGCTCAAAGCCGGCGGCAACGAGCTTGGCGATGGACTCGACCACGGACAGGTAGGCGCCCGCAAACTGGTCGGCCTCCATCAGATAGGGGTTGAAGCCCCATGCCATGGCGCTCGCCGTGGTGGTCTCGCCGTCCACGGGGAACTTGGCGACCATGGCCGAGCTTGGGGTGAGCTGCGTCTTGCCGCCAAAGGGCATGAGCACGGTCGCGGCGCCGATGGTGGAGTCGAAGCGCTCGGAAAGGCCCTTGTTGGAAGCGACGTTGAGGTCGGTGACGAGCGAGGTCATGCGCTCGGCGAGCGTGGTGCCGGCCCAGCTGGGCTGCCACACGCTGCGGGCACAGACGTGGGCGACCTGGTGCTTGGGCGCACCGTTGGAGTTGAGGAACTCGCGGGACAGATCGACGATGGCGACGCCGTTCCATGCCATGCGCATGCGCGGCTCGGCGGTAACCTCGGCGATAACGGTCGCCTCCAGGTTCTCCTCGGCGGCGTAGCCCATGAACTCCTCGACGTCACCGTCGGCGACGGCGCAAGCCATGCGCTCCTGGGACTCGGAGATAGCGAGCTCGGTGCCGTCCAGGCCGTCGTACTTCTTGGTCACGGTGTCCAGGTCCACGTACAGGCCGTCGGCAAGCTCGCCCACGGCGACTGAGACGCCGCCGGCGCCAAAGTCGTTGCAGCGCTTGATCAGACGGCAGGCGTCGCCGCGGCGGAACAGGCGCTGCAGCTTGCGCTCGACCGGGGCGTTGCCCTTCTGGACCTCGGCACCCGAGGTCTCGATGGACTCGGTGTTCTGGGTCTTGGAGGAGCCGGTGGCGCCACCGATGCCATCGCGGCCGGTGCGGCCGCCCAGCAGGATGATCTTGTCGGTGGGGGCGGGGCACTCGCGGCGCACGTGGTTTGCCGGGGTAGCGCCCACGACGGCGCCGACCTCCATGCGCTTGGCCACGTAGCCGGGGTGATAGAGTTCGTTGACCTGGCCGGTGGCAAGGCCGATCTGGTTGCCGTAGCTGGAGTAGCCGGCGGCAGCGGTGGTCACGAGCTTGCGCTGCGGCAGCTTGCCCTCGAGCGTCTCGGAAACCGGGACGGTGGGGTCGCCGGCGCCGGTGACGCGCATGGCCTGGTACACATAGCTGCGGCCCGAGAGCGGGTCGCGGATAGCGCCGCCCACGCAGGTGGCGGCACCGCCGAAGGGCTCGATCTCGGTCGGGTGGTTGTGGGTCTCGTTCTTAAACAGGAACAGCCAGTCCTGGTCCTCGCCGTCGACATCGACCTTCACCTTGACGGTGCAGGCGTTGATCTCCTCGGACTCATCGACATCGGTCATGACGCCGGTCTTCTTAAGATACTTGGCGCCGATGGTGCCCATGTCCATGAGGCAGACGGGCTTGGCGTCGCGGCCGAGTTCGTGGCGCATCTCCATGTAGCGGTCGAAGGCTTGCTGCACCACGGCGTCGTCGATCGTCACGTCGTCCAGGACGGTGCCGAAGGTGGTGTGGCGGCAGTGATCGGACCAGTAGGTGTCGATCACGCGGATCTCGGTGATGGTGGGGTCGCGGTCCTCATCGCGGAAGTACTGCTGGCAGAAGGCGATGTCCGCCTCGTCCATGGCAAGGCCGCGATCGGCGATAAAGGCGGCAAGGCCGGCCTCGTCGAGCTCGCGGAAGCCGTCGAGCACCTCGACGGGCTGGGGCTCGGGGGTCTCCATGTACAGCGTCTCGGGCAGGTCGAGCGAGGCGATGCGCGCCTCGACGGGGTTCACCACGTAGTGCTTGATGGCCTCGATGGCGGCTTCGTCCAGAGCGCCCGAGATGATATAGACCTTGGCGGAGCGCACGGCGGGGCGCTCGCCCTGGCTGATGAGCTGCACGCACTCGCTGGCGGAGTCGGCGCGCTGGTCAAACTGGCCAGGCAGGAATTCGACGGCAAAGACGGCGCCATCGCTTGCGGGGAGCTCGTCGTAGGTCACATCGACCTGGGGCTCGCTAAAGACGGTCGGCACGCAGGAGCGGAAAAGCTCCTCGTCGATGCCCTCGACGTCGTAGCGGTTGATGATCCTCAGGGCCTCGATGCCCTTGATGCCGAGAATTTCGGTCAGCTCGCCCTTGAGCTGCTGAGCCTCGACGTCGAACCCGGGTTTCTTCTCCACGTAGATACGAGAGACCATTGGTTCCTGCCTTCCTGATCGGTTGGGCGTACGGTACGGTATGCGGCAGCGGTCGGTTTGCGGGGTCTGCCCTGCGGTCGCCTTGAGCCACATGTTTGTAAACCTCACTATGATACGACAGCTCGCGGCGCGTTGAGGACGGCGAGGGTGCTACAGTGAAGCGCAAACAAGAGAAAGGCATCACATGGCATTCGTTTCGCTCGCCATCATCGCACTCGTGGCCTTTGCGAGTCCTTTTATCGCCTCGGCGATTCCCGGAAAACCCGTTCCCGAGACGGTCTTTTTGCTCGTGCTCGGCGCGGTGCTGGGACCCCATATGCTCGGCGTCATCCATGTAGATGCTGAGGTCTCGCTTGTGTCCGAGCTGGGCCTGGCCTTCTTGTTCCTGCTTGCCGGCTTTGAGATCGACCCCAAGAGCATCACGGGCGTCGAGGGGCGCTACGGCTTGGCGACGTGGGTCGTCACGTTTGGTATCGCCTGGCTTGCCGTGCGCTTTACCCCGTGGTTCTCAGTCAGTCATTTCGACGGTATCGCCGTGACGCTTGCCCTCACTTCGACGGCGCTCGGCACGCTCGTGCCCATCATGCGTGAGCGCTCGCTCACTGGCACGCGTGTGGGCGACTCGATTCTCGCGTATGGCACCTGGGGTGAGCTCGGCCCTGTGCTCGCCATGTCGGTGCTGCTGTCTGCCCGCACTGGCATCCAAACGCTCGTAATCCTTGGCTTGTTTGCGGTGGTTTGCGTGTTGCTGGCTGTGGTCCCAAGCCGCTCCAAGCGTGTCGGCAGCCGCTTCTTTGCGTTTGTCGAGGAACGCGCCGATACCACGTCGCAGACCTTCGTGCGCCTGACGGTGCTCATCCTGGTCACACTCGTGGCGTTCTCGGCCGTCTTTGATCTCGACATCGTGTTGGGTTCTTTTGCCGCCGGCTTTGTCTTGCGCTATATCATCCCCGAGGGCAACCATACGCTCGAGACCAAGCTCGATGGCCTGGCCTACGGCTTTTTGATTCCGGTATTCTTTACCGTATCGGGCGCAAAGATCGATCTGACGGCCGTGGCGTCGCGCCCGGGTCTGCTCGTGGGCTTTATCGTGGCGTTGTTGATTATTCGTGCCGTGCCCATTCTTATTTCTATGAGCATTTGTCCTGCGACGCGCGATGTGTCGGCGTATGGTCGCATTACCGTGGCCCTGTACTGCACCACGGCCCTGCCGATCATCGTTGCCGTGACAAGCGTTGCCGTCAACGCGGGCGCGCTGTCGCAAGATATTGCGTCGGTCATGGTCGCTGCCGGTGCCATCACGGTGTTCTTGATGCCGTTGCTCGCGCAGCTCTTCTACCGCGTGGTCGACGCCGCGCCGGTCGCCGCCGTGGCAGAAGTTGCCGAGCATCCATCCGATGCGCTCGACATCCTGCGCGCCCATCACGATTTGGCGAGCCTGCTCGCACGTGAGCACGAGCTGCTGACTTCGCATGGCCATGGTCGCGTATTCGAGGGCTTGCCTACGCTCGATACGATTGCCGAGCGTCTTTCCGCCGAGGCGGCGAGCGGCCACATCGATGCCCGCATCGTGGACGCGGCGCATCTTCTTGCCGATAAGACCTATGGTGATGAGGTCGACCCGTCCGAGCTGACCCCGCGCGAGCGTCGCCGCCTGGAGCGCGCCAAGCTCGCCGTGCGCGAATACCGCCGCCGCATGTTGGAGCTCTATGCAAGAGAAGAAGCCGAGGACGACGACGGCAAGTAGTCGATACTCTCTCGGGGAAGCCGCGTCCCGCTTTGAAGGCTCGGAACGGGATGTGGTTTCCGAAACGGGGGCCGTTGGGAAACTGTGTCCCGGAATGGGCGCTCAGAGTGGGATGCAGTTTCCGCGAGAGATCCGTTGCGGAAACGGTATCCCAGAATCGGCGTTCAAAACGGGGCGCTCTTTCCGAAACATGGCCCTGAGGGAAGCTGCGTCCCGGTCTGAGTCGGAATTCCGGGACACAGCTTCCCTTTCAAACAGAAGAAGGCGCGCTGCCTGCAGTTGATGCAGACGGCGCGCCTTCTTTGTTGGACTATGTTGAGGCTGGGAGCTGAGGCTTGTGGTCCCTTAAGAGCGGGCGGCTCCGTCGACGGGGAGCACGGCGCCCGTGACGTAGGAGGACATGTCGCTCGCCAGGAAAACAAAGGCGTTGGCGACATCCTCGGGCTCGCCCATGCGACCCAGCGGAATGGTGGCGACGATGGGCTTAATAACCTCTTCAGGCAGGTTGGCGACCATGTCGGTTTTGGTTACACCGGGTGCTACGGCATTGACGCGAATGCCCATGGGGGCGAGCTCGCGCGAGAGCGACTGGACCATGCCGTTGACGGCAAACTTGGACGTTGGATAGCCGACGCCAGAGGGCTGGCCGTACTTGGCAACCATCGAGCTCGTGGTGGTGATGGTGCCGCCGTGGCCGGCCTCGGTCATGATCTTGGCGGCAGCTTGGTGGCCATTAAAGACGGCGACGACGTTAAGGTCCATGACCTTTGCGAACTCCTCGGCCGTGTAGTCCAAGAGGGGTGAACGCTGGGAGATACCGGCATTGTTGACGACCGTGTCCAAGCCGCCCATGTCGGCTGCAGCCTGGGTAAAGGCCTCGGTCACGGCTTCGAGTGAGGTGAGGTCGCAGGAGCGGCCCCAGACCTTGGCGTCGGGATAGGCGGCTGTCAGCTTCTCAACGGCCGCATCGGCGGTCTCCTGACGCGAGCCAAAGACGGTGACGGCGGCGCCTTCCTCGATAAAACGGCAGGCGATGGCATAGCCGATACCGCGCGTGCCTCCGGTGATGATTGCTTTCTTGCCCTCGAGCAACATGGTATTTCCTCTCATCGCGGGCGGACATTCGCAGCACAGCGTAGCCGTAACTGGAATCGGCCGTGTTTGCATATCGGTGAACGGTAGCCCGCGTTACCGATGAGCGGCTCGCGCAAATGTGCTCTGCCGTTGTGCTTAGGGCAGGAGACAAAAGGGCTCCCGTCCCGCATCGGACGGGAGCCCTCAAAGCGTGTATTGCTAGGCGAGCGTTGAGCTAGTTCGCCATGACGCCTTCGGTCCAAGCCTCAACGTCCTCGATGCGCAGGACGTTGGCGACCTCGGCTACGCAGTCGACGCTGGCAAGCTCGGCGGTGGCAGCCTGGACGTCCTTCTCGAGCGCGCGGTGCGTCAGGAAGATGACCGAGCAAGTATCGCTGGCGCCCGACTTGCCGTCCTCGACCTGGTTGATGAGCGAGATCGAGATGTTGTGCTTGGCAAAGATGTCGACCGTCTCGGACAGGGCACCCACGCGGTCGGCGACCTTCAGGCGCACATAGTACTTAGTCTGGAGCTCGTCCATGGGCTTAAAGGCGAGGTTGTGACCATAGGGCTCAATCTCGGGCAGCGGAGCCACGCCGCGGCTGATCTGCTCGGAGAGCGACAGGATATCGCCCACGACGGCGCTCGCGGTGGGGAAGGAGCCTGCGCCGGCACCGTAGAACATGGTCTCGCCCACGGCGTCGCCTACCACGTAGACGGCGTTCATGGCGCCGTTGACCTTGGCGAGCATATGGTCTGCCGGGATGAGCGTGGGATGCACGCGAACGTCGACGCCGGCGTTGGTGTTGCGGGCGATGCCCAGCAGCTTGATGGTGTAGCCGAGCTCGCGGGCCTGGGCGATATCCTCGGCACCGATGGTGCGGATGCCCTGCTGGTACACATCGTCGGTGGTAACGCGGGTGCCAAAGCCGATGGAGGCGAGGATGGCTGTCTTGCTGGCGGCATCGAAGCCGTCGACGTCGGCGGACGGGTCGGCCTCGGCATAGCCCTTTGCCTGTGCGTCGGCAAGTACGTCGGCGTAATCGGCGCCCTCGGCGTCCATGCGCGACAGGATGTAGTTGGTGGTGCCGTTGAGGATGCCGGCGATGGTCAGGATCTTGTTGCCTACCAGGTCGTGCTCAAGCGTGCTCACGATGGGGATGCCGCCGCCGCAGCTGGCCTCGCACTTAATCTGCACGCCGCACGCGCGCGCCTTCTCGGCAAGCGTCTCGACGTGACGGCCCAGCAGGGCCTTGTTGGCAGAGACGACGTGCTTGCCGTGCTCAAAGGCAGTGGTGAAGATCTCGGTTGCGGGATGCTCGCCGCCGATCAGCTCGACGACGATGTCGACGGCGGGGTCGGTTGCGACATCGTGCCAGTCACTCGTAAAGGCCTCGCGCTCAATGCCTGCTGCCTCGGCCTGCTCCCAAGCAAGCGCGCAGGCGCGGGTCAGCTTAAGGTCGATGCCGTAGGCTGCCAGGTACTCATCGTGGTGGCTCTTGATCAGACGGGCCACGCCGCCGCCGACGGTTCCCAGACCGATCAGACCGACGTTCACGGTGCGCATGGGTTCGCTCATAGATAGCTCCTTCGTGCATCTTATGGATGGATTAACCGCTTAAAGGTTGAGTGCATTCTAGCGTGAAGTGCGGGCGCGTGCTTGCCTGGCAGCGGGAGCAGCACAAAACGCCACCCCCGAAACGCTGCGGAAACATTGGAAACACGCTCGCTACAAACGGAACTCCGTAACAAACTGTCAACGTTTGCACCATAAGGTTTGCTTCACCGACCCCACCATGGGCACCAGCGCCGCGAAGTTCTTGGCCGAGAAGTATACGGACGCCAAGGTCGCCCTGTTCTACAACTCCGGCGATACGTACAGCTCGGGCGTTGCCGACGCCTTTGCCGAGCAGGCCAAGGCGTCCAAGCTTGATATCGTTGATACCGAGACCTTTAAGGACGATTCTTCCACGAGCTTTACCAACCAGCTCACCAAGGCCATGCGCAAGATCAAGATCGAGGGTCTGACGGGCGAGCTGACGTGGAACGATGAGGGCCAAGTCGAAAAGCCCGCTACGGCCTATGTGATTCAGGACGGCAAGTACATCGCCGCCTAAGTGCATATAACGAGACCGGTGGGGCCGTTTTATTCAGGGCGGGGACGCCTGTAACAGAACGGAAACATTACTTTCACACAATAAAGTGGCTAAACTGCATAAACCGACAGAAATACGCATGATTATGGATAAATGAACAAATCAAAAGAAAAGTTGAAATAATCGCCACTTTCCTTAACTAAAGCGTCTAGTATTTTGCGAACGCCGAACACGGCGAAGGATGGCCTGTCGGGTAACCGAAACCCGACGAGATTTGAGAGGAGAGCCGCATGTCGAGCCTCACCGGTAAGTCATTGAACCCTGTTATGAATCGCAGGAGCGTTATCGCGAGCGCAGCAGGTCTGGGGGCGATGTCCATTCTAGCTGGCTGCTCCTCCAACGGCGGCGACAGCGGTTCCGCGTCGGGCGACGCTTCGTTTAAGATCGGCACCATCGGCCCGCTGACCGGCGCCAACGCGTCCTACGGCAAGTCCGTTACACAGGCTGTCGAGCTTGGCTGCAAGGATTTCTCGACCAAGGAGCTGCCGCTTGTCAGCAAGGCCGAGGACGACCAGGCTGACGGCGAGAAGGCCGTCAACGCCTTCAACACCCTGCTCGACTGGGGCATGCAGGCCCTCGTCGGTCCGACCACCACGGGTGCGTCGGTTGCCGTTGCCGCAGAGTGCGGTAACGACCCCAAGACGTTCATGATCACCCCGTCCGCGTCCTCCGAGGACGTTACCAAGGGCAAGGATTGCGTCTTCCAGGTTTGCTTCACCGACCCCAACCAGGGTGTCAACGCTGCCAAGTTCCTGGCGCAGAAGTATGCGGACGAGAAGTTCGTGCTCTTCTATAACTCCGGCGACGCCTATTCTTCGGGCATCGCAGATTCCTTTAAGGCCCAGGCCGCTGAGTCTAAGCTCGAGATTGTTGACGAGGAGACCTTTAAGGACGACTCCGCCACGAGCTTTACCAACCAGCTGACCAAGGCCAAGCAGGCCGGCGCCACCATGATCTTCGCGCCGATCTACTACACGCCGGCGTCCGTCCTGCTCAAGAACGCCAAGGACATGGGCTACGATGTCAAGATGATGGGCTGCGATGGCATGGACGGCATCCTGGGCGTTGAGGGCTTCGACACCTCTCTTGCCGAGGGTCTGCTGCTCATGACCCCGTTCTCAGCCGACGACGAGAAGAACGCCGACTTCGTCAACGCTTACAAAGATAAGTACGGCGATACCCCCGACCAGTTTGCCGCCGACGCCTACGACGGCGTGCATGCGGTGGTCGAGGCTCTCAAGGAGGCCGGCCTGGGTGTCGACGCCGACCCCACCGAGGTTGCCGAGAAACTTCCCGAGGCTATGCGCAACATTACTGTTGACGGTCTGACTGGCAAGCTCTCCTGGAACGACAAGGGCCAGGTCCAGAAGGAGCCCACGGCGTACGTCATCACCGACGGCAAGTACGTACAGGCCTAATTGGCCGCCTTACATAGAGCGGTTTTGATCCCAAGCAGGGGAGGTTTTGGCCTTCCCTGCTTGCTTGGTATCTAGGGACGATGTAACGTCCCTGTTTCATACATCAACTGGAAACCTATTCGAAAGGGGGATGTGGAACATGACGGTCTTTATCCAATACCTGGTCAACGGCCTGTCCATGGGCAGCGTCTACGCCATCATCGCGTTGGGCTACACCATGGTCTACGGTATCGCCAAGATGCTGAACTTCGCTCACGGCGATGTCATCATGGTCGGTGCCTATGTCTCGTTCTGCGCCACGTCGTATCTCGGCCTCCCGGGCTGGGCATCTGTAGTTCTCTCTTGCGTGGCCTGCACGGTTCTCGGTGTTCTCATTGAGGGTCTGGCCTATAAGCCGCTGCGCCAAGCAGGCCCGCTGGCCGTTCTGATCACGGCTATCGGCGTGTCTTACTTCCTGCAGAACGCCGCGCAGCTTCTGTGGGGCGCCACGCCCAAGAACTTCACTTCGCTCGTCACCTTCCAGGTGCCGGAGTTCTTGGCCAAGTTCAACGTAAGCGCCGTCTCGCTCGTCACCATCGTCGCCTGCCTGGTTATCATGGCCGGCCTGATGTTCTTTACAGGAAAGACCAAGATGGGCAAAGCCATGCGCGCCGTGTCCGAGGACAAGGCCGCCGCTCAGCTCATGGGCATCAACGTCAACCGCACCATCTCGATGACGTTTGCCATCGGCTCTGCCCTTGCCGCCATCGCCGGCGTGCTGCTGTGCTCCTACTCGCCGGTGCTGCAACCCACGACGGGTGCCATGCCTGGCATCAAGGCCTTCGACGCCGCAGTCTTCGGTGGCATCGGCTCCATCCCCGGCGCTTTTGTCGGTGGCATTCTCATCGGTATCATCGAGGCGATGGCGCAGGCTTACATTTCCACGAGCCTTGCCAACTCCATCGTCTTTGGTGTTCTGATCATCGTCCTGCTCGTCAAGCCTGCCGGCCTCTTGGGCAAGTACGTCCCCGAGAAGGTGTAGGTGAGCGTTATGAAGTTTCTTAAAGACAAGCAGACGCGTCACGACTTTGTCACGTACGCCATGTGCCTTGTGGCGTTCGCCATCGTGTTCTTTATGCAGTCTAACCACATGATTCCGCGCATGATCGCCGGTCAGCTGGTTCCCATCACGGCCTATATCGTCATGGCCATTTCCCTTAACCTCGTCGTCGGCATCGCGGGCGACCTGTCGCTGGGCCACGCGGGCTTTATGAGCGTCGGCGCCTATACGGGAATCGTCATCGCCGTCGCGCTGGAGAGCGCCGTTCCGTCCGACCCGATGCGCCTGATCATCAGCATTGTGGTCGGCGCTATCGCCGCAGCCATCTTGGGCTTCTTGATTGGTATCCCGGTCTTGCGCCTGAGCGGCGACTATCTGGCCATCGTGACCCTGGCTTTTGGCGAGATCATCAAAGAAATCGTCACCTGCCTTATCGTGGGCGTCGACTCCCGCGGCCTGCACGTGATCTTTAACATCACGGGCAACTCTACGATCGACGACCTGCATCTGCTCGAGGACGGCACCGCCATCATCAAGGGCGCGCAGGGCGCATCGGGTGTGTCGACGTACTCGACCTTCCTCGCCGGTGCCATCCTGGTCATGGTCGCACTCGTGATCGTGCTCAACCTGGTTCGCAGCCGTACCGGTCGTGCCATTATGGCCGTGCGCGACAACAAGATTGCAGCCGAGTCCGTGGGCATCTCCGTCACCCAGTACCGCATGATCGCCTTCGTGGTTTCCGCTGCCCTCGCCGGTGCTGCCGGAGCCCTCTTCGGCGGTAACTTCTCGCAGCTCTCCGCCACTAAGTTCGACTTCAACACGTCGATTCTCATTCTGGTGTTCGTGGTCTTGGGTGGCCTGGGCAACATGCGCGGTTCCGTCATCGCGGCGGCACTGCTCACGGTGCTTCCCGAGCTGCTCCGCCAGTTCTCGGACTACCGTATGCTCATCTACGCCATTGTACTGATTCTGGTCATGGTCTTTACCAACAACCCGCAGCTTAAAGCGTTCTTCGGCCGCATTAAGGACCGCTTTACTTCTAAGAAGGAGGTGGCAGCCGATGCCCAGTAAGTTTGAATTCAACAAGGGCAAGATGGTCCCGTATCCTTCTGGCGCCATCGTTCCCGATCGCGACCTGGGCGAGCGCCCGGCGCTCGAGTGCATCCACCTGGGCATTGAATTCGGCGGCCTTAAGGCAGTCGACGATTTTAGCCTGACCATCGGTAAGACCGAGATCGCCGGTCTCATCGGCCCCAACGGCGCCGGCAAGACTACGGTCTTCAACCTGCTCACCAAGGTGTACCAGCCCACGCACGGCACCATCCTGCTCGACGGTGAGGACACTTCGGGCAAGTCGGTCTACCAGGTCAACCGCATGGGTATTGCCCGTACGTTCCAGAACATCCGCCTGTTCAACACCATGACGGTGGAGGACAACGTTAAGGTCGGCCTGCACAACCAGGAGCGCTACTCCGGCTTTGAGGGCGTGCTGCGCCTGCCGACGTACTGGAAGCACGAGAAGGCCGCCCATGAACGCGCCATGGAGTTGCTGTCCATCTTTGATATGGAGCACCTGGCAAACGAGCAGGCCGGCTCGCTGCCTTACGGCGCTCAGCGTCGTCTGGAGATCGTTCGCGCTCTTGCCACCAACCCCAAGTTGCTGCTGCTCGACGAGCCTGCCGCCGGCATGAACCCGTCCGAGACCGCAGAGCTCATGGAGAACATCGTTAAGATTCGCGACACTTTTGGTATCGCCATCATGCTTATCGAGCACGATATGTCGCTCGTCATGAACATTTGCGAGGGCATCTGCGTGCTTAACTTTGGTAAGGTCATCGCCAAGGGCACGGCCGAGGAAATCCAGAACAACGATGCCGTTATCGAGGCGTATCTGGGCAAGCAGGATAAGGGGGAGAACTAAATGGCAGAGTCGATGCTTTCCGTCTACAACATCAACGTCTGGTACGGCGCTATCCACGCCATCAAGGACATCTCCTTTAACGTCAACGAGGGCGAGATCGTGGCTCTGATCGGTGCCAACGGCGCCGGCAAGTCCACGACGCTTAAAACCGTCTCGGGCCTGCTACGTTCCAAGACCGGCTCCATCAAGTTTATGGGCGAGGACATTACCCATACGCCTGCCGATAAACTGGTGGGCAAGGGCCTGGCTCAGGTTCCCGAGGGTCGTCGTGCCTTTTTGCAGATGACGGTCGAGGAGAACCTGGAAATGGGTGCCTATACGCAGCCCAAGTCAACGGTGGCTCCGGGTCTCGAGCGCGTCTACGAGCAGTTCCCGCGCCTTAAGGAGCGCCGTCGCCAAGTCGCCGGCACCCTTTCGGGCGGCGAGCAGCAGATGCTCGTTATGGGCCGCGCTCTTATGAGCAACCCTAAGCTGCTCATGCTCGATGAGCCCTCCATGGGTCTGGCGCCGATTCTGATTGAGCAGATCTTCCAGATCGTCGAGGACCTGCACAAGGCCGGCACCACGGTGCTTTTGGTCGAGCAGAACGCGCAGATGGCACTTTCCATCGCTACACGCGGCTATGTACTCGAGACCGGCAAGATCACCATGACCGGCACCGGTCAAGAGCTGCTGCACGACGATAACGTCCGCAAGGCCTATCTGGGCGGTTAATCCATTCAACAAAGGGGGCGCTGACCAACCCGGTCAGCGCCCCCTTTTAAGTTGCGGTGAAATAGGGACTAAATGGGGGCGCTAGACGCCAAAACAGTCCCTATTCCACCGCAACTTCATGGGGATGTGTGACAATGCCCGTCGGAAAACATCTGCTGTCTTTGGGGGTCTATCTATGCTGTACGAGTTTTGTGCCGAGAACTTTGAGCGGGTGCCGGCGGCTATCGAGGCCGGTGCGGGGCGCATTGAGCTGTGTGACAACCTCGCCGTCGGTGGCACCACGCCTTCCGCCGGCGTTATTAGCGCTACAGTCAGCTACGCTCACGAGCATGACGCGCGAGTGATGTGCATGATCCGTCCGCGTGGTGGCGACTTTCATTACAACCAGGACGAGCTGCGCATGATGGAGATGGACCTGGGCCTTGCTGTGAGCGCCGGCGTTGACGGCCTGGTCTTTGGCTGCTGCAAGCCCTTTGCCGGCGGATGGGCGCTCGACGAGCTTACGCTTGGCGCCCTCGTGATGGCTGCGGGCTGCGCGACCGAGGAATGTAAGCGTGAGCCCATCGACATCACCTTCCACATGGCATTTGACCAGCTCTCGCCCGAGGCTCAGCTCGATGCGATTGATACACTTGCCGACTGCGGCGTTACGCGCATCCTCACGCATGGCGGCGCTGCCGGTACGTCGATCGAGGATAATTTCGATCACCTGACTCGTTTAATCGAGTATGCGGGCGATCGTTTGACCATCCTTCCCGGCGGCGGCATCACTACGGCAAATCGCGACGCGGTCGCGGCGGCGCTAGGCGTCTCCGAGCTCCATGGCACCAAGATCGTGCCGCTAGAGGTATAACCCGTGGCGCTGGTATTTGACGTTCAGCAGGCGAGCGGTAAGCCCGACGATAATCGTCGCCCTGGCACCGCGTGCCCCTTTTGCGACACGGAGGGGCTTGCCAACATCATCCAGCGCGATGGTGACTGCATCTGGCTCGAGAATAAGTTCAAGACATTGCGGGCCACACGTCAGACCGTATTGATCGAGTCTGCCAATCACGACGCCGACCTGGTGACCTATGAACCGGATGAGCTGCATCATGTGATGCGGTTTGCCCTGGGCTGTTGGCAGCAGATGATCGATTCCCAACAGTACTGCAGTGTGCTCATGTACAAGAACAAAGGCCCGCTTTCGGGCGGCAGCCTCGTCCATCCGCACATGCAGATTGTGGGTTTGGAGCAGGAAGACGGCTATGCTTCGCTGACTTCTGCCAATTTCGAAGGCATCAATGTCTGGCGACAGGGGAGAATCGCGGTCAACATCTCAACCGAACCGATCATGGGGTTCTTTGAGATCAACGTTTCAGCCCCGCAGGGAATCGCCGCCAGCGATGACACGAGAGACCAAGCCGAGGCGGATCTCTTCGCCGACGCAATCCAGGTAGCTCTGCGCTATATCTTGCACGAGCACCATGGCGGTCGTGCAGAGTCGTACAACCTGTTCTTCTATCACATGAGCGGCCGGACCATTGCCAAGGCGCTTCCACGTTGGGTGGTTTCACCCTACTTTGTCGGGTATCGGCTGGCTCAGGTCAATGCTGAGACCACGCTCGATGTCGATGCGGAGCGACTCCGCGCACATCTGGAGGCGCTCACATCGTAAAGTGAGCGCCCGCACACTGCGGACGGTTTAGCGCGCCATTGCATCGCGGCCGGCCTCGACCCGCTTGCGCTGGGCGGCGCGCTCCTCGCCGGTCAGACGCTCAAAGAGATGCCCGATAAGCGAGGCGAGCACCTGCTGAAACAGGGTGCCGCACATGACGGGAAACACGACCTCGCCGGGAAAATACTGTGTGGCGATGACAGCGCCCGAAGAGATATTACGCATGCCGCAGGTAAAGCACATGGTAGTCGTCTCGCTATATGGCAGATGCAGCGCGCGGGCGACCAGAAAACCGACGACAAAACCGCTGATGGCGAACACCAGAATAAAGAGGGCGACTTCCAGGCGCACCGCGTTCATGTGTAGCACGTACTCGCTCATGGCGGTGGAGTTGGACGCGATGACGCCCATCATCATAAATTTGCAGGCGGGCGAGAGCGCGGGGGAGAGCTTCTCGTGTCCCCGTCCGCGCGTGAGCTCGTTGATCACGATGCCGAGGATGGCAGGGATGGCAATCATAAAGGCCATGTTCTGCATCATGCCCGGAACATCGATTGCAACGGTGGCACCCAGCAGGAGCTTGAGCGTGAGCGGAATCGTCACGGGCGAGATGACCGAGGACGTCAGGATAATGGTGAGCGCAAGCGGGCCGTTGCCGCCGAACATGCTAATCCACATAAAGGCGGTGACTGCCACGGGTACGCTGTACTCGAGCACGATGCCGCAGACAAGGTTGGGGTTGGAGCCAAAGAAGAGTGACCCCATGGCATACGCCGCGATGGGAATAAGCACCGCCGAGACGAGTAGCGCCAAGACCAGGTGCAGCGGACGGCGGAACACCTCGGCAACCTGGTGAAAGGTGTTGCTGAGCGCACCTTGGAACGTCATAAAGGCAAACAGGGCGGGAACGATGGGCTTGAGAACGCTGATCTGCTGAGGAAAGAGCACGCCGAGCGCCACGCAAATCGGAACGATGGTCTGCATGTGCCCCGCGAGAAACTTGCCCAGTCCAACCCATTGCTTCATATGCTCTTGTGACTCCCTTTGCTCGTGAATCCGTTTTGAATGGATATGCTAGACGCTCGCATGCGTCCGTGCGTCAGAAACGCTCGAATATTTCGAGGCTATTACCGCCCTCGTTTATCGAAACCGCGGCGTGCTGGACGTTGTACGTCCGTGCCGCACGGTATAATAAATCCGTTCAACAGATCTGCCTGCCGAAGCGGGCATACACAGAGGACTCATCGCTATGAACCGTGAGAGGTATCGCGGCGACCTGCCCCTATCGGGGGTGGGCGCCTATGTCATCGCTTAAGACGACGCATCGCTGGGCGGTCGCTCGGCAAAACCCCGAGCTCGAAAAGGAGCTTTCGGCTGGCCTGGGCATACCCGGGCTGGTGGCGCGCATTATGGTTGCGCACGGCATTACATCCATCGAAGAAGGCCAGCTGTTTTTGACGCCTTCGCTCGATCGCGACTGGGCGGACCCGCTCGTTATTCCGGGCATGGCGGTCGTCGCCGACCGCGTTGAGCGTGCTATTCGCAGCCACGAGCGCATCGCCGTCTTTGGCGATTTTGACGTCGACGGCATTACGTCGACTTGTCTGTTGACCGAGGCGCTACGTTCGTTTGGCGCCGACGTCACGCCGTTTATTCCGCATCGCTTTGACGAGGGCTACGGCCTGTCGCGCGCGGCGCTCGACCGCGTTAACGAGCTCGCTCGCCCCCAGTTGATCGTGACCGTCGATAACGGCATTGCCGCCAAGGAAGAGGTTTCCTATCTGGAGAGCCTGGGAATCGATCTGGTGGTTACGGACCACCATGAGCCGTCCGACCAGGTGCCGCAGGGCGTGCCCCTGACCGACCCCAAGCTCGAGGATGAGGGGCCCTCGCGTGAACTTGCCGGTGCTGGTGTGGCGCTCAAGCTGGTGCAAGTCCTGGGTGAGCGCTTGGGCAAGCCGTCGTATTGGCGTTCGCTAATCGAGGTCGCGGCGCTGGGCACCGTGTCCGACATGATGCCGCTCACGCCCGAGAACCGCGCGCTGGTTGCCGAGGGCATCCAGCAGATGCGCGTAACCGCTCGTCCCGGCTATATCGCGCTTGCCGCGCTCGCCAAGGCGGACCTTTCGAGCATTACGGCGGATGGCCTATCGTTCTCGCTCATTCCTCGCTTAAACGCTGCCGGTCGCATGGCCGATCCCAAGCTGGCGCTCGACCTGCTGCTTGCCCGCGATCCCATCGAAGCAAGCGCACTGGCGGCTGAGCTCGAGGAAATCAACCGCCAGCGCCGTGAGATCGAGGCGGAGCTCACGCGCGATGCCATGGCAAAGGTTGAGAAGACCTATGACGGCGGACGCGCAATCGTCGTGGGCGGCGAGGGCTGGCACGAGGGCGTCAAGGGCATCGTGGCAAGCCGTCTGACCAACCGCTATCACGTGCCGGCGCTGCTGTTCTCGATCGAGGACGGTATCGCGCGCGGCTCTGGTCGCTCGGTGGGCAAAGTTAACCTGTTTGACGCCGTCGAGCGCTGTTCCGACCTGCTGATTCGTCGCGGCGGACATGCCGGTGCGGTGGGTGTGACCATCGAGGCATCCAAGCTCGACGAGTTCCGCCGCCGCCTTTCCGCCGTGCTGTCCGAGCTTCCCGCCGAGGACTTTGAAGACACCGACGAGGTCGCCGCCACCGTCGACCTTTCCGAGCTGAATATCGAGACCATCGAGCAGATCTCCCGCCTTGAGCCGTTTGGCCAGGGCAACAAGGTGCCGCTGCTGGCTGCCGAGGGCGTGACGATGTGCGACCGCGCCGTGGTGGGCAAAACTGGCGAGCACATGCGCTTTGTGGCGACCGATGGCGCCGCGAGTGTGCCGGCCATTATGTTCCGCGTGCCGCAAATCGATAAGCTCATCAACTGCGATAGCGCTGTCGACTTGGTGTTCGAGGCCGTTGCCGAGCATTGGCAGGGGCGTGTGAAGCCCAAGCTCATGATCAAGGATGTTCTGGTCCGCGATACCACGCTGCCCAGCGTCGACGATCCGGCATGCGAGCTTCGTCGTGGCGTGCAGCCGGCGGATTCCGGCCTGCGCCTGGAGTCGCGTAAGCGCGAGACGCTCGCCCAGCTTTCCTATACCGAGCTCACGCGCTCGCTTATCCATAGCTTTATCGGATCGAACCAGCCGCACCGCGCGCAGGTTGAGGCGCTCGATGCCTTGGCCGACCGCCAGAGCGTCTTGGCCGTTATGGGAACGGGCCGCGGCAAGTCTCTCATCTTCCATGTACATGCTGCGCGCGAGGCTGTCCTTCGCGGACGTGCGAGTATCTTTGTCTATCCGCTGCGCGCGCTTGTTGCCGACCAGGCCTATCACCTCTCGTCGACGATGGCAGCGCTTGGCATTGGCGTTGGCGTGCTGACCGGCGAGACCGTGGAGGCCGCACGCGATGACGTGTTCGCCGGCCTAGCTTCGGGCCGCACCGGTATCGTGCTCACGACGCCCGAGTTCCTATCTATCCACCGTGACCGCTTCGCGCGTTCGGGCCGCATCGGCTTTGTCGTTATCGATGAGGCGCACCACGCCGGCCTTGCCAAGGGCGGCGACCGCAGCGCCTATCTCGACATGCCCGATATCCTCAAAGCCCTGGGCGACCCGGTTGTTATGGCTGCGACGGCCACCGCGACGGCTCCGGTCGTGGCCGAGCTTGCCCGCATGCTGCCGATTACTCGCACGGTGGTCGACGAGACGGTGCGCGAGAACCTGCAGCTCGAGGACGACCGCGACCTTGCGAGCCGCGAGAACCGTTTGGTGTCGATCGTGGCGACGGGGGAGAAGACCGTCATTTACGTCAATTCGCGCGACCAGTCCGTGGCGCTCGCCAAGACGTTGCGCAAGCGTGTGCCCGATTGCGCAACCCATATCGCGTTCTATAACGCGGGGCTTGCGCGCTCCGATCGCCGCCGCGTGGAGGAAGCATTCCGAGACGGAAGCCTCAGCTGCATCGTTTCGACCTCTGCCTTTGGCGAGGGTGTCAACCTGCCCGATATCCGCCATGTCGTGCTGTACCACATGCCGTTTGGCGGCATTGAGTTTAACCAGATGAGCGGCCGCGCCGGTCGCGATGGCCGGCCCGCCGTGATCCACCTGCTCTATTCGTCGCGCGACGCCCGCATCAACGAGCGCCTGCTCGACTGCTACGCACCCGAGCGCGACGAACTCGTCACACTCTATCGTGCGCTGCAGACCATGTGGCGCTCCAACCGCGGTAAGACCGGGGATGATTCATTCTGCGCAAGCGATATCGACATCGCGCAGATGTGCCTTGCCATCGATGCCCGCACCCCGGTCGACGAGCGTTCGGTGGCAAGCGGCCTGGGAATCTTCGAAGAGCTTGGTTTCTGCCGCGTTTCGGAGCTTGGCGACACGCGCCGCATCGTGATGGCCGAAAACCCCGGCCGCGTGCAATTGAGCAGGTCAATTCGCTATTTGGAGGGCTTGCGCTCGCGCATGGAGTTCTCGGCTTTCCGGAGTTGGGCGCTCGATTCGTGCGCTTCTGATATGCTAGCCAAAGTTAACCGCCCGATCGTACCGCGGGCCTAGGGGAAGGGGACCTCGATGGATGCCGCAGCCCGTACCGCCCATGATTCCACCCTCCAGCCGTTCTCGGAGATGGAGCACTATAAGCATGCCGATGAGCTGCCGCCCGAGATTATGGCGGACAGCTACGACAAGCTGGAGCGCCTGTGCCTCAAATATATGAATGAGGACGACTTCTCCAAGGTTGAACAGGCCTACTGCTTTGCTGCCGAGAAGCACTGCAACCAAAAGCGCCGCTCGGGCGAGATGTACATTAACCATCCCGTCGAGGTGGCCATCATTTTGGCCGACCTCAAGATGGACTGTGACGTGGTGTGCGCCGCGCTGCTGCACGATACCGTCGAGGATACCGAGACCTCGCTTGCCGATGTTTCCGGCCTGTTTGGCGATACGGTGGCCGAGCTCGTCGATGGCGTGACCAAGCTCACCAACATCGAAGTCGACAGCATGGACGAGAAGCAGGCCCTCACGCTGCGCAAGATGTTCCTCGCCATGTCCAAGGACATCCGCGTCATTATCGTTAAGCTTGCCGATCGTCTGCACAACATGCGCACCCTTGCCGCCCTGCGTGAGGACCGTCGCCTGTTTAAGGCTCGCGAGACCATGGACGTATATGCGCCCCTGGCCGACCGCCTGGGCATGAGCTCTATTAAGTGGGAGCTCGAGGACCTGTCCTTCTTCTACTTGGAGCCCGATGCCTACCAGCGCATCGCGCGCATGGTGGCTGAGTCGCGCGAGGTTCGCGAGCGCTATCTGGCCGAGACCATCAAGACGCTCACCGACGAGCTCAACCGCATTGGCCTGGAGGGTTTCCAGATTAATGGCCGCTCCAAGCACTATTGGTCCATCTATCAAAAGATGAAGCGCAAGGGCAAGGAGTTCTCCGAGATCTACGACCTGGTGGCGCTGCGCGTTATTACCCATTCGGTGCGCGATTGCTACTCCACGCTCGGCGCGGTGCACACGCTGTGGCACCCCATGCCCGGTCGCTTTAAAGACTATATCGCCATGCCCAAGGTCAATAACTACCAGTCGCTCCACACGACGGTCATCGGCCCTACGGCTCGTCCGCTCGAGATTCAGATTCGAACCTACGAGATGCATGAGCAGGCCGAGTACGGCATTGCCGCCCACTGGCTATATAAGAAGTCGGGCGGATCGTCTGCTTCCAAGACCAATGACGCTCAACGTTTGGACGACCAGATCAACTGGCTCAAGCATTCGCTCGATTGGGCAGCTTCCGACGAGATCACCGATGCCAAGGAATACCTGCACTCGCTGAAGGTCGATCTGTTCGATCAGGAGATCTTTGTCTTCACGCCCAAAGGCGAGGTCATGGCGCTTCGTGCCGGCTCCACGCCGCTCGACTTTGCCTATGCCGTTCACACCGAGGTGGGAAACCACTGCGTCGGCGCCAAAATCAACGGTGCGGTGGCTCCGCTCACGCACGAGATCAAGACGGGCGACCGCGTTGAAATCCTGACTAACAAGAGTTCCAAGCCGTCGCGCGATTGGCTCAAGATCGTTAAGACACCTTCCGCCAAGTCAAAGATCCGCCGCTATTTTGCCGCTGCGACCAAGGACGACGACGCTGCCGCCGGTCGCGATATGCTGGCCAAGGACCTGCGTAAGCGTGGCTATGGCATTTCTACGCCGCGTTCGACGCGTGCACTCAACGCCGTGGCGGAGCAGTTTAACTTCAAGCAGCTCGAGGACCTGTTTGCCGCCGTCGGTGCCGGCAAGGTTGCCCCGCGCGCTGTGGGCAATAAGGTCGAGCAAATCTTGGACCCCAAGCCCGAGGAACAGCTCACCAAGGCCGAGGCTATCGCCGAGGTCGTGAAGCAGCCCGCTCGCGGCTCCAACCGCAAGCCGCAAAAGTGCGGCAAGAGCGCCAGTAACGGCATTATCGTCAAGGGCGAGAGCAACAGCGGCCTGCTGGTCCGTCTGGCTCATTGCTGCAACCCCGTGACGGGCGACGACATCGTCGGCTTCATCACGCGCGGTCGCGGCGTTTCGGTGCATCGCGCCAACTGCCCTAACGTCAAGGGTCTTATGGAACATCCCGAGCGCATGATCGATGTGGAGTGGGACGGCGCTGCCGACACCCTCTTCCAGATCGAGATCGTGGTCGAGTGCCTGGACCGCATGGGCCTGCTCAAGGATGTCACCATTGCCATTGGCGATGCGGGCGGTAATATCCTTTCTGCCGCCACGTCGACCAACCGCGAGGGCATTGCAACCCTGCGCTTTATGGTCGAGATCTCGGACGCGAGTGGCTTGGATCCGCTGCTGGCCTCTATCAGCAGCGTTGACTCGGTCTACGACGCTCGTCGTCTTATGCCCGGCGAGGGTGGAGCCCAGCTTAAGCGCCGTGTGTAGGTGCGAGAGCCTCTCAGCATCATAGATATTGGTTACGTTCGAGGCATCGTTTGGTGCCTCGAACGTATTTTAGAAGGAGGGTATGCGCATGGGCGATATGACTTTGGACCTGACACCCCGAGGTGCGGCTTCGATTGAGGCACTCGTCAACGGCCCGATTCAGACCAACAGCTACGCCGTGATTTCGAATGACGAGTGCTTAATCGTCGATCCGGCGTGGGAGGGCGAGCGTCTTGTGGAGCATATCCGCACCGCGCATCCCGAGGTGCGCGTACTCGGCTCTGTCTGCACGCACGGTCATGCCGACCATGTTGGCGGGGTTGCCGGGGTTCGAGCTGTCGTTGGCGACAGCGCACTATATGAGTTGTGCGCTAAGGACGTGACGGTACCTCGCGCAAATATCGAGGAGCAGCGCGCCATGTGGGGCATCGAGACGCCCGATCCGGGTGAGCCGACGCGCTTGCTTGCCGAGGGCGATACAATCGAGGTGGGCGACGTCTGCCTGCAGGTGATCGAGACGCCGGGGCATACGCCGGGCGGCATCGTCCTGTTCGCCGCGACCGAGCAGGGGAACATCGCCTTTGTGGGCGACACGCTTTTCCCGGGCAGCCACGGTCGTACCGATCTTTCCGGCGGTGACGAGGCGGCGATTATGCGCTCGCTTTCCAAACTTGCCAAGACGCTTCCGCCCGATACCGTTTGCTTGACGGGCCATGGCGATTCGACCACGATGGCGCGCGAACTTATGCAGAACCCGTTTATGCAGATGTAGGCTCGAAGCCGTCTTTCGAACCACGAAGACCGCTCAATCGTCAAGCTATTTTCCCCAGTGGGTCGATTCCGTAGGGCAAACGGTCAAAAAAAGTCTGTTTGGACGATATTCGTGAACAAACGAACGTTTATGCTCGGGTGCGCCGTGGTAAAATCTCAGGCGTTATCGGAGCAACCTTACAGGAGGTTTCTTTTATGCTCGTCAACGCAGCAGACATGCTCAAGAAGGCTGAGGCCGGCAAGTACGGTCTCGGTGCCTTCAACACCAACAACCTCGAGTGGACCCTGGCTATTCTCCAGGCCGCCGAGGAGGCCAAGTCTCCGCTGATCCTTCAGTGCACCGCTGGTGCCGCTAAGTGGATGGGCGGTTTCAAGGTCTGCGCCGACATGGTCAAGGCTGCCGTCGAGGCCACGGGTGTTACCGTTCCCGTCGCCCTTCACCTCGATCACGGTTCTTACGAGGACTGCTTTAAGTGCATCGAGGCCGGCTTCACGTCCATCATGTATGACGGCTCTCACGAGGAGACCTTCCAGCTTAACCTCGACCGCACCAAGGAGCTCGTTGAGCTTGCCCACTCCAAGGGCATGTCCATCGAGGCCGAGGTCGGCGGCATCGGCGGCACCGAGGACGGCGTGACCTCCAGCGGCGAGCTCGCTGATCCTGCTGAGTGCAAGCAGATCGCTGACCTGGGCGTCGACTTCCTCGCCTGCGGCATCGGCAACATCCATGGCGTGTACCCCGCCGACTGGGCTGGCCTTTCCTTCGAGCGCCTGGGCGAGATCAAGGCCCAGACCGGCGACCTGCCCCTCGTCCTGCACGGTGGCACCGGCATCCCCGAGGATCAGATCAAGAAGGCCATCTCCCTGGGCATCTCCAAGATCAACGTCAACACCGACCTGCAGCTCGTCTTCGCCAAGGGCGTCCGCGAGTACATCGAGGCTGGCAAGGATCAGCAGGGCAAGGGCTTTGACCCCCGCAAGCTCCTCAAGCCTGGTCGCGACAACATCGTCGCCCGCACCAAGGAGCTCATGGAGGAGTTTGGCTCCGTCAACAAGGCGTAAGTAGCGGTTTAACTTCCCGCCGGAGGCCCCGTCCCCCTACACTGTTTCCTTTGCGCTCACCTGGCTTTGCCAGAAGTCGCGCCAAGGAAACAGTTCCGGGGGACGGGGCTTCCTTCGTTTAACGCCGCAGGGTTACGAGGCTGAATTATTTATTTGACTACCGTTCAGCGGTGTTGATGGCTCCCTTGTTGGGGCTTTCTTTTTATCTCGCTACAATGGGCTTCAAGCGTTCTAGTGACTTGGAGTTTTGGTATGGCTGTTATTAATGTACTGCCTTCGGATGGGAAGGTTATTGACGAGGGTCCTGTTGGTTGCTCTGTTGATGTTTGCTGTGATGACTTTCGTCATCTCGATGTTGGACTGCCGCCCGAGATTCTTCGTCTTAAGGATGCCGGGTATTTGACGCAGGCTGTTGCTGCCTGCGATCGCCTTTTGGAGCAGAACCCCGAGCCTTCGCTGGCTGCTTGTGTTCGTGCCGAGCGGTATCGCATGCTCGAGACGCCGCTTCATTTTTCGGTGTCGCGCGACCAGGCTATTGCGATGATTCGCGAGGAGTGGCCAGAGTTTACCGAAGAGCAGTTTGATGACCTGATTAATCGTAAGCGTATTGACTGGCGCTTTATCGATGGCGAACTGTTCGTTCTCGACAACTTCCTCGATTCGCTTCGCGTATATCCCAAAGAGGTTCCCGGCATGCGGCCCGATTCTACGGACGGAATAGCACTGCGCAACGAGATGCTCAAGGAGATGGAGTCACAAAACGGATTGGCTCGCGTCATTACGCTTAAAGCGTCCGTGTCTGTCCCCGGCGCTCTAGATGGAGAGACTGTTCGCGCGTGGCTACCCGTTGCCGCCGCCTGTCGTCAACAGTCTCATATCGAGGTTCTCGATATGACGCCGGAGGGTGCTGTTGCTCCCGCGAATGCTTCGGCGCGTACCGCCTCGTGGTCTTCTTCGAGTGAGCACTTTTTTTCGGTGACCTATCGTTATCACATCGATGCTGCTTATTGTGATGTCTACGGTGGCACACTTCCGGTTCACCCGCGTATGGACGCGCCTCTGCCCGAGGATATTTCCGAGGACCGTCCGCACATTGCATTCACGCCGTATCTGCAGCAGCTGACGGCCGGTGTTGTTGACGGACTCGAGGATCCGCTCGATCGCGCTCGTGCTATCTATGATTACCTGACGCAGTATATCGACTATCGCTATCAGCCGCCGTACTTGCTTTTGGGATCTATTGCCGATGACTGCGCGCATTCGCTCCGCGGCGATTGCGGCGTTATGGCGCTCACGTTTATCACCATGTGCCGTATCGCGGGCGTGCCTGCCCGTTGGCAGAGCGGCCTCTACGTTGCGCCCGATTCGGTGGGGTCGCACGACTGGGCAGAGTTCTATACGCCGCAGACCGGTTGGCTCAACGCCGACGTGTCATTTGGATCTTCTGCTCGCAGGATGGGGGAGGAGTGGCGCCGCCGTCACTACTTTGGCAATCTCGACCCATGGCGTATGGTGGCCAACAATCGATTCCAGGCAGAGTTTGAGCCCTCTTTCGACGGCATGCGCGAGGACCCTTACGATAACCAGATGGGTGAGGCTTCGGTCGACGGTCGCGGATGCCGTCAGCGCGAGATGCTACGCACGGTCGAACTCATCGAAATGCTCGAAGTTCCATTTTCGGACTAATCGGTAGAAAGCTGTGATAAACTAACTCACGCATTACGTGCCCGAGTGGCGGAATTGGCAGACGCAGTGGACTCAAAATCCACCGTTGGCAACAACGTGCGAGTTCGAGTCTCGCCTCGGGCACCATACATGCAAGTGAGCGTTCAAGGGGGTTGCGGCCCCCTTTTTCGTGCCGAACTCGCGTGAGCGCGCGAAGCGTTAAGCAAACAGGCCTGCGGCCTGTTTGTAGCGGAGCGTGGCGAGGGCGCCGCGCGTCCGAAGCCCGGGGCTTCGCGAAGCGAAGGCCCTTCGAGTCTCGCCTCGGGCACCATACATGCAAGCGAGCGTTCAAGGGGGTCAAGGCCTCTTTTTCGTGTACGTAATGTGATAACGCGCTGTACGTGTTATTATTCGCAAGGCGTTGTTCCCGCAATGCCCTAAAGAGGAACCCGAGGGTTCCCACCTTTTGGCGCCAATGAGCAGCTGACTGGTCATACAACTTAGATTCCCTTCCTCAAATCGAGGATGTCTATGTGTACGACCTGGTTGCTGAGAAGCGCCGGGTTATTTTTTTATGAATGGAGGTAGGGAAAATAGCTAAGTCTGATGACACCCGCATCAACGACGAGATTACTGCATCTTCGTGCCGTTTGATTGGCGTCGATGGCTCTCAGCTCGGCCTGTTCGCCATCCGCGATGCCCAGCGCGTCGCCGACGATCAGGGTCTCGACCTGGTCGAGATCGCTCCCAACGCGGAGCCGCCGGTCTGCAAGGTCATGGACTACGGTAAGTTCAAGTACCAGCAGGCCATGAAGGCCAAGGCTGCTCGTAAGAACCAGTCCAAGGTCGAGGTCAAGGAAATGAAGTTCCGACCCAAGATCGACGTTGGCGACTACGAGACCAAGAAGGGCCACGTTCTGCGTTTCCTCAAGAAGGGCGCACGCGTTAAGATTACCATCATGTTCCGCGGCCGTGAGATGGCTCACCCGGAGCAGGGCCTTAACGTTCTCGAGCGTCTCGCCGAGGATCTCAAGCCTTACGCTACGGTCGAGTCCAAGCCTAAGATGGAAGGCCGTAACATGCTTATGCTGCTCGCCCCGATTAAGGGCGCCTTCGATGAGGATAAAGCGGCAAGCGATACCAAGTAACTAGTGTTCTGTAACCGATTAAGGAGTATTTCATGCCTAAGATGAAGTCCCACAGCGGCACCAAGAAGCGTTTCCGCAAGACTGGTACCGGCAAGCTTATGCGCGCCAAGGCTTTCAAGAGCCACATCCTGAGCAAGAAGTCCACCAAGCGTAAGCGTGGCTTCCGTCAGGAGACCGAGATCGCCGCTGCCGACCGCAAGGTCATCAAGTCGCGTCTCGCCTAAGTTCGCGTTCCCGTTTTTCGTTTTACCGTCTAGGAGTTGATAGAACATGGCACGTATTAAGCGCGCTGTTGCCGCCAAGAAGAAGCGCCGTACCGTTATGCACCGTGCGAAGGGTTACTACGGTGCCGCTTCGCGTACTTACAAGCATGCTAAAGAGCAGGTCCAGCACTCCCTGCAGTATCAGTATCGTGATCGCCGCAACAAGAAGCGCGAGATCCGTTCTCTTTGGATCACTCGTATCAACGCTGCTGCTCGCCTGAACGACATCTCTTACTCTCAGTTCATGCACGGCCTGAAGGTTGCCGGCATCGAGCTCGACCGCAAGGTCCTGGCTCAGATGGCTTACGAGGACATCGAGTCCTTCAACGAGCTGGCTACCATCGCCAAGAAGGCTCTCGAGGCCTAATAGATTCTCTTGAATCGCTAGGGGAGTGTCGCGTTGTGCGCGGCGCTCCCTCTTTTTATCTGAAGCGCGGTTTACATTGCTAAAAGCGCGGGTAGATATACACTTACAGGTGACCGATCTCTATATATTCCTGAACCAAAGGGTCATCATCTGATACGTGCGGAAGATCCGCACCAGTCTTTCTATTACCTATAGAAAGCAATATGTTGTGTAGGACTTGTGAAGAGTGGAATTGACGTCCCACAGGGCTTCGCGGTCTGGCAATATATCTCCTTGCCGCGCGGCCCGGTCGGACCGGATCAGCCGCC
>CAUBPS010000001.1 GCA_958437935.1 uncultured Collinsella sp. | reverse complement strand
CCGTACATGTACGGATGAATGTGGGAAGTGTTCGGATGAAGTTGATAATCAAGGCCGTTTGCGGAGTAAGTAACACATTGTTGCAAACCGTGTAGAATCCTAAATAAGCACGGAGTTTTCCAGGGAGACGCTGTCCTTTGTTGTGTGCAAGGGGCGGCGTCTCTTTGGCGCTCTGCCGCCGTTGTGCAACAGTGCGGCGGCGCGTGCCATGTATTGAAAAGCCAATGTCGAGATGGGTCGTGATAGTAATGGGCAAGTACGTAATCGTGGTTGAGTCTGGGTCGGATGTGACGCCGGAGCTCTGCGAGCGCTACGGCATCGTGCGCGTGCCCATGCACGTCACAGTTGGCGACGAGACCGTTGAAGATGGTTCAATCGATCCGCTCGAGATTTACTCGCGCTGCAACGAGCTCGGTGTTATGCCTAAGACGAGTGGCTGCGCGCCTGCGGATTTTGCTCACGTGTATGACCGTATCCATGCCGAGCAGCCCGACGCGACTATTCTGCATCTCGCGTATTCCGAGGCCACGACCTGCTCGCATCAGTCCTCCAAGATTGCGGCTAAGGGCCGCGACTACGTATTCTCCATGGATACGCGTTTTGTCTCGGTGGGCCAGTCGCTTGTTGCCGTCGAGACCGCCAAATACATCGAGGCTCACCCCGATGCCACCGTCGACGAAATTTTCGCCTTCACCAATTCGGTGATGGATCGCGTGCTGTTGGGCTTTGTTCCTACCGACCTAGCCTTCCTTAAGGCGGGCGGTCGTCTGTCCAACGTGGCATTCCTTGGCGCCCACCTGCTCAAGATTAAGCCCTGCATTGAGGTGACGGGCGGTAAGTTTGTGGCGACCAAGAAGTTCCGCGGCTCTATGCTCAAGTGCGCCCGTGCCTTTATTGACCACATGGTTGCTAAGGGCGAGATTGACTACTCGCACATTGGCCTGGCGTATTCGGTAGGCCTTTCCGAAGAGCTGCGCGACGACATGGAAGTCTATGCGCACGACCTGGGCTTTAAGGACGTTACCTGGACTCAGGTCGGCGGCGTCATCTCGAGCCACTGCGGCCCGACCGCCTTTGGCGCGGTGCTTACGCTTAAGGCGTAGGGCCTGGCGTCTATCGATTTCTATTGCTTCGGCGGCGAGCGGGTTGTGACAACCTTCCCGCCGCTTTTGCGTGGAGTCAAATAGGACGATCTAATTGACCGCTAAACCGTTTCGCCATCAGGCGTATGGGCTAGAATGGCTCTGGCATTTTAATTGACAAAAACCAAAGAGAGGCAAGGTTGCGGGAATGGCTGAGATGACGCTTGAGGGTGTGGACGCTCGCCCCGAGGACTCTGCGTTTACCCTGGGCCGCGTACATTCGATTGAAACGATGGGAACGGTCGACGGACCCGGCATCCGCTTTGTGGTGTTTGTTCAGGGCTGCCCCATGCGTTGTGCGTATTGCCACAACCCCGATACCTGGTCGGTTAACGGCGGCACCATGGTGACCGTCGAGCATCTGATGGACGAGTTCCAGAGCAACCATGAGTTCTACCGTAGCGGCGGCATTACCGTTTCGGGCGGCGAACCGCTCCTGCAGCCCGAGTTTTTGGCCGACCTGTTCCGTGCAATGCACAACAACCCCGATGGCCGCGTACACACCTGCCTAGACAGCTGTGGCTATGCATTTGATCCCAAGCATCCGGAGAAGTTCGATGCTGTTCTCAACGAGACCGATATGGTGCTGCTCGACATCAAGCATGCCGATCCGGTTGAGCATAAAAAGCTGACCGGTTGCGATCCTGCGCGCATCCTGGCGTTTGGCGATGAGCTTGCCCATCGCAAGATTAAGGTTGTTATTCGCCATGTGGTGGTGCCGGGTATCACCGACACGGCGGAGGAATGCGAGAAGCTCGGTCGCCTGATCGCTCCATGGCACAACGTGGTGGGCCTGGAAATGCTGCCGTATCACACGATGGGTGTTGTCAAGTACGAGCAACTGGGTATTCCCTATAAGCTCGAGGGCGTGCCCCAGATGGATACCGCGCGCATGCCCGAGCTGCGCAACGCCGTCATGGCCGGCATGAAAAAGCGCCGCGCCGAACTCAAAAACGCCATCGGCTAGTGGCACTCATTGGGGACAGACTTAAATGAGTGCCCCCGGGCACCTAGTTGATTGCTAAAGAGCCCCGTCAAGTTGCGGTGGAATAGTTCTTGTTTTTCGGCTTATGCCGCCCAAACAGGAACTATTTCACCGCAACTGCGTTTTGGGCAAAGATGCGCAACGGAATCGGTGTTTTTGCATAGAAACGCCTGTTTATTGTTTAGAGACACCTTAAACGCGACTGAATATCTTTGGAAAGAAATGCCTGCTATCGACATCGATGGCTGTACCTATGTCATGAGCGTCATGACATCGATGCCGTGGAGCGACCGCTCGAGCGAGGTTACGGCCGCGATTGCAAAGGCGCTGTTTGATACGCGAGCTGCACTGGCTTAGCGTGTTCGTTTGGCGAGGTCAAACAAAATGCTGGTACCATACCGTGGTTGAGAATTTCGTATAGGTTTGGGGAATGGTATGGCTACCATCGCGATTATCGGTGCGCTCGAAAAAGAGATCATGCAGATTAAGGAAGAGCTGAGCGACGTTTGCGAGGCACGGGAGGCAGGCTTGACCGTTGTGAGCGGTGAGCTCGACGGCCTGACAGTTGTCGCCACAACGGCGGGCATGGGCACGGTGAACGCCGCCGCTGCAACACAGCACCTCATTAGCAAGTATGCTCCGCAGGCTGTTGTGTTTTCGGGCATTGCGGGCGGTTTGAACCCCAAGCTCCATATCGACGACGTGGTCATTGGCAAACGCCTGCGCTATCTGGATACCGATACCGCGCTTATCGCCGAGTCCGCACCGGGGCTCGAGGAGTTTGGCTCGACGCCCGCGCTGGTCGATATTGCCGCCGACGTGCTTGCTGAGCGTGGGTTTGTCGACGCTTCGACAAATGCAGTCGCTTCGAACGAGGGCACCAAGCAGTTCCTGGTCGGCACGATTGCCACGGGTAACCGCTTTGTGACGGGCGCCGCCATGCGCAACGACGCTATCGAGGCGACGCATGCCGATTGTGTCGGCATGGAGGGCGCGGCAATTGCCCATGTCGCAACCAAAAATGGTGTCGATTGCCTGGTGTTGCGCGCTATCAGCGATAATTGTGACGAGGCGTACGATGCAATTTGCGACCGAGAGTTCGATCTGTTCGAGTACGCGCGTGATGCAAGTGACATCACGCTCGATATCGTCCGCCGCATTGCCGCTGCGCAATAGCGCGTCTATTTGTAAGAACCTACGACCAAGGAGTGTCCATGGCCGATTCCATTAACTACCAGCTTGCCAAGTTCGTCGCCAGCTATGGCAAGGTTTCGCAGATTCCCGAGTCCACCTGCCCCGAGGTGAGCTTTGTCGGCCGCTCCAACGTGGGCAAGTCGTCGATTATGAACAAGCTTTTTGGCCGCAAGAACCTGGTCAAGGTTTCGAGTACGCCGGGCAAGACGAGCAACATCAACTTCTTTGAGGCTGACGATGTGCACTTCGTCGACCTGCCGGGCTACGGTTTCGCCCGTCGTTCCAAGGCCGAACGTGACCGCTGGGCCGAGCTCATTGGCGACTTCTTCGACTCCGAGCGCAGCTTCAACCTGGTTGTGTCGCTGGTGGACATTCGCCACGACCCCAGTAAACTCGACCATGACATGATCGACTACCTGCAGGGCAACGAGTTCAACTTTATCGTCTGCCTCACCAAAGCCGACAAGCTCAGCCGCACCCAACAGGCCCGCCAGGCGGCAGCCATCAAGAAGCAGCTCAACGTCCCGGCCGAGAACGTAATCATTACAAGCTCCCAGACTGGCACCGGCATCGACGAACTCAAGCGCCGCATCGCCGAAGCCTGCCTCTAGTCAGGGTTAAACCGTCAAAAGCCCCCGTTCATATCACCCCAGTGATAGTTATTGGTAAACTATCACTGGGGTGATATTTTTTAGGAGGTCGATATGGAGCTTTGGCACGGGTCGGAGGTTGTTGTCGAGCATCCATCGTTGGATAAATGCAGGCAATTCAATGACTATGGGCGCGGGTTTTATTGCACACCGCATGAGGAAATGGCAATGGAGTGGGCATGTCGGACCGAGTCTGATGGCATTGCCAATCGATATGAGCTTGATTTAGATGGCCTTGCGATTTTGGATTTGGAATCAGGTGAGTTCTCGATTCTCAACTGGCTTGCAATTCTGGCGAATAACAGAGAGTTTAATGTTTCAACGCCAGTAGCACGCGAGGGGCTTCGTTATCTGCTGGATAACTGCCTGATTGATATTTCTCCCTATGACGTTATTCGAGGCTATCGTGCAGACGATTCCTATTTCTCGTTTGCAAGACAGTTTGTCAACGGCATGATTTCGCTCAGGCAATTGCAGCGCATTATGTTTTTGGGGGATTTGGGCATTCAATATGCGCTTATGAGTGAGCGCGCGTTCTCGGCGATCAGGTTCCGCGATTGGAAGCAGGTCTCGGGAGCCGAGTTTTATCCCAAACGATTTGAGCGAGAACAGAACGCTCGACGTAAGTATCTGGATACGGTAAACGGATTTGACTCTGATGATGTCGACATTAGGGATTTGATGGCAGGGAGGGTTGATTTGAATGATCCAAGAGTTAACGGATTGTGGGCCGAGTAGGACATACCCCGTCTACTACCTCGAGGATGCAATGAACAACCTCGGCGACTGCTTTGACTATGCCGTTAACGATTATGGGGCAGAAGGATCGGAAGTTGCTGAACTCTTTTGCCTGAGCGGCGTAGCCCGCGAGTTCGAACGCGGCAACGCATGGGTAGTGTCGGGAAAATCGGGCGTTGAGCTGTTCGCGCTCATTGCCGAAAGGTCCGGCTATCAATCAAGGCCGATGCCAAATCGAACCTACCGATTCGAAAAGACACCGGAATATTGGACAGGCTGGATATTGGCATACCTTCAGTGGCGCCTAGGGGAGTCTTTCGAAGATTTGCTGCATGTCGTTCCATTCGATGTGCTACGCAGTCTGTACTACCCCTGGCACGAAGCCTCGGAGGAACGCGTGACTCGCCTCGTCTGCGATATGGCGAAAAAAGCGTCCAAGCAAACCAAACTTGCGTTAGCAAGAAAGAGGCTCAAGAAAACCCAACAAGATCTGGCATACGAATCGGGTGTGTCACTCCGCTCAATCCAAATGTACGAGCAGCGCCAGAGAAACATCAATGAAGCTTCGGTTACAAGCGTAAGAGCCATAGCAAAAGCCCTCCACTGCAACATCGAGGACCTCCTAGAACCAGTCTTCGAATACAAAGAAACCAGCGCCGCCTAAACCAATATATTGCCAAGGTTTGTATCTAGTAAGCGCTCCTTACCAGCAAGAGTCCCTACCAATAGATAGCGGCTTAAAGGGCCGAAATCGTATGAATGGCGTTGCGACTTCCAAATGGGTGACTGCTGCTTGAAAAGCTATAGAAATAGGGGCCGATTTAACGGCCCCAAGCATCGCATAAATGGCATATACGTTTTATCAACTATTTCTTGTTTTTAACCCATTTGCAGATACGCCAAATAAGCACTCCGACGAGAATCCAAACGAGAGCGATCATAATGTCTGAGCGTGCAGGAATTGGGATCATTGAACTTCCTCAATTGATGTGAGTCTAGTTTGCATAGGTGTGGAGCGTGCTGCCTTCCATGGTCGCTTGCAACACGGCGATACCGGACGTCATCCCCATCGATTCATAGTTGAGTCGATATGTCGCCTGTTTCGAGTTCCATATAAAGGACTCGTTAGTTACCGTACAGCCGATAGTCGTATAGTTTTGTCCCCAAGCGCTGGTAATGAGCGAGTTCGCTATCTTGATCTTGAATTCGCGATAAATAAAAGGACTGTTGTAATAGATAGTCCAAGTTCCAGATGCGTTGTTGTAGTAACTGTCCCATATCAGGCTGGGTTCATTGGTTTTTTTAATTCCTATTACTGCAACGGTCCCATCCTTAAGCTTGATTTGATGAGACTGCTCGGGACCTTTCGTTAAATCAAAATCTTGGGTTGCGCCAGAAATTGCGACAGCATCGCTTTCTGCAGCATAAGCAGTCGAAGGGCTAAACGAGAAACATATCGGTAATATCAAAAGTATCGAGAGGAAAAACGAAGCTTTGAGTGTGCGTAACACTTTGACCACCTCCATACTGCGATGCCTAGTTAAATAGTAGCATAGATTAACAGTTTATTATGTAACCTAAAAAGCCCCTATCTGCCCGGCGCCCCTTCAAAGCGTGGGTCCCTGTAGACATCCTCAGCAAGGTAAACGCAGGGATGGTCGGGGTGTTCCCCTCAAAATTATTCCGCAGCGCGAAGGCCTCTCGTCTGTGGCTCCGTTGGAGCACAAGATTAAATCAGTGAATGCGACTATCCTGTCGAGGCTGCGCAGGTCCCCTTGGGGCTTCCCCTGAAAACAATCCGCAGATCGAATTGCCCCGTCGCGCGAAGCGCACGACGGGGCAATTCATGATCGAGGACGTTTTCAGGGGAAGCCCCAAGGGGACCGGTGAGAGCAATGAGGCAGGGCGCTACAGGTATTCGATCTGGGCGCCTTCCGTGTCGCACGTCAGAATATGCGTATCACACTTAGGGAACTGCTCGCGTAGCTTGACCTGCAGGAACTTTGCCACGATGGTGTCGTCGGTCACAGCCATGAGGGTCGAGCCGGAGCCGCTGATCCAGATGGTCTTGGCGCCTCCGTTAAGGCAGGTGTCGCGCACAGCGTTGTAGTCGGGAATCAGGCGGCGGCGATAGGGCTCTTGGATGCGGTCGTCATTGGCGGCGGCAATCAGGTCCAGGTCGCCGGTCTCCAGGCCGCGTGTCATGCCAGCAATGCGGCCCATCTGCCACACAGCGGTGGAGAGCGGAATCTCCTGCGGCACGACCTTGCGCGCCTCGCTCGTGTGCACCTCGTAGGGCGGGATCACGGTAATAAAACGCAGTTTATCGCTCACCTCGTAGCGCAGGCACTGGGGAAGCGAATCAGTCGGCGTAAAGGAGCAGACGGCGCCGCCCAGGATGGCGGGGGCGACGTTATCGGGATGGCCCTCGACCTCGGTGGCAATGCGGACGAGCTCGGCACGGTCGACGGTGTGGCCTGTCAGTGCGGCGGCGGCCATAATGCCGGCGACGACGCAGGTGGAGCTGGAGCCCAGGCCGCGGGCAACGGGAACGTCAGTCTGAATGTCGATGGCGACGGGGAAGGCCGGCTCGCCCCATGCGGCCAGTGCGTCCACAAAGCTCACGTAGACTAGGTTGTTCTCGTTTTGGAACTCCTCGGGGCAGCCCGTGATGGTGAGCTTGTCGGCGCGCTCGAAGGTGAAGTGCGAGTAGAGGCTGACAGCCATGCCGAGGGTGTCATAGCCGATGCCTAGGTTGGCGCTGGTTGCTGGGACGGTGATTTTGATCATGTGGGTCCTCCTGGGCGGGTCTGGCCGTTTAGTTCGCTGCTCGGGCAGTCCTGGCTCGCTCGGAAAGCACATTAAGTGCTTTCCGGCTCGTGCGGAACTCGCGACGAACTAAACGGCCAGACCCGCTCGCATGCTCGTCATCATCCCGAAAGCTAAATAAAAAGAAGGTGCGCCGGCTTTCGCCGGCGCCTTATAAGGGGTTTTAGTTGGTAGCCATCTTTTTTGCTGCAGACTCGACGTAGCTTGCCATCTCATCGACGTCGCAGACGTCTTCGAAGCGGACGGGCTTGGACTCGAGCTCGGCGAGCTGGGTCGGGGCGACCGTGTTGGTGGCCTGCTCGAGTACACGCATAGCCTCAAAATCATCCTCGGGAACGTCGAGGCCCAGGGCGTCGCAGCAGGCGCGCGGGAACTTGTAGGGGCTGGCGGTCGAAAGCAGCACGCGGGCCTTGGCGCCCTCGGCGGGAGCGACCTGCTCAAAGACGTGATAGCCGCAAGCGGTGTGCGGGTCGATCACGTAGCCGTTGGCGTCCCAGCAGCTCTTGATGGCGGCGCGGACCTCGTCCTCGCTGGCCCAGCCGCAGCCAAAGACGCTCTGAATCGTGGCCAGCAGCTCGGCGGGCACCTCGTAGCGACCCGTCTGCGCCAGCTGCTCCATAAGGCCGGCAACGAGCTCGCAGTCGCCGTCGGACAGGAAGTAGAGCATGCGCTCCAGGTTGGAGCTGATGAGGATGTCCATCGACGGCGAGATGGTCGTGAAGAACGGACGGTTACGGTCGTAGACGCCGGTGGTCAGGAAGTCGGCAAGCACGTTGTTCTTGTCGCTCGCCACGACGAGCTTGGCGACGGGCAGACCCATGCGCTTGGCGTAGTAGCCTGCCAGGATATCGCCAAAGTTGCCGGTCGGTACGCAGAACTCCACGGTGTCGCCGGCCTCGATGGCGCCGGCGCGCAGCAGCTGCGCATAGGCGGCAAAGTAGTAGACGACCTGCGGTACCAGACGGCCGACATTGATGGAGTTGGCGCTCGAAAGCACCGTGCCTGCGGCCTCCAGGCGCTCGGCAAGCTCCTTATCGGCAAAGATGCGCTTGACGGCGCTCTGGGCGTCGTCAAAGTTGCCGCGGATGCCGCAGACGGCGACGTTGTCGCCTTCCTGTGTGGACATCTGCAGATTCTGCACGCGGCTGACTTTGCCCTCGGGATAAAAGACGGTGATGCCCGTGCCCGGGGCGTCGGCAAAGCCGGCGAGTGCTGCCTTGCCTGTATCGCCCGACGTGGCGGTGACGATCATGATGCGCTCGGCGCCGCCGTCCTTGGCGGAGGTGCGGGCCATCAGACGGGGGAGCATTTGCAGGGCGACGTCCTTGAAGGCGCTTGTGGGACCGCCAAAGAGCTCCATCACATAGGTCTGAGGGGCGTCAGCGCCCGGCGCAGCGTCGAGTTTGACGAGCGGCGTAACCTCTTCACTCGCGAACGTGCCGCGGTATGCCTCGTCGACACACGCCGAAATTTCTTCGGCCGTGTAATCATTCAGTAACATTCCCAACACATCTTGAGCGATTTCAAAGTACGATTTATCTGCAAGCGAGCTGATATCGACCTGCTGGGTGCCGAGCTCGTCCGAGACAAACAAACCCCCGTCGGGAGCGATGCCGGTGCGGATTGCCACCTTACTTGAGCACGATAAAGTGCGTCCTCGTGTACTATGATAAGTTCCCATATAACACTGCTCCTCGGATGCCTTGGTCCCAATCGGTGAAACCATGGTATCAGAGCGCGCAAAACAGGTTTGCAGAGGCTTTTAGAAAGGTAACCTCAAGCCCATGATTAAGATTGCCAAGTTTGGCGGCTCGTCGGTCGCCGACGCCGAACACTTCAAGAAGATCAAGGCCATCGTCGATGCCGACCCTGCCCGCCGTTTTGTGGTGGTTTCCGCCTGCGGCCGCCGCTTTAAGGGCGACACCAAGGTGACCGACCTGCTCTACCTGGTTAACGCGCACGTTAAGTATCACGTGTCGTGCGAGGAACTGCTCGAGGACATTGGCCAGCGCTATTTTGATATCGCTGACGAGCTGGAGCTCACCTATCCCATCCGCGAGGAGTTCGCGGCCTTTGCCGAGCGCGCCCGCTCGGGCGGCTACTCCACCGAGGAGCTCGTGAGCCGCGGCGAGTACTTCACCGCTCGCCTGATGGCCGAGTACCTGGGCCTGCCGTTCCTGGATGCCGCGACGGTCGTGGCGTTCCATCATGACGGTACGCTCAGCATGAACCGCACCTCCGAGCTGGTGCAGGAGTACGGCCAGCAGGGCGGCTTTGTTATGCCTGGCTTCTACGGCGCGACGCGTGAGGGCCAGATCAAGCTGCTCGACCGTGGTGGCGGCGATATCTCGGGCTCGATCCTGGCCAAGTGCCTGGGCGCCGACCTGTACGAGAACTGGACCGACGTCTCGGGCTTCTATTCTGCCGATCCGCGTATTGTTCCCGAGGCTCAGCCCATCGCCCGCGTTACCTACGAGGAGCTGCGCGAGCTTTCGTACATGGGTGCGAGCGTCCTGCACGAGGAGGCCGTGTTCCCCGTGCGCGAGGCTGGTATTCCGCTGGTCATCAAGAACACCAATGCGCCGCAGGACCCCGGCACCATCATTAGCGAGACGGCTGATGAGGGTGAGGCAGAGCCCATCATTACCGGCGTGACCGGCAAGCGCGGTTTTGTCGCCATCAACGTCGCCCGTGACCGCACCAAGCCTCGCGTCGGCTTTATGCGCCGCGCACTTTCGGTCTTCGAGCGCTATGACGTTTCCGTCGAGCACATGCCCACCGGTGTCGACCGCTTTGGCGCCGTGGTGCAGGAGAAGGATGTGCACGACTCGCTGTACTCGCTCGTGGGCGACATTCAGCAGGAGGTCGAGCCGCTCGAGATCGAGGTTGTCGAGGGCTTGGCGCTCATCGCGACCGTCGGCCGTAACCTGCGCGGCCGCGCAGGTATCTCGGGCCATCTGTTTGGTATGCTCGGCCAGGCCGGCGTGAGCGTGCGTATGATTTCGCAGAGCTGCGACGAGATCAACATCATCATCGGTGTCGAGGAGAAGGACTTCGACCTGGCGATTCGGACCATCTACCGTGCCTTCTCCGATGAGAACGGCATTGTGAAGGTCTCCGACCTGGAGGCTTCCGCGCCGGTCGATCCTGCTCTGGCTGCGCTCCACAAGTAGCTGCTATCTCGCTAGATTTTTGGGACAAGTGCCAAAAATCTAGCGCGGGGCGTTTCGTTTCGGTTTCGTTTCGACGGGGCGGGTTTCGTGTCCGCCCCGTTCTTGTATACACTGGCAACAATAATCGGCCTGCTCGGCGTGCGGGCAAAAGCCACAACCTTTAAAGGGGGAAGCATGAAACAGTACACGGTTGCTATTTTGGGCGCGACGGGAGCCGTGGGCACCCAGATGCTCGAGTGCCTCAACGAGCAGGAGTTTCCGGTCGGTAAGCTCAAGCTGCTGGCGAGCGCGCGCTCTGCGGGCAAGACCGTTGAGTTCCGCGGCGAGCAGGTTGTGATTGAAGAGGCTTGCCCCGAGGCCTTTGAGGGCTGCGACATCGTACTCGGCGCTGCCGGCGACGACATCGCGAAGGAGCTACTGCCCGAGGCCGTCAAGCGCGGCGCCGTCGTGGTCGACAACAGCCATGCCTTCCGCATGGATCCCGAGGTGCCGCTGGTCGTGCCCGAGATCAATGCCGACGATATCAAGTGGCATCACGGCCTTATCGCCAATCCCAACTGCGCGACCATCATCGGCCTGGTTCCCACGTGGCCGCTGCATCAGCTCGCCGGCGTGAAGCGCATGATCGTCTCGACGTATCAGGCGGCTTCGGGTGCCGGCGCTCCCGGTATGGCCGAGCTCGAGGCTCAGCTGGCCGCCCTGGGCCGCGGCGAGGAGATTCCCGAGCCGCGCGCGTTTGCCGCCCAGCTGGCGAGCAACCTGATTCCGCAGATTGGCGGCGTCAAGGAGGAGGGCTTTACCTCCGAGGAGATGAAGCTGCAAAACGAGGGCCGCAAGATCATGCATCTGCCCGAGCTGCGCGTGAACTGCACCTGCGTGCGCGTGCCCGTGCTGCGTTCGCACTCCGAGAGCATTACGCTCGAGTTTGAGCGCGATATTACGGTCGAGGAGGCCCGTGCTGCGCTGGCTGCCGCTCCCGGCGTCAAGCTGGTTGACGATATGGCTGCCGAGGATGCACACGACCGTTTCCCCATGCCGATGGATACGTCCGACCAGGACCTGATCTGGGTCGGTCGCGTGCGCCGCGACATCTCGAACCCCGAGGCTGCGCGCGGCATCACCTTCTGGTGCTGCGGCGACCAAATCCGTAAGGGCGCGGCAACCAACGCCGTCCAGATCGCCAAGCTGCTCTGCGAGTAGTGTGGCCTGTCCGGCGGGGCCGGGCTTAGTTTTCAGAACGTCCTCGACCATGTGTGGCGCCTTGTCCTGCTCCTTCGGAGCCGCGGACAAGGCGCCACACTGGTCTGCGGAGTGTTCTGAAAACTAAGCCCGGCCCCCGCCTGCGGTGACGCTGCTGCAAGCGGTCTGCGATGGGGCCGTTGTTGGTTGGGGCCGCTGGGCTGATGTGGGAGCACGTGGCCGTTGCGGGCCCTGGTCCCGGCGGCGGCCCCGGCACTTTGCGCCTGCCGCCTTGGGGGACTGTGGGGCGCGGCCGGCAGCTGCGGCGCGTTGCGCCTGCTGCCTGGGGTGACTGCGGGGCCGTGACGGCAGCCGCGGCGTTGTCGCGCCTGCTGCCTGGGGCGACTTTGGGGTTGGGGTGAATCGGGGTCTAATTCTTTGCCGAGAAGTGAACGACCTTATTTGGACCCCCGAAGTATTGGCATTTTTTGACCGCTATTTCCTGCGGTTTTGCTGCGCGAATCCTGCGGTTTTATGGTCTAAAGGTGTGGATGCTCCGGGGCTTCGTTTTTACTCGTTCACTTCTCGGGAAAGTATTAGAGCTCGGCTGGCAGGGGTACCGCTCTGGCGTCTAAGCCCCGTGTCTTCTTCGCTTGATTGGGGAAAACAGCCTCGCTTAAGCAATTGCGAGCCCGCCCAGACGTATCTGCGGGGTTGTCTGCACAATTCGCGGTATTATGTTTGCGAAGTTTTGAAAGGAGCCGCTGGTGGTCACGACGACGTTTGCTTCGCCTTTGGGCGAAATCTTGCTTGCCGCTGATGGCCGCGGTTTGACGGGGCTTTGGTTTGAGGGTCAGGAGCACTTTGGCTCTACGCTGCTCAAAGAGGATGCGGAGTATGTCGTAGGTGCCGATGCGGTTTCTGGTACCGGTGGGATGTCTTCGGTGAGTCCGGCAAATGGCGCGGCATCTTCGGTGCTTGAGCGTTCTTGGGCTTGGCTGAATGCTTATTTTGCGGGGCAGGAGCCTCGGTTTACGCCGCCGTTGCATATGATTGGCACGGCGTTTCAGCGTGAGGTTTGGTTTGAGCTGCTTTCTATCCCGCGTGGCGAGGTCGCTACGTATGGTGAGATTGCCCAGCGTGTTGCGGCTCGACATCGTGTACCGGGAAACGAAGCACCCGTTGTGTCCCCGCGTGCCGTGGGGGCTGCGGTTGCACGCAATCCCATTTCGATTATCGTGCCGTGCCATCGCGTGGTTGCCGCCGACGGCTCGCTTAACGGATATGCCGGCGGCCTCGACCGTAAGGAGTTGCTGCTCCGGCTTGAGGGCGCGTACGAGGAATAACGTTCGAGCACTTTGCATAACTAGGACGCCGTGAAAGAACGAGTCGCCGTCTTTTCGCGACCGGCATGCGTCCAAGCGCTCGGCATCTGCGCCTTAAGTTTGGTTAAGCCAAATCCTGCGTATTTGAAAACGCGCAGGTTGAGCCGCTAAGGCTGCGCTAAGGCAGCTTTCGGTGCGCTATTATCGGCAGTATCGAAACCTGTATTTCCATGCGCCAAAGGAGCAACTGTGAAGCTGATGCTTGCCGAGGACGAACCCGGCCTCTCCCGCGCCCTTACCGCGATTCTTCAACATAGCGACTACGAGGTCGACACCGCCCTCGACGGTCTGACGGCGCTCGAATATCTGCTCGCCAACGACTATGACGCCGCAATCCTAGATATCATGATGCCCGGCATGGATGGCATCGAGGTGCTCAAACGCACGCGTGAAGCCGGCAAACGCCTGCCCATCATCATGCTCACGGCAAAAAGCGAGGTGTCCGATAAGGTCGAGGGTCTGGATGCCGGTGCCAACGATTACCTGACCAAGCCGTTTGCCGCCAAGGAATTGCTTGCGCGTATTCGTGCCATGACGCGTGCCGCGACGGCAATTGACGCCACGACGCTCAGTGTGGGCAACGTGCGCCTCGACACGGCATCGTACGCACTCGTTGGCCCTTTGGGCGAGGAGCACTTGGCTAATCGTGAGTTTCAGCTTATGGAGCTCTTTATGCGCAACGCCGGCACGCGCATGCCCACCGAGCGTCTGATGCTCGAAGTCTGGGGTGAGGACGCGCCCGAAGGCGCCAACGTAGTGTGGGTCTATATCTCGTACCTGCGCAAAAAGCTGACGGGACTTGGTGCCGACGTGGCCATTCGTGCATCGCGCAACCAGGGCTATTCGCTCGAGGTTGTCGAGGAAGGCGAGCAGGCGTGAGCGTACGCGCGTGGTGCAAACGCGTGACGGAGCGGTTTCACGCCGCCTCGAGTAGTACGGGGCGGGCTAATTCTGTTGACGCATTGGTCTGCCGCCTGCGTCGCAAATTTATCCTCGTTGCCATGGGTGCCGTGACCGTGGTGCTCACGCTCATCATCGTCGGCATCAACATCGTCAATTATTCGCATGTCTGCAAGATGGCCGACGCTCGCCTGGACTATATCCTGGCGGGCAAGGACGGTATCGATTGGGGGGACGAGCCTAAAGACGATCCTGCTAATGGCAAGGATGCCGGCGATAGTCAGGCGGGCGTTCGCATCAGGCACTTCGAAGGCATGACGGCGGAGTCTCCCTTCGACACGCGCTACTTTACGGTGACGATTGACGCCGGTCAGGTTGCCGATGTCAATACGGCCCGCATTGCCGCGGTGGGTGCCAAGCGCGCCGCCAGTATTGCCGCAAAGTTGTATTCCAAGGGTTGGGTCTCGGGCTTTTCTGGTAACTACCGCTATACGGTTACGGTTCAAGACGATGAGACCACCTATGTGTTCGTGGACTGCTCGCGCGAGCTTGCAAGCTTTCATTCGTTTTTGAGCGCGAGCGTGGCAATCAGTTGCATTGGCTGGCTGGCGGTGCTGGCAATCGTGGCGGGTGCCTCGGGCGCGGTGATTCGACCGATGGTCGAGAGCTACAGCAAGCAAAAGCGCTTTATTACCGATGCAAGCCACGAGATCAAGACGCCGCTGGCCGTGATTGATGCCGCTAACGAGGTGCAGGAAATCGAGAACGGCGAGAGCGAATGGACGCAGAGCATTCACGAGCAGGTTGCACGGTTGACGGCGCTCACGGAGCGTCTGGTATTTTTAGCTCGCATGGACGAGGGCTCGGCGGGCTTTACCATGACATCGATCGATCTTTCGGAGGCCGTGGACAAGGCGGCGGCGCCGTTTGAGTCGGTGGCGGTTTCGCGCGGCAAGCGTCTGTCGACGTCGATTGCGAGCGGCGTGCGGACCCATGCCGACGCTGCAGCGGTGGCGCAGATGGTTGAGTTGCTGCTGGATAACGCCACGCGTTATGCGAGCGAGGGCAGCGTGATTGAGCTAAGCCTGCGCGCAGCCTCGCGCGGTCAGGGTAAGGGCGCCGCCGAACTTGTCGTATCGAACGCCGTGGACGAGCTGCCCGAAGGCGACCTGGACCGGCTGTTCGACCGCTTCTACCGCGCAGATGTGTCGCGCAGCTCCAAGACGGGCGGCTCGGGCGTGGGTCTATCCGTCGTGCGCGCCATCGCCGAGGCCCATGGCGGCTCCGCTACCGTGTCCGGCCACGACCATCAGATCGCCTTCACCGTCCGCCTCTAAAACCTACCAAAAAGGGACAGGTTTATTTTGGCAGGTTTTATCTGGGGAAGGTCGACGTGGAAGGCTGTGGGCTGAGGGTGCGTCCCGGCGTGACGCTGCGGAGTGGGACGCACTTTCCTCTTGGGGCGCCTAGCGGAAACTGCATCCCAGTTTGAGGCTTCAGAACGGGACGCAGTTTCCCCTAGGGGATATAAGATGCGACGGGCCGCGTCAAGATTATTACCGGACGGCCTGGGAGGCGGCTGGCTGGCTTAAAACCTAGCGCGTGAAATGACGCTCCACGCTATTCAGCGCGCTTGATGGGATGACGAACCACGGTCTTTAGTTTCTCCGGTGCACATTTGCGTGGATCGGAGAGATAGATTTCGTGATGGAAACGGGTGTCTGAGAAGTCGGGGACATAGCCCTGCTCGGTCGTGTATTCATTCATAGCGCCTACAGTCGCCGGTTCGTTGTCGTAGGGCCCGGTGTGCATACATTGAACGCAGAGACCCTCGTCAACTTTAAGCAGCTCGACGGCAGAAAAGTCCAGTTTCTTTTTGGTCGTGGCTTCCGCGACTGCCCAGTCAAAATCATCTCGGCTGACGAAATCGGGCAGGCGGATGCACGAGATAAAGTTGAAATCGTCCTTGCGTACATAATCGATGTCGCCGCTCGGGGAGTCTTGCCACCAGAATCCCTCGAGCGGCGGTACTACAAAGTCGAAATAGCCCTCGATACTCCTTGAGCCTTTCTTCGACATCTTGACGGTATAGGCGATGCCGTAAAGCAGTGGCAGGGCGTTTTGATACTCGCCACCTTCGGTATTTGGGTCGCCCTTTCCGCGAACGGCAACGTAGCTCATAGGCGGGACAGTTACGATACTCGGCTTGCTTGCAGGTTTGTAGAGCTCCTTGCATTCCTTCTTAAAGTCGAACGCCATGTTGGCCGCCTTTCTGCGTATTGGCCTACTTAGATAGTGGAATCATATCATAGAAACGAACAGCTGTTCGAATGATTCGGCTGACAGATAGAGATGCGTGCGTTGTGTTTGGCGGTCGGCCTGACCCTGTCGATGATTTCTCTGCCTCCCCGGCGCCTCATCTATGGCTGTCGTTTCCCCATATAAAACCTGCCAAAATGAACCTGTCCCTTTTTGGTCGGCGTGAAATGGGTAATACTAAAGAGTTATCCGACCAGATGGGAACCGATCGATGGCCTATATCGAATTCAAAGACGTCATCAAAGCATACGGCGAGGGCGATGCCCGCATCCATGCGCTCGACGGCGCGAGCTTTACCGTTGAGCGCGGTGAGCTCGCCATTATCCTGGGCGCCTCGGGTGCCGGCAAGACCACGGCGCTCAACATCCTGGGCGGTATGGACACGGTAACTTCCGGCACCGTGACGGTGGACGGGCGTGACGTGAGCGCTGCCAACGAGGCGCAGCTCGTGGAATACCGCCGCGCCGACGTCGGCTTTGTCTTCCAGTTCTACAATCTGGTCCCCAACCTGACGGCGCTCGAAAACGTCGAGCTCGCGGCGCAAATCTGCCCCGATTCGCTCGATGCCGAACAGACGCTTCGCCAGGTTGGCCTGGGCGAGCGCCTGGGCAACTTTCCGGCACAGCTTTCGGGCGGCGAGCAGCAGCGCGTGTCCATCGCCCGCGCACTGGCGAAGAACCCCAAGCTGCTCCTGTGCGACGAGCCCACGGGCGCGCTCGACTATAAAACCGGCAAGCAGATCTTGCAGCTGCTGCAGGATACCTGCCGCAAGCAGGGCATTACGGTCATCATCATCACGCACAACTCCGCGCTGGCGCCCATGGCCGATCGCCTGATCCGCTTTAAGAGCGGCCGCGTGGAGAGCGAGACGGTCCAGCAAAATCCCGTGCCGATCGAGACGATCGAGTGGTAGCGCCCATGGACCAGGACCGCCAAAACAGCCAACGCCGCGACGCGCGGAACATGGAGCACGAGCAGGATTTTACGACCTATCGCACCGCCCAAAGTTCAAACGATATGGTGCCGACGGTTTTTCGCCGCGGCATCTACCGCACAATCCGCGGCAGTCTTAAGCGCTTCTTATCTATCGTGGTCATCACCGCGCTCGGCGTGAGCGTGATGTGCGGTCTTAAGGCGGGCTGCGAGGACCTACGCGATTCGGTCGACGCCTATTTTGACCAGCAGAATGTCTATGACATTAACGTGCAGTCGACCTATGGCCTTACGCGCGACGATCTTGCGGCTATCCAAGAGGTCGACGGCGTCGAGACGGCCGAGGGTATCTACACCGAGACCGCCTACACCGCCGTGGGCACAACACGCGAGCGCGTGATCGTGCAAAGTCTTTCCAAGGAGAATATCGATCAACCGGTGCTGGTGAGCGGTGATTTGCCCGAGAGTGCCGATGAGGTCGCGGTGACTTCGAAGTTCCTGAAGGCTTCGGGCAAAAAGCTCGGCGATACGGTGAGTTTTGCCGCCAACGATGCGAGCTCGTCGAACCAAAGTGCCAAGGACCAGTTTGCCGCGGGCGATTACACCATTACGGCCGAGGTCCTCGATCCTACCGACGTGAGCTCCGACTCGACAGTCAACGCCTTTCGCGCTGCTTCGGCTGCGGACTATAAGTTCTATGTGAGCGAGGATGCCGCGGCATCTTCTTCCTATTCCGCAGTCCACGTAGCCGTCGAGGGAGCCAAGGACCTCAACTCCTATTCTGATGCCTATACGGCAAGGATTAACGAGGTCAAGGGCAATATCGAGAAGATCCGCGAGGAGCGTGAGAAGGCGCGCGCTCAGGAGTTGACGGTCGACACGCCGGCAAGCTTGGATGCGGCCGAGCGCCAGGCGAATATGCTCTTTGGGATTGAACAGGGCAACATCGATCGTATGGCCGAGGGCAGTGAGGAGCGCGTCCAGGCTCAGGCCGAGTTGGACCAGCGCCGCGCCGCCGCCGACCAACAGTTTGCCGATGCCCGCGCCGAGCTCTCTGACCTGGGCGAATGCACCTGGTACATCCAGGATCGCGGCAATATCGCAAGCTACTCGAGCGTCGAGAGCGATAGCTCGTCAATTGAGGCCATCGCCACGGTGTTCCCGTTCATCTTCTTTATCGTCGCCGTGCTCATCAGTCTCACCACCGCCACGCGTATGGTTGAGGAGGAGCGTACGCTCATCGGCCTGTACAAAGCACTCGGCTATTCGCGCGGACGCATCCTGTCCAAATATGTGGACTACTCGCTGTGGGCGTGTCTGATCGGTGGCGTGCTCGGCAACATCATCGGATTTGTGGGCCTGCCGCTGTTCCTGTTTACGGTGTTCGACGACATGTACTCACTGCCCCAGATGCTGCTTTCGTACGACATCGTGTCCTCAATCGTTTCTGTGGCGCTGTTTGCTGTGGGCGTGGTGGGCGCCACGATTATCGCCTGCCGCCACGAGATGGCCGAGACCCCAGCTTCGCTCATGCGTCCCAAGGCGCCGCGTGCCGGCTCACGCATTCTGCTCGAGCGTATCGGATTTATCTGGCGCCGCATGGGCTTCTTAAACAAGGTAGCGGCGCGTAACCTGTTCCGGTACAAAAAACGTGCCTTTATGACCATCTTCGGCATCGCCGGCTGCACGGCGCTCGTGATCTGCGGCATGGGCATCCGCGACACGTCGGTCGCGCTGTCGCCCAAGCAGTACGGGCATATCACGCGCTATGACCTGCTGGCGGTCGCCAATCCCGACGATTTTTCGCAGACGTGCGCGGCGTTGGATGAGCGCAGCGCGGCCAATGATTCCAACGTGACCGTGACTTCGACGCTGCCGATTATGACCGACAACGTCACCTTTACGTTTGGCGGCAAGAGCGAGACCGTGCAGCTCATCGTGATTCCCGACGACCGCACGGGTAACTTGGGCGATTACGTGCGCCTGGAGGATGAGTCCAAAGAACCGCTGTCTTTGCGTGACGGGGACGTGTATCTGAGCAAGAGTTCACAGTTGGTGCTGGGGATTCAGCCGGGCGATACAGCACACGTCCAGGATTCGTCGCTCAACGTCGCCAAGGTCAAAGTCAGCGACATTTCGCTCAACTATCTGGGCAACACGCTTTACATGACGCAGAGTACCTATGAGCGTGCGTTCGGTCGAAGCGCACGCCTTAACGGCATCTTTGTGCTGCTTAAGGGCTCATCTTCTGACCAGATTGCGTTTAGCAAGAAGATTAAGAGCGATGGTTGGCTCACCATCTCGAGCACGGCCGAACATTGGCAGAACTACGAGGCGAACTTTACGATTATCAATTCTGTCGTGGTGCTCGTGACCTTTATGGCAGCGTGCCTATCGTTTGTGGTGGTGTTTACGCTGTCCAACACGAATATCTCCGAGCGCGAGCGCGAGCTGGCGACCATTAAGGTGCTGGGCTTCCGTCGCGGCGAGGTGCACCACTACGTCAACAAGGAGACGTTGATCCTCACGGCGATTGGCACCGTACTGGGCGTGCCACTGGGTGGCTTGCTGGCCGAGAGCTTTACCTACATTTTGCAGATGCCGTCGCTGTACTTTGACGTCGAGGTCGAGCCGCTAAGCTACGTGCTTGCCGTGGTGCTTTCCTTTGGCTTTACGTTTATCGTCAACCTCGCCACCAATCGTACCCTCAACAAGATCGACATGGTCGGCGCCCTCAAGAGTGCCGAGTAACCTGTCCTGGGATCCAAGTTCTAGCGAACTGCCGACACGCCCGTAGCAGCGTTTTTGCATAAACCGCTCCGCCAAATGCATACTTTGACGGGGCGGTTGCTTTTTGCCCACGGGTACCCCCGGGGGCGGCGTGCAAATTCCGGAGTATTCAGCATCTCGGAGCCCGCGGGCGCGGGAATGGGAGTGCAAAACCACGCCGAAAGCCTTGATTCTGAGCCCCCAGTGGGTAGCGCGCAGAGATGTGGTGTAAGAGGCGGGGCATGCCCCGCCTCTTCCCTTTCTTGAAAGGAAGGGGACACCGCCTAGAATTCGTCGTTGGAGTAATTGAAGGTGACGAATGGAAGGAAAGGCGATGCCCCAAGAAGAGAGTGTACTGCGCCTCGGCCGCGACGAGGCCCTCGAGGCGGCGAGGCTCTGGCAGGAGTGCGGCGACGCGCGCGAGTTCGCGTGCAGGGTGCTGGGCGGCGTGATGAACGCGCTGATGGACTCCGAGGCCCAGCAGATGTGCGGCGCGAGCCGCAACGAGCGCAGCGACGGCAGGGGGAACAGCCGCAACGGCTACCGCCCCAGGTCGCTCAAGACCGCCGTGGGCGACGTGGAGCTCGAGATACCCAAGCTCAGGCACGGCACCTACTACCCCGAGGGCATGCTCGCGCGATGGTCGCGCGTCGACACCTCGGTGGCCGCCATCGTGCAGGAGATGTACGTGTGCGGCGTGTCCACCCGCAAGGTCGAGCGCGTGGCGTCCAGGCTGGGCATATCCTCGCTGTCGAGCTCGGAGGTCTCGAGACTCTGCTCCGACCTCGACGCCGAGGTGGCGGAGTTCCGCCGCCGCGACCTGTCGGGCACGCCGTGCTGCTACCTGTGGCTCGACGCCACCTACATGAGCTGCAGGGTCGGCTCGTCGGTCGTCTCGCAGGGCGTCGTGACCGCGATCGGGCTGGGCGCCGACGGGCGCAAGCACTTCCTGGGCTGCGACGTGGTCGACACCGAGAGCGAGGACTCCTGGGCGGCATTCCTCGGCGGGCTGCGCGAGCGCGGGCTGTCCGGCGTCCGCCTCGTGGTCTCCGACAGCCACGCCGGGCTCGTGGCCGCCGTCTCGCGCCTGTTCCAGGGCTGCGCCTGGCAGCGCTGCGTGACGCACCTGCAGCGCAACCTGCAGAGCGCCTGCTCGGGCAGGCCCGAGGGCTCCAAGGCGGCCGTCAGGGAGCTCGTGCACGCCGCGGTCTACCAGGACGACCCCGACCTCGCGCGCTGCGTGTGGGCCGAGGCGGCGCCCTGGGTGGCGTCGGTGTCCGCCAGGGCCGGCGAGGTCTTCGAGCAGGCCGAGGACTCCGCGCTGGCGTTCACGGCCTTCCCCAGGGCGCACTGGGCCAAGATCCGCACCAACAACGTCCAGGAGCGCGCCAACCGCGAGATCAAGCGCCGCTACAGGGTCGTGCAGTCCTTCCCCTCGAGGGAGTCGATGCTGCGCCTGACGTGCGCGAGCCTCATGGAGACCGAGGGGCAGTGGTCCCAGCAGCGCGTGTTCTCCGAGGCCTCGGCCGCCGGGGGCTTCGCCGAGCCCGCGGACAGGCCGGCCCCGACGGAGGGGAGGCGCCGCGCGCTCGGGCGGCGCGCCAGGGAGATCGTGGACGAGATAGTCGAGAAGCACGGCCTCAAGAAGGAGTAACATCGGGATTTGCAGCGACGGACCTCAGGACGCTCTTACACCACGTCTGCGCGCGCGACCCCCCAGTGCCTCGAGGACCGATCGTTTTTTACAGGATGCGGCCCATAGTGCCTGCCTTTCGCCCAAAATCCAGTATGCAGGCATCCTCGGCTGCTGAATACTCCCAAAAATGCACGCCACACCCCACCCTAGGCACCCGCAGCAAGAAGACGAATTGCCTCGGCGAGTATGTAAACGAAGGGCCCTCCGACCCCGCCCGACGATTTCGATTGGCGACCTTTGACGGAGTCAAGGGAGGAGCCAAATCGAAATACGTCGGGCGGGGTCGGAGGGCCCGATGGGATGGATTTCGGCCGAGGCTATTCGTCGCCGAAGCTGATGCCCAACGCCTTGGCCTCGCGCACCAGGTCGCTCTGGGGGTCGACATACTTGAGCTTGCCGGCGACATCCTCGAGTGGCATGTGGCACATCTTGCCGTCACGCAAGGCAATCATGTAGCCGAACTCGCCGCGCAGGCAGCCGAGCGCTGCCTCGACGCCGCACTGGGTCGCAAAGATGCGGTCCTGGGCGTCGGGCTGACCGCCGCGCTGCGTGTGGCCGGGGATGGCGACGCGGGTTTCGCGACCAGTCTTGGCCTCGATCTCCTTGGCGATGTCGTAGACAATCGACGGGCTCGTGCGCTCGGCGAGTTTCTTCTTGTACTCCTTCTTGGACAGCGCCGCGTCCTCCTTAGAGATGGCGCCCTCGGCGACGGCCACGATGGTAAAGCGGCTGCCGGTCTCCATGCGATGCTCGATGGTCTTGATGACCTGGTCCATGTCGTAGGGGATCTCGGGGATCAGGATGACGTCCGCGCCGCCCGCAACGCCGGCATACAGCGGGATCCAGCCAACCTTGTGGCCCATGATCTCGATGACGAACACGCGGCCGTGGCTCGAGGCGGTGGTGTGGATGTCATCGATGCACTTGGTGGCGACGTCGATGGCGCTCGTAAAGCCAAACGTCATCTCGGTGCCCCAGGTGTCGTTATCGATGGTCTTGGGCAGGGCGATAACGTTGAGGCCCTCTTCGCGCAGGCGGTTGGCGGTCTTGGTGGAGCCGTTGCCGCCCAGCATAAACAGGCAGTCGAGTTGCAGCTTGTGATAGGTGTGGACCATCGCGGGCACCTTCTCGACGCCGTCGGCCTCGGGAGTGTCCAGACGCTTGAACGGTGTGCGGCTCGTGCCCAGGATAGTGCCGCCGCGGGTGAGGATGCCGCTAAAATCGGCGGGCGTCATGACGCGGAACCTGCTGTAGATAAGGCCTTGGTAGCCGTCCTCAAAACCGTAGATCTCGATAGGTTCTTCGCTATTGGTCATGAGCGTTTTGACGATGCCGCGCATGGTGGCGTTGAGCGCTTGGCAGTCGCCGCCACTAGTAAGAAGACCAATCCTAAGCATGATGAATCCTTCCGGGCAAGTTATAACATGCGCATAAGTTTACCCCCGCACACTGTTGATGCGGAGGTAAAACGTGTTAGCTCAGATGTATAGAAATGTAAGTAACGTCAGGCGAGCGTAAGGACGACGTGCTTGGCTCCTTACAGCGCAAAGGCGTCGATGTCGCCCCAGTGGCGGCGCAGCGTGATGGCGGCGGCGGGTTCGGTGTTGTCAAAGACGACCGACCACTGCGTGTTGCTGGTGATGTCTTCCGGATTGGGCTCTTGCGCCGCAGCGCGTAGGGCTTTCCAAGCGACTGCCTCGTCTTGGGCGCCGGCATGGGCGTCGAGGACATCGGCGATGGCGACGGCGCGCTCTTTACCATGGCCCAGCTCGCCATTCTTTTGGTTGGGCAGCACTTCGTCACCATAGCAGGCGTAGAAGTTCGTAACCTGGCGTACGGGAGTCGCTTTGAAAGCGCGGTCCGGATCGTGCGGATCCCACTCTACTACGCGCGCGTCACCGGCGGCGTCGTTGATAAAGAAGTGATAATCGCGTCCGGCCATGGCGTGCATGTCGTAGGCGGAAAGCAGGTCTACGGCCTCCTGCGTGGTAGCCGCGCGGTCGAGCACAAGGCGGATGGCGAGCGAAGTGTTGATGACGGGGCGTTGCGTGTCCTGGTCACAGGGCTTGGAATCCAGGGTGAGTACGGCAATGGACACGCCGCATTCGTTAACACCGTCGAGCTGGGCAAACGGGCCCATGAGTGCGGCGGCACGTCTGGCGACGGAGTCAAGCGGAGTGTTATCGCCCAGGTTGTTAAGGGCGGCAAACCCGATGGAAGCATAGCCGCCGCGTGGGTGATTGCGCACCAGCAGCGCCGAGGTGTCGTCCTTAAAGTCGTAATTGCGACCGGTGCGCACGCGGCCTTCGGCATCCACGGCAGCAAAGGCGCTGCAGGCAAACTGGGGCGCCTGGACATGCGCCGGCACGCCGGGCAGCACCTGCGCCGCCACGGCATCGATGTAGGCCTGGTCGTCGCGCACGCCAGCGGCGATGACGCGGTCGAGGTCGTAGTCGTAAGCGATGTCGATTGCGTACAGGTCATAGCCATCCGCGTAGCAGGTCAAGCGTTTGAGCGACGCGACGGACTTGATTTGCTTGCGATAAGCGATACCGGTGGCAGCGGCAAGGCCGACGGTGACTCCCGCGACACCGCAGGCGATGGCAATGTTACGTGGCTTCATGACGGCTCCTCTCGTCCTGTTAGCGCAATTGTCGCAAAAGGAGCGCGGGCATGATGGCTCAACTTGGTGAGTGGTGCGGAATTAAGCACGGAATGAAGAGTGCGGCGCTGGCGTGGCGGGGTATGCTGGAGGGGACCATCAACCCAGCGAAAGGGGAGAGCATGACGGATCAGGAAACGCCCGAGCGCGCGCATGTGACGGCCGACGATATCGAGGCCGCCAACGACCTCATCGACTTTATCGAGGCATGCCCCAGCATGTTCCATACGGCGGCGACCATTATGGCCGAACTCGACGAGGCAGGCTTTACCTACCTGCCCGAGAACGCGGCGTGGGACATCGAGCCGGGCGGGCGTTATTACACGCAGCGCAACACCTCGAGCGTTATCGCCTTTAAGGTGGGCGAGGACCTGGCCGCGACGTGGGGCGAGGACGGCGTTGCCGGTGACTATCATTTTCAGCTCACGGCGTCGCACAGCGATTCGCCGACGTTTAAGGTCAAGGCCGTGCCCGAGCTCGATGGCGCAGGCGAGACGCTGCGCCTGAACACCGAGGCCTACGGCGGCATGATCGACTACACCTGGTTCGACCGTCCGCTGGCACTCGCGGGCCGCGTACTGGTACGCGAGGGCGACCGTATCGAGAGTCGCTTGCTTGCCACCGAGCGCGAAGTCGCTATCATTCCGAGCCTTGCCATCCATATGAACCGCGGCGTCAACGAGGGCTTTGCTCCCAACCGGGCCGTCGACCTGTGCCCGCTCATCAGCGCCGGTGAACTCAAGCAAGGTGACTTCGATGCCCTGATCGCCGAAGAACTGGATGTCGAGCCCGAGCAGATTCTGGGCCGCGATCTGTTCCTGGTCAATCGTCAGGATGCGCGCATTTGGGGCTGGGCCGACGAGTTTATCTCGACGCCCAAGCTTGACGACCTGGCCTGCGCCTATACCTCGCTACAGGCATTTTTGGGCGCCGAGAACGCGCACGATGTCTCGGTCTTCTGCTGCTTCGATAACGAGGAGGTTGGCTCCGAGACCAAGCAGGGCGCCATGTCGACGTTCTTGGTCGATGCGCTGCGCCGCATCAACGGATCGCTGGGCTTTGATGATGAGTCGTACCATCGCGCCCTTGCCGCCTCGATGCTCGTGAGCTGCGACAATGCACATGCCGTGCACCCCAACCACGCCGAGAAGTGCGATGCCCGCAACCAGGTCGTGCTCAACGGCGGCATCGTCATCAAGGAAGCCGCCAACCAGCACTACTGCACCGATGCCTTTAGCCGGGCGGTGTTCCAGGCTATTTGCGATGACGCCGACGTGCCCACGCAGGCCTTCGCCAACAAGAGCGATATGGCGGGTGGCTCCACCCTGGGCAATCTGTCCAATATGCAGGCGAGCATGCATGCCGTAGACGTGGGCCTGCCGCAGCTGGCCATGCACTCAAGCTACGAGACCGGCGGCGTGCGCGACGTGATGTACGCCATCCGCGCTCTCACCGCGTTCTACGAGCGCAACCTAACCATCAACGGCGCCGAAAGCGTGGAGCTCTAAAATCGACCAAAATGAGATGACAATTTTGGCAGGTTTTATCTGGACAAATGCCGCAATGCCAACAGCTGGACAGAATTGTTAACACACCGCGGGTTGAACAAACGTCAGCGAGCGACGTCCAGAGCGAACAAGTTGGCATGAAAAAGGCGAGGCATCGACCTTCTGGTCATGCCTCGCCTTTTGAATGACAAATTGTCGCTCTGGGCGGCGCGCAGCGTCGACCGGTCCGCCGTTCGTTAGAACGGCGGAACCCTAATGCTCGATCCAGCAGCGCAGGGTCTCGCCGGCTTGCAGATGACGCAGATTCTCCGCGGCGATGTCGACCACATTGTTGAGCGTAGCCTCCAAGTGGAACCAGCCCGAGACGTGCGGCGTGATGAGCATGTTGGGTGCATCCCACAGCGGGCTTGTGGCGGGCAGCGGCTCTGGGTCGGTGACGTCGACCGCGGCGCCGGCGAGATGTCCCGACTCCAGGGCGGCAACCAGGTCGTCGGCAACCACAAGATCGCCGCGGCCGCCGTTGGCAAAGAACGCGCCCGGTTTCATCGCGGCGAAGAACTCGGCGTTCGCCAGGCCGTGGGTCTCGGGTGTGCTGGGCATAAAGGATGCGACGATGTCAGCCTCGGCCAGGCGCTCGGGCAGGGCGTCCATGCCGTCCATGTCCTCAAACACGATGGGGTAGACGAGCGGATGGCGCTTGATGCCGCGGACGTGCGCGCCCATGCCGCGGCAGAGCGTGGCAAAGTGACCGCCGATATCGCCCGCGCCCAGCACCAGCACGTTGGCGTTTTTGAGCGAGGTAACTGGCCCCAAATCCTCCCAGCGATGTTCGCGCTGCAAGTCGTGATAGCCGGGCAGGCGCTTCATCAAGGAAAGGACCATGGCAAACATGTGCTCGCTCACGGCCTGGCCGTAGGCGCCCACCGAGCAAGACAGTTTGGCGTCGGCTGGCACGGTGCCGGCGGCCAAGTAATCGTCATAGCCCGCGGTCTGCAGTTGCAGCAGCTGGAGGTGCTCGCATGCGGTAAGCAGGGCAGGGTCTATGTTGCCCAAAATCACGTCGGCGTTGGCGACTTGTTCGCGCGTGGCGGCGTCGGCGCTCGTGTAGATAAAGTCCTCGCCCGGAGCGCTCGACTCAAGAATTGCGCGATGGCGATTGTTGACGGGCAACAAAACCAGGATGTTCACAAGCAGTCCTCTCCGCTCAACCTACCAAAAAGGGACAGGTTTATTTTGGCAGGTTATATCAGGCAAAACGTTCAAACAAAAACGCCGGATGCAAGACGGGCGTGCCCGTCAGCATCCGGCGCATCTACGGCTACCAGCTCAGCAGCTCGTAGCCGTCCTCGGTCACCACGAGCTGTACCTCGCACTGGGCCGAATCGCTGCCGTCCTTGGTGCGTACGCACCAGCCGTCGCCCTTGCTAATCTTGATATCGGGCGCTCCGGCATTGACCATGGGCTCGATGGTAAAGACCATGCCCGGCACCATAATGGTGTCCACATCGGGCGCCTCGGTGGTAAAGCCCACAAACGGGTCCTCGTGGAACTCCTTACCGATGCCGTGTCCGCCGTACTCGCGCACCACGCTAAAGCCGGCGTCCTCGACGGTCTTTTGCACTGCCTCGGCCATAACGGACAACGGCAGCCATGGCTTGACGGCCGCCAGACCCGCCTCCACGCTGGCGCGGGTGACGTCGACCAGGCGCTGGCGCTCGGCCGAGACCTCGCCGATGCAGAACATACGGCTCGAGTCGCTAAAGTAACCGTCCAAGATCGTGGAGCAGTCTACGTTGATGATGTCGCCCTCGTGCAGCACATCCGCATCGCAGGGGATACCGTGGCAGACGACGTCGTTGATCGAGGTGCACACGCTCTTGGGATAGCCCTCGTAGTTAAGGTCGGCCGGCGTGCCACCGTGCTCGACGGTGTAGTCGTAGATCATCTGGTCGATCTGGTTGGTGGTCATGCCTGCGGCGATATGCTCGCCCACATAATCGAGCACGCCCACGTTGATGGCTGCCGAGCGCTTGATGCCCTCGATATCGGCGGGCGTCTTGTAGAGCGTGCGAGGCAGAACCTCCCAGCCCTCTTCCCACAAGCGTTCGAGGCGCTCATCAAAGGCGCTATGGCATTTCTTGTATTTCTTGCCGCTGCCGCACCAGCAAGCGTCGTTGCGGCCGGGCACGGGTCCTTTGTCATACATGGCTAACTTCCTTTCATTCGCAGCTAGTATAGCCCACCCACGCGTCCATAAAAGTTGCGGTGATATAGTTCCGATTTAAGCGGTTTAACAGCACAAATAGGAACTATATCACCGCAACTGATGGGGCGGGATGGCGGCACTAGCTGCTGCGTGGTTTTGCTAGTAGCTCACCTGGCAGGGGATGCCGAGGGCGCGCACGCGCGCGGCGATGGCGTCGAGCACCTCGGGCGCTGCTTTGGCAAGGCCGGCGACCGGTGTCTCGCGCGCCACCGTGTAAATGGTCGCCTCCTGCGGGCGAATGCGCTCGAGCGCCGCGAGCCAAGGGCCGACGTACTCCTCGCCGGTGTTGTCGATGGGCTTGCCCTGATACTCGCCGGTCAAAAAGATCGTCTGGATAATAACGTGACCGTCAAAGCTTGCGAACGTCTCGATCTGGTGCTCGACGTCATAGGGGCCAACGGGCTGGTCGAGCAGCTGGATAAACGCCGGGTCGACGGTATCGAGCTTAAGAATGTTGTCGTCGACCATCATGAGCGCGTCGTGCACCTCGGGGCGGTCGGCGCGCGTGCCGTTGGAGAGCACGGCGATCTTGGAGTTTGGGGCAAGCTCGTCGCGCAGCGCGACGGCGCCGGCGATGGCCTGTGGAAACTCCGGTGCGGCGGTGGGCTCGCCGTTGCCTGCGAAGGTGATCACATCGGGGAGCTCGCCCTCGGCTGCCATCTCGCGCAGCTTTGCCTCGAGCGCGTCGAGCACCACGGCAGCTGTGTTGTACGGCTCATGGCAGGGGCGCTCGGCGTTGAGGCCGTTTTCGCAGTAGATGCAGTCGAACGTGCAGATCTTACCGCTGGCCGGCATCATGTTGACGCCGAGCGAGAGACCAAGGCGACGGCTGCGAACAGGCCCAAAGATGGGGCTGGCATTCAAAAACGTAGACATAGGCATATGCTCCTCAAGACAATTGTGCCTAAGCATAGCATCGGCTCCAAAGCAAGGTGCGGGCTCTTGCTTTACAAGTTTCGTTTTTTCACGTCGCTCATGATGCCATGCCATGAAAAGCCTCGGGTCGGGTACAGTTAATCTGTTAACAAGTCGTAAGGCAATGCAGGACCATCCAGCCGTACTGACGTGCAACTGGATGGGCATTGATAATGGGGGCACAACATGGATTTTACGGTCGAGAATGCGGGCACCACGATTGCCTGTCGCGAATATGCCGGCCCGGACGTGTCGCCCGATGCTCCTGCCTTGGTGTGCGTGCACGGCGCTTGTGTCGACGGCACATTTTTCGACGGCATCGCTTGTGAGCTCAGCCGCAACTACCGCGTAATTGCCTACGACCGCCGCGGCTGCGGTGGCAGCAGCGATGCGGCAGACGGCAGCTATGATCTTGCCGCTCAGGCCGCCGACCTGCAGACCGTGATCGAACACGTTGGCGCTCCGGCAAATGTGCTTGCGCATAGCGCCGGTACGTTGGTAGCGCTGGAGCTTCTTCGCGCCGAACCTCATCTCGTCGCCCGTGCGATTCTGCATGAGCCGGCTGTGTCGGCCGAAGGCGTCGGCATGGGCGCAGCTCCGGTTTTGCTCGATATGATTGCGGCTGGAAAGGTTTCAAGGGCGCTCCGGCTTTTCTTGGGAGCCCTCGGCGACTTGGACCCCGAGGCTCCTGGGACGACCGAAGCGGAAGCCAAACATGCCCTGCGCAATGGTCGTTGCTTCATGGCAAACGAATACGGGATTACTATGACCTGCGTTCCCGATTGGGATAGCGTTCGCGCGTCAAAAACGGTGGCCGCCGTGCTCCTGGGCGAGCTCTCGATTGGCACGCCCCGCGAGGCTGGCACGCGAGCGGCTGCCGAATATCTCGATTGCCCCCTTGTGACGATCCCGGGCGCGCATAACGGTTTGCGCGATCGCCCCGTTACGGCGGCAAACGCCGTTCGCGATGTCTTGGAGCGTTAGCACACTCGATGACCTGCGGGGAGAAGGGCTGTTGGCGTTTCGTCATTGTTAACGAATGCGCCCATAACCGCGCACCCGCGGCTCCATTACCGCCGTTTGCCAGGTCATAAAAATGTAACGATAATCGCGCGTTTGCCTTCAGCTGTTAGATGTTACCCTTGTACCAATTGATATGCACCGTTGCCGTGCGTAACTATCGAAAGGGCCCCATATGCTCAATAATCACGAGGTCAATCTAACCGACGAGGAGGCTGCCGCCGAGGTCGCCCGCGTCGCGAAGACCTACCCCGTGGTGCGTTTGCTGTCGGCCGATCAGATTAAGAGTGAGCCTAACTGCCTGCTCGCCGGCGATCGCTGCCCTTGTCTGCGTCAGTCGAGTCTTGAGGCCTTGGCAGATTCGGGTGAGGTGTCGGAGCAGCTGCTCAATGATGGTATTGAATACCGCGCCCGTCTGCGCCCTCTGAAGGTCGAGGGCGAGCCTCACGTCTTGCTGATGGTGCGTCCGATCGATGAGCAAGAGGCCGCAGAAGAGGACCTTGTCTACACCGACGTGCTGACGAGTGTGCGCAATCGCCGATATTACGAGGAAAAGCTCCGAAGCGCCCGCATGAATGCCGGCGTTGCGATGATCGACCTTGATGATTTTAGGGTCTTCAACGATACATGTGGCCGTCATGCCGGCGACCTTGCGCTCGGTGCTGTGGCGACAGCCATACGCAGCGGAATTCGTTCGACTGACGAGCTTGTGCGCTATGGCTGCGACAAGTTTGTGGTTGTCATGCCCAATATTCCCTCCGATGACTTCACCCGTCGCCTGCATCAGGTGTCCGATGCCGTTCGTTCCACGATTATTCCGGGCCATGAGTACGTGAGCTTGACGGCATGTGTTGGTGGCGTTCGCATTCATGGCGAGACGGTCGATGAGGGCGTTGGCCGCGCTGCCCAGTTATTGAGCCGCGCTAAGGCAAAAGCCGGTACGGTCGTGACCGATGCCGATTCCATCGAGGCCTTCCAAAGCGAAAAGCCCTTGGTGCTTATTATCGATGACTCCGAGATGAACCGAGCCATTCTCAGCGAGATGCTCAAGGACGAGTATTGCATCCTCGAGGCCGATAACGGTCGTATAGCGCTCGACATGGTCGACCGCTATGGCGATGAACTATCGCTCGTGCTGCTCGATATCGTCATGCCGGGCATAAGCGGCTTTGAGGTGCTGGCCGATCTGTCGCGCCGAACGGGTATCGACAATCTGCCTGTCATCATGATTTCGAGCGAAGATTCCGATGATATGGTTCTGCGCGCGTACGAGCTGGGCGCCTCGGACTATATCAACCGCCCGTTTGACTCCCGTATCGTGCGCCGCCGCGTAAGCAACACCATCCGCCTGTACGCCAAACAGCGCCGCCTGACGAGCCTGCTGTCCCAGCAGTACAACGAGCGCGTCAAGAACAGTCGCATGCTCATCGACATCATGGCCGGCGTCATGGAGCTTCGCAACGGCGAGAGCGGCAGGCACGTTACGAACATCGAGAAGCTGACCGAGCTGCTGCTTGGCTGTCTGGTCCAGCGTAGCGGCACGGTCTCCCTCGACAATGAGGAACGCTCTACGATCGCCTTGGCTTCGGCGCTGCACGATATCGGCAAGATGTCGATTGACGATGCGATTCTCAACAAGCCCGGACGCCTTACGTCCGAGGAGTTCGAGATTATGAAGACGCATACCACGATCGGCGCCGACATGCTGCTTGAGCTGGGTAGCCATCACGCCGGCAATGCGCTTATGGAATATGCGTACCAGATTGCGCGTTGGCATCACGAGCGCTGGGACGGCAAGGGTTATCCCGATGGCCTTAAGGGCGACGAAATTCCCATTGCCGCGCAGGTGGTTTCGGTGGCTGACGTGTACGATGCGCTGACGAGCGTGCGCGTGTACAAGGACGCTATCCCGCACCAGGAAGCGATTCAGATGATTCTGGACGGCAAGTGCGGTGAGTTTAACCCGCTGCTGCTCGACTGCCTGCTCGAGGTGCAAGACCAAATTGCCGAGACGTTGGCACGCCCCGCCGACGTCGTCGCGTTTCCCATGATTTAGTTTGACCAAAGGAGTTTTAATCCATGATTTCCATGCGTGAGGCGTATGAGAAGATCGGCGCTAATTATGATGACGCGTGCGCTCGGCTGATGGGCGAGGAAATGCTTGCCCGCTTTGCCCTCAAGTTTTTGGATGACGAGAGCATGGACAAGCTGGAGGCCGCCATGGCGGCAGGAGACGCCGAAGGTGCGTTTATGGCAGCGCACACGCTCAAGGGCGTGAGCCAGAACCTGGGATTCGATAATCTGTACGAGCCGGCGGTCGTGGTGACCGAAGCGCTGCGCGGCGCCGATGCCGTTGACGGCGCTCGCGAGAGAATGCATGCGCTGCAACAGCAATATGCGGCTACGATGTCGGCCCTGCGCGAGGCGGCCGAGTAAGAGCTTGCGAGCCTTGGACTGCCCCAAGTTCGTTGATGTAGACACAAAAGGGCGCCCCGTCGGACCATGTGGCCGGCGGGGCGCCCTTTTGTGTTGTGCTGTCCGTGAACTAACGGGCCTGTTTAACCTTTGCCGCTGCCTCGACAAACGACTTCCACAGGTTAAAGTCGGTCTCGAGCGTCTTCCACGTGTACTCAGGGTGCCATTGCACGCCCAGGCAGAACGGCTGGCCTTCGACTTCGATGCACTCGGGAACGCCATCGGTTGCCTTGGCGACCAAGCGCGTGCTTTTACCCAGACGGTCGACGCAGCAGTGGTGTGCCGAGTTGGTCTGGATCAGCCTGTGCCCGCCAACCGCGCGCTCCAGAAGCGAGCCCGGCACGACCTCGACGGGATGCACGGGGTCGTTGAGCACGTGGGTATGGCGCCACTGCGTGCGGCCCTCGCGAGCGCCCAGGCTCGGCACGTCCATGCACAGGGTGCCGCCAGTGGCGACATTGAGCAACTGCGTGCCGCGGCAGGTGGTAAAGAGCGGCTTCTTGGCGCGGAGCACCTCGCCGACCAGCTTAAATTCAAAGCTATCGCGGATCTCGCAGCAGAGGGTGGGGTCGTAGGGTCGATCATCGCCCCAACGTTTGGGATTGACGTCGGGGCCGCCGGGAATGGCGATGCCGTCGGCGATATCGACGTAATGGCGGATGACCTCAATGTCCTCGGTGATGGACATCTGCAGCGGCAGGCCGCCTGCGGCAAGGATGGCATCGACAAAGACGCTGGCGATCTCCTCGTTGGGGGAGAGCGTTTCGCTCAAAAACGGCTTCGCCTCTTCCCAGCGCGGCGCGACGAGGATGAGTGGGCGGTCGGCGGGGGCGACGTCAACGTGCGGGGTGTAGGACGATGAAGTACGAGTTCCGATCATAGGTGCTGCTTTCGAATCTGAAGGTGACAGGGCGCATGAGAGACGTGGGACAACACTTTCAATGGATTTGTCCCACGGGGTGGCTGGCTAGTGGCCCTTAATGGAGTTGAGGAAGTCCTGGGCGCGCTTGGTCTGGGGATGGTCGAAGAACTCGTCGGGCGTGCCGGTTTCCACGATCTGCCCGTCGGCCATAAACACGACGCGGTCGGCCACGCGGCGGGCAAAGTTCATCTCGTGCGTAATGACGATCATCGTCATGCCCTGCTGGGCCAGACGGACCATGACCTCGAGCACCTCGTTGATCATCTCGGGGTCAAGGGCACTCGTGGGCTCGTCAAAGAGCATGGCCTTGGGTTGCATGGCAAGCGAACGGGCGATGGCCACGCGCTGCTGCTGGCCGCCCGAAAGCTGTGCGGGCACCTTGTCGGCCTGCTCGGCCACGCCCACGCGACTCAGCAGGTCCATGGCGCGCTCACGAGCTTCCTCCTTGGACACGCCCAGCACGTCGACCGGCCCCAGCATGACGTTCTGCAGTACGGTCATATGTGCGAACAGGTTGAACTGCTGAAACACCATGCCCAGCTCGGCGCGCATGCGGGCAAGATCCTTGCCTTCTTGCGGCAGGGGCTCGCCCTCGATGAGGATCTCGCCCGAGTCGATGGTCTCCAAGCGGTTGATGGTGCGGCACATGGTCGACTTGCCCGAGCCCGAGGGGCCGATCACAACGACGACCTCGCCGCGATCGACTGACAGATTGATGTCGTTGAGAACGTGCAGGTCGCCATAGTGCTTATCGACGTGCTTGAGCTCAATCAGCGGCTGATTGCCGGTAGAAGAAGTGCTCTGTGCCATGGTACTCGGCTCCTTATGACTCGAAATGGTAAAGCGTTAGCGGATGATGGTCGCGCCGGTCTTGTGCGAAACGTAGACAGCAGCCTTGTTAATCGCGACGTTGATGAGGATATAGATGACCGCGATTACCAGGTAGACCGACACGAGAGCGTCGTAGTTGGTAATGAGCACGCGGGCGTTTTGCATGAGGTCGGGGTAGCTCACCACGTAGGCGACGGTGGTGTCTTTGACTACGACCACGAGCTGTGAAATCAACGACGGAATGATAAATCGAATAGCCTGCGGCAATACGATTTTAAAGGTGATTTTAGCCTTGGAGAGACCGAGCGCCTGGGCCGCCTCGACCTGCCCGCGCGGTACGGCGTTGACGCCGGCGCGGAAAATCTCGGCAAGTACGCCGGCTGCAGCGAGCGCGACGGGAAGCGTGAGCATCCAAAACGACGGCAGCGCGATCTTGTACTGGGGCAGCACCAAAAAGAAGAAGTAGATGAACAGCAGACTCGGCACGCCGCGGAAGAAATCGGTGAGCACGCGGCAGACCAGCTGCAGCGGCTTAATGTCGCTGGTACGGCCGAGCATAAGGGCTAAGCCCAGCACCAGCGCGATGGCGCCAGCGGTGAGTGCGACTTTAACGGTGCCTTCAAAGCCGGCAAGTAAGAACTTCCAGGTGGTGAGGTGCGTAAAGAAATACCAGTAGTGGACCGAAAGCTGACCGGTCACATAAAAGCGCTGCAGTACAAGGACGGCGAGTGCGGCCACGGCAACAAGCGAGATGGCGGTGCCGATGCGAATCTTGGCGCGCATCTTGGGGCCGGGAGCCTCGTAGAGCGCATCGCGCATGGTGAGCGCGGAGGTGGGGTGCTTGCTCATCGGAGGATCCTCACCTTCTTATCGATGTAGTTGCCAACGTGGCTCACCACAAAGGCCGTTCCCAGGTAGCCGAGCGCCGAGATAAAGAACGCAGCGACGCCACCGAGCGAGCGCGTGTTGATGTAGCTGACCACACCGGTGAGCTCCTGCGGCTTAAGCGGTACCTGACTGCCGAGCGCGGTGGTAAGCATGACGGCGATAAAGAGGTTGGTCATGGGTAATACGCTCGAGCGCAGCGCCTGCGGAATCACGATCTTGGCGAGGATACGGCTGAAGCTCATACCGAGCGAACGTGCAGCTTCGACCTGGCCGACGCCGACGGTGTTGATGCCGCTCATAAAGTTTTCGGAACCAAAGGCCGAGCCCAAAAGGACCGTGGCGACGATAACGCAGGTGCGGTAGGGCAGGACGACCTTGAGCGGCGGCAGCGCATAGACGACGATGATAAGCAGCGCGATGCCGGGGATGTTACGGAAGACCTGGACATACAGGTCGCCAAAGACGCGCAGCGGCTTGAGCGGCGACACACGCATCACGGTGACGGCGACGGCCAGCACCATGGCGATGGCAAACGACTCAAGCGTCATGCCCCAGGTTGCGAGCAGCGCGTCGATATAGTTCTGGCCATAGAGCGACCAGAGTTCGGAGAGACTCATGCGGACCTCCCGCCGATAAGGAAAGGGGCTCCCGTGTGTACGGAAGCCCCGACAACTTAGTAAGGAAACAGTTTATCGCAATAAAGCGCATCGTGCGTTTCCATATGGTTTCGTTGCGGCCGTTACCAGGCTCGTTGCCTAGGCGCCGATCTCGGGCAGCTCGGGGACATTGGTGTCGCCCGTGCGGTCGCCAATGCAGATCTGCCACAGCTCGGTCCAGGTGCCATCGTCCTCGATCTTCTTAAGGAAGTCGTTGACAAAGGCGACGCCGTCGGAATCGAGCGGCAGGCCGATGCCATAGGGCTCCTTGCTGCCGAAGGGCTTGCCGGCGATCTTGTACTTACCGGGCTCGCGAACCAGGGCGCTCTGCTGCATGTTGTTATCGATGACGTAGGCGTCAACGCGGCCCTGCTGGAGTGCCTGGCGGGCCTCCTCGTCGGTCTTGAACTCCTGCTGGCTGGCCTTGGGAGCGAACTCCTCAAGGATGGCGGGGCCGTTGGAGCCGGACTGGACGGCGACGTTCTTGTCGGCCAGGTCGTCGACGCTCTTAATGTCGTCGTTATCGGCGAGCACCAGGATGGCCTGCTGGGTGTAGTAGTAGGGACCGGCAAAGGATACGAGCTTCTTGCGCTCGTCAGTGATGGTGTAGGTGGCAAAGACAGCGTCGACCTGGCCGTTCTGCAGGACGGACTCGCGCGTGTCCGAGGTCACCTGGGTGATCTCGACCTTGTTCTCGCCCAGGATGTAGTTGGACAGGAGCTGTGCGATACCGGCGTCGAAGCCGCGGGTCTGACCGTCTTTCTCGTTGAGGAGGGAGAAGAGCGTAGAGGTCTGAACGCCACCGATCTTAAAGACGCCGGCGTCCTTGACGGCCGTGGCCCAGGTGCTGGCGGCGATGGCGTCGTCATCGGCCTTGGGGCCGTTGTCGACGAGCTTGTCGAATGCCTTAGCGTCGAGCGTGGTGGAAGTCTCGGTATCCTCGGAGCCCTTGGAGGAGCCGGCGGCGGAACCCTTGTCGGCCTCGGCGCTGGTGTCGGAGCAGCCGGCAAGACCAAGGCCGGCGACGGTTGCGAAGGTGGCGGCGACAAAGCCGCGGCGGTCGAGAACGACCTGCTGGGAGAGGTTCTTGCTCATGGTAGAACACCTTTCTCAATAAAATCCCTAGCGGTTGAGTAGAGTTATACCCTATCGCGCTCAAATGGGTCAACACGAAATAACTCAGAAACATACTTACCTTATGGGTTATTCTTCCTACCAAAAAGGGACAGGTTTATTTTGGCAGGTTTTATCTGGGCAAACGTCGCTTATTGCAGCTGAGATAGCGTTTTGCGGACGGCGTGGCCGCTCGCGGCGGTCGCTATAATGGCGGCAACGCGACACATATATGAGTAAGGAGATCGCGTATGAACGGTTATTCGTTTTTCGTACCGACCAAGGTGCTGTTTGGCGCGGGCAAGTTGGGCGAGCTGGGCACGCAGAAGCTGCCCGGCACCAAAGCGCTCATCGTTACGACCGGCGGCAACTCGGCCAAGCGCTTTGGATACCTGAGACGCGTGGAGGCCGAGCTCGAACGCGCCGGCGTGGCGCATGAGCTGTTCGATCGCATTGAGCCCAATCCCCTGCGCGAGACCGTCAATGCGGGTGGCTGGATGGCGCGCACCCATGGCTGCGACTTTGTCCTGGCGCTCGGCGGCGGCTCGGTCATGGACGGCAGCAAGGGCATCTGCGCGGTGGCGGCCAACCCGCATACCGATGCCGAGGGTAACGAATGCCTTGGTGACATCTGGGATTTTGTGAATGGCGGTACTGCGCTCGGCCTGCCGATCCCCAACGATCCGCTGCCGCTTGTTTGCGTAACCACCACGGCGGGTACCGGCTCCGAGGTCGATGCGGGCGGTGTCCTGTCCTGCGAGGACAATGACGAGAGGCTTCGCCTGGGCGATCCGCGCCTGTTCCCGGTACTTTCGATCGTTGATCCCGAGCTCATGGTGAGCGTCCCGGCGCGTCTGACCGCCTATCAGGGATTCGACGCTCTGTTCCATTGCGTTGAGTGCTACATCTCAAATACCAACACGCCCATGGGTGACATGGTTTGCCGCGAAGGCATCCGCCGAGCCGCCGCGGCGCTGCCTACGTGCATCAATAATGGCGATGACCTGGAGGCGCGCTCGAGCCTTGCGTTTGCCAACACGCTCGGCGGCTATGCCATGGATGCCTCGGGCACCACGGGCTCGCATGGTCTTGAACATGGCATGAGCGCGCATCATCATGACCTGCCGCACGGCGCCGGTCTCATTATGATCGCCCGTGCCTATCACATGTGGATGATCGATCACGGTGCCGCACCAGAGCGCTATATCGACATGGCGCGTCTGATGGGCAATGCCGCCGCGGATGATCCGCACGATTTTGTGATTGAGCTCACGCGCCTGATGGAGGCTTGCCATGTGGCCGACCTCGCCATGAGTGAGTGGGGGATTACGGTCGAAGAGCTGCCGGCCATCGCGCACAACGCTCTGACGACCAACGGCGTCCTGTTCAGCCACGACCCCGTGACGCTGACCGACCCCGACGTCGTCGAAATCCTCAAGCAAAGCTATCGATAATTGCCTTGCTGCTTTGTCTCAATCTGTAACATCTGCAGCCGTTTTTGCCGAGTAACTGTTACAGATTGAGATTTTCTCTTCAGGGGAATTCGAATGTCTCAATCTGTAACATCTGGACGGCCAAAAGGTCCCTATCTGTTACAGATTGAGACAAAGGTCTGGGACTAAGATGTCTTATCTCGATCTGTAACAGTTAGACGGAAATTCGGGCCCTAGATGTTACAGATTGAGATAATTGCGTCGCGAAAATAAAAACCTCCGCAGGGGTGCTTTCCTTGCGGAGGTTTTCTTACTCGTTGAGTAGCCTTACGGCTTCGGCAGCCATGTTCTCGACCGTCATGCCGTTCTGTGCGAGCAATTCGTTGGGGTCGTAGCGGTCGGGGAAGCCCTTGGCGATGCCGAAGGTGCGCGTGCGCACAGGTGTGCAGGCCAGATAACATGCCACGCGCTCGCCCCAGCCGCCGTCCAAGATGCCGTCCTCGAGGGTGACGACAACGCGATGCTCGGCGGCAAGACTGTCGAGGAACTCACGGTCAAGCTCGGTTGCAAAGCGCGGGTTGACGAGCGTGGCCTCGATACCGTACTCGGCAGCCAAGCGGTTTGCCACGCGCTCGCCCAGCTCAAAGAAATCGCCAAGCGCGAGCACGGCAACGTTGCGACCCTGGCGCACCACGTTGTAGCGAACGGAGCTGTAGTCGGCGTCTTCGGCGGGCGCCAGATCGGGACGGCTTACCAGGCCAATACCAGGCACGCGAATCGCCACAGGATGCTCGCGATGGTCGAGCGACCAGCTCAGCATGGACAGATATTCCTCCATGCAGGCCGGCGCTAGGTAGCGCATATTGGGAAGGGCGCCCAGCATGGAAATATCAAAGAACGAGAGATGCGTCTCGGACGTAGTGCCAAAGATTGATGCGCCAAACACCAGGATCGTCGCCGGGGCATCGTTGAGACACAGGTCGTGCCACAGCTCGTCGTAGGCACGCTGCAAAAACGTACCGTACACACCAAAGACAGGCTTGGCGCCCGAGCGTGCAAGCGCGGTGGCAAAGGTCACGGCGTGCTCTTCGGCAATACCCACGTCGACAAACTGCTTACCGGCGGCAACGCGAAGCTCGGGTGTAAAGCCCATGATGTAGGGTGTGGCGGCCGTGATGCCCACGACCTGCGGATCGCGCTCGATGGCGGCGCTGAGCGCCTCGCCCGTAATGTCGGCGTAGGTGCGCGGCGCAGGCTCGCTCGGATGGCCCGGGCAGAGCTTGCGGCCGGTCGCCATGTCAAAGGGGCCTACGTGATGCCAGCGCTCGGGGTCGTTTTGGGCCGGCTCAAAGCCCTTGCCCTTGGCGGTGGAGACGTGCAGCACGATGGGATGATCGATATTGCGCAGTTCCTGCAGCGCGTCGACTAGGGCCAACACATCGTTACCGGCGTCCAGATAGCGGTAGTCGAGCCCCATCGCGCGGAAAACGTTGCGCTCACAGGTGCCGTTGCTGGCGCGCAGCTCGGCTAGATTGCGATACAGGCCACCGTGGTTTTCGGCGATGGACTGGTCGTTATCGTTGACGATGATGATCAGGTTGCTATCGAGTTCGGCGGCATTATTGAAGCCCTCAAACGCCAGGCCGCCCGAAAGCGAGCCGTCGCCAATAACAGTAATGACGTTATACGTATCGCCCGCCAGGTCGCGCGCGTGGGCAAGGCCGCAGCCCAGGCTCACCGACGTGGAGGTGTGACCCATGGCGAACAAGTCGTGCTCGGACTCGTTGGGATTGGCAAAGCCAGAAGCCTCACCATAACGCTCCGGATCGATATAGGTATACGCGCGCCCAGTCAGCGCCTTGTGGGCGTAGGTCTGGTGCGAAACGTCAAAGACAATCTTGTCGATGGGGGAGTTAAACACGCGATGAAGCGCAACCGTAAGCTCAACGACTCCCAAGTTGGGGGCAACGTGCCCGCCGACGGCGGCGGAGCTTTCGAGGATTGCCTGACGGATCTCGTCGCAGAGCAGTGGAAGCTCGGCGCGATCGAGAGCCTTGACGTCCTCGGGCGTTGTCGTTTGCGTAAGCAGCATCGTTGTTGGTTACTCCATGCGAATCGAGCACCGGCGCTCCCTCGGCCGGCACAATTGCACAAGACAGTCTCGCACATTTTGGCGTTTGATATGTGACGGCGGCGCGGTGATTCGCCAACTGGTGGGGCAAAACGTTTTGTCCGATGCCATACTGATAAGTTCCATGATGTTTTTATCGATTGTGCACAGGCCGTGGCTTGCCGCCGTGAGCCGCTGGAAGGAGGCAGCATGTCCGATGCCGTTCGTGCCGAGAAAATCGCGCACGAGGTCGACGATGCCGCCCGCCAGCTCGCCCAGGCGGGCCGCTTGGACCTGACGCGCGAGTTTATCCAGCATGGCGACGTGACGGTCTATGCACATGTGACCTCGGTGGCACGGGCAAGTCTGTCCTTTGCCGAGCACTTGGGCCGTGCTGGCATTTCGATCGACCGTGCCTCGCTGCTGCGCGGGGCCTTGCTGCACGACTACTTTCTCTATGATTGGCACGATCCCGACCCGAGCCATCGACTGCACGGATTCCGGCATCCATTTTTTGCTCTGGCGCGTGCCGAGGAAGATTTTGAGCTGACGCCGCGCGAGCGGAATATTATCGTGCGGCATATGTTTCCGCTGGTGCCGGTGCCGCCGACGTGTCGCGAGGCGTGGATTGTTTGTCTGGCGGATAAATGGTGTGCTCTGCGTGAGACGGTCGCCGGCCGCCTGCCGCGCAAGGACGAGACGGACGATAGCGTGAGTAAAGCATCGAGTGAAAAGAGGAGAGGGTAGACGGTGGGGACCGCGATCGACATGTCCTTTGACGGCGCGACGCTTGCCGCCTGCCCGCTTTCGGCACTGGTGCTCTCGTTTGCCTTCTACGGTTTTTGCGGCTGGGCATGGGAATCGACAGTCTGCGCCATGCTCAACCACGGACGCTTTGCCAACAGCGGCTTTTTGCTGGGACCGTGTTGCCCTATCTATGGCGCGGGCGGCATTGCCTGCTGGCTGCTGTTGCGCGGGATTCCGGATGCCCCGAGCCAGTTTGTCGCTGCAGCGCTCGTATGCAGCGTGATCGAATATAGCGTGGGCGTGTTGCTGGAGAAAACGACCGGCGCTCGCTTTTGGGACTATTCTCACCTGCCGTTTAACCTGCATGGACGCATCTGCCTGTACTGGGCTTGCGCGTTTGGCCTGGGTGCCCTGTGCATTTGTCGCCTGGTGGAGCCGGCGCTGCTGGGGCTGCTTGGCCATCTGCCGGTGTTGATCGTGCGGCTGGCGGCCTTTGCCGTTGCCGTTGCGATGATCGTGGACGCGTTGTGCTCGCTGGCGAGCTGGCGCCGTCTGTCCGACCAGCTCGAGCGTGTTCGCGCCGACCTTGCCGACCGCATCAACGAATCGCTGGCCGACGCCTCGGACTCCATGCTCGAGCGCATTCCCGACTCGGCGATCGATTCGGTGTCTCAGACGCATATCCGCGGTCGTGCTATTAACGCGTGGCTGGCAGAGCTGGGCGATGCGGCACTCGATGCCCTGCGCGAGAAGGCCTCGGTGCCGACGTTTATCTCGGATGGCGCTCGTGGCCTGGCGCTTGCCGCTCGCCGTGTTGCCGATGCCGCGCCGAGTATGCCGCGCCCGTCGCTTACTCGTCGCCGCGCCGGCAAACGCGCGAGCCGTCCGGTGCCGAGCGTGTCGCTCAGCCGTCGTGACCTGCGCTTTTTCAACGCCTTCCCGCGTCTGCGCATCAACCGCTACGAGGGTGTCATCCGAGCTACCAACCTCCGCGATCGCGCTCGCGACCTGTTCCGCCGCTAGCCGGGGCCGGGCCGGGCGCGCCCTTTTCGCCTGCGCGTTTCCCGTTCGTTTCGCAGCCGTTGCCGTGACGTTTCCAAGATTGCGGCACCGTTTCCATTCGACAACTCAGCGTTTAACAACGCCGTATCTGGTCTACACCAGTTACTCCTCGGCCGCATGATGGGCGCCGACAACGTCCATGCGACCAAGGGGGAGCGAATGTACGATACGGGATCGACAACGTTTATGCTCATCTGCACCATGCTCGTGTTTTTAATGACACCGGGCCTGGCGTTTTTCTATGGCGGCCTGTCCAGGCGCAAAAATGTCATCAACACCATGCTTATGTGCTTTGGCGCCATTGGCCTGGTTGGTGTGCTGTGGATTGTCGCCGGCTGGTCGCTGGCCTACGGCGGTGACGGCTCCAGCCCGTTTATTGGAGGCCTTGACCAGCTGCTGTGCCTGCCGGTGCTCAATCAGGTGCTGCAGGCGGCCGAGGGTACCGCGTCGGACGGCGCCGTCTACCCGGAGATTATCAACATCGCCTTCCAGATGGCGTTTGCCATGATCACGGCCGCTATCGTCACGGGCAGCCTGGCCGGCCGCGTTAAGTTTGGTGCCATGGCGGCTTTCCTGGGCATTTGGCTGCTTGTGGTCTATGCGCCGCTCGCCCACATGGTCTGGGGCGGCGAGGGCTCCTTTATCGGCGACATCATCGGCGCGCTCGACTTTGCAGGCGGCGACGTGGTACACATTTCGTCCGGTCTTACGGGCCTGATTCTCTGCCTGATGCTCGGCCGTCGTCGTGGCTTTGGTATGGTGAGCTATCGTCCGCATAATGTGCCGTTTGTGGCACTGGGCGCCGGCCTGCTTTGGTTTGGCTGGTTTGGCTTTAACGGCGGCAGCGAGTTTAAGGCCGATGCCGTGGCCGCGCTTGCCATCCTCAACACTGTGACGGCCAGCGCGGCGGGTATGGTCTCGTGGCTTGCCGTCGAGCGCGTGCACACCGGTCGCCCCACGCTGGTGGGTGCCAGCACCGGTCTGGTTGCGGGCCTTGTGGTGGTCACGCCCGGTGCGGGCTTTGTCGAGTCGTGGGCGGCGCTGGTCATGGGCCTGATCGTCTCACCTGTCTGCTACCTGGCCATCAGCCATCTCAAGACCAAGTTTGGCTACGACGATGCGCTCGACGCGTTCGGTTGCCACGGCGTCGGCGGTATCCTGGGCGGCGTACTCACAGGTCTGTTCTGTGTGCCGGAGCTTTCGTGGACCGGTAAGGGCGGTCTGTTCTACACGGGCGACGTGTCGCTGCTCATCTCGCAGATCTTGGGCATTGTGGTGACGGTCGCTATTGTGCTGGTGCTCGACTTGGTGATCGCCGCGGTGGTCAAGGCACTGTTCCACGGCAGCCTACGTGTGGACGAGGCTGAAGAGGCGCTGGGTCTAGACGCGAGTCAGCACGGAGAAAGTGCCTACCCCTCGTTCTCGGGACTCGATTAGCAGCTTCCCCAGGCTCCGCACCTTGCCCTTCAAACCGTCGCGCGGCTTCCCCAGGCACCGCACCTTGGGTTTCAAACCGTCGCTTGCGTACCAAAGTACGCGGCGCTCCTCTTTCAACCCAATCTGCGGCACCTGGGAAACCCGCCGCATTGAATGGCAATTCATTTCTTTTATTTAAGAGAGGAATTCACTATGAAGAAGATTACGGCGATCGTTCGTGCTGAGAAGCTTGAGGTTCTTAAAGACGCGCTGTTTGCTGCTGATGTTCGCGGCATGACTATTAACCAGGTGCAGGGCTGCGGTGCGCAGCACGGCTGGAAGGAGTACGTGCGCGGCAACGAGCTGCTCGTCAACACGATCCCCAAGGTGCAGTTCACCCTCATCTGCGCCGACGAGCATGTCGACGGTATCGTTGACATTATCTGCAGCGCCGCTCGCACCGGTGCCGTCGGCGACGGCAAGATTTGGGTCGAGCCGGTCGAGGAAGTCATCCGCATCCGTACCGGCGAACACGGCCCTGCCGCGGTGTAGAATCGACCGCCTGTCATCCGCAACGTTAAAATGCTGCAATGAGGCACAAGACTTGCGTTGCGGATGGACGGATTATGGGTCGTAATAAATATCCCGAGGAGACGGTCGCGAAGATTCTCGACGCGGCGCTGGAGCTATTCTGCGCACAGGGTTATGAGGGGACGAGCATTCAAGACATTGTCGACCGCCTCGATGGCATGACCAAGGGTGCTGTCTATCATCACTTTAAGAGCAAAGAGGAGATTTTCAACGCCGCATTTGATCGGGCAATGGCTCCGATTGTTGAGCACTGTCGCTCAATGCTTGGTATCGGTAATATGACCGGAGCCCAAAAGCTCAAGCGACTGTACGCGCCCGAGTCTGTCGTTCCACAAATTGAGCTATGGGCACGCATGCATCCTGCGGCAGATCCGGTAAAAAGCTCGCGTCTACTGGCGATGCAGTATCAGGGCTCGTTTGACGAGTCGGCCGATGGCTGTCTCTTGCCAGTGATCGAGGAGGGCATCGCCGACGGCTCCATTGCGTGCGAGTGCCCACGCGAAGCGGCGGAGGCCGTATCGTTGTTGGCGAATCTTTGGCTGCTGCCATTGTTCCGTCCGCTTGAATCCAGGGACCGAATGCTCGCTCGCGCGCAATGCTTGGCGCAGATGGCGGCCGCGGTGGGGCTCGATTTGGGTAATGAAGTGCTCCAGACAACGGCCCAGATTTGGGACGTATGGAACCGTGCCGGGTGGTAATATAGATACCAACGGTATGTAATTGATTTGTGAGGGTAGCCACGGCTGCCCTTTTCAAGTCATTAAATACATACTATCGGTATGTATTTGGGGGCAGGCTTATGGCTGGGATGCGGAGGAGTAGCGTCTCGTTGACGCAAAAAACAGTACGATCTATCAGATTTTTTGGCCTTCTTGTTGCGCAACTGTGCACGTATTCGATGCTGTCGGCGCTGTGCTTTGCGTATCCGCTTTACTTGTTCGATTGCAGCGGCTCGTCAACGTTATATGGCGCTGTCGCGGCGATAGCGTTCATACCAGGTGTGCTCGCGACTCCGGTTGGCGGGATCTTGGCGGATCGGGGAAGACAGCGCGAGGTCCTCGTGGCCCTCGGTATTGCTCTGATGACTGCATCGCTGCTGTCTATCCCCATGAAGCGCTCATTGCCTCTTGCGGTCGTCGTAGTAGCGATACTTTGTGTTCAATATGGCGTTCAATCGCTGCTAAAGCCAATGCTCCAAATTGAGACGGTGCGCATGGCGGGTAAAGAGAAGGTTGAGCGGGTCACTGCATTGGTTTCGCAGTCGACCATGGTGAGCAATATCTTGGGCCCTGTGGTCGGGACGGCAGTCTATGGGTGCTTTGGTATCGATACTCTTTGCGCAACCGCGTCGGTGACGTTTGCGATTTCAGCCCTGCTGTTTGGGGGCGCACTCAAGCAAAATGCCTCATCTGAAACGATGGGAGACGGCGCGACTCGTACGACATGCCGAAACGATTTTCGGGAATCGATTCGGTATCTGTTGCAAAATGCATCATTGGTCGCTGTGATTTTGCTTGCGGCAGTTTTGAACCTTGCGTTGGTTGGGCTAACGATTGGCGCTCCCATTATTGTTACAAAGCATCTCGGCATGCAATCGTCCTGCGCTGGGATAGTTGAGGTTGCTCTGGGCTTGGGTGGTCTTACCGGCAGTGGCTTGGTCGGCATTTGGCCGCATCGCTTTTCTCTCAATGGCATATGTCGATATGTTGCGATGACCTGTTTTGGAGTCGTACCGATTATTGTTACGCTACTGTTCGGCGCAGATGTATGCGTGTTCACCGTGTTTGCGGTTGGTTCGGCATGGGTCATGGTGTGGGCAGCCATTGCGTCGGTTGAAATCATCGCGTTTGTTCAGCGGGCGGCGCCGACTGAGCTCCGCGGAAAAGTGCTTTCGGTCGTTTACATGGTCCTTTCCTGCGCAACACCTATCGGCCAATTGACGTACGGGGTTGCATATGATCGATGGACACCGGCGATTGTATTCGCAGGCATGCTGGCGGTGCTGACGTTGACGACGGCGCTGTTTTATCGGCTGAAAAATCGCTTGCGGCGATTGTCTTAACGCGCTGGGGCACCGTGAATTTGTGGAGGCGGTGGTACAGCGTGCCGGGACGGCATTGTTTGGGCATGTCTCTCCTTCGTCTACAATATCGTGCAGACGAAGGAGAGACATGCCCATGATCAAGATGTTTGCGAGTGACTTAGACGGAACGCTGCTGAACGCCCTGCACGAGGCGGATGGGACCATCCGCCGCGCCATTCGCGAGCTGACCGAGGCTGGCCTGCATGTGGTTCCCGCGACCGGACGCTCGACGCTGCCGATCGGCGAGCATGGCTTTACGGGCCTGGCGCTTGACGCCTGCTGCTCCAACGGATCCATCGTGCGCAACAGCCATGGCGAGGTGCTCAAGACTTGGACTATCGACCCGCAGATTACCGAGGAGCTGCTCAAGGAGTTTCCGGATATCTGTTTTGATTGCTCCACGCCCGACGGCATGTTCTCGAGCGGATCGTTCGAGATGCATCAGGCGGGCTTTAAAAAGGACAGCCCCATCAAGCGCATCGTGATGCGCGGTATGCGTGCACGTGGCGGGTATCACGAGGAGCAGTATTTCGACCAGTCGATCGGTGACATCCTGCGCCACGATGTGTGCAAGATTAACTGCCGTGTGACCTCGCCCGAGCTGGAGCGCGACCTTAAGGCGTATTTGGCCGAGCGCTCGGACCGTGTGGTCAACGCGCCGTTCGATCCGGTGATGTTTGAGATCACGGACGCGGCGTGCAACAAGGGCGAGAGCGTGGCCTGGCTGGCGAGCTACTACGGCATTGCCGAGGACGAGGTCGCGGTTTACGGAGACGGCGGCAACGACATTGCCATGCTCAAACGCTTCCGCCATAGCTACGCGACCAAAAACGGCAGTGACGCGGCCAAGGCCGCCGCGAGCGCGACTATCGGTAGCTGCATGGCCCACGCCGTTCCCAAACACATGCTTGCCACCATGCACAAGCAGAATTCCTGCACCGTAATCGAATAATGTGACAAAGGGACAGCCCTTTTGTCACAGGTGACGCTGGTCTCTTGAAATACGAACAAACATTCGCATATCTAACTGCGCTTTGATAGAATTGATACTGTTGGCGGCAGTTCCATGTGCCGGGCAACGCCCTCCATCTGATGGGAGGTGATGCCCATGACCGATCTGATTGATTTCGTGAGACTTCTGACCGCTTTGGTCTCGTTCTCCACGGCACTCGTCGGGCTTTCCGAGGCACTCAAGCAACGTTCGAAGCAACGTAAAAGGGGTCGCCGCCGCTAAGGCGTTGACCCCTTAATCCAAGCAACGGCGCTGCCCAGCTTTCCAGAACTTGGGCTGCCGTCGACACTATTCTACCCACGAATGACATTTTGAACAATCGGCAATGCCGCTCCAAAAGCCAGGCACAACTGGCACAACCTAGGCGGTCGCTGAATATGGCAAAGAAACTGTCCCTTTAACACATCCAAAATATTGCCTTTACGTGTTGATACACACGGTGTGCAATAATACTCGCACTGTGCAATAGCGCACAGGCTGAGTAACAAGGAGGACGCTTGTCCCAGCTCGAGAAATGCGATCGCCGGTCCCTTCGCTCACAGCGTGCCCTTCGCCAGGCACTTGCCAGCGAACTTGCCGAAAGCGGCGACCTTTCGCGCATTAATGTCGCGTCGCTCACCGAGCGCGCTGGCCTTACGCGCCGCACGTTCTATTCGCACTACCGCGATATTCCCGACTTTATCAATCAAATCGAGGACGGCTTGCTGGCCGAGATTCGTGAGCGCATTGAGCTCATCACCGCAGCTCAACTGCCCGATCTCTATCACAACATCGATGAGCTCGAGCCGGCGCCCGGTTCGGTTGAGTTGCTGCGCTACCTTGCGGCCAACCGCGATTTGATCGGATCACTGCTGGGTCCGGGCGGCGACCAGGCCTTCATTAAAAGAATCATCGATACCGCTCGTGAGGCTGTGGTGCCGCGTGCGCAGACGGGCATTTTGGGCTTGGCGCTGGGTACATTCTTTGACTATTACGTTACCTACGTCGTGAGCGCCGAGGTCGGCCTGATTCAGCGCTGGTTTGAGCGTGGGCTCACCGAATCGCCCGAGGCCATGGCGCGCATTATGACGGTTATCGCCTTTGTGCGTCCCGGCGACCTATATGGCCAACCCATCGATATCAACGTGCCGGAATACGGCATGAAGCTATTGAACTTGCAGCTCGAGGACGCGGCCGACACCGCCGCAACCGTCGAGTCCAACAACTAAGAGGAGAGACAATGAGCAAACTCGTCGAGGGCATTAAGGACCGTATGGTCGCTGCCGCGCGTGAGGCCGCGCCCACCGTGGTGGACGCCGCGCAGAAGGCTGCGGCCGCGGCTGCCGAGAAAGTTGCTGAGGCAGTTGCCGATGCCAAGAACGCGGCAGGGGAGACGCCCGCCGCTAGCGAGCTCGCTACCGCCACTGAGCCCGTAGCCGCCACCGCCGCCCAGGCCCCCGAAGGCGCGATCTTCAACCCCGAGAACGCTCGCGGCAACCTGCACCTGGGCATCGACGTGGGCTCCACCACCGTTAAGCTCGCCGTGCTCAACGACGACAACCAGATTGTCTACGCCAAGTACCAGCGCCACCACACCGACGTCCGTGCCTGCGCCCGCGACCTGTTCGAGGGCGCTGCGACCGTGCTGCCGACGGCCCAAATGACCTGCGCCATTACCGGATCGGGCGGCCTGCTGCTGTCCCAGTGGCTCGACCTGGAGTTTGTCCAGGAGGTCATCGCCAGCAAGCGTGCCGTCGAGACCCTCATCCCGGCCACCGACGTCGCCATCGAGCTGGGCGGCGAGGACGCCAAGATCATCTACTTCGACAACGGTATCGAGCAGCGCATGAACGGCACCTGCGCCGGCGGCACGGGCGCGTTCATCGACCAGATGGCAACCCTGCTGCACACTGACGCCAGCGGCCTTAACGAACTCGCGGCCAACGCCACCACCATTTATCCCATCGCCAGCCGCTGCGGCGTTTTTGCCAAGACCGACGTGCAGCCGCTGCTCAACGAGGGCGCCCGCCCCGAGGACGTGGCCGCTTCCATCTTCCAGGCCGTCGTGACCCAGACCATCTCGGGCCTGGCGTGCGGCCGTCCCATCCGCGGCAACGTCGCCTTCCTGGGCGGCCCGCTGCAGTATCTCTCCGAGCTGCGTCACCGCTTCTACCTCACGCTCAACCTGGACGAGGAGCACCGTATCGTACCCCAAAACGCTCACCTGTTTGTGGCGAGCGGCGCCGCCATGGCGCACGAGTCCAACAAGCTCAGCACGTTCCCGCAGCTTATCGAGGCCATCGATGCCCTGGGTGACACACAGGGTGCCGAGGTCGAGCGTCTAGACCCGCTCTTTGCCACCGATGAGGACTTTGCCGAGTTCAAGACCCGCCACGACACCGAGGTCGTCCCCAAGGGCAAGCTCGAAGGCTACACCGGCCGCGTGTTCATTGGCATCGACGCCGGTTCCACCACCATGAAGGCCGCGCTCGTGGGCGAGGACGGCCAGCTGCTGCACACCTGGTACGGCAACAACAACGGCGATATCCTGGGCACGGCCAAGGTCATCATGGCCGATTTCTACGATCACATCCCCGCCGGCTGCACCATCGGCCACGTGACCACCACGGGCTACGGCGAGGCGCTGCTCATCGAGGCCCTCAAGGCCGATTCCGGCGAGATCGAAACCGTTGCGCACCTGCGCGGCGCCAAGGCGTTCCTGCCCGGCGTCGAGTTTATTCTGGACATTGGCGGCCAGGACATGAAGTGCCTGCGCGTCAAGGACGGCGTTATCGAGCACATCATGCTCAACGAGGCTTGCTCGTCGGGCTGCGGCAGCTTTATCGAGAGCTTCGCCGTCTCTATGAACATGGACGTGCGCGCGTTCGCCGATGCCGCCATCCATGCTAAGGCCCCCGTCGACCTGGGCAGCCGCTGCACGGTCTTTATGAATTCACGCGTCAAGCAGGCGCAAAAGGAAGGCGCCACGGTGGGCGACATCGCGGCCGGCCTGTCCTATTCCGTCATCAAGAATGCCCTGTTCAAGGTTATTAAGCTGCGCGATCCCAAGGAGATCGGCAGCCAGGTGATCGTTCAGGGCGGCACCTTTATGTCCGACGCCACGTTGCGCGCGTTTGAGCAGCTCACCGGCGTTCATGCCGTGCGTCCCGACATCGCCGGCTGCATGGGCGCCTACGGTGCGGCCCTGCTCGCCCGCGATCGCGCCGGCGCCGACGGCACCTCGACCATTCTTTCTGCCGAGGACATCGCGCACCTCACCGTGACGCAAAAGCACGTCCGCTGCGGCCGTTGCTCCAACAACTGCCAGCTTACCGTTAACGACTTTGGCGGCGGCAGGCGCTTCATTACCGGCAACCGCTGCGAGAAGGGCGCCGGCCACAAAAAGCAAAAGACCGAGGCCCCCAACCTCTTCAAAAAGAAAAACGAGCTGCTCTTTGACCGCGAGGTGCTGAGCCCCGACGAGGCCCCGCGCGGCACCGTCGGCATCCCGCGCGCACTCAACATGTACGAGAACTACCCCTTCTGGCACGCGTTCTTTACGCGCCTGGGCTTTAGCGTGCAGCTGTCCGACCAGTCGAGCAAAAAGACCTACCAGGCGGGCATCGAGTCCATGCCGTCCGAGAGCGTGTGCTATCCGGCCAAGATGAGCCACGGCCATGTGATGAACCTTATCGACCGCGATGTCGACTTCATTTGGATGCCGTGCGTGCGCTGGGAGCGCAAGGAGGATCCGACCGCCGGCAACTGCTACAACTGCCCCATCGTCATGAGCTACCCCACGGCGCTGGCGCTCAACATCGACGAGATTCGCGAACAGAACATCGAGTTCCTGTATCCGTTTGTGCCCTATCACGACAAGACCGAGCTCAAGCGCCGCCTGTACCAGGTGCTCGCCGTCGACCGCGTGGCCGATGCGCAAGCCGGTCGCGGTCGCGTGCGCGGTCCAAAGATCACACGCTCCGAGGTCGATGCCGCCGTCAACGCTGCCTTTGAAGCCGATGCTCGTTTCCACGAGGACATCCAGACCATGGGCGAGGAGGCTCTTAAGTGGGTCGAGGACCACGGCGGCCATGGCATCGTACTCGCCGGCCGTCCTTACCATAACGACCCCGAGATCAACCACGCCCTGCCTGAGCTTATCTCGAGCTTTGGCTTTGCGGTCTTTACCGAGGATTCGCTCGCGCACCTGGTGAAGCCCGAGCGTCCGATTCGCGTCGTCGACCAGTGGATGTACCACAGCCGCCTGTACGCCGTCGCCCGTTTTGTGACGATGCGCAACGACCTGGACCTGATTCAGCTCAACTCTTTCGGCTGCGGCCTGGACGCTCTGACCACCGACCAGGTGCAGGAGATTCTGGAGGCCAGCGGCAAGATCTACACCGTGCTCAAGATTGACGAGGTGTCCAACTTGGGCGCCGCGCGTATCCGTATTCGCTCGCTCATGGCGGCGCTCAAGGACCAGGAGGCCGAGCGCTTGGCCGAGGCTACGGCCGCGGGCGAGACTTACGAGCAGGGCGATGCCGCGCCGGTGGCGCCCTCCACGGACGCTCCCGCGTTCGCGAGCCGCAAGTACACGTTCGAGGCGCAGCGCGAGAGCGCTTCGACCGCGTGGCCCAAGGTGCCCTTTACCGAGCAGATGCGCGAGGAGGGCTACACCATCCTGTGCCCGCAGATGGCGCCGATCCACTTTGACCTGGTCAAAGAGGTGTTCCGCGGTGCTGGCTACAACTTGGAGCTGCTGCCCTCGACCGATCACGACGCCGTCGAGGCCGGCCTGCGCTACGTGAACAACGACATCTGCTATCCGTCGATCCTGGTGACGGGCCAGATTATGGAGGCTATCGAGAGCGGCAGGTACGATCTGTCCAAGACGGCCGTGGTTATCAGCCAGACCGGTGGTGGCTGCCGTGCCACCAACTACATCGCGCTCATCCGCAAGGCCCTGCGCGAGAGCGGCCACCCTGAGATTCCGGTGATCTCGCTTTCGGCCGTGGCGCTGGGCGAGGACAACCCCGGCTTTAAGATTACGCCGGCGCTGCTTAAGCAGGCAGTCTACGCGGTGCTCTTTGGCGACGTGATGATGCAGATGCTCTACCGCTGCCGCCCGTACGAGGCCACGCCCGGTGCCGCCAACGCGCTCTACGAGGAGTACATGGCGCGCGCCCGCAAGCTGGCGCCCAAGTTCAACCGCCACAACTACACCAAGCTGTGCCGCGAGGCCATCTGCGCGTTCGACACTATGCCGCTCGTGGGCGAGGGCACCAAGCCGCGCGTGGGTGTGGTCGGCGAGATCCTGGTCAAGTTCCACCCTACGGCCAACAACCATGTGGTCGACGTGATCGAGCGCGAGGGCTGCGAGGCCGTGGTGCCGGGTCTGCTCGACTTCTTCCTGTACTCCATGAGCAACGCGGAGCTGCAGAAGGACGAGCTGGGAAGCTCTGCCACTACGCGCGCTGGTATGCAGGCGCTCATCAAACTCGTGGACTGGATGCGTACGCCGGTGGAGGAGATGCTCGAAAGGTCCCGCCGCTTTGAGGCTCCCGAGCGCATCGGCACCATGGCCGACAAGGCCCGCACAGTGCTTTCGGTGTGCAACAACATGGGCGAGGGCTGGCTGCTCACGGCCGAGATGCTCGACCTGATCGACCACGGTGCGCCCAACATCATCTGCACGCAGCCTTTCGCGTGCCTGCCCAACCACGTGGTGGGCAAGGCCGTGATCAAGGAGCTGCGCCGCCAGCATCCCGAGAGCAACATCGTCGCGGTGGACTACGACCCCGGTGCGTCCGAGGTCAACCAGCTCAACCGCATTAAGCTCATGATCAGCGTGGCCAAGGAGAACATGCGCGCCGGTAAGGGCTTTAAGCTTGAGAAGGTGGCGCCGCTCGCGATGGACGAGGTCACCGGTCAGATGCGTGCCCACGACGGCTGTGCGAGCTGCGGATCTGCCAGTGAGGAGGCCGTTGCATCGGTCGCCAAGCGCCTGGGGCGCGGCATTAAGAAGTAGCTGGTCTGCTATGGGCTAGATATGAGACAAACGGGTGGTAGCCGTAGCGGCTGCCACCCGTTTTTACTGGACATATGTTGCGCAAATGACCTTGCTACGGCCTTCCGTGGGCTTGTCCGATTTTTGGGCAGGTTCGGGCTTTGAGGACAAGCTGCTGCAAGCCCAGGGCGATTTTTCGCTCAACGCAGGCCAGCACAGTGTGACCTATCTGCCAAACGACGAGACGACCGCTATGGACTGCCCATCGCCACCTACGAGATGGAAGCCGAGAAGTACATCTACCGCGTGTACAAGTACGAGCTGTAGCGCTGCGCTTGGCTGTGCCTGCGCCCCGCGGCTGCGCTCTCGTGCCGGGCCCACCTCGCGTCCCGCATCACTTTACGTCAAACTCCACACGATCGAGCTCGGGCACATTGAGGTCGATGAGCTTGCGGGCGACGTGACGGTCGTGTGCCCCAAGCGCCTCGCTTGTCGTCACATGGGCGACAACCTCGCGCTCGACGATGCCCTCTTCCTCGCCCTCGGCAGCCGAGGTCTCGACGGCGACGGTGTAATCCTTAAAGCCCGGCAGCACCGCGGCAAGTTCGCGCGTAGTTTCGGTGACGCCATAGCCGTCCTGCACGCCGGCCTGCGCCGAGCCAATGGACCCCGCGGTCATGACGATGCAGGGGATGGTAAAGATCATCGTGCCCACAATGATGCGGCGGCGCACCTTGCGTGACAGCTCGTTGACCTCGGCGTCTTCCTCAGCGGTCACAATACCGTCGCCGTTCAGGTCGCGCTTGAGCGGCACGCGCAAAAGAAGCAGCACGGCTTCGGCAGCCAGCGCGATAAAGACCACGTTGATGCCAAACTCATAAAGCGCCGAGAGAAACAGTGACCCGCTTGCGATGGCGATGCCGTAGCCCGCCGCGCACAGGGGCGGCATGAGCGCGGTCGCCACGGCCACGCCGGCGATGAGCGTGGCGGGTTCCTGGTCGCGCGAGTTGCCCAGCCCGCCTGCAAAGCCGCCTGCGAGTGCGACGGTAAGGTCCCAGACGGTGGGTGTCGAGTTGTCGATGATGGCGGCCGTGGTGGTGCCAAGGGGCGAGAGCTTAAAGTACAGCGTGGACGTGACCAGGCAAAAGGCCATCTGCAGCGCAAGGCTGGCGACGGCTTCGACGGTAATCTCGCGGTCGAGCGTGGCGATGCCGTATGCCATGGCAAGGACCGAGCCCATGAGCGGGCAGATGAGCATGGCGCCCACGATGGCGATGTCCGAATCGATATCGAGGCCGATGCTCGCGATCAGCATGGCGATGATGAGGATGCATAGGTGGGAGCCAGTCAGACGCGCCCCGTTTACAAAACGCTTGCGGATCACGTGATAGGGCGCGCGTCCCTCGCGAATGTTGAACGCGCGCTTTAAAAAGCGACCAGCCTGCTCGGCAGCCTCACTATGAGCAGGGCGGATGCCGTGGCGCCGGTGATGGCGTTCGCGTAGTCGCTTGATCTGTTGTTTGTCGAGTTCCATGTCCACCTCGTTCCAGCGCGGTCCGCGCAACGCGCCCGTTGTCCTAACTCTACACCGTGGCGGGCGGGGTGTCTGTTGGATGCGGAATCCGATGGGGCAGATGACGTGGGGGCAAATGCAAATCATAGGCTCAATTCGATCCCGCAAGAATATGATGCACCAGCTCCTACATATGTGACGAAATTGTGAAGCACGAGAGCGTGAATTTCAAAAAATACGCTGGTCGCCAATGTTGCGCAACAGAATTCAAAAATCGACAGCTACCATTTGATACGTATGGATACATCCGTGTCAAAGGGAGAAAGCCATGGCAAACTACAGTCCACAACACTTTGAGCCTCGGGCCAAGGCCGTCAACGTCAAGGGCGTTGCCAACCGCGCCGTCGCAACCGTTTTGACGGCGGGCCTCATCGCTCAGCCGCTCATGTCGCCGCTGGCGGCAATCGCTGCACCGTCAACCGATAACGGCGATTCTGTTCAGGGGGGGGGGTAGTTCTGTAGAGAATACCGTTGCCGCCGGTAACCAAGCGGTCGTAAAGACGGCTGCCCAGCTGGCCGAGGAGTCGGCAAAGCAGCTCAAGGACGCTCAGGCCGCCTACGATGCCGCCCAGAAGAAGGCCGACGCGGCGGGTCAGTCTCAAAAGCAGGCTCAGCAGCAAAAGGATCAGGCCTCGCAGGCCGTGACCGATAACGCCGCCGAGCAGAACGAGGCCGAGGTAGCCGCGCTCCAGGAGAAGATTGACGAGCTCAAAGCCGCCGTCGAAAAGACCGAGCAGCAGCAGAAGAAGCTGGGCGACCTGAACGATCAGCTCGATCAAGCCAACAAGAGTGTCGAGGATAAGACCCAGGCGCTCAAGGACGCCAAGGCAAAGCAGGATGAGGCCAAGAAGGCCCTCGATGATGCCCAGGCCAAGCTCGAGGCCATGGGTATGGACGAGTACGAGGCCGCCAAGAAGGCCGTCGAGGACGCACAGGCAAAGCTCGATGACGCCAATAAGGCCGTTGCTACTGCACAGGCCAATCTGGACCAGGCCAAGGCTGCCGAGGCTAGCGCCCAGCAGGAAAAGAAGGACACTGAGGCCGCTCTGACGACTGCCCAGGCCAAGAAGCAGGAGACTGCCGCTGCGCTCGCAGCCGCAACCACCGCGCGCGATAACGCCCAGCAGAAGTTCAACCAGGCGCAGGCCGCGCTCGATGCTGCCGTCTCGGGTACGGGTGTCGACCTGAGTGCGCTTGAGGCCGCCAAGATCGCTGCTGCTGGTGAGCTCAAGACCGCGCAGGCGGAGCTCAATGCCGCGACGGATGTCGACGCTACCGCCCAGGCGAACCTGCAGGCGGCCCAGAATACCGCCACCGCCGCGCAGGAGAAGGCCAACGCCGCCAACGCTGCCGTGGCATCTGCCCAGTCTGCATACGATGCGGCAAACAAGGAGTACAAGGACGCGGCCAGTAAGCGTGACGCCGCGAAGACGGCATACGAGCAGGCCCAGCAGACCGAGGCCGACAAGAAGGCGGAGTACGACCGTCTCGTCGAGATCCGTCAGCAGAAGCACAACGAGTTCAATCAGGCTCGTGCTGAAGTAACCGATGCGAAAAATGCATACGATGCCGCAACCGCCGAGGTCGAGAAGCTTAACCAGCAGATTGCCGACCTCAAGTCGAACATGACCGTAGACCAGAATGTAATCAGCCAGGGCATGTTCGGCTTCATGAACTACATCATCGGCGGCAGCCAGTTCACAGCCACGCAGAAAAAGAACGCCCAGGAAGCCGTATCGATGCTGACCGGTGCCGCTGACAAGGCCGAATGGTATGACCAGTACGTCGATCATGACATGTCTCGCGACACCAACCCGCTCTCCCTGGAGCAGATGCGCAACGCCTTGACATATCTCGACACCCAGAACAACCTCCGCAAGGCGAACGGCCAGTCGGCGCTCAGCGTCAGCCTCCGCATGACTGCGGCAGCCGCCCTTAATGTATCATATTCATCGAACATCTGGGGACACTCGGGCTGCTACTGGGACAATGGAGAAAATCTTGCCGGCGGCGGCGGCGCATATACCGGCGGCGAGACCGAGGATACGCTTGGCTTGCCATATACCGGTCTCTACACTCAGGAAAAAGAGGCATTCGATAAGTACGTCGAAAAGAATAGTGACCTTGGAAACCATCGATATGATTCCTACTATATCTACCAGCACTACAGCAGCATCTACCATGAGTGCGGGCACTATCTCAACATCATCGATGCCGGCACGAAGGCTATCGGCATCGCGACCGGTAGCGGTAAGAACACCGATTCCGAGGTAACAATCTTCGATTACAGCTCTTTTGACAGTGAGGCTGATTTCACTGTCTCCGAGTTCAAGAAGCTCCTGAACGACTACATCGATTCCGCATACAACGCAGGCGGCACGCAGGAGCAGAAGGAGCAGCTGAAGCAGCTGCAGAATAAGCTGGCAGAAGCGCAGAAGAACTTCGGGACTGCTGGATCGGCTTATTCTAACGCATTGGATAAGCAAGAAAGCGCGCGCGACGCCTATACCGCGGCCGACACTAACGCGAACACCGCCAAGGGCGAGTACGAGAAGGCTAAGTCCGGCACCGCCGCCGCGAAGACGGCATACGACGCCGCGAAGGACGCACTCGGCGGAATCGACATCGAGTCCCTCAAGCAGAACCTCGATGCCGCCAAGGCCGAGGCCGCTACTGCCCAGGCGGCTCTCGATAAGGCAAACGCCACGCTTGCTGACAGCAAGACGAAGGCAGCCGAGGCCGCTGCTCACAAGGCGAAGGTTCGCAGCGCCCGCGATGCCGCCAAGGCAAAGTCCGAACAGGCCAATGAGGCGTATGACAACGCCACGGCTTCGGTCAAGGACCTTGCTGCCAAGCGCGATGCCGCCCAAGCGGGCCTTGCGAATAAGCAGGGCTCGCTTGACGAGGCAAAGAAGGCCGACGATGCCGCCCAGGCTGGTGTAGACAAGGCCCAGGCCGCAGATGTCCAGGCCGCGACTGCTCTTTTGGACGCCAAGCAGGCGGTTGCCGCCAAGGCGCAGGCCCTGTCCGACGCACAGGAGAAGGCCAAGGCCGCCGAGGGCGAGCTTGCCACCGCAAACAAGGCCTTCGAGCGCTTCGCCGGCGCCCAGAAGGCGGTCGACGACGCCAAGGCCGCCTATGACGCCGCCGTCGCCGGTGTCGCCGATGCCCAGAAGCAGCTCGAGGCCGCCAACGAAGCCGTCGTCGATGCGAACCTCGATATCTTCAAGGCCAAGGCAGAGCTTGCCAACGACGAGGCACTCAAGGCCGATCTTGAGGCTGTCGATCACAAGGCATCCCTTGCCGCGGGCACGACGGGCAACGAGAAGCTGGTCAAGCTGAACGCTGCCTACGCTCGCTATAAGGCTGCCGTCGATGCCGTCGCTGGTCTCAAGGCTGCTTTGAGCGATGCCGATGCCAAGCTGTCCGATGCCAACGACGCCTATGCCGCCGCGCTTGCCGAGCTTGGCGATGCCAAGGACGCACTGGCTGCCGCACAGGCCGAGTACGACAAGTACCACCCCAAGGCCGAGCCGCAGGCCAAGCCTCAGGTTGCGCAGGCTGCTGCAAAGGCCCCCGTTGCCAAGAAACAGGCTGCGCCTGCCGCGCTCGCCCAGACTGGCGACAATTCCGCTCTTGCGGGCGAGGTGTTCGTCATCGGCGGTATCACTCTCGTGGCCGCTGGTGTGACGCTGAGCGATCGTCGTCGCAAGCAGATGTAGCGTTTCGAGCGTAGTTTCTGCAACGAACTTCAATTCATAACGGGACCGTCTCGTTAGCCAAACGATAAGGCCGGCGCGCTGTTAAACGCAGCGCGCCGGCTTTTCTTTGTTTCGATATCAAAAAGCCCGGTCAGCAGCCGCAAAAGCTGCCGACCGGGCAAGCCGTAGGCAATATGGTTGCTGTCGAGCAGCTGCTCGACTTAGCCCAGCAGGCTCAAGCCCACGGAGACAAACGCCAGGATAACGCCGACGATGGACTCGCCGCCGAGCAGGCCGCTGGCGACAACCAGGCCCTGCTCTTGGAAGGCGGCGTCCTTGGCAGCCCTCTCCTCGTCAGAAAGACCAGCGGTGGCGTCGCGGTGGGCGGACCACTTGTCGTAGGCGAGCTTGACGCAGGAGCCCAGGAATGCCGTGAGTGACATGTAGAAGGGCAGGTACACGCCCAGGCCGATCATCATGGCCGGAATGCCGAGCCAGTACATGACGATGCCGGCGATAAAGCCGCCAACGAACCACGGCACGCTCGGGATGCCCGAGACCATGGTGGCGACCACACTTGCCTGCGCGGCAACAAAGCTCTTGTCGGGGCCGAAGGCGTCCGGACCATAGGCGGTGACGAGCGCGACCATGACAGCTGCGGCGACCAGGGCGCCCACGATGCCGCCAATGGCTTGGCCGATCCACTGCGCACGCGGGTTGGTACCCAGCACGGCGCCGGCCTTAAAGTCGTTCATGACGTCGCCCGCAAGGCCGCACGCCACGGCAACGATGCCGGCGATAAAGAACAGCTTGACCTGAGCGATCTGTGCGAAGGCTGCCACGATGAGCATGACTATGAGGCCAAAGATCTCCATGGGGTCGATGCCCGTCTGGCCACAGCTCTGTGCGCTCATGATGGTGGTGACAAAGGTGAACAGCGTCACGATGACGGCCGGAACGGGACCAAGGTCAAGCACGATGGCGATGATCACGGCGATGGCGGCAGCGCCCAGGCCGATGATGCCGGCGTCGAGCTTAAGGGAGCCCGAGATGAGCGACTGCTCGTCGGTGTCGGTGGAGCTGTCGGCGGCAAGACCGCGGACGATACCGGCGACCTGCGGCAGGATGTCCTTGAGGACGACGGCGACGCCAAAGCCCATCATGAGGCCCATGCCCAGGGACTTGACGATGCCCTGCGCAGTCACAACGTCGAACAGACCGGCAGCGGTGCCACCCACGATGATGCCAAAGTTGCCCAGCAGCGCGCCGGCAAACCAGAAGGCGACGGGGGCGAAGCCCACGAGGAAGCCGACGGAGAGCAGCATGGGCGAGTTGTAGATACCAAAGGTCACGCCGGGGATGTTGAGCGTGCATAGCATGCTGGGCACCACGCCCAGGGCGTCGCGCAGCACGCTATAGATGCCGGCGATGGCCATGGAACCAAAGAGCTGCTTGCCGGTCTTGCCGCCGGCCTCGGTCGCGCGTAGGGTCTGAGCTGCGGCGTTGCCGGTGGGGAACTCAAGCGCGGCGTCCACGATAAAGTGACGGTGGATGAGTGCCGTGGCGAGAAGGCCCAGGATAGTGCCGGCGAGCGCCACGATAAACATGTCGAGCCAGCTGATCTGGTCGGCATAGCCCAGCATCCAGGCGCCCGGGATGGTAAACGCCAGACCGCCGGCGACCATGGCGCCTGCGGACATGATGGTGTGGGTGACGTTGGCCTCGTTGAGGCTGGCGTTGCCCATGAGCTTCAGGAAGAACAGCGAGATGACGGCAGCGAAGACGATCGGCCAGGGGAGAGCGCCCATCTTGAGGGCGGTGTAGGCCGAGCTTGCCGTGATGATTACGCAGCCAAGGACGCCGATGACGACGCCGCGCAGCGTGAGTTGCCCGCGCATCGAAGCACGGTTCGAGGGATTGCTCATATAAAACTCCTTTGCGTATATCCGCTTCCCCCGGGAGCGCCGCTACGGATACGGCGCGGGAAGTCGGGTTACCAAGGGCCGCCGCGTGAGCTCGCGTGCGACCGCGCACCAGTATAGCGGCAAGCTAGTCATTTTGGGATGACTGGTTTAGGTAGGCGATATACTGCTGGGCAGACGAAAGGAGCGCCGACGATGCTTAATGGGTGCGCATATATATTGACGGTCGACGTGGGTAACACGTTCATTCGCTTTGGTCTGTTTGCCGAGGATTCGGCCGCGGCGCAGGAATGCCCGCTTGCGACGTGCGAGATCACGACGCCATCGAGCATTACGGCCGACGAAGCGCGCATGAGGCTCGCACAGGTCATGGGCGCGCTGGCGGCCGATGCGGGCATGCCCGGCGCGCTCGTGCCCACGGCGGCCGTGCTGAGCTGCGTGGTGCCGGCGCTCGAGCGCCCGTGGAAGGCGGCGCTTTCCCGTACCTGCACGGGGCGCGTGCTCACCGTGGGGCCGGGCCTCAAGACCGGCATGCCCGTACACTACGACGATCCGGCCGAGATCGGTCCCGACCGCATCGCCGACGCTGTGGCGGCACGCGCCGTCTACGGCTTTCCCTGCATCGTAATCGACTTGGGCACGACGACCAATATCGAGGTCATCGACGCGCACGGTACCTTTGTCGGCGGCGTTATCGCGCCGGGGCTGGCGCTCGGCGCCCGCTCCCTCTCGGCCGCTGCGGCGCGCCTGCCGCAGGTTGAGCCCTCGGCGCCGACACACGTCATCGGCCGCAACACGCGCGAGGCCATGCGCTCGGGCGTGGTCTTGGGCGAGGTGGCCCGCATCGACGGCATGCTCGACATGGTGCTTGCCGAGATGCGCGCGACCAAGGCCGCGGGGGAGGGCGACGTGCCCATCGTCATTACCGGCGACGATGCCGAGGCACTTGCGTCGCTGGTCGGTCACAGTCTGAAGGTCGACGACGCGCTGACGTTGCGGGGTCTCGCCGAGCTCTACCACATCAACCAAAAGCCCCGCTGCGCGTAGGGCGAGGGGCTGGTGGGATAAGCGCCCCTACCTTTCACCTGCTACAATGGGCCAAACTATTGCGATTGCGGAGGTGTCTGCCATGTCGGACGATCTTCATCAAACCGCGTCGGGCAAGCGCCTGGACGTCATTAGCTGGGACGAGTTCTTTATGAGCGTGGCCATCGCCGCGCAGCGCCGCAGCAAGGACCCCAACACGCAGGTGGGAGCGTGCATCGCCAGCACCAACCACCGCATCCTTTCGGTGGGTTACAACGGCACGCCCTCGGCGCTCAACGACGACTTTTTCCCGTGGGGTACGAGCGATGACCCGCTGCAGGACAAGCACAACTACGTGGTCCATGCCGAGGCCAACGCCGTGCTCAACTACCGTGGCTCGCTCAAGGACCTCGAGGGTTCCACGGTCTACGTCACGCTGTTCCCGTGCCACGACTGCGCCAAGATCCTGGCGCAGGTGGGCGTGGGTGAGGTTGTCTACCTGGACAACAAGTACGCCGACACCGATGATGGGCGCATCAGCCGTCGCATCCTCGACTCCTGTGGCATCAGCTACCGCCAGGTTATCGTCGATGTTCACATCGGCACCGAGGGACAGGCTCGGCAGTAGCGCGTGGCAACGCCAGCTGGCAACAAAAAACAGCCAAAAGAGACCCGTCCCAAATTGACCGCTCGTGAAAGTCGTGTCCGCACGCATGGCTGGCGCCTAAGCGGGTACATGGCTGTAGTAACATAGCCCCTGTCCGCGGGCGCGCCCGCGTAATTGTGAGAAAGGAGCCCCTGTGGCTGTTAACGAAGAGCTGCTTAAGAAGGTTCTTGAAGAGATTCGCCCCAACCTGCAGGCCGACGGCGGCGATATGGAGTATGTGGGCGTTGACGACGAGGGCGTCGTCAAACTGGAGCTGCAGGGCGCTTGCGCCGGCTGCCCCATGAGCTCGCTGACCCTGTCCATGGGTATTGAGCGCATCCTGAAGGAGCATGTGCCCGGCGTTACCCGTGTCGAGCAGGTCAATGCCTCCGGCGAGACCGACGACCTGTACGACGAGTACGCGCCGTTCTAAGATGCGAAAGCTGCGGACGGCATACTCCGCATAGACGTTACGCCCAAATATGCGGCTGCGAGCGTAAGGCCCGCGGCCGCATTTGTATGTAGGGAGTAGGAGGGTCGACATGCTCAACGACTTCTACCATATGCTTGATCCCGTCGCGATTTCGGCGGGGCCCATCACGATTTACTGGTATGGTCTGGCCTATGTGGTCGGTGCCCTGCTCACGGCGGTCGTCATGTACCGCACGCAGCGTCGCTGGGGCTTTAGCATCACGATTGACGACCTGACGAGTGTCGTGGTCGGCGTGGTCTTTGGCCTTATCATTGGCGCCCGTCTGTTCTACGTCATCTTTTACGGCGACGGCTACTACTGGGCGCACCCGCTCGAGATCTTTGCCACCAACGAGGGCGGCATGAGCTTCCACGGTGGCCTGGTCGGCGGCATCTTGGGCGGCATCATCGTGTGCCGCATGTATAAGCTCGATGCATGGACGTTGGCCGATCTTGCCGTCATTGGCGCTCCGCTGGCCCTGTGCCTGGGCCGTTGTGCCAACTTTGTCAACGGTGAGCTGTGGGGCAAGCCGACCGATCTGCCCTGGGGCGTGGTCTTCGGTGGCACCGCGGGCGATATGCCGCGTCACCCCTCCCAGCTCTACGAGGCATTTCTTGAGGGCATTGTGCTCTTTTGCATTCTGCAGGTGCTCAGCCGCAAAAAGCCGCTGCTGCCCCAGGGCACGTTTATGGGCGTGTTTGTGATGGGTTACGGCATCGTCCGCTTCCTCGTCGAGTTCGTGCGCGTGCCCGACGCCCAGCTTGGCTATCTGCTGGGCGGCGTCATCACGATGGGTCAGCTGCTGAGCCTTCCGCTCGTTATTGCGGGCCTGGCGCTCGTCATCTTTGCCCGACACCGCAATCGCCCCCAGCGCATCTACCTCGACGCTTAACCACCACATACGACCACAAAGGGGGCAGGCACCTTTGTGGTGGTTTGCTGGGCAATGATGACAGAACCGTAACGTTTCCCCAGATAAAACCTGCCAAAATAAACCTGTCCCTTTTTGGTAGGTTTCTAGAAAGGCTCTTTGGACTGTGAAGGATTCCGATCTCTCCACAACGGCTGCGCGCGACGCTGCCCGCATCGTCTGGTTTAAGCGCTACCCCGCCAAGCAGACGCTCATCGCATTTCTGCTCGCGCTGTTGGCGACCACGGCGTTTTCCATCGATCCCGCCCCGGTGTCGAGCAACGCAGTCTTGGCGATTGACCCCAAAGCCTCGGGCATGCTGTACGTGTGCTACGAGGTGCTCCTCTCGTTTGCCGGCCATACCGACGCGGTCATGCTGCTTGCGCTTGCCTGCCTGCTCACGCTGCCGTTTCGCTACGTGTTCTTTGGCCGTGGCGACACCTGGCGCCCATCGATTATTCTGCCGTCGCTGTTTTTCGCCATCTGCATGGTGTTCGGCCGCAGCTACGACCTTATCGACTCGGCCGAGATTGTTCTTGGCGACAAGGCCCGCATCATCTGCGCCTGGATTGGCGGCGCGGGCTGGATGCTCCTAGCGATCGTGGCCTTCTATCTGGCTTTTGAGTGCCTGGATTGGCTGAGCTCTCGGCGCATTCCGTTTTCCGAAGCGCACTTTGGCCGCGTATGGCGTGTGGCTCACGCCGTGCTCTCGGTCCATCCCTTTGCCGGGCCCTTCCTGGTGCTTATGATCGCCTGGGCGCCCACGCTCATCGCTTCGCTGCCCGGCCTTTTTATGGGAGATACGGGTGCGCAGATTCGCCAGTGGTTCAACTATCCCAATGGCACGAGCGACTACCTGCGCCTGCTCAACCCCAACGTGCTGCTCAACGGGCACCATCCCGTAGTGCACACGGCCATTATCGGCTCGTGCGTTCAACTGGGGCTTTCGCTGTTCAACAGCGCTAACGCGGGCCTCATCATCTATACCTGCGCTCAATTTGTCATCACGGCTGCCTGCATGGCCTATTCCATTTCGTCGCTGCGCAAACTGGGCGTGAGCCTGCCGGTTCGCGGTACGATCCTGCTGTTCTTTGCGTTTATGCCGATGTTCTCCAACTACGCGGCGTTGCTCACCAAAGACGTGCTCTTTGCCGACGCGTTTTTGGTGCTGCTGGTACAGACCGTCAAGCTCGTGGCATGTGGCTTGCCCCGTCGTGATGCCAATGCCGAGCGTGCGGGCGAACAGAGGCCCGTGCTCTTTGCGCGCCACGACTGGCTGTTGCTTGCGCTGGCTGCCATGGGTTCCACGTTTTTGCGCAATGGCGGTCTGGTCTTTCCGTTGGCGGCCTGCGTGATTGCGGCGGCGTTTTGCGCATGGGATGTACATGTCGCCCGTCGTGCGGCTAAGCAGACGGGCACCGCGGTCTCATGCGCCACGCCGCGCTTCCGCTGGGTTGGCGTCCTCGCGGTGCTCGCACTCTGCCTTGCCTCTAATATGTACTTCACCAAGGTCTTTATGCCGGCGCACGACATCACGCCTGGTTCCAAGCGCGAAATCCTCTCGATTCCGTTCCAACAGACGGCTCGTTTCGTCCAAAAGCACGACGGCCTCAACTCGGGCGTCAACCCCACGGTAAAGGAGGACGGCACCATCGTGGAGGCTCCTTGCGACGGTTTGGTGACCGACGAGGAGCGCGCCGTGATCGACCGGGTGCTCAAGTACGAGAATCTGGGCCGCCGTTACAACCCGGATAAGTCGGACTCCGTCAAAAATTGCTTTAACGAGTACGCCTCGCAGGAGGACATCAAGGCCTATTTTGAGGTCTGGGCGCAGATGTTCAAAAAGGATCCCGAGTGCTATATCTCGGCGCTCATCAATAACTATTACGGCTACTTTTATCCGAGCGCGCGCGATGCCTGGGTCTACAGCACGGCGCGTAGTGCCGAGATCATGGCGCGTCCCGACAACCTCAAGTACTTCGACTTCCATCCGGTTGACAGCAACGTGGTGCGCTGGTGCGACCACCTGATCAATCTGTACCGTGTGGCGGTGCAGCGCATCCCGTTTATTTCGCTCACCATGAGCTCGGCCACCTATGTGTGGATTATGATCGCCGTGGTGGTCTACCTGCTGCGTCGTCATTCATGGCGTGCGCTGGCGATCTGGGTGCCGCTGTTGGGCGTGCTCGCCGTGTGCCTGATTGGTCCGTGCAACGGCTCGACCTACATGCGCTACCTGTATCCGGTCATCGCCTGCATGCCCTTCGCCATCGGCGCCACCGTCACCCGCAGTGACTTCCTCTGGTTCTAACCTGGTGCATTGGGGTCAGGTTTCTTTGCTGCACCAAAGGGGCCATCATCACGACGCCTTCATTTTGGGGTTTATCTTGCAGGCCAGTAGGTATATCATAACGACGTTTGTTTATATTGCCCGAGCATCTGCGCTGGGCTTTAGGTCGAAACCGATAGGAGACACGTATGTCCGGACACTCTAAGTGGGCCACAACCAAGCATCGTAAGGGCGCGCAGGACGCCAAGCGTTCCGCCCTCTTCTCCAAGCTCAGCCGCAACATCACCGTTGCTGCCCGTCTCGGCGGTGACCCGCTGCCCGAGAACAACGCCAGCCTCGCCGCTGCCGTTGCCAAGGCCAAGGCTCAGTCCATGCCTAAGGACAAGATCAAGTCCGCTATCGACAAGGCTTTTGGTTCGGGTGCTGACGCCGCCGTCTACGAGAACATCGTGTACGAGGGCTACGGTCCCGCCGGTGTCGCCGTCTACGTCGACTGCCTGACCGACAACCGCAACCGTACCGCCGCTGATGTCCGTTCCGCCTTCTCCCACGCTGGTGGCAACCTGGGCACCTCCGGCTCCGTCGCCTTCCAGTTTGAGCGCAAGGGCCAGATCGTCGTCGCCAAGGAGATCCTGGACGAGAACGCCAAGAAGGAGACCATGATCGCCAACGGTGCTGCCGGTGACGAGGATGAGTTCATGATGGCCATCGCCGAGGCCGGTGGCGAGGACTACGAGGATGCCGGCGAGGAGTGGATCGTCTGGACTGCTGCCAACGACGTCATGGCTGTCTCCAAGGCGCTCGAGGAGCAGGGCGTCCAGGTCAAGGGTTCCGAGACCACCATGGTCCCGACCACCCCGACCGAGGTCTCTGGTACCGACGCCAAGAAGGTCCAGCGCCTCATCGACCGTCTTGAGGAGCTCGACGACGTCCAGGATGTTTACAGCACCATGGACATGACCGACGAGGTCATCGCTGCCCTCGAGGAGGAGTAGCGCTCGCACGGGTTAAGCCGTGCATATCTGGGCATAATGAAGCGAGCATGCAAGCCTCGTGGAATAGATGAGCCGGATCCGCGTGCGTAGAGCACCGGACCCGGCTCTTTTATAATGATGCGAACCGTTTTGCATTTCGAGAGCCGAGATTTGAAGGGAGCGCCGCGTGCGCGTACTCAAACGAGCCCTAGCGATCGTGTATCTTGCCGCCACCATCGTGGCGCTGGGTACGCTTGTCTGCCAGTTTTGGGGGCCGTATACGTATCGCTTTATGCTGCTGATGCGCGACCCCATGCCGCGCATCGTCGTCACGGCGTGCGCCGGCGTCGTGGCGATCGGCGTGCTGGTAAGCTTTTTCCGCCTGATGTTCGCCCGTCGCGAACCGTCCTGCGTGCATCCGGCGGGGGAGCGCAATATCGAGGTTACCCTTGCGGCGCTTTCTTCGTGCGCCAGGGCTGCTGCCGAGCGTGACGACCGCGTGATGGTCGAGCATGTCGAGGCCCGCGTCCAAGGCCCCGACGATTCGCACGTCCGTTTTAAGGTCGAGGCCATCGCGCTCGATGATAAGGGCGTTGCCGCTCTTGCCACCTCGATGCAGCAGCGCATCGAGAAGGCCTGCGACACCATGCTCGGCACGCCGGGTACGACCGCGCGTGTCCGTTTTTTGCCGTCCAAGACTACCGTCCAGACCGTGGAGGTTTCCGGTGAGTGATACCAATCAAGATAAGACCGCTCGTACGCCGCGCCTGACGATTGACCAGAGCGCCACGCCGGCGAGCGAACCTGTTGACTCCAAAGCGGAGGCAACCGAGTTACAAGACGCGGCAGCCGCGGATTTTGACGAGGCTATGGGTCTCATCAAGGGTACGGGCGCTGCCATCTGGAGCTATGCTGTGCGTCATCCCAACACCACGCTCGGCGCCGTCGCCGGCTTTATCCTCGCCGTGTTGGTGCTCACGTTGGGTCTGTGGGACACGCTCGTCATTGCATTCTTCGTGCTGATCGGCGCTGTGATCGGCCAAATTCGCGACGGCGAGAACGGGATCGTCAACTTCTTCGGCCGTCTGTTTAGCGGCCGCTAATATGTATTCGACTGTCGCATCCGCGGCAGGCATAAGGAGGAACCATGGCTTTTAATACGAAGGTCGATGTAGCCGATACCGAGCTCGAGGAGAACGAGGCAGTCGTCGCCGAAGCTGAGGATGTGACGCTCGAGGACGAGGCTCTCGTCGAGGCCGAGTCCGATACGGATGAGGACGACGAGGAAGCAGACGAGTCCGAGGACTCGCTGACCTATTCCAACGGCGTGATCGAGAAGATCGTTGCCATGGCCACTCGCGAGGTTCCGCACGTTCTGGGCATGAAGGGTAACCTCATGCACTTTGTGCAGGAGCAGTTTGGTGCCGAGAATCTGACCAAGGGCGTGACGGTCGAGGTTACCGATGACAATCGCGTGGTCGTCAACATCTCCGTCATCATCGAGTACGGCGCCTATGCGCCCGCGATCTTCGACGATGTCAAGGCACGTGTCACCGAGCGCCTTGCCGCGATGACCGGCCTTGAGGTGGCGGGCGTCAACCTGCGCATCGAGGATGTCATCACCCCCGAGGAGTACGAGCACCGCACCAGCCAGCACGAATAACCTTCCAAAAAGGGACAGGTTTGTTTTGGCAGGTTTTATCTGCGAAAACATTAAACGGCCGACCGCGCAAGCAAAAGCGTGGCCGGCCGTTTCTGTACACTCCCGATGTAGTCATACCGCTCGTCTAACTAAGGGTTGCAATCCCCACGTTCCGCGTTACTCTAATGGGCGCAATGTTTCCAAATTGTTAACGAGGGGTTGCCGTAATGGCCGACGAGCACGAAACAGAAAGCAAGGCATGGGCAATTGAGGCCGCTGCGGCAGAGGCGGCGTCGCGTGCTGCCGAGGAGGTGCATCGTCCTCCCGTAGTGCCGATGGAACGCGTGGTCGATCGCGATGTTATCGAGCGGGGCGAGCGCGCTGGTCGCAAGCGCAGCCAGGAGCCGGGCTTTCCGCGCTTTTTTGCCGAGCTCAATTTGGGCCTGATCCTCACGGCCTTTGCCATCGTCGCGTTTAAAACCCCTAATCACTTTGCTTTTGGCGGCACCTCGGGCGTGTCGGTCATTCTGTCCACGCTGTTCCCGACCCTGCCCGTCGGCGTCTTTATGTGGATTATCAATGCGGTCCTGGTCGTTCTGGGCTTTATCTTTTTGGAGCGCAAGGCAATCCTGTGGAGTGTCTTTGCCTCGTTTGCGCTGTCCGCCTATGTTTCGCTGTTTGAGCTCTTTATTCCGACCGATGTCTCGATGACGGGCGATATGTGGCTCGACCTGTGCTTTGCCGTGATTCTGCCGGCGCTCGGCAGCGCCATCGTCTTTGATATTGGTGCCTCGACGGGCGGCACGGACATCCTCGCCATGATTCTCAAACGCCGCACGACGCTTGAGATCGGCCGTGCGCTGCTGCTGGTCGATATCGGCATCGTGACCATCGCGGCCTTCTTGTACGGCCCGCGCGTCGGTCTGTATTGCGTGCTCGGCCTGTTTGCCAAGACGCTTGTGGTCGACAAAGCCATCGAGAGCATCCACCTGCGTAAAGTCTGCACGGTCATTTGCTCCGAGCCCCTTAAGGTCGAGGAGTTTATCGTCAAGCATCTCAACCGTACGGCGACTATCAGCCGCGGCTACGGTGCCTTTTCGGGCAAGTGCGTGACGGTGATCATGAGCGTGCTAAGCCGTCGCGAGGCCGTGCAACTGCGCCGCTATGCGCGCGAAGTCGATCCGGGTGCCTTTATCACGATTGTCGACAGCTCCGAGATCGTCGGCAAGGGTTTCCGCGGAACGAACTAACGCGGTCGAGCTCATCAAACAATCGAATAGCGCCCTGCGCATTGCAAATGCGTCATGTTGGAGTATTTGTCCCCACATTGGGTGATAATGATGCCAAAGACATCGTTTGCGATCCAGATGATTCGTTCAAGATACGAAGGGATGATTCTATGTTCTGCTCGCAGTGTGGCGCCCCCATGGGCGATAACGACAAGTTCTGCGGCACGTGTGGTGCCCCCAATGCCGGTGCCGCAGCCTCTGCCCCTCAGGGTCAGCCCCAGCAGTTTGTTCCGCAACCGCCCGTGGCGAATGCGTCCAAGGGCTGTGTGGCTCAGGCGTTTGAGGATATGACCAAGACTCCGGGCGTGCTGCAGCGCGTGTGCCAGATTGCCTTTTTACCGGCGCTGATTTGTGTTGTGTCGGTACTCGTGCTGTTTATTCCCGTTATTGGCGGCATTGCGGCTGCCATCGGCTTTTTGGCAGCTTGCATTGCGAGCGTGTGTGGTTCCGGCTTTGGTATTGAGTGGGGTCGCGATCTGTCGCTCAAGGTTGATGGCGGTATGGATCGTCCACTCATGCGTTCCACGTCGTTTGGCCTCGGAGTCTTTTCGAGCGTTATCTCGGTCGTGCTCGAGGTTATCGCTGCCATTCCCGTTATCGGTGTAGTGCTTTCGCTGGTGGAGAGCGTGGTAATTGGCGCCGCGGGCTCGTATTCGTATTACGGCTCCTATGCACTCGAGGCAGCGCTGTTTGGCTCGCTTGGCCTGCTTGTCCTGGCTATGATTGCCACGGCGGTCTTGGGGGTCTTCTTTAAGATGTTCGCCGACATTGCCGTGATGCACTTTGCGGTGACCGGTCGTGTCGAGAGCGCGTTTTCGCTCGACAAGGTCTGGGCGGCGTTTAAGCACAACAAGACCAAGCTGTTCTGCGCTTCGTTCCTTCCCGAGTTTTTGACGGGTCTGGTCGCCAACGTTGTCACATGGATCCTGACGCTCGTCTTCGGCGCCATTGCCTCTGTCGGTATGTATAACTACTACTACCGTCCTTCGGCTATTGAGGCGCTTGTTGCCGGCGGTGGCATCACGCTCGTATTGTTCTTGGTGCTGACGGCGTTTGTCACGGTATTCCTTACGGTCTTTGGCAAGATGCTCAAGCATCGTGCCGTTGGCTATTGGGTTGCGCGCTACGCAAGCGAGTGGGCCGACGAGGACAAGGACGACGTCCTGACTTTTGTGCTGCCGTTTGAGAAGAAGTCTGCTCCGGCTGGTTTTAGCGCCGACGCAGCGCCCGTATCCGATTCCGCTGCGGCGCCGGCGCCTGCGCCCGAGCCCGAGCCCGAGCCCGAGCCTGAGTCTGAGCCTGAGCCTGAGCCTGAGCCTGAGCCTGAGCCCGCGCCCGTGCCCGTGCCTGAGCCCGAGCCTGCGCCAAGCTCCGACGAGGACCCGCAGGACGAGTAACCCTGCCACCTGCCATTTGGGGACGGGGTAGAAACGGTAGAAATAGCGCTTGACAAATGAGCGGGGGAGGACGTGTCGAAACGTCCGCCCCCGCTTTGATATCGCGATGTGGCTATGACTGCGAGATGGCCGCGAATCGACTACTCGCCGCGCTTCTCCTCGCGGCGAGCGGCGGCACGTGCATCGTGGATGCCCTTGATCGCGGCATGGCGTGCCGTGCGGGCGTCATGGATGGCGTCGCGAGCCTCGGCGGTCGTTGCCTTGGCAGAGCGCAACTTGGCGGCCAGGTCGGGGTTGGTTTCGGCGACCGCGGTGATCGCGGGGCCGTCGAGCTCCTCTTGTGTGGGCTCGGCCAAAAAGTCGATGGCATACTGGGCGGCCACCATGGAGCCCTTTGCCAGCACAGTCTCGTCGATCTTGTAGAAGCAGGAATGTTGGGCGTACGTGGCGCCAATCTTGGGGTTGCGCGTACCTACAAAGGCGAGCACGCCCGGTACGCGGCGCAGGTACTCCGAAAAATCCTCGCCCGAAAGCGTGCCGCGGTAATGGCCTTGGCCGGTGGGGCCCAAGCATTTGATTACTGCCTGGCGGCAGCGCTCGCTCGAGGCGGCATCGTTTTCGACCTTGTAGTTGGCGATGGTGTAGTCGGTGAGCTTTGCCTCGGCGCCCAAGGCGGCCGCGGTATGCTCCACGATGCGGCGCATGAGCTCCGGCATTTCCTCGTGGGTCGAATCGCCGTAGGTGCGCACCGTGCCGGCGAGGTAGGCCGTGCCGGCGATAACGTTGCGCGCGGTGCCGCCGTGCAGCTCGCCGACGGTAATGACGGCCGGCTCGTAGGGACTGATCTCGCGCGAAACGATGGTCTGCAGAGCGTTGACGATCTCGGCGGCAACCATAACGGCGTCGTGACCGCGCTGGGGCATGGCACCGTGGCACGAGGTGCCGCGGACGTCGATGCGGAACCAGTCGGTATTGGCCATGCGCGGCCCGGGCTCGCAGCTCACGGTGCCGGCGTCGACCTCACTCCAGATGTGCGCGGCGTAGGCGCCATCGACGCCGTCGAGCACGCCCGTGCCGATCATGAGCTTGGCGCCCTGGCCGTTTTCCTCGCTGGGTTGGAAGACGATGCGGACTTCGCCGTGGATGTCGTCGGTCATATGGCGCAGGATTTGCAGCGTGCCGAGCATCATGGCGATGTGGCAGTCGTGGCCGCAGGCGTGCATGCAGCCCTCGTTGACGCTGGCAAACTCCTCGCCGGTCTGCTCGGTGACGGGCAGGGCGTCGATGTCGGCGCGCAGCAGGATGCGGCGGCGTGGCGTGCCGTCCTCGCGATAGGCGTCGGGCGCGGTGCCGCGAAGGGTTGCCACAAGGCCCGTCTTAAGGGGACGCTCGTAGGGGATATTCATGGCGTCGAGCTGGTTGGCGATGTCAGAAGTCGTGCGCTCCTCGGCAAGGCTCGGCTCCGGGTGCTTATGGAAGTGGCGGCGCTGCTTGATGATATAGGGTTCAAACTCGGTAGCGATATCTTTGATGGCTGCGGTGACGTCGTCAGCCGCGCGAGCCTCGGTCGCCGCCATAATCTGCTGTGCCTTGGTCTTCGTCATGGTCGATTTGCTCCTTGCTGGGTTGATCGCAAAATCGTACAGGCTCTCTCCAGTATGCCACCTGCCGCTAGGGCTGGTAAAGTTGCCGTTTGCCGCTTGGGGTTTTGTTACAAGGGCGGGGGAGTACACTCGGGGGTGTTGAATTTCCTGCCAGAGATGGGGATGCCCATGCAACATATCGATCGGATTATCCGCTCTAAGAACGTCTTTACCGCGCAAGACGGCATCGATACCGCCCGCGAGCTGGCGATTGCCATCGCAGGCGACCGTATCGTCGCAGTCGGTGCGCCCGATGACGTGATTGCCGCCGCGCCTGCCGCCACGCCGGTTATCGACTACGGCGAGCAGTTTGTCTGCCCCGGTTTCCATGACGCGCACCTGCACTTTTTCCATACCTCGGTCGGCTCCTCGCCGTACATGCTCATGGATATGGGCACGTCAGAGGCGGCACTGGTGCAGCATGCGCGCGAGTTTTCCCAGGACCTGCCCGATGACGCTTGGGTTGTGACGCAGGGCTGGCGCGACTACCGTTGGGACCCGCCCGAGCATCCTAGCAAGGCGTCGCTCGATGTGGCATTCCCCGATCGTCCCTGCGTTATGTATTCGGGCGACGGGCACACGCTTTGGCTCAACAGCCGTGCACTCGAGGCGCTCGGCGTCACGCGCGACAGTGAGCCGCCGGCGGGCGGCAGCTACGACAAGGACGCAAACGGCGAGCTCACGGGCATTGCTCACGAGGCAGCTGCTATGCAGCTGCTACCGCGCTGCCTTGAGTGGCTGGGCGAGGATCGCATCGCAAGCGCTTACGCCGATCAAATGAGGCGGATGGCCGAGCAGGGCATCACCTCGATATGCGATATGTCGCTCATGCCCATGCCGGGCTGCGATTTTATCCGCGATGACGTCTACGACAAACTGCAGGCAGCTGGCAAACTGGGCATCCGTGCCCATCTGTTCCCCACGTTGCTGGATGACCAATCGCGCTTAGAAGAACTGCAGACCCGCTACGCGAACAACGCGCTGCTCTCGGCGCCTGGTTTTAAGCAGTTCTTCGACGGCGTCTCGAGCGAACACACGGCCTATCTCACCGATCCCTATACCAACCCGCGCTTCCCGGGCGATCAAGGTCGCCTGACGGTTCCCGTCGAGCGCATGCGCAAGCTGGTCCTGGCGGCAGCCGAGCGCGGCCACACCGTGCGCATCCACGTTATCGGCGACGGCGCCATCCATGCCGCACTCGATATCTTTGAGGAGGCGGCAGAGCTCTACGGCTTGCCCCAGCACGGCCATAATACGCTTGAGCATTTGGAGAATCTGCTGCCCGAGGACATCGATCGTCTGCGCAAACTCAACGTCATTGCCTCGAGCCAGCCCTGTCATATCACACTCGACCCGGGTGGTCCGGAGCGCGACCTGGGCTTGGAGCGTAGCCGCATCATGTGGCCGTTTGCGACCTATAAGCAGCGCGGCATCCGCCAAGCCTTCGGCACCGATAGCCCCATCACAGCCGTTACCAGCATGAACGTGCTCTACACGGCTATCACCCGCCAAGACCCCCGCAGCCACTGGCCCGAGGGCGGTTGGCTGCCGAGCGAGCGTATCGATGCGGCAACGGCTCTGCGCAACTACACCCTGGGCAGCGCCTATGCAGCGGGCGACGAGCAAAACCTCGGCAGCCTAGAACCCGGCAAATACGCCGACCTGGTAGTCCTGGACCAAAACCCACTCACCATCGACCCCCAAGAACTCCAAGCCACCAAAGTCCAAGCCACCTACCTAGCCGGCAACCTGATCTACGAGCGCTAAGTATTCATGTCTTACCGTTAAACGCGGCTCGGGCAGCTTATTTTGGGATGGCGCTCGAGCCGCGTTTGTTTGCAAATGGGGGGTTCGTTAGGAGCGTCCCCGCCCTGCTTGATTTGGGCGCGGGGCGGAGGCGCCGCCGCCCCGCGCCCAATTTGGACAGCAGCAATGCTATCTCTAGGTGTTTTGCATACTTTCCATTACGAATTGCATAAAAAGGCTGGGATGTTCTTCCGGATCCTGATGTACCCCCGTCCGCGCCGTGCAAAAAACGGAGTATTCAGCACCGCGAGCTCTGCCTGTGCCGCTGCGGCTGAGTAACGTTGCAGAGATTGACGTCATTTTGTGCTCCGGTGCGGCGTGAGGCATGCCTTTCTGTCCTGACGGGGTTTGCCTGCCGACCAAAATCGCCGGCCGAAGGCGTCCTTGGGACCAATATGGTGTGTCCGGCACGTATGCAGCCGTCCTAGTCTGCTGAATACTCCCAAAAATGCACGGTGCTCCCCAGGGGACCCGTGCGCGCAGCGAAAACCATGCACATGTCGCTATCCGCATCGCCATTTTGCTGCACTGACTTTTCTGAATGCCGGGCCCGAATTAGTTAACCTGCCTCCCGTGTGGCTCCGGAGGGGCGGGGCATAAGGTTTATCGCGAGTTCCGCACGAGCCGAAAGCCGCTTAATGTGGCCTTCGTGCGAGCAGGACTGCCCGAGCAGGAAACCTTATGCCCCGCCCCTCCGGAGCCACACGGGAGCCACCGCTAAGTTATCCCCCGGCATTCAGAAAATCTAAGTGCCAAAAAATAAGATTTTTTGACTCCGTGTTGTATAACCCGCCATTCGTGGGTACCATTCAACGCGTACGCAAACAAAAAGGGTTAATTCGCGTGGTATAACCGCGCGGCCCAAAAAGGAGGAGACAAGCATGTCGTCTTTGAAGCCGCTTGCAGATCGTGTTCTGGTCAAGCCCGACGAGGCCGAGCAGAAGACCGCTTCTGGTCTGTATATCGCCAGCAACGCTCAGGAGAAGCCGCAGCGCGGCACCATCGTTGCCGTGGGCGCCGGCAAGGTCAACGACAAGGGTGAGCGCATCCCCATGGACGTCAAGGTCGGCGACGTTGTCATCTACGGTAAGTTCGGTGGCAACGAGGTCAAGGTCGACGGCGAGAAGTATCTGCTGATGCGCGCCGACGACATCTACGCTGTCGTCGAGGCCTAGTCTCGTCAGAATCTCTGATTCGTCTTTGAACGCGTCCGCCGCATAGGACTCGGAAGCGGCGACGCGAGTCACATTTCTTTTGGAGGATTACCTACCATGGCAAAGAACATTACGTTCAACACCGATGCCCGCGCTAAGCTTGCCAAGGGCGTCAACACTCTGGCCGACGCCGTTACCGTCACCATGGGCCCCAAGGGTCGCTACGTTGCGCTGCAGCGCACGTTCGGTGCTCCGACCATCACCAACGACGGCGTTTCTGTCGCCAAGGAGATCGAGCTCGAGGACAACATCGAGAACATGGGCGCTCAGCTGGTGAAGGAGGTCGCCACCAAGACCAACGACACCGTGGGTGACGGCACCACCACCGCAACCCTGCTCGCCCAGGCTATCGTCAACGACGGTCTGCGCAACGTCGCCGCTGGCGCCAACCCGCTGGCCATTCGTCGCGGCATCGACAAGGCCGTTAACGCCGCCGTCGCCGAGATGAAGAAGCAGGCCAAGCCGGTCGAGACCAAGGAACAGATCGCTTCCGTCGGTACCATCTCCGCCGGTGACCCCGAGGTCGGCGAGAAGATCGCCGAGGCCATGGAGGTCGTGGGCAAGGACGGCGTCATCACCGTCGAGGATTCCCAGACGTTCGACATCACCATCGACACCGTCGAGGGCATGCAGTTCGACAAGGGCTATGTCTCCGCTTACTTCGTCACGGACAACGACCGCATGGAGGCCGTGATGAAGGATCCGTACATCCTCATCACCGACCAGAAGATCTCCAGCGTCCAGGACATCATGCCCGTTCTCGAGGCTGTCCAGCGCGCTGGCCGTGGCCTGCTCATCATCGCTGAGGACATCGACGGCGAGGCCCTGCCCACCCTCGTCCTCAACAAGATCCGTGGCGCCCTCAACGTTTGCGCCGTCAAGGCTCCGGGCTACGGCGACCGTCGCAAGCGCATCCTCGAGGACATCGCCGTCCTCACCGGTGGTCAGGCTGCCCTGGACGAGCTGGGCGTGAAGGTCGCTGACATCACCGCCGATATGCTCGGTACCGCTAAGTCCGTCACCATCTCCAAGGACAACACCGTTGTCGTCGGCGGCGCTGGCTCCAAGGAGGCCATCGACGCTCGTATCGCTCAGATCAAGGGTGAGATGGAGAACACCACCTCTGACTTCGACCGTGAGAAGCTCCAGGAGCGCCTGGCCAAGCTCTCCGGTGGCGTTGCCGTCATCAAGGTTGGCGCTGCTACCGAGTCCGAGCTCAAGGAGATCAAGCATCGCGTCGAGGACGCCCTGCAGGCTACCCGCGCTGCTGTCGAGGAGGGCATTGTCGCTGGCGGCGGCGTCGCCTTCATGGACGCTGCTCCTGCGCTCGACGCTGTCGAGATCGACGACCCCGAGGAGAAGATCGGCGTCGACATCGTCAAGAAGGCTCTGACCGCTCCGGTCGCCACCATCGCCAAGAACGCTGGCTTTGAGGGCGCTGTCGTGGTCGACAAGGTTGCCGAGCTGCCCGCCGGCCAGGGTCTCAACTCTGCCAACGGCGAGTGGGGCGACATGATCGAGATGGGCGTCCTCGACCCCGTCAAGGTCAGCCGCGTCACCCTGCAGAACGCTGCTTCTGTCGCCAGCCTGATCCTCATCACCGAGGCCACCGTCTCCGATGTGCCCAAGAACACTCAGCTTGAGGACGCAATCGCTGCTGCTACCGCTGGTCAGCAGGGCGGCGGTATGTACTAAGGCCGACAAGGTCTAGAACTCCCACCGGGAATCCGGGGGCGGGACGGGGACTTCTCTCCGGAACGTCCTCGGACATGCAAAGAGGCTCCGCATCGCGCTTCGCGCTGCGGAGCCTCTTTGCGTCCTGCGGAATATTCCGGAGAGAAGTCCCCGTCCCGCCCCCGGATTCCCTGCGTTTACGGCCTTGAGGTCGGCGTGGGCGGAGATCGTGGCTGATGGGGATACGTGTCCCGGTCGCTGTTTCGCGGCTTTGCCGCGAAAGGCGCGTTACTTTGGGACGGGTGGGGAACGTGGTTGTTGCGGTAACTGGTCCCCGCCATAAATTACCCATGGCATACTTGCGCGAAAGCCTACTGGTGCTACACTTGCAATTGCTGTTTCAGGGCGGGGTGAAATTCCCCACTGGCGGTAAATCGGGCGGTGCCAAAGGGGTGCCGTGGCGCAGGCGAGACGCCTGCGGCCGAGCCGATGAGTCCGCGACCCGTGTGTGCGTTGGTTCGCATGCCGGCTGAACTGGTGAGATTCCAGTACCAACGGTTAGAGTCCGGATGAAAGAGGCAGGTGATCTTATGTCTGAACAGTCGCAGCATATCCATTTTGAGAACACGAATAGGTGGAGCACCAAACAGCTCGTTACCATGGCGCTGATGTGCGCCTTGGGTGCCCTGTTTATGTACGTGCAGCTGCCCATCCTTCCTTCGGCGCCGTTTTTGACGTATGACCCGTCGCTGGTGCCGGCGATGGTGTGCGGGTTTGCGTACGGTCCTAGTGCCGGCACCGCTGTTGCCGCTATGGCTATCGTTATCCATGCGCTCACCACGGGTGACTGGGTCGGTGCGCTTATGAACTTGGTTGCCACGCTGGGCTATATTCTGCCCGCGGCTATCGTTTACCAGAAGATGCACACCTATAAGGGTGCCGTGATTGGCCTGGTGCTCGGCGTCATTGCCGCTACAGCGCTGTCTATGGTCGCAAACCTTACCATTGGCGTATGGTTCTGGTATGGCTCGGTCGATGTGATCGCCCCGCTCATGATTCCTGCCGTGCTGCCGTTCAACCTTATCAAGACCGTGCTTAACTCGGTGTTGACGCTGGTGGTGTATAAAGCAGTCTCCAACCTCATCACGCCTAAAAAGGACCAGGTCAAAGGCCGCGCATGATTGAGTGTCGGGGCGTTTCCTTTAGCTATGACGGTGCCGTGTCGGCACTCGACGGTGTCGATCTGAACATCGAGGACGGGGAGTTTTTCTGCATCCTCGGTGGCAATGGGTCGGGCAAGTCGACGTTTGCCAAGCATCTGAATGCGCTGCTGCAGCCCGATGCGGGAACGGTGTGCGTCAACGGCATGGACGCGTCCGATCCCGAGCTGGTCTACGACATCCGCTCGACTGCTGGCATGGTGTTCCAGAATCCCGATGATCAGCTGGTGGCAACGCTTGTCGAAGATGACGTTGCGTTCGGTCCCGAAAACCTTGGCGTGCCATCGGCGCAAATTGCGCAGCGCGTACGCGAGGCGCTGAAGGGCGTGGGCCTGGTGGGCTTTGAGCGCCACGAGACCCATGCGCTCTCGGGCGGGCAAAAGCAGCGCGTGGCGCTCGCCGGCGTACTTGCCATGGAGCCGCGCGTGCTTATCTTGGACGAGGCCTCCTCGATGCTCGATCCGCGCGGACGCAAGGGTCTTATGAAAGCGTGCCGCGCACTCCACGATCGCGGCATGACTATCGTGATGATTACGCACTTTATGGAAGAGGCTGCCGAGGCCGATCGTGTCGCCGTGTTTCAGACGGGACGAGTTGCCATGCTGGGCACGCCCGAGGAGATTCTGACGCGGGCGAATGAACTCGCTCAGCTCAACCTTGACATGCCAGAGTCGTGCCGTTTGGGCACGGCGCTTCGTGCGAAGGGCGTGCCTGTTCATGCGCAGGTGCGCGAGGCGGGTATGGTTGCCGAGGTTGTGGAGACTTATGCCGAGCGAAGTGGGGCAGGCACTGTGGGGCAGTCTTCCGCACCCCAATCGGAAATCGTTGGCGGTACGGTTTCGGCAGGCAACGAAGATAACGTACCAGAGCCCGTTATCGAACTATCCCATGTTTCGTACAGTTATTCGCTCAGTCCGCGCGAGCGCCGCCGCTGGCATAAGCGCTCGGCCACTGCGGACAAATCGAACAAACAGGCTCTCTGGGGAAACGACCCAAGCAGCCCGTGGGCGCTGCGCGATGTATCGCTGACGGTGCGTCGCGGCGAGTTCCTGGGCTTGGCAGGTCATACCGGTTCGGGTAAGTCGACGCTGGTCCAGCATCTCAACGGTTTGATTCGCCCCCAGGAGGGATCCGTTCGCGCGCTGGGGCTCGATCTGTCAAACAAGAAAGACGCCGCCGCGGTTAAGGCCAAGGTCGGCGTGGTGTTTCAATATCCTGAGCGCCAGCTGTTTGCCGAAACCGTGGCGCAGGACGTGGCGTTTGGTCCGCATAACCTTGGCTTGCCGCAAGATGAAGTCGACCGTCGTGTCGAGTCATCGCTCTCACGCGTGGGCCTCGACCTTTCCACGGTCGGCGACAAGAGTCCCTTTGAGCTTTCGGGCGGTCAGCAACGGCGTGTGGCATTCGCCGGCGTGCTCGCCATGGAGCCCGAAGTCCTGGTGCTCGATGAACCCATGGCGGGGCTCGATCCGGCTGCGCGCAGGGATTTCCTTGAGCTTATCGATCGACTTCACCGCGATGGCCTGACCGTTGTCATGGTTTCGCATAGTATGGATGACCTGGCCAATTGCTGTGACCGCATCGTCGTAATGAACAAAGGTGCGGTGTTTGCCGAGGGCACGCCCGCTCAGGTGTTTGCGCATGCGGATGAGCTTAAATCGATCGGCTTGGGCGTTCCCGCCGCCCAGCGTATGGCGCTGGCGCTTACGGAGGCGGGCGTGCCGCTGCGCTTTGACGGCCTCTATACGGTTGAGTCGCTGGCAGACGAGTTGGTGGACCTGCTAATCGGTCGCTCGGGCGGTCCTTCTAACGTCGCGGACATTGCTAAATCCAAGACGGTCGCGCGAGAGGAGGGCTGCTAATGGAGGCGTTTTCGTTTGGCAGCTACTATCCGAGCGATAGCGCGATCCACCGCCTGGACCCGCGAACTAAGTTGCTCTTGGGCTTTGTGTTTCTGATCACGTCGCTCACAGTCAGCAGCTTCCGCGGACTGGCCCCTGTCGCAATGTTTGTCGTGCTGATCTATGCCGTGTCTCGGGTGCCGGTTCGTCGCGTTCTGTCGTCGATGGCGCCGCTGCTGGCAATCGTCGTCGTGGTCGCGGTGCTCAACTTGTTTACCGACCAGAGCGGGCGCATTCTGTGGCAGCTCGGCTTTTTGCAGATAAGCGAGGGCTCGCTGCATTCCGCCGCCTTTATGGCGTGCCGCCTGACCTTGATGATGGCCGGTATGAGCGCTATCACGCTCACCACGCCGACGCTCGACCTCACCGCGGGCTTTGAGCGCCTGCTCGCGCCGTTTGCGCGTGTGGGACTTCCTGCGCACGAGCTCGGCATGATCATGGGTATCGCGTTGCGCTTTATGCCGCAGTTCGCTACCGAGATGAAGCAGACGGCGGACGCGCAGGCAAGCCGCGGTGCACGCGTGACGGGAGGCCCGCTCGGCGGCGTGCGTATGCTCGGCAGTGTGGCGATTCCGCTGTTCACGGGCGTGTTCCGCCATGCCGAGACGCTGTCTGCCGCCATGGATGCACGCTGCTATCACGGCGAGCAGGGCCGCACGCGCCTGCATGCGCTTGCATTTGGCCGCGGCGATGCGTTGGCGGCGGTGGTGACGGCGTTGCTGCTCATCTGCGTCATCGTCATCAATCTTCAACTTGTTTAGGCGCGATTCGGGCGCAAGAAAGGGGTCCCTATGACCGACAACGACCGCACGGCTCAGCTTGAGCGCGCCTGTTCGTATCTCAGGCGCATTCCGGCGTGGTATCTGGCCACGACCGATGTGGCCGACGGGTATCAGCCTCGCGTGAGGCCGTTTTCATTTGCCATGGTCGATGACGGTAAGCTGTGGTTTTGCACATCGCGCGACAAGGATGTGTGGGCCGAGCTCAGCGCGAACCCCAAGTTTGAGGTTTCGGGTTGGAAACCGGGGGAGTGTTGGATTGTACTGACCGGCGAGGCCGCGCTCGAGGACGATGCGGTCGTGAGCGACAAGGTACGCCAGGCGGGTTTTAAACACATGGTGGGCATCGGCGAGGAACACGATAGCGCCAACGACGGCCGCCTTGCTTTCTTTTCGGTCCGCAACATTGCCGCGCGCTTCTGTGATATCGACGGCAGCGAGGAGCGCCTGGAGCTCTAATTTCCCAAATTGATTACCCATTCCAAAAAGACTGGTCAGGCGACAGGAGGACACATGGACGGATTGAATACGGTGTTGGAGTATCTGACGTCGGTGCCGGCATGGTATTTGGCGACGAGCGTTGACGGACAGCCTCATGTGCGTCCGTTTTCGTTTGCGCAGATCCAGGATGGCAAGCTGTGGTTTGTAACAGCGCGCACCAAAGACGTGTGGCAAGAGCTGCTACAAAATCAGCGCTTTGAGGCCACGAGTTGGTGGCCGGGCCATGGCTGGCTCATCTTGCGCGGGCGTGCCGGCTTGGATGACCGGGCCTTAGACGAAATGCGCGAAGCCGGGTGGAAGCATCTAGAGCGCCTGGGCGAGCACTATGAGGGGCCTAACGACCCCACGCTCGTCTTCTTTAGCGTCGAGGATCCCGAGGCTTTTATCTGCAATCACGACGAATGGGTGCCGGTCGAGCTCTAGCCAGCTGGCTCATCCTAACAACTTGGTTTTCGCATGGGCGGGCCCCGTATTGCCCGGCGCCGTTAGGAGCGCCGGTCAATACGGGGCCCGCTCCATTTGTCAATTCCTTCAAGCGAATGTGTCGGGAATGTTTCAATGCATGAATATGTAAACCATTTACGTATTCATGCATCTTTTGGTGCTAAAGTTTCAACCCACTTCATAACGACCGCTGCGAAATGCGCATCGGTGCATAAATCGCAGACAAGGAGTCTGATATGTCTTTGAAGGTTGGAATCGTCGGCGCGGCTGGATATGCCGGAGCCGAGCTCATTCGCCTCGTGCTCGGTCATCCCGAGTTTGAACTTGTCGCCATTACGTCCAACGCCGATGCCGGCCAGCCGTTGTCCGCGGTGTATCCGAGCTTTGCTGGCGTGAGCGATCTGGTTTTCACCACGCATGACGCCCCCGAGCTTAAATCCTGCGGCGCCGTCTTCTTGGCCGTGCCGCATACCGCGGCCATGGCTCAGGTGCCCGCCCTGCTTGCCGCGGGAGTCTCCTGCATTGACCTCTCGGCCGACTATCGCCTGAGCGATCCGGCCACCTTTGAGGCCTGGTATGCCGCCAAGCACACGAGCCCCGAGTTGCTCAAGACCCGCGCCTTCGGTCTGCCCGAGCTGTTCTCCCAGGATTTGGAGACCGCTGCATCCGATCATGCCGACGGCAAACCCGTGCTGGTTGCCTGCGCCGGCTGCTATCCCACCGCAACGAGCCTTGCTGCCGCTCCTGCCGTGCGTGCGGGCTGGGTGGCCGAGAACGGTCCCGTGATTGTCGATGCCATCAGCGGTGTGACGGGTGCCGGCAAGTCCTGCAACGCTCGTACGCATTTTTGCAGCGCCGACGAGAATTTGGAGGCCTACGGCGTGGGCAAGCATCGCCACACGCCCGAGATTGAGCAAATCCTTGGCCTGACCGATCGCGTCGTCTTTACCCCGCACCTGGCACCGCTCAAGCGTGGTCTGCTCTCCACGGTGACGATGCCGCTCGCGCCGCAGGCCATTGACTCCTTGGCTCTTGAGGACGTTGTCGACTATTACAAGCAGTTCTATGCCGGTCGCACCTTTGTGCGCGTGCTCGATGCTGGCCAGCAGCCCAAGACGGCTTCGGTTGTCGGCACCAACGCCGCCCAGATTGGCCTCGCGCTCAATAAGCGCGCGGGCGTGCTGGTGGCGACGGGCGCCATCGACAATCTGTGCAAGGGCGCTGCGGGCCAAGCGGTCCAGTGCGCCAATATCGTCTTTGGCTTTGACGAGCGACGAGGCTTGCCCACAGTGGCGTGCCCGGTGTAGCACATTCGATTGTTAACGATTTGGTAGTCGGGCATCGAGTGGGGCGCCACTCTTAAGCTGGTCTCATGATCACGACTGGCATGGCGCACCAACCGATGTCCGTTTTTTGTTTGACATAAGGAGCCATAAAGACGATGAATACTGAGCTGTTTGATATCAAGATTCGCGCCGTCGAGGGCGGCGTTACGGCTGCGGCTGGTTTTAAGGCTGCAGGCATCCACGCTGGGTTCCGCAAGAACCCAGAGCGTCTGGATTACGCGCTTGTCGTGCCCGATAAACCCTGCCCCGGTGCCGGCGTGTTTACCACCAATCGCTTTTGTGCGGCGCCCGTGCAGGTGAGCCGTGCCAACCTGGGCGGTGCCGACAAGGGCTACGGTATCATCGCCGGCGTTTCGGTCAACTCTGGCAATGCCAACGCCGCCACGGGTGAGACCGGCCTTGCATGCGCGCGCGAGACGTGCAGCATCGCATCGCAGGTCATCGGCTGCGAGCCCCAGCAGATTCTGGTTGCCTCCACGGGTGTGATTGGCCAGATTCTGCCGATCGACACGTTTGAGACCGCCATTCCTGCTGCCTACGAGGCGCTCTCCGCCCACGGTGGCGCCGATGCCGCTCGCGCCATCATGACGACCGACACGCACTCCAAGGAGTACGCCGTGGCCTACGTCAGCGAGGCTGCGGGTCATGCGGGCAATGTCTATACGGTAGGTGGAATGTGCAAGGGCTCGGGCATGATCATGCCCAACATGGCCACCATGATCGCAGTTATCACCACCGATGCCCCCGTCGAGCCTGCGGCACTTCATACCCTGCTGCTCTCGACCGTCAAGCAGACCTTTAACAAGGTAACGGTCGATTCCGACACCTCAACCAACGACACCTGCATCATGCTTGCCTCCGGCGCCGCTGCCGCAGATGTCGAGCCTATCGTCGAGGGCTCCGATGCCTTTGACGAGTTGGCATTTGCCGTGCACGAGGTGTGCGAGAGCCTGGCGCGCAATATCGCCGCCGATGGTGAGGGCGCATCCAAGCTTGTTACGGTCAACGTTACCGGCGCCGTGAACGACGAGGAAGCCGATATCGCCGCCCGTGCCGTTGCCAACTCGCCGCTCGTTAAGACCTGCATCGCCGGCCACGACTGCAACTGGGGTCGCGTTGCTATGGCGCTTGGCAAGTGCGGCGTGAAATTTAATCAGGAAGACGTTTCCATCGACATGATGGGCATGCCCGTCTGTCGCGACGGTCTGACTGTTCCCTTTGACGAGGACGAGGCTCTACGACGTTTCGAGGCGCCCGAGATCGTGATCTCGGCCGACCTGGGCGCAGGCGACGCGGCAACGACCGTGTGGACCTGCGACCTCACGCATGAGTACATCTCCATCAACGGCGACTACCGTTCCTAGATTCCAGGCACGCTGCGCATCTTGCCGCGATTGCGGACAGCTGAGCACGGCGCGATAACGATATGAAAGACGAGGCAGATTATGAAATTCGCACGCGATTGTCGTTCGAGCGAATCCAACGAAGCAACCGCGCAGCTGCTGTTCGAAGCGCTGCCGTGGATTAAGAACTTGACCGGCAAGACGGTCGTTATCAAGTACGGCGGTGCAGCCATGGTCGACGAGCAGCTGCGTCGCGACGTGATGAGCGACATCGTCCTGCTCAAGATCATCGGCATGCGCCCCGTTATCGTGCACGGCGGCGGCAAGGCTATCAACGAGGCGCTGAGCCATTACGATATTCCCGTCGAGTTTAAGAACGGCCAGCGCGTGACCTCGCCGGCGACTATGGATATCGTGCGCGAGGTGCTGGGCGGCAAGGTTAACCAGGAGCTGGTTGCTGCCATCAACCACCACGGCAACCTGGCCGTGGGCGTGTCGGGCAGCGATGCCGGCACGCTCATCGCCGAGCCGCTCGACCCCGAGCTCGGTCGTGTGGGCAAAGTGACGCACGTCAACACCGACTATATCGAGCGCTTACTCGATAGCGAGTACATTCCCGTCATCGCTACCGTCGCGGCGGGGGAGGACGGCGGTTTCTTCAACATCAACGCCGATACCGCCGCCGGTGCCGTTGCCGCGGCGCTCCACGCGCATAAGGCGATCTTTTTGACCGATGTCGATGGCCTGTACAAGGACTTTAGCGACAAGGACTCGCTTATCTCCAACCTAACGCTCGACGAGGTTAACGAAATGCTCTACGGCGGCGAGGTCGATAAGGGCATGATTCCCAAGCTGCGTGCGGCCGTCGATGCGCTTACCGGCGGCGTATTTCGTGCCCACATCATTAACGGTACTACGCCGCATTCGCTGCTCCTGGAGCTGCTGACCGATGCCGGCGTCGGCACCGTGATCCATTCCACCGAGACGGCTTACGAGTTCGATACGCATCCGCATCCGCTTTCGACGTTTGCTGCGCGTCTGACCGAGAACCTTGACGAGGTCGAGAAGCTTCAGACGGTCTAGCTGACCCGCAGCCGCCCCATTCCTGCACCCATAGCCCCGCGCCGTCTGGCGCCCAACGAAAGGCATCCCATGTCACTTGCAGCTCAGCAATCGCTTGAATCCCATTACGTTATGCATACCTTTGGCCGCTCTCCGGTCGAGTTTGTCGAGGGTCACGGCATGAAGCTCACCGGCGACGATGGCCGTGAGTACCTCGACTTTCTTGCCGGTATCGGCGTGTGCAGCCTAGGTCATGGCGACCCGGCTGTGCTCTCGGCGCTCGAGGCACAGACCAAAAAGCTCATGCATGTCTCCAATTACTTCTACATTGAGCAGCGCGGACAGGTCGCGGCGCTGCTGTCCAAGCTTGCTAACGACGACGTAGATGGTGCGCGCGTGCTTGCCGATGCCATTGTCGCCGGCGATGAGACCACGGCAGCTGCTCTTGGTGCCCCGGCTGCGGATGAGCAGGTTTGGGAGACCTTCTTTGCCAACTCTGGCGCCGAGGCCAACGAGGGCTCGATGAAGCTCGCGCGCCTGTACGCCAAGCGTGCCGGTAATGGCGGCAACACCATCGTGTGCATGCGCGGCGGCTTCCACGGCCGTACGCTCGAGACCATTGCCGCCACCATGCAGGATTGGCTGCAGGATAGCTTCCGCCCGCTGCCGGGTGGCTTTGTGGCCTGCACGCCCAACGATGTCGATGAACTGCGTGCGATCTTTAAGCAGCTGGGGAGCGAGATTTGTGCCGTGATGCTCGAGCCGATCCAGGGTGAGAGTGGCGTGCACCCCATGACCGAGGAGTTTATGGCGGCAGCGCGCGACCTGGCACACGAAGTGGGCGCCGTGCTTATCGCCGACGAGGTCCAGTGCGGTATCTTCCGCACGGGTAAGCCATTTGCGTTCCAAACCTATGGCGTGGAGCCCGACATCATGAGCCTTGCCAAGGGCATTGCCGACGGCGTGCCCATGGGTGCCGTCGTGGCAAAGAAGGGGATTGCCGACGTGTTTAAGCCGGGCGACCACGGCTCGACCTTTGGCGGTAGCTGCCTGGCCATCACGGCGTGTGCCGCGACGCTCTCCGCGCTCGTGCGCGGCGATTATGCCGACCATGCTGCCAAGGTGGGTGCCTATATGGAGCAGGCGCTGGCTAAACTTCCGCATGTGGTAGAGGTGCGTGGCCGTGGCCTGATGCTCGGCTGCGATTTGGATGATGCCGCGGGCGACGCGCATGATATTGTTGCCCGCGCGCTGGCCGCCGGTGCCGTGATTAACGCTACGGGTGCTCATACGCTGCGTTTCTTGCCGCCGCTCGTCTGCGAGGAAGCCGACGTGGACAGTCTGATCGAGATCCTGTCGGGTGTCTTGGTCTAACGCGGCGCAATAACTCAATTTGGACCGGGTTCCGGACTGCGAGCGTGCCCTATGTGGCATGATTCAGCGGTCTGGAGCCCGTTTTGCCTTAGATTTGCTAAGGCAGGGAGACCCGCTGGTCAAAAAACATTAAATATGAGTACTGCTACCGATTTGGTAGCAGCAATTTTGGACTAATAAGGCCAGATAGCAAGTCGAAATGGCGATGAATGCACGATTGTGATCTAACTGTTAGTCCTTATAATGGACATATGTTGCGTAACTTACGCAAACGCTATCTTTTTATATGTTGCAAGCAAAGTAGCAGTACTCATTTTTGCCATTATTTGGCCACGGCCTTTGTGACAGACGTGCTGGCGGGTTCGAATCCCATGAAATGGGCCCAAACAAAAACGGTCCCCTTTCGAGGACCGTTTCCAACTCAATGGTGGGCGATGAGGGGTGTCGCGTGCGGCTGACGCCGCCCGCTTTCGCTTCGGGCCTACGGCCCTCGCGTGCTGCGCTGGAAAACGCTTCGCGTTTCCTCAGCTCCGCACCCTGGCGGGTCCGAATCCCATGCACCGGGCCCAAACAAAAACGGTCCCCTTGCGAGGACCGTTTCCAATTCGGTGGTGGGCGATGAGGGATTCGAACCCCCAGCCTTGTGCGTGTAAAGCACCTGCGCTAACCGTTGCGCCAATCGCCCGTGCGGAGAGAGTATAGCAAAACAATCGCCTCATTCATCTCATATCCATTAAAGGTAACTGGCGCGTGTCGGCGCGGAGCTGATTCAGTTGAGATTGCCTGAACATTCCGCCCCTCTTTACGCCCTCGGGTATACTCAAAAGCTACTGATTCGATTTGATGCCCAGCAACAGCAGAGGGGATAGTATATGTGCGGTTTTGTTGGTTTTGTCGGTGGGACGGATAACCAATCCGAGGTGCTCACCAAGATGATGGACCGCATCGTCCATCGCGGTCCCGACATGGGCGGTCAGTTTATCGACGGCCGCGTTGCCCTGGGCTTCCGCCGCCTGTCGATCCTCGACCTGACCGAGGCCGGCGCTCAACCCATGGCCAACGAGGACGGCAGCGTCGTCATTGTCTTCAACGGCGAGATCTACAACTTCCAAGAACTCCGTTCCGAGCTCGAGGCCAAGGGCTACAAGTTCCACTGCGGCGCCGACACCGAGAGCCTCCTGCACGGCTACGAGGAGTGGGGCGAGGCCGTCCTCGATCGCCTGCGCGGTATGTACGCCTTCGTCATCTGGGACAAAAAGAAGAACAAGCTTTTTGGCGCCCGCGACATCTTTGGCATCAAGCCGCTTTACTACTATCCCATGGCCGATGCGGGCGACGGCGCTCCGGGCGTGCTCTTTGGTTCCGAGATCAAGAGCTTCCTGGACTACCCGCACTTCCACAAGGCGGTCAACAAAAAGGCTCTGCGTCCGTACATGACGCTGCAGTATTCGGCGACTGAGGAGACCTTCTTCGAGGGTGTCTACAAGCTGCCGCCGGCGCACTACTTTACCGTCGATATCCCGACCGGCAAGATGAACATCGAGCGCTACTGGGATTGCGATTACTCTGCCGTCGAGAAGCCGTTCGAAGAGTATGTCGACGAGCTGGACGAGGTCGTGCACGAGAGCGTCGAGGCCCATCGCATCGCCGATGTCAAGGTCGCGTCGTTCCTCTCCGGTGGCGTCGACTCCAGCTACATCGCCGCTTGCCTTATGCCCGACAAGACCTTCTCGGTGGGCTTTGACTACAAGAATTTCAACGAGACCAACTACGCCAAGGAGCTTTCCGATAAGCTCGGCGTCGAGAACGTTCGCAAGATGATCACCGCCGACGAGTTCTTCGGTGCGCTCGAGGACATCCAGTATCACATGGACGAGCCGCAGTCCAACCTGTCTTCCGTGCCGCTGTGGTTCTTGGCCGAGATGGCCCGCAAGGACGTTACCGTCGTGCTTTCGGGCGAAGGCGCCGACGAACTCTTTGGCGGCTACGCCTACTACGAGGATACGGTCCCGGTGCGTAAGTACAAAAAGATGGTTCCGCTGCCCATCCGTCGCGCGCTCGGTAACCTGGCGCTGCATATGCCGTACTTCAAGGGACATAACTTCCTGGTCAAGGGTGCCGAGATCCCCGAGAAGTCGTTCCTGGGACAGGCTCTGGTATGGCCGGAGCGCGAGGTCGACGGCGTGCTCAAGCCCGAGTACAACACCGGCGACGGCGCCTTCGAGCTTGCCGCTCCCATCTATGCGCGCGTGAAGGGTCAGCCCGAGCTGGTCAAGAAACAGTACCTGGACATGAACATGTGGCTCCCGGGCGACATTCTGCTCAAGGCCGACAAGATGTGCATGGCGCACTCGCTGGAGCTGCGCGTGCCCTTCCTGGACCGCAAAGTCATGGAGTTCGCCGAACACATTCCCGACCGTTACCGCATCAACGAGAACGGCAACAAACAGGTACTCCGCCACGCTGCCAACAAGTCGCTGCCCGATGAGTGGGCCACCCGTCCCAAGGTGGGCTTCCCGGTGCCGATTGTCTACTGGCTGCGCGAGCAAAAGTGGTACGACTATGTCAAGGAGTACTTCACCGCGCCGTGGGCAAGCGAGTTCTTCGATACCGACGAGCTCATGCACCTGCTCGATCTGCACTTTGCGGGCAAGGGCGATTTCCAGCGCAAGATCTATACGCCGCTCGTGTTCCTGGTGTGGTACAAGCGCTTCTTTATCGACGAGGACCAGCCCGCTGTTCAGGCTGCCTAGCCTCGGCTTACGAACGCCTGCGCGTAACGGCTCCTCCGGGAGCCGTTTTTGCGTGGGTGCGTTTCAGTTACTATAAAAACCGTCCCTGCCAAATGGCTGAGAAAGGTGAAAGATGCACCATTCGGATTCCGCGATCGTGACCACGGTCGATGCGCTTGCCAAGCTTCTCGATGTGTGCGGCGAGCTGCGCGCATCGGAGCAGGTTGACGAGCGTGCCGTGACCGGCTGCTCGTTTGATTCGCGCGCGGTCTCGGCAGGTGACGTGTTCTTCTGCAAAGGTGCTGCCTTTAAGCCCGCGTTTTTGCGCATGGCGCTCGATGCGGGTGCCGTCGCATTTGTGTGCGAGGAGTCGCTGGTCGAGTCTCTGGAGCCGCTGGCGCAGGAGAGCGGTGCTGCGATGCTGGTCGTGGACAGCGTTCGCACGGCCATGGCCTTGTTGCCGCCGGAGGTCTACGACCGTCCCGACCGCGACGTCAAGATCGTGGGCATCACCGGCACCAAGGGAAAGACCACGGCCGCTTTTATGCTCCAGTCCATCATCAAGGCGGCGGGCGAGTCCTGCGGCATGATCGGCTCGGTGAGTACCGACGATGGTATCGAGTGCTACGAGAGCACCAACACCACGCCCGAGGCTCCCGAGGTCTGGCGCCATATCGCCAACTGTCGCACGTCCGGTCGCCAGTCCATGGTCATGGAGGTCTCGAGCCAGGCGCTCAAGTACCAACGCGTCGAGAATCTGCCGTTTGACGTGGCGTGCTTCCTCAACATCGGCCGCGACCATATCTCGCCGATCGAACACCCCACGTTTGAGGATTATTTTGAGAGCAAACTCAGGATCTTTGACCAGGCAAAGACCGCCGTGGTGAATCTGGGCACCGAAGAGGTCGACCGCGTGCTGGAGGCAGCGTCGACGGCCGAGCGCTTGGTGACCGTTGGCGTCGAGCATCCCGAGGCAAGTCTGTGGGCGAGCGACGTACGCATGGTCGGCTTTAGCATCGAGTTCAACTTGCATGGCCTGTGTGCCGACGAGTCCGAGGCGGGGGAGAAGGTCCTGCTGGGCATCGCGGGAGACTTTAACGTGGAGAACGCGCTGGTCGCTATCGCCGCCGCGCGCGAGATCGGCATCGGTATCGAGGCCATCAAGAAGGGCCTCTCCAAACTGCGTGTGCCGGGCCGTATGGAGGTCGTGGAGTCGAAGGACGGCCGCGTGATTTGCGTCGTCGACTACGCGCACAACCAGCTTTCGTTCCGCTCGCTTTTCTCGTCGGTCAAGCGCGCGTTTCCCGCCAGCCCGGTTATCGCAGTGTTTGGCGCTGCCGGTGGCAAGGCACAGGAGCGCCGCGAGCAGCTTCCGCGCGAGGCCGCACCATATTCCGACCTGATGATCTTTGCCAACGAGGACCCGGCTCACGAGGACCCGATGAAGGTCTGTCGCGAGCTTGCCGAACATGTTCCCGACGATACGCCGAACAAGATCATCCTCGACCGCGAAGCCGCTGTGCATGCGGCGTTCAAGGCGGCGCGCGAGGAGTACGTCAACCCCGATGCTCCCACTATTGTCTTGCTGCTGGCAAAGGGTGACGAGGAGCTCATGCACGTGGGCGATGAGTTCGTGCCCATCGAGAGCGACCTTTCGCTGGCCAATCGCCTAATCGATGTTACCCAGTTTGACTAATGAACCATGATGGCGGCGGCGCCCTGAGTGCGCTGTCGCCATAAGCGTGTTCCCTCAATCAAAACATGCCGTCCAAGTCCAAACCCTTCTACGTAAACGGAGTAACCATGTCCCACAATACCCTGCCGACCGTCGCTGAGCTTTCGGGCGAGATGCGCGAGCGCTTGGCCAAGGTCAAATACGTCTTTACCGACCTGGATGCCACGATGCTTGCACCCGGCTCGTGCGTGCTGCGCGACAACGACGGCAACCCCTCGACCAAACTCGTCGAGGCCGTCGTGGCGCTCGCTCGTGCTGGCATTCAGGTGGTTCCCACCTCGGGCCGCAACCGTACCATGATCCACGAGGACGCGCGCGTGCTCGGCCTCAACTCCTACATTGGTGAGATGGGCGGCCTGGTTATGTACGACCTCAAGGCCAACGATTGGGAGTATCTGACCGGCGACATGCCTTACGACCCCGTCTGCGGCCTTACTCCGCACCAGGTGATCGAGCAGACCGGCGTGTGCGAGAAGATCCTTGCCCGCTGGCCGCACAAGATCGAGTATCACAACGACATGTCGACCGGCTACAAGTACCGCGAGGTCACCGTCGGCATGCGCGGCGATGTGCCCGACAATGAGGTCCAGGCCATCCTGGACGAGGCCGGCTGCGGCCTGGTGTGGGCCTGTAACGGTCACCTGACGCATCTGTCCAAGCCGACGACGCTCGAGCTCGATCGCGTCGAGGACGGTCGCGCATTCAACATCAACCCCGCGGGCCTCAACAAAGGCGTCGCCATTGCGCACTTCTGCGAGCACCTGGGGATCGAGCGCGAGGAGACGTTGGCGCTCGGCGATTCCGAGTCCGACTTCTACATGGCCGATCACGTGGGCACGTTCTGCCTGGTCGAGAATGGCCTGACGAGCGCCGGCGCGCCCGAGTTCCTGGCTGCTTGCGAGAACGCTTTCGTTACGCGTGGCAAAATTGTCGACGGTTGGGCGGCGACGGCAGAGCTGCTGGTCGCGGCGCGTTCGTAGCGCGCCGCCGCCGCACTTGGACATGTCTTTTCGAGAGAGACTGGTGAGGTAATGTCCGATATCGAGAATCCGGCAGGCGACACGCGCCCGATTGGCGTGTTCGATTCTGGTTTGGGCGGTCTGACGGTTGCGCGCGCCATCGCGACGGCGCTGCCGCACGAGTCCGTCTACTACTTTGGCGACACCAAGCGCTGCCCCTACGGCACGCGCACCGAGGATGAAGTGCGCTCGTTTGCGTTGCAGGCGGGTCGTTGGCTTTCGAAGCACGACGTCAAGATTATGGTCATCGCCTGCAACACGGCGACCGCTGCGGCCTTGCGTCTGGCCCAGCAGGTGCTCGACGTTCCCGTGATCGGTGTGATCGCGCCGGGTGCCCGTGCGGCAATCAACAGCACGCGTACGCGTCGCGTGGGCGTGCTCGCCACCAACCTCACTATTCGCTCGGGCGCCTATACGCGCGCCATTCAGGACCTGGATGCCGGCGTCGATGTATACGGCTGTCCAGCCTCGAGCTTTGTCGAGGTTGTCGAACACGAGCTCGCCTCGGGTGCACATCTGCAGGAACAGTGGCTTGAGAACGAGGACATCTTCGATACGCCTGCCGTGCGTGCGCTGGTGGGTGCCACGGTTGAGCCGCTGCGCGACCACGGCATCGATACCGTGGTGCTCGGCTGTACGCATTTTCCGCTGTTGGTGGGACCTATCCGCCATGCGCTGGGGCCTGGGGTGCGCGTCGTGAGTTCCGCCGAGGAGACCACGCGCGAGCTGACCGATATCCTCACGCGCCGCGAGCAGCTGGCGGGCGACGCCGCCGAGCCGCAGCATCGTTTTGCCACGACGGCCGATAACATTGCCGAGTTTGCGGTGGCGGGCAGCTTTATCTTTGGTCAGCCGCTCAAGAGCATCGAACATATCGATATCGATGAGCTGAAATAGATGTAAGGCAGCTGCCAGAGCCTTCGCCACATCTTTTGCCGAAAGGAAATTTCTATGGAGTACATGCAGGTCAACCGCGCCAACGGTCGCGCCGCCAACGAGTTGCGCCCCGTTAAGCTCACCCGTGGCGTCATGAAGCACGCTCACGGCTCGTGTCTGGCCGAGTTCGGTGACACGCGCGTGCTGTGCGCCGCCACTATCGAGGAGGGCGTGCCGGGCTGGCGAAAGGGAGCTAAGGCCGGCTGGGTGACCGCGGAATACGCCATGCTGCCGGCGTCGACCGGCAAGCGCTGCAAGCGCGAGCACGCCAACCGCAAGGGCCGCTCCATGGAGATCGAGCGCCTCATTGGCCGCAGCCTGCGTACCGTCGTCAACATGAAGGCGCTCGGCGAGTACACCGTCACCGTCGACTGCGATGTGATTCAGGCCGATGGCGGCACGCGTACAGCGAGCATCACCGGCGCCTGGGTGGCGCTGCACGACGCCCTCGCCATGTGGGTCGAGGCGGGCAAGATCGAGCGCATCCCGCTTATCGGCCAGGTGGCTGCCATCTCCATGGGCGTTGTCGACGGCAACACTCTGCTCGACTTGGATTATTCCGAGGACAGCCATGCCGAGGTCGACATGAACCTCGTCGCCACCGACACTGGTGAGATGATCGAGCTCCAGGGCACTGGCGAGCAGGCGCCCTTCGACCGCAAACGCCTCAACGCCCTGCTCGACCTGGGCGACAAGGGTATCGCCGAGCTCATCGAGCTCCAGCGCCAAGCCCTCGCCTAACCTACCAAAAAGGGACAGGTTTATTTTGGTAGGTTTTATCTGGGAAAACGTCGAAGTATAAGACTGCCGTTGATTGAGAGGGGAGAGAGGCCGAGGTCCTCGTCGTCCTCAACACGGCATTGCTATAGAGACAAGGAGGCCAGCTATGGCACTTGAGAAGATTGACATCGACACCCTCGACCCGGCGGCGACCATCGTCGTGGCAACCGGCAACGCCCATAAGCTCACCGAGATCGAGGTCATTTTGGGCAAGGTCATGCCCGAGGTACGCTTTGTGGCGCTCGGTCAGCTGGGCGATTTTGAGGACCCCGAGGAAAACGGCACGACGTTTTTGGAGAACGCCATCATCAAGGCGCAGGCTGCGGTCGAGGAGACGGGGCTCATGGCCATTGCCGACGATTCGGGCTTGGTCGTTGATGCCCTGGACGGCGAGCCGGGCGTGTATAGCGCGCGCTATGCGGGCGTGCATGGCGACGATGCCGCCAACAACGCCAAGCTGCTCGTTAACCTGGAAGGCGTGGCCGACGAGGATCGCACCGCGCGCTTTATGAGCGTCGTTGCACTCATCGACACGGACGGTTTGGTCACCTATGGTGAGGGCGCCTGCGAGGGCACTATCGCACACGAGGGGCGCGGCGATCACGGCTTTGGCTATGACCCGCTGTTCCTGCCGGTCGACACGCCGGGCAAGACCATGGCCGAGCTGACGGCGGACGAGAAGAACGCCATCAGCCATCGATTCCATGCGCTCGAGCACCTATCCGCCAAACTGACGGGCGAGGAGTAGGCCGTGCGCGCGGTGGTGCAGCGCGTGCTCAACGCCGGCGTGACGGTCGACGGCGAGTGCGTGGGTCGCATTGGACGCGGCTACCTGGTGCTGCTGGGTGTGGGCCATGGCGATACGCGTGCCGAGGCCGACAAGCTGTGGGGCAAGCTCCGCGGGCTGCGTATCAACGAGGATGAGAACGGCAAGACCAACCTGGCACTTGCCGATGTCGACGGCGAGGTACTCGTGGTGTCGCAGTTCACGCTGTTTGCCGACTGCCGCCACGGCCGCCGTCCGTCGTTTACGGATGCCGGCGCCCCCGATGTCGCCAACGAGCTCTACGAGTACTTCTTGACGCTTGTGCGCGAGGACGTTGAGCATGTGGCGCACGGTATCTTTGGCGCCGACATGAAGGTCGACCTGGTCAACGACGGCCCATTCACCATCGTCTTGGACACCGATAGTCTGTAAGTAATCAATTTGGGACCGGGTTTTTAGCTACTTGCGTATGGCCACAACAGGGTGCTATAGTATTAGAGTTTTGTCTATCTTAGGGGTATTATCCCCTTTTTGAATTGCACCTTCTGGAGGCCCTGTTCATGGAAGAGATGGAAGTCAATCACGTCGACGACATCCACGAGAAGCTGACCGATATGGTGGGCGATCGCGTCAAGGTTAAGGCCAACATGGGCCGTACCCGCGTCGTCGAGCGCATGGGCACCATCAAGAGCGTCCACCCGGCCGTCTTCATTGTCGAGGTCGACGAGCGTCGCGGCCGCAAGTCGCGTCAGTCCTACCAGTATATCGATGTGCTCACCGGTCAGGTCGAGCTGTTCGACCCCGAGAGCGGCGAGCACATCTTTACCCCGCTCGGCAATCAGCTCGAGGAGCATTAACGGTGACCGATCGGTCCCTGACTCTTTCCGCGCCGGCAAAGATTAACCTCTACCTGGGGGTTCATACCGAGCGCGATGACCGCGGCTACCACAGGGTCGATTCCCTGATGGCGGCCGTCGGTCTTTCCGATACCGTGACGGTCACGCCGTCGCAGGCGCTGACCGTCCAGACGGTTCCAGCATCAGATTTTCCCATGCAAAAGAATACGGCGTATCGGGCTGCGGTTGCTATGGCCGAGCATTATGGTCGCGAGGCAAACATCTGCGTGACGATTGAGAAGCGCATTCCATTGTGCGCCGGCTTGGGCGGCCCCTCGACGGATGCGGCCGCGGTCATTGTCGCCTTGGCAGAGCTCTGGGGCATTGATCGCACCGACCCGGCGCTCGACGACATTGCGCGGGGCATTGGTGCTGACGTCCCGTTCTTTTTGCACGCGAGTCCTGCGTTCTACGTAGGCGGGGGAGACGTGCTGGCAACTGAGTACCCCGCGCTGCCCGCGACGCCCGTCGTGCTGGTCAAGCCGCGCGAGGCAAGCGTTTCGACAATTGAAGCCTATCGACGTTTTGACGAGGCCCCGGTGCCTGCGGACGAGCCCGGCGCGATAGCTTCTGCCTTGCGTGCTGGTGATGCTGAGACGGCATATGCGCTCATCCATAACAACCTTGGTGTCATTTCCGCACAGATGGAGTCGCAGATTCAAACGGTCCTCGACTGGCTGCGTAAACAGGACGGAACCGTTGCTGTAGATGTGTGCGGATCGGGTGCCTGCTCGTTTGCCATTTGCGACACCGCTGCCACGGCCGAAAGGCTTGCCGATGCTGCCCAGCAAAATGGCTGGTGGGCCTGCGCGACTGAGCTTATTCCCAACACGGTTCAAATCGACGCGCCAAAGAAATAAAAATTTCTCTAGCACACGACGAAAATCTTTGTTACTATAGTCAAGCTAACGGGTTGTGGCTCAGTTTGGTAGAGCACTGCGTTCGGGACGCAGGGGTCGCTGGTTCAAATCCAGTCAACCCGACCAGAGCATGAGGAGGGACCGCTTCTTGCGGTCCCTTTTTTTAGCTAGTGTTGTGATACCGCGATACCCGCGGTATACTCATTCGAGCTTGTCTCGCTGTATTGTGGAGGTCTACATGTTTGGACTGAGGGCTCCTGAGCTCATCATTATTCTCGTCGTTGTCCTGATTATCTTCGGGCCCAAGAACCTGCCGAAGCTCGGCAAGTCCCTCGGCTCTACCGTCAAGAATATCCGCGAGGGTATGGAGGGCGACGATAAGGCCGAGACCAAGCAGGCCGAGGAGGTCGTGGTCGAGCAGTCCGAGGAGGACAAGGAGATCGCTGAGCTCGAGGCCAAGCTCGCTGCTGCCAAGAAGAAGCAGGCAGAGGACAGCGACGCGGACGCAGAGTAGTCCCATCCCTTTGGGGTGAGCACCTGACCGGCTTGCCCGCAGGCTAGCCGGTCTTTTTCGTTTTGTTGACAGTTGATTGTTTGATCAGAGTTGGGGAGATATCCGTATGGACGCAAGCCAGATCGTACTGACCGCTGAGGGCCGCCAGAAGCTCGTCGAGGAGCTCGCTTGGCGTGAGGGCGATTACGCCAAGGAGATCGTCGAGGACATCAAGGAAGCCCGCGCGTTCGGCGACCTTTCGGAGAACTCCGAGTACGACGCCGCTAAGGACAAGCAGGCCCAGAACGCCGCTCGTATTGCCGAGATCCAGGCCATCCTCGCCAACGCTCAGGTTGCTGCCACCACGGGCGACCTGACCGTCTCCATCGGTTCCACCGTTTCGCTGATTGATCCCAACGGCGAGGTCATGGAAGTCACGCTCGTCGGTACCACCGAGACCAACTCGCTCGAGCACAAGATCTCCAACGAGTCTCCGGTCGGTCACGCCATCATCGGTCACGGCGAGGGTGATTCCGTCGAGGTCGTTACGCCTTCCGGCAAGACTCGCGTCTACACCATCGCCAAGATCGCACGCTAGACCACGGTCCCGCGTAAAGGTATGTTTTCGCTCCCTGGGACCGAATCCTGGGGAGCGTTTTAGTTTGAGGAGCTAACTTATGGCAGAGAACCAGAACGCCGCCGATCAGGCATCGACGCTCAACGACGAGCGCGCCACCCGCCTGGCCAAGCGCGCCGCCCTGTTCGAGGCGGGCCAGAACCCCTATCCCGAGCACTCTGAGCTTGAGGACTACGTCGCCGATATCGAGGCTAAGTACGCCGAGCTTGCCGATGGCGAGGACACCGAGGACGTCGTGAAGATCGCTGGCCGTGTGGTCGCCAAGCGCGGTCAGGGCAAGATCATGTTCATCGTCGTGCGCGATGCGACTGCCGAGATTCAGCTGTTCTGCCGCATCAACGACATGGACGAGGCTGCCTGGAGTACGCTCAAGGCCCTCGACCTGGGCGACATCCTGGGCGTGACCGGCGTGGTCGTGCGCACCCAGCGTGGCCAGCTTTCCGTTGCCCCTAAGAGCGCGACCCTGCTTGCCAAGGCCGTTCGTCCGCTGCCCGAGAAGTTCCACGGTCTTTCCGATAAGGAGACCCGCTATCGCCAGCGCTATGTCGACCTGATCGCCAACGACGACGTTCGCGAGACCTTCCGTAAGCGTTCGCAGATTCTCTCCACCTTCCGTCGCTTTATGGAGTCCGACGGCTACACGGAGGTCGAGACCCCCATCCTGCAGACCATCCAAGGCGGCGCTACTGCCAAGCCGTTCATTACCCACTTCAACGCGCTCGATCAGGAGTGCTACCTGCGTATTGCCACCGAGCTGCACCTCAAGCGCTGCATCGTCGGTGGTTTTGAGCGCGTGTTCGAGATCGGCCGCATCTTCCGTAACGAGGGCATGGACCTTACCCACAACCCCGAGTTCACCACGATGGAGGCCTACCGTGCCTTCTCCGACCTCGAGGGCATGAAGGCACTCGCCCAAGGTGTCATCAAGGCTGCCAACAAGGCCATCGGCAACCCCGAGGTCATCGAGTACCAGGGCCAGACCATCGACCTTTCTGGTGAGTGGGCCAGCCGTCCCATGACCGACATCGTCTCCGACGTGCTCGGCAAGCAGGTCACCATCGACACGCCGGTCGAGGAGCTTGCTGCCGCCGCGCGCGAGAAGGGCCTGGAGATCAAGCCCGAGTGGACTGCTGGCAAGATCATCGCCGAGATTTACGATGAGCTGGGCGAGGACACCATCGTTAACCCGACGTTCGTGTGCGATTACCCCATCGAGGTCAGCCCGCTCGCCAAGCGTTTTGAGGACGACCCGCGTTTGACCCACCGCTTTGAGCTGGTCATCGCCGGCCACGAGTACGCCAACGCTTTCTCCGAGCTCAACGACCCGGTCGACCAGGCCGAGCGCTTTGCCGCCCAGATGGCCGAGAAGGCCGGCGGTGACGACGAGGCCATGGAGTACGACGAGGACTACGTGCGCGCCCTCGAGTACGGTATGCCTCCCGCGGGCGGCATTGGCATTGGTATCGACCGCGTGGTCATGCTGCTCACCAACCAGGCTTCTATCCGCGACGTGCTGCTGTTCCCGCACATGAAGCCCGAGAAGGGTTTCCAGTCCGGTGCCGCTGCCGCCAAGGCTGCCGAGGCCGGCAACGCCGCGAGCCCGTTCGTTACGTCGCTTAAGCCCACGCTCGATTACTCCAAGATCGCCGTTGAGCCGCTGTTTGAGGAGTTCGTCGACTTTGATACCTTCTCCAAGAGCGACTTCCGCGCTGTGAAGGTCAAGGCATGCGAGGCCGTCAAGAAGTCCAAGAAGCTGCTGAACTTTACGCTCGACGACGGTACCGGTACCGACCGCACCATCCTCTCCGGTATTCACGCTTATTACGAGCCCGAGGACCTGGTCGGCAAGACCTTGCTCGCCATTACCAACCTGCCTCCGCGCAAGATGATGGGTATTCCCAGCTGCGGCATGCTGATCAGCGCTGTCCACGAGGAGGAGGGCGAGGAGCGCCTCAACCTGATCCAGCTCGACGCCTCCATCCCTGCCGGCGCAAAGATGTACTAACTAGTTACGCGGTTCTACGAACCGCGTAACGGCTCGACGCTGCGCGGGCCGCATTTGGACAATCTGACGTTCAACTTCAAGGGCGCGACCAGAAGGTCAGCGCCCTTTCGTTTCACGTCACCTTGTCTCAAATGCGGCCCGCTCGCTGACGTTGCCAATACATCGATGTAGTCATTGGGGACGTTCTTAAACGACTACCCAACGGATATTGCGCACATGGCTCGCATGACAGTCGTCTCTTTTATGTTTCCTTTAGCCGTTGCTGCCTAGGATGGGGGTTAGTCGACAGGAAGGGAGCACCGGGATGGACGACGCGAGCGAGCGTGCAATCGAAGAGGACATGCTCGATCAGTTCAACTACTTTGATGATGAGGACGAGGAATTGATCGACCGTCGCGAGCCGGCGGCGCTCGATACTTTCGACCTTATTGATGAAGAGCCCGACGAGGACGAGGTCGGATCAGCGGAGCCCCCACAGCCTTCGCGCCTTGACTCGCTGCTTTCGAGAGCCCCCATGCACCACGGCGTTCGTGCCGGCGCGCTCCATATGAAAACTGACTGGCACCAGATCGTGACGGCAGGCGATGAGCTTGCCGTCGATGCGCCACTCACCGATAAGTCATCCATCATCTGCCGCACCGGCATGCTTATGCTGGCAAGCGGAACAGGTGCCTGGCGCGTGCGCGATACCATGAATCGTGTTGCTGCCGTACTCGGCGTCACGATTCACGTCGACCTGAGTCTTCTGTCGTTTGAGTGCACTTGCATCGAAGATGGCCACTGCTTTAACGAGGTTGTCAGCCTGCCCACAACGGGAGTCAATACCCATCGCATTTGGATGATGGAGAGTTTCCTCAAGGAAATCGAGACCTATGGTCGTCGCTTCACGGTACACGAGTATCACGAGATGCTCAGGACCGTTGAGAGCTCAAAGCCTGATTACTCTCCCTGGCAACAGGGCCTTGCGGCAGCCTGTGCTTGCGGCGCCTTCGTCTTTTTGCTCGGCGGCGGCCCTATCGAGATGGCCTGCGCGTTCGTGGGCGCGGGTGTCGGCAACTTTGCCCGCTCCCATATTCTCAAGCAAGGCCTTGGTCAGTTCAGCGCGCTGACGACCGGCGTTGCGCTCGCTTGCGTTTCGTATCTGCTGGCATTGCTCGGCCTTGGCCAGGTCATACCGGGGGCAATGTCGCACCAAGAAGGCTATATCGGCGCCATGCTCTTTGTGATTCCCGGCTTTCCACTCATTACGGCAGGCCTCGACATCGCTAAGCTCGACATGCGAAGCGGTATCGAGCGCCTTTCATATGCCGTATCGATTATTGTGATGGCGACCCTCGTAGGTTGGATGGTTGCCGAGTGTGTTGGCCTGGCGCCGGACGACTTTGCCCCACTGGGCCTTTCGCCGCTTGCCCTTACGCTCCTGCGCGTGGTGATGAGCTTCGTTGGCGTATTCGGCTTCTCGGTGATGTTCAACAGCCCGGTAAAGATGGCCGCGGCAGCTGGGTTGATCGGCGCCGTGTCCAATACCCTGCGTCTGACCCTTGTCGATGCGCCGACGATGATTCCCTTCCTGGGCCTCAGCACGGGAATGCCTCCCGAGGCAGCAGCGTTTATCGGCGCGCTGGTATCGGGGCTGCTCGCAAGCTTGGCTGAAGTCAAGCTCACCTACCCGCGCATCGCCCTCACGGTGCCTTCGATTGTCATTATGGTGCCGGGCTTGTATCTGTATCGCTCGATGTATTACATGTGCACCTTCGACACGGTCAATATGCTCGGCTGGTTTGTGCGCGCAGTGCTCATCGTAGCGTTTCTGCCCGTTGGACTGGGTGTGGCGCGTACGCTCACCGACCCTCGCTGGCGCCACACCAGCTAATTGGTACAAGGGGGACAGGTTACTTTGCACCAAATGAGTTGCGGTGAAATAGGGACTGAATTGTTGCTTAAAGGGTCAAAACAGTCCGTATTCCACCGCAACTTATGGGGTCGGGGGTTTTGGTGCCCTGCATCTCCACAAACTCAACGCTTACGAAGCGCGCGCCGTTCGTGTTAGGGTAGTTCCACCACATAAGTAGTCGCAGACGCGCGTAACACGGGCGGGCGAGATGAAGTCCCAACAGCTCCATCTTGCCCGCCCGTTTTTGTTGCGTGGCGCCGCGGTACAACACAGAGAGGAATCTGCCCTTTATGCCTATCAACAAACGGGAGAGCCTGCTGTTCACCTTTATCATGTGCTTTTGCATGGTGCTCTGGATGAGCATCTACAACGTTGCCCTGCAGCATGGGGCCATCAACGGCGAGGTTGTTGCCGCCGCGTGGCTCGGCTTCCCCGTTGCCTACATTTTTGCCATGTGCTGCGACTGGTTTGTTGCCAGTCCCCTTGCCAAGGGTTTCGCTTTTAAATTCCTGGTCACGCCGGGCAAGAGCTCGCCACTTGCCATGACGCTCGCCGTCAGCTCCTGCATGGTCGTTCCCATGGTCATCATCATGTCGCTGTACGGTGCCTGTGAGGGTCTGACGCACATGCCCGGCGGCATCCTTGCGAACCTGTATTCCGTGCCCGCGATCTGGATGATCAACATCCCGCATAATTTTGTGATGGCGCTGCCGTGGAACCTTTTGGTAGCCGGTCCGATTTCCCGCTTCGTCTTCCGTCGCGCCTTCCCTGTGGGGACGGTTTTCGAGGAGGAGCATGCCGAGCTCTTGGAGCAGGCTATGGCTCCTGAGTGCGAGTAGCTCGCTTAGGGATCTGCTGAGCGCGGGCGACTTGCTTGGTTGGAGCCCTAAGCGTGGATAGCTCTCTCGGCGACATCGCGGGCGTGAGCGGTGCGCATGACCGGAGGGCCCGTGCTGCTCCGTTGCCCGACGTGCTAGCGCGCAGAACAATCTGTTGGTGCATTCGGCGGCTGCTGAAGCGTTTCGGCAGCCGCTTTTTATACGGAGTTTAAATACAACAGTCTGTTGTATTACGTAGAGTGGTATATCTCTAGCGGGAAAAATGCGAGAGACGGAGCATTATGGCGTTGCTAGTAGGACTGGACGTAGGGTCGACGACGACCAAAGTTTACGCGATGCACGAGGATATGACCGAGGCGTGGTGGGGATATCGCCGCCACGGGGCGTGTCAGACAGCGAGCGTGCGCGCCATGCTCGGCGAGCTCGCCGAGCGCTTTCCCCATGAGTCGCTGCGCGTTGCGGTGACCGGCTCGGGTGCGCGCGATATCGCGACCGCGCTGGGCGCCTCGTACGTTCAGGAGGTGGTCGCCAACGCGCTCGCGATCAGCAGGTTCTATCCGCAGACGCGCTGCGCCATCGAGCTGGGCGGCCAAGACGCCAAGATGATCTTCTTCCGCACCAACGATAAGGGAGACATCGAGGTTGCCGACATGCGCATGAACGGCTCGTGCGCAGGCGGTACCGGTGCATTTATCGACGAGATGGCAAAGCTCATGGGGGTCGGCACCGAATCGGGCGAGTTCGAGCAGCTCGCAAGCCGGGGAACGACCGTCCACGAGGTCTCGGGCCGCTGCGGCGTGTACGCAAAGACCGATATCCAGCCGCTGCTCAACGAGGGCATTCCTGCCACCGACCTGGCGCTTTCGGCGCTTCACGCGGTCGCCCGCCAAACGATCGGCGGTCTGGCCCAGGGTATCGACATCGAGCCGCCGGTTATCTTCGAGGGCGGTACGCTCGCCTACAACCCCACACTGGTCCGCGTGTTCCGGGAGCAACTGAATCTATCGGACGATCAGGTTATCGTCCCGCGCGATCCGCAGATCATGGTCGCGCGCGGTGCCGCCCTGTCGCTGACCGACATGTTCGCATCGTCCCAACCGATCGACCTTCCCGACGCTTTTGTCCGGCTGGATAAGCTCGAGACGGTCGCGCCCGCAAGCGGGGAGGGACGTCTTGCCCAGCCCTTTTTTGCCACACCTGCCGAGCAGGCGGATTTTACGGCACGCCATGGCAAAGAGACGCCGGCAAAGGGTCCGGATGCGTATGCGCCCGGAGAGACGGTGCGTGTGGCGCTCGGTATCGATTCGGGGAGCACGACGACCAAGTTCGCCCTGGTCGATGAGGCGGGTGAGCTTGTCGATTCGTTCTACGCGTCTAATAACGGCAGACCGCTCGACGTCGCCCAACAGGGTCTTGTCAGCTTGAAGAACCGCTGGGAGACAGCGGGAGTCACGCTTGCGATCGATGCCGTGGGCACCACGGGATACGGCGAGGAGCTTTTCGCGCGCGCGTTCCACGCCGACTACCATACGGTCGAGACGGTCGCGCACGCCCGCGCCGCGTGCGCATGCGTTCCCGATGCGACCTTCGTGCTCGACATCGGCGGACAGGATATGAAGGCCATCTGGCTCAACCACGGCGTGCTGACCGATATCGTCGTCAACGAGGCGTGCTCTGCGGGCTGCGGCTCGTTCCTCGAGGGTTTTGCCAAAAACCTCGGAATAGCCGTTGAGGATATCGCGACCGAGGCATTTTCGTCCAAAGCCCCCGCCGTTCTCGGCAGCCGCTGCACGGTGTTCATGAACAGCAGCGTCGTTTCCGAGCAGCGGCGCGGTAAGGGTCCGGGCGACATCATGGCCGGTCTCTGCCGTTCGATTATCGAGAACGTGTTCACCAAGGTCATTCGCGTTTCAAATCTCAACCGTCTGGGCGACAAAGTCGTCGTCCAGGGCGGCACGTTCCGAAACGACGCGGTGCTGCGCGCATTCGAGCAGTATCTGGGCAAACCCGTCACGCGTGCGCCCCACCCGGGGCTGATGGGCGCTATCGGTATCGCCCTGCTCGCGCGCGAGGAATGCCGCAAGGGCGACGCCGGCACGTCGTTTATCGGGCTCGATGCCGTGGAGCGCTTCGAGCATCGCGAGTTCGGCGGCGTTACCTGCCGTCGGTGCAACAACCGCTGCCAGCGCGCGGTCGTGGCATTTGGCGACGGCTCGCTTTACGTCACGGGCAATCGCTGCCCGCGCGGCGGCGCCATCTCATGGGATGAGCTCGTGCGCGAGGTTCCCGCGGCGGAGGAGCTGCGTCCGCAGGGTGCTTGCGAGGCACAGGCACCCGGCACGGGGCGCGACCGGACCGCGGCTGCCCCCAATCTCTTTGTCGACCGCGAGAAGCTGCTGTTCGAGTCGTACCCCACGGTTCCCGTCAGCGGGGGGCGCGATGTCACGATCGGCATTCCCCGTGTGCTCGAGTTCTGGGACACCATGCCGTTCTGGTCGACGTTCTTCAGCACGCTCGGCTTTAAGGTGCGCGTCTCGGGACGCAGCACCAAGGCGATGTACGAGCGCGGTCTGGCGCACGTCACATCCGACACCGTGTGCTTCCCGGCCAAGCTCGTCCACGGGCACATCCGCAATCTCGTCGACGCCGGCGTCGACCGCATCTTCATGCCCATCATCACGACGGTGCCCACCGAAAACGCCGCCTCTACCAGCGAGTGGATGTGCGCCGTCGTAAAGGGATACCCCTACGTGATGCGCAATTCCGATAACCCGGAGGAGCGTTTCGGCGTTTCGTTCGATACGCCGCTGTTCCACTGGTACGACGAGGGCGACCGAAACCGCCAGCTCAAGGCGTGGTGCAAGGAGACCTTCGATATCGATGCCGACCTGGTTGCCAAGGCGACCGAGCAGGCGGACCGCGCGCAGGAGACGTTTGAGAACCAGCTGCAGCTGCGCGGCAGGCAGGTGCTCGAGAACGTGCGCGAGGACGGCGGCTACGCGGTGGTGATCGCTTCGCGCCCGTACCACAACGACCCGCTGGTCAACCACGGGCTGCCCAAGCTCTTCTCTGAGCGCGGCATCCCCGTGCTGACGCCCGATGCGGTGCCGGGGGTCTGCAACGTCGATCTTTCCAACAGCCGCATCGACATCGTGAACAACTACCATGCGCGCATGCTGTCGTGCGCGGTCATCGTCGCATCGACGCCCGAGCTCGAGCTCGTGCAGATGGGCAGCTTCGGCTGCGGCCACGATGCGTATCTCACCGACGAGATCGCGCGCATGATGGGCGAGATGGGCTCCAAGGTTCCGATGATGATCAAGCTCGATGAGAGCGACGTCGCCGGTCCCATGGGCATTCGTGTGCGTTCGTTTATCGAGTCGGTCAACCGTCGTCGCGCGGAGGAGCGTGCCGAGGGCGCCCGGGTGCACGCGGTCCATCCGCTCGACGACCCGTATAAGGTCAAGTACACCAAGCGCGACCGGCACGACAAGATCGCGCTGGTCCCCAACACCTCCCATGCGTTCTGCAGGCTCATGACCGCGGCGATGCGCAATCAGGGCGTGCGCGCCGAGGCCCTTGATATCGGGCGCGAGGATGCCATCCGCCTGGGCAAACGCTATGTGCACAACGACATCTGCTTCCCCGCGCAAATCGTGATCGGCGAGGCGCTCGCGGCACTCGAGAGCGGTAAGTACGACCCGCACGACGTCGCCGTGGTGACTGGCAAGTATATCGGCGACTGCCGCCTGACGCACTACATGCCCCTGCTGCGCCGCGCGCTCGACGACGCGGGATACGACTATGTCCCGGTGCTCACCAACGACGACGTCGATGCCCACAATGCGCATCCGGGCTTCAAGCTCGGCCTTGGCCCGAGCATCCAGATCGCCTACGGTCTTCCCATGATCGATGCCCTCGAGGCCATGCTTAGGCGCATCCGTCCCTACGAGCTCGAGAAGGGCGCGGCGGACGCTGCGTTCGACCGCGCGCTCGATGAGGTTATCGAGGGCATGGAGCGCTCCGGGCTGAGAGGCCAGGCGACGGGCTTCAAACGCGCGCTTGCGATCATGGACGCCGTTCCGTACGACCGCTCGAACCCGCATCCGACCGTTCTCATCGTGGGCGAGTACCTGCTCAATTTCCATCTCGGCGCCAACCACGAGATTGAGCGCTACCTCGAGGACAACGGGCTCGAGGTCATCGAGGCGCGCATGACCGACGTGATCCGCAAGACCTATTTCTACAAGCATGCGCAGTCGCGCGAGTTCCACGTCGACCTGTCGCTGCCCGAAAAGGCCTGGTACGCCACGGCGGACAACCTGTTCGAGCTCGCGCACGACCGTTGCGACCGCCTGGGCGCGGCGAGCCCGCTCTACGAGCCGCCGACGCGCATGCCCGAGCTCGTGCGCGCGAGCGATAAGATCCTGCACCATACGTTCGATGCGGGCGAGGGCGTGCTGATTCCGGCGGAGATCCTCGAGCACGCCAAGCGCGGCTGCCGCAACTTCGTGATCCTGCAGCCGTTCGGGTGTCTGCCCAACCATGTCGTGGGGCGCGGGCTCATCCATGCGCTCAAGGAGCAGTATCCCACGGCGCAGTTCCTGCCGCTCGACTACGATCCCGACGTGAGCTTCGCCAACGTGGAGAACCGTCTTCAGATGCTCATCATGAACGCCAAGGCGCAGGGGTGCGGTGAGGCGCATGGCGAGACCGCGTAAGGACGCCGATGCGCCCGATGCACGCACCCGTATCATCGAGGCGTTTTGGGAGCTCACCGAGAACAACAGCATCTTCGAGCTGTCGGTTGGCGAGGTGACCCGCGCCGCCCAGTGCAATCGCGGAACGTTTTACTACTATTTTCACGATTTCGATGAACTCGTCGCCATCGCCATAGCCCAGCTGCTGCAGGATAACGAGCTCATCACCGATGCCCTCTGGCATTTTTCGAGCGAGGGCGACCTTTCGGCGTTCGACCGGCGCGACGTCCGCTGCCTGCTGCGGCGCATCGTCATCACCATGAGGGCGGGTGCCGCCGAGCAGGTCGTGCAGGGCATCCATACGATCATCATCGACCGCGTGAGAGAGATCGTCCACCCCGACGGAGAAGAGCTCAAGGCAGATTCGAGCTTTGCGGTGGGCTTTCTGGTCTCGGGCATCATGGGCTTTGTGATGGCGGTCGGCTTTGCCCGGGAGGGCGGCGAGGAGATAGACCTCGAGCAGCCGGGGGACAGCGCGTGCGCGTACCTGAGGGCGGTCGCCATGCAGACGGTGGAAACGGTCGCGCAAGTCGAGGGCGTCGATACATCCGAGCTGCTCGAACGCGTCTCCAAGGAGGCCGATGCCTATCGCGCATCGCGTGCGACGAGTCCCGACGTGGTGAAAGACGCCTAGGGTTTCTCTTGCGGGGCGCCTGTCGCGCATCGCGCGGTGAGTCCCGCGATGCGGTCATAACCTGCATTCATGTGAGCCGGGTTTATAGATATTCCTCCAGCTGTTAACATAGACAACCTGTGGGTAAAGAGACAAAAGCGCCGCCGACGGGCGGGCGTTTTGATTTCGATGAACTCATGTAAGGAAACGAGCATGTTAGATAGATTTACCGATCGAGCGCGCAAGGTCATGTCGATGGCCAAACAGGAGGCGCTCGATCTGCACTCAAATAAGGTGGGCACCGAGCACCTGCTGCTCGCACTCGCCAAGGAGGACGAGGGCATCGCTGCCGAGGCGCTGCGCTCGCTTGATATCTCCTACGACGACATCATGGACACCCTCAAGGAGGTCCAGACCACGGTTCCCGAGCCCAGTGAGGAGACCGAGGCGGCCAAGCTCGCCTTTACGCCGCTCGTCATTAGTGTGATGGAGCGTTCATTCCGCGTGGCGCGTGAGAACAACCAGACCTACGTGTCGACCGAGCACTTGCTGATCGGAATCGTCGAAGAGGGCAACGGCATGGCCATGGACATCCTCATGCGCCTGGGTGTGTCGTCCGCCTCCATCAAAAAGGCTATCGAGAAACTCACTGCCAAGGACCAGGACAAGAAGCGTCCGCTCGCCGGCGCCGGTGCTGGTCGTCCCGGTGCGGGCCTGCCGTTCTTTAGCGGCTCGGATGCCTCTCAGCAAAAGGGGAGTGGCACCGATACGCTTAAGCAGTTCGCGACCAACCTCACGCAGAAGGCGCGCGATGGCGAGCTCGACCCCGTGATCGGTCGCGAAAAGGAAGTCCAGCGTATGATGGAAATTCTTTCGCGCCGCACCAAGAACAACCCGCTCATTCTGGGCGACCCCGGCGTGGGCAAGACGGCCATCGTCGAGGGCCTGGCTCAGCAGATTGCAGCCGGCAACGTGCCCGAGAACCTCATGAACCAGAATATCTGGACGCTCGACCTGCCGGGCCTCGTGGCGGGCGCCAAGTATCGTGGCGAGTTTGAGGAGCGCCTCAAGAACGTGATCCAGGAGGCCACCGAGGCCGACGACGTCATCCTGTTTATCGATGAGATGCACACCATCATCGGTGCCGGTTCTGCCGAGGGCTCCATCGACGCGAGCTCCATGCTCAAGCCCGTGCTCGCGCGCGGCGCCTTCCAGATTATCGGCGCCACCACGGCAGAGGAGTTCCGCAAGTACCTCACCAAGGATCCGGCCTTTGAGCGTCGCTTCCAGACCATCGATGTCGAGGAGCCGAGCGTCGAGGACACGGTCAAGATCCTGACCGCGCTCAAGCCGCGCTACGAGGAGCACCACCATGTGCGTTACACACAGGGTGCTATCGAGGCCGCCGCGAACCTCTCCAACCGCTACATTCAGGACCGCTTCCTGCCCGATAAGGCCATCGACCTCATCGACGAGGCCGGTGCCCGCGCCCGCATTGCCGCCAATCGCGCGCCCGAGCCGGTGCGCGAGGCCGAGCATCGCGTCGAGGAGCTCAAGGCTGCCGCACAGGAGGCCACCGAGAGCGACGACATGAACAAGGCCGCCGAGATCACTGAGCAGCAAAAGGCTGCCGAGATTGAGCTTGCCGAGGCAAAGGCTGCCTGGACGGCCGAGCTCGACGCGAGCCCGCTCACTATTGACGTGAGCCAGATCGCCGATATCGTGTCCGTGACCTCGGGCGTGCCGGTGTCCTCGCTCACCGAGAGCGAGAGCCGTCGCCTGCTACAGGCCGAAAGCGTGCTCAAGACCCGCATTATCGGCCAGGACGAGGCCGTCGAGGCCGTTGCCAAGGCCGTGCGCCGCAGTCGCTCGCCGCTCAAGGATCCGCGTCGCCCCGGCGGCAGCTTTATCTTCCTGGGCCCCACCGGCACGGGCAAGACCGAGCTCGCCAAGACGCTCGCCGAGTATCTCTTTGGCAGCAAGGACGCGCTCATCAGCTTCGACATGTCGGAGTTCGGCAGCGAGTTCGAGGTCTCCAAGCTTATCGGTAGCCCCCCGGGCTACGTTGGCCATGACGAGGGCGGTCAGCTCACCAAGGCCGTTCGTCGTCACCCGTACTCGGTCGTGCTGTTCGACGAGATCGAGAAGGCGCACCCCGATATCTTCAACATTCTGCTGCAGGTGCTGGAGGAGGGCCGCCTGACCGATAGCCAGGGCAAAACGGTCGACTTCCGTAATACCGTGATCATCATGACGTCCAACGTGGGCGCCCGCGAGATTGCGCAGGATGCGAGCGTTGGCTTCGGCACCACCGGCGAGCAGGGCCTTACCTCGAGCGAGATTAAGGGCCGTGCAATGGGCGAACTTAAGCGCCTGTTCCGCCCCGAGCTGCTCAACCGTATCGACGACATCGTGGTGTTCCAGAAGCTTTCGGGCGAGAATCTGACCAAGATCGCGCACCTGCTGGTGGACGACCTGCGTCAACGCCTGATTGCCAACGGCATGAACATCAAGCTCACCGATGCGGCCTACGACAAGATTGTGGCCGAGGGCACCGACCTCACCAATGGCGCGCGTCCGCTGCGCCGTGCCATCCAAAAGCTCATTGAGGACCCGCTGTCCGAGGAACTGCTGGCCGGTGAGTGGGGCGAGGGCGATACCGTTCAGTGCGATGTGGCCGACGGCAAGTTTGTCTTTAGTCACGGCACGGGCGAGATTCCGGCACCGCGTCCGGCGGGCACGCTCGGTGGCGATACCGCCCCGGCGGCTCCGCACACCGGCAACGTCGCGCCCGTGAGCGGCGGCGTGACCTCGGGCCCCGGCGGCATGATGCAAGCCGGTTCCGGCGCGCTGTAGGGCGTGGCGACAATTTGATACGCGCAATCGAGGCGCTCCGGAAAGGGCGCCTCGATTTGTAGAGCTGCGGAAGTTGTGACCGTTACGCTATACGGTCCACCGTTAGCCGATGATGCGAGGGCGCTCGGCGTTTTCGACTGGTTTATGCACGCAAAGTCTGGGAATATACAAGTCGCATGTCTTACTGTCTAACCAGTTGCGCCAAGGAGGCACCATGGACTACAAGATTACCGGCTACGAGCCCGCCCAGCTGTTCCATTTCTTTGAGGAGGTCAGCGCGATCCCCCGTGGGTCTGGCAACGAGAAGGGCATCAGCGATTTCCTGGTCGCGTTTGCCAAGGAGCGCGGTCTCGATGTGTATCAGGACGAGGTCTACAACGTCATCATTCGCAAGCCCGCATCTGCCGGCGCCGAGAATGCCCCGACCGTGATGCTGCAGGGCCACATCGATATGGTGTGCGACAAGTTGGGCTCCGTTGAGCACGACTTTACGACCGATGGTATCGACCTGGTCGTCAAGGACGGCGTCCTTACCGCCAACGGCACCACCCTGGGCGCCGACAATGGTATCGCCGTCGCGCTTATGCTTACTGTGCTCAACGACGATTCGATTGCCCATCCGGCCCTCGAGTGCGTGTTCACCACCGACGAGGAGACCGGCCTGGTTGGCGCCGAGACGCTCGACAAGTCCCAGATCAGCGCCCGCACCATGATCAACCTCGACTCCGAGGAGGAGGGCGTTGCCACCGTCAGCTGCGCCGGCGGCGTCGTCGTTACCTACACCTGCCCCATCGTGCGCGAGCACAAGACCGGTAGCACCCTCACGCTCGACATTTCCGGTCTGTTGGGCGGCCACTCCGGCAGTGATATCAACCTGGAGCGCGGCAACGGAAACCTCATCATGGCCCGCATCATCGACCGCCTGATGGTCGCCGGCGAGCCCGCCATCGTCAGCTTCAACGGCGGCACCAAGGACAACGCCATCAACCGTGAGTGCAAGGCCGTTCTGGTCTATGCCGATCACGCTGCCGCCGAGGCCGCGGCCCAGATCGCAAAGGGCATCATCGCCGACGTCACTGCCGAGCTCGAGGTCTTCGACCCCGGCTTTACCTGCACCGTCGAGATTGCCGACGACGCCGAGGTCGAGGCCATGGACGAGAAGTCCGCGCTTGCCCTCATCCGCGCCCTGCGTCTTGCCCCTAACGGCGTGATTCGCCGCAACGTCGCCACCGACGGCTCCGTCGAGGTTTCCTCCAACATCGGCGTGGTCGCCACCTCCGATGACGAGGTCAAGATTATGCTGTCCCCGCGCTCCTCGATCACCTCGCTGCAGAACGAGTTCAAGGACCGCCTGCAGACGCTTGCCGATGTCCTGGGCTTCGACGCCAAGTTTGAGTTCGAGTATCCCGGCTGGAGCTATGCCGAGCATTCGCCGGTCCGCGAAGTCTTTGTCGAGAGCTATCGAGAGCTCTTTGGCTCCGAGCTGCGCATCGAGTCCATTCACGCCGGCCTTGAGTGCGGCCTGTTTGCCGAGGCTCTGCACGGCCTGGACGCCATCGCCGTGGGCCCGACGCTCTCCGATGTCCATACCCCGGACGAGAGCATGGAGCTCGCTTCTGCCGAGCGCTTCTACGAGCTGCTCATCGACGTCCTCAAGCGCCTCGCTGCGTAAAGGTTGCGCTAGCAGCAGTCCGAGCCACGTGCTAGCGGATTGCAAATGACATTATGAGAGGGGGCACCCGGTCTTTTGCGACGGGTGTCCCCTCTCTTTTGTTTGATAATTGCGAAATTAAGGCCACCTAGTCCATTTCTGCCTTGATGAGGTCGAGGGTGCGCTGGCAGTTTTCGCGGACGGGGCCGAGCATATGCTCGCGCAGGTCCGCCATGCCGGGCAGGTCGGCGTATTCGTCCATGACCTCTTCCATGCAAATGGGCACCTCGTAGGCGAGGTCCATCATGGTCGCAAAGCAAAACTTCTCGGATAGCCCGGCATCGGTGAGTGCCGCCTCCAGCGCGGGGTCGCCCATACCGTGGTATCGGCGGATAGCGCCTGGACCGATGCGCCCCACACGATTTTCGCCGCCAACGCTCATGGCAAGGCGCGCCCGGCGGCGCATGCGCTCGTATGCCAGCCCCGATGCGACATCGTACATGGGTGCGAGCGCCGCGTTTGTGCCTTTGCCAAGGATGAGCGAGTAGTTTTTAGCGTGTGCGTCAGGCGCTCCGATAATGGCGTTATAGAACAACATATAGGTAAAAAGCACAAGATTCATGTGGTGGGGGACTGTGTTAATCAGTCGTTCTTGGATGTCTCGTGTAGTTGGTCCTCCGTCGGCGGTGTATTTCTGGATTGGCAATACACCGAGCGCCTGGCAAAAGTCCTCCTGATGCAGCCTTTCGATATTTCCGCTGCTATTGACCATTCTGTCGTACCGTTCAACGACGAGCGCGGCTTCGTCTTCAAATGTGTAATAGGAGACGTTGGCAGTTGGAATGCCAACACGCCGAGCCGTTTTCATGCAGACGAATTCGTTTAAGGCCTGATGTTTGAACCCAACGACACCATTTTTGAAGATATGGGTAGTGGGGGATGACCCTAGACATTCGCACCATTGGCCATCATGCCAAGCTAGTGCAAATTTGCCTTGATTGCCGCCCAGGGACCAGCTTTCGTTGGAGCCCATCCATGTCTCTCTTTCGTCATCGCGAATTGCTTTGAGCTTGTGAGCGATTTGAGAATTGGTAAGCGGGCGGTATGCCGAGACCCTGCCGCGGGCGGCGTCTAATTGATCGGCTCGACAAAACTGAACGGCCCCCGCGCAGTCTAGACCGATATGGCACAAGAGGGCGACGGGGTTGTTGGATGCAACATCATGCTCGGTGGCAATAGCGCGACGCTGCTCTTGACTGTCGGGCAAAAGGCCAAATAGGAACGGGCGGACGATGCTATGGCCATACGTGCGATTGGAAAGCGGCATTGTTAGCGATAACGGTGCTCCGCGATAGGTTGGGGCGTATGCAAAGCTGCAGAGTCCATGCTCGTCTTGGCGGAGAGTGCCGGCGATTTCGCCACAAATGAGGGTCGCGAGCTCCATCTCTGCCATTTATTTCACAACCTTGCAGCCAAAGGAGAGGTTTGAAGTGCCGGAAAGGCCTTGCTCGGCTGCGATTTGGGCCAGCAAGGCACCATAGGAAGATGGCGTTCCTTGTCGAGTGGGTCGTCTGCCTGCGCTTGGCTTTGGCAGGGTATTCGAGTTCGCGATAGGGAGGTTCACTATCGTCGTCGGATGTTCGGAGGGCGATGCGATGGAGTCGTTATCGCTTTGCGCGAAGAGACCAATGCCGAGTGCGTTAAAGACGGTCAGCAACTTGTCGAGTCGAATGCCGGTGGCGTCTCCTAGCTCGAGCGATGCGAGCAGGCGTTCCGAAACACCGGCTTTTTTAGCGAGGGCGGCACGGGTGATCCCCTGCGCCTCGCGCGCCTGACGCACGTAGATGCCGGCTTGGCGCGGCGTGGTGATGGGAAGGGTATCCATGGCAATCTCCTAACGTGCAGACTTTTGCATCCTAGTATGACATGCAAAAGTCTGCATGAAAAGGCCTCATGCAAAAGTCTGCATGAGGCCTCATACGGACGTTTAGTTTTGAAGGGTGTTTTACAGCACCAAAATCCCCAGGTGCTCCAGCAAAATCTTGAGGCCGATGAGGATGAGCACGACGCCGCCCACGATGGTGGCGGGTTTTTCGTAGCGCTCGCCAAAGGTGTGGCCGATCGCTACGCCGGCGACGGAGAAGATAAACGTTGTGACTCCGATAAGCGATACAGCGGGAACGATGTCAACCGAGAGCGCAGCAAATGAGATGCCCACGGCCAGGGCGTCGATTGAGGTGGCGATAGCCAGAATCAGGTACTCACCCAGGTCAATCTTTTCGGCATCCTTGCCGTCGCTCTCGTCCTCATCCTCGTCTTCGGTAAAGGCCTCCCACAGCATTTTGCCGCCGATAAAGGCCAAAAGGATAAAGGCGATCCAATGGTCGATGGGTCCGATGATGCTCATGAATTGACTGCCGAGCGCCCATCCGATTACGGGCATGCCGGCCTGGAAGCCGCCAAAGAACAGGCCGAGCACTACGGCGACCTTAAGGTTGATCTTCTTCATGCCAAGGCCCTTGCAGATGGATACGGCAAAGGCGTCCATCGAAAGGCCGATAGCGAGCAATACGAGCTCTGCGAGTCCCATAGTCTGGCTCCCTTTCTGCGGGCGGGCCCGCGTGTACCTCTTGGGGGAGTAACAAAAAAGACCCGTGGCGTACGCGTTGTGCGCACAGCCACGAGTCTCGTTCATTAAGGCAAGCCAGACCGCATCGGCCAGTATGTTGACTTGCCGCGCCACCGGAGGCGAACCCGGTCACGCGACTACTCCCTCATTTATGCGAATCCCGATGCTACCACATAAGCAGCTCATTTGGATTGGGGCTCTCAGCTGTGTTCGCTCATTCTGTAAGCATCGGATTTTGCGGGCGTCACAGGGGCAAACCGTGAGAAACTTATTGACGTTTATGGAGCGTATACGATGGGAGCGATGCCTTGGATAAGAACGAGCTGCAAAAGCGTATGGAACAGGCCATTCGCCTGACGGCACCTGGCCAGCCGATCCGCACCGCCCTCGACATGATCATTGCCGGTCACCTGGGTGCCCTTATCTGCGTCGGCGACACCGAAAACGTGCTCGCTGCCGGTAACGACGGCTTCCCGCTCAACATTTCGTTTACCTCGAACCGCCTGTTCGAGCTTTCCAAGATGGACGGTGCCATCGTTATCGATGGCGACCTCACCCAGATCCTGCGCGCCAACTTCCACCTCAATCCCGATCCCTCGCTTGCCACGAGTGAGACGGGCATGCGTCACCGTACTGCCGCTCGCATGTCGGTGCTCACCGACGCCATCGTGATCTCGGTTTCGGCTCGTCGCGCCGTCGTTAACGTGTACGTTCACGGCAAGAGCTACGAGATCCAGCCCGTCACCACCATCATGAGCTCGGTCAACCAGCTCGTCGCCACGCTCCAGACTACCCGTCAGTCGCTCGACCGCTCCCTGCTGCGCCTGACGGCCCTCGAGCTCGACGACTACGTCACGCTCGCCGACATTACCGGTATTTTCTCGAGCTTCGAGATCATGCAGCAGGCAAAGACCGAGCTTAAGGATTGCATTGTCAAGCTGGGCAACCAGGGCAAGCTCGTGCAGATGCAGCTCGAGCAGCTCGCGGGCTCCAGCATGGATACCGAATACGACTTGATGATCCGCGACTACGCAAGCGATTCCTCCGAGGCAAACGCCGAGAAGATCCGCGCCGAGCTGAGCCGCATGACGCCTAAGGACCTGTCCGACCCGCAGCACGTGGCGGCAGTTCTGGGTTACGACGACCTGGACGAGGACTCCGTCATGACGCCGCTGGGCCTGCGCACGCTTTCGCGCGTGTCCGTCGTGCGCGACGGCGTGGCCGAGAAGATCGTCGACGAGTACGGCTCGCTGCAGGAGCTCATGGACGACATCAGCGAGGATCCGGAGCGCTTGGGCGACTTTGGCGTCAACAACCCTGCCATTCTTGCGGACTCGCTGTACCGCATGAAGGGCACCAAACAGGGGAACGCATAATGGCGCCCGTATGCGCCGTGGTCGTTGCCGGCGGCAGCGGCCAGCGCTTTGGAAATCCCGGCGGCAAGCAGCTCGTTAATGTGGCGGGCCGTCCGCTCATGAGCTGGTCCATCCGCGCGTTCGATCGTAGCGATAAGGTCGGCCATATCGTCGTGGTTTGCCCTGCCGAGCGCCGTGCCGAGATGCGCCGCCTGGCCATTGACCCGTTTGACTATGACACGCCCATCAGCTTTGCCGATGCCGGCGATACCCGTCAGGATTCCACCCGTGCCGGCGTGCATGCGGTTCCGGCGGGTTTCGAATATGTCGCCATCCACGACGGCGCTCGTCCGCTCATTACGACCGAGGCCATCGACCACGCTATCGACGTGCTCGTGAGCGACCGTGCCCTCGACGGTGTCGTGTGCGGTCAGCCCGCGATCGACACGCTCAAGATCGTTGACGGCGATAATATCGTCGAGACGCCGCCGCGTGAACTCTACTGGGCAGCGCAGACGCCGCAGATCTTTAGCGTCGATGCTATGAAGCGCGCCCACGCTGCAGCCATTGCCGAGGGCTTTATCGGTACCGATGATTCGTCGCTGGTCGAGCGCATGGGTGGGCGCGTCCGCTGCGTCCAGAGCCCACGCGATAACCTTAAGGTGACGGTGCCCGAGGACCTGCGTCCCGTAACCGCGATTCTGCTTGGCCGCATGGCCGAGGGAGAGGACCTTCCCCATGTTCAGTAACCTGCGCATTGGCCATGGCTACGACGTTCACCGTCTGGTGGAGGGGCGTCGATGTATCATCGGCGGTGTCGACATTCCCTACGAGCGCGGCCTGCTGGGCCACTCGGATGCCGATGTGCTCGCGCACGCCTTGGCCGACGCCATTCTGGGCGCCTGCCGTGGGGGAGACATCGGCAAGCTATTCCCCGACACCGATCCCGCCTACGAGGGTGCCGATTCGATGGTGCTGCTTGCCCGCGTGATGGACTATGCGCGTGAGCTGGGCTTTGAGTTTGTCGATGCCGATTGCACCATTGCCTGCCAGCAGCCTAAGATCACCCCGCATCGCGATGCCATGCGCGCCAACCTTGCCCATGCCCTGGGCGTTGACGTCGAAAACGTGGGCGTCGCCGCCACTACGACCGAAAAGCTCGGTTGGGAAGGCCAGGGCGAGGGAATCGGCGCCTGGGCCGTCTGCCTGCTACAGAAAACCGTTAAGGAGTAACGAATGCGTATCTACAACAGCGCTACCCATAAAAAGGAAGAGTTCCAGCCCATCGAGTCCGGCAAGGTCCGCATGTACGTGTGCGGCCCCACGGTCTACGACAACATCCACATCGGCAACGCCCGTACGTTCATCAGCTTTGACGTGATTCGCCGCTGGCTCATCGCGAGCGGTTACGAGGTCACGTTCGCCCAGAACCTCACCGATGTCGACGACAAGATCATCAAGCGCGCCAACGAGCAGGGCCGTACGGCCGCCGAGGTCGCGACGGAGTTCTCCGACAAGTTCATCGGCGTCATGCGCGCCGCCAACGTGCTCGATCCCGATGTGCGCCCCCGCGCCACCAAGGAGATCGGCCCCATGATCGCCATGATCAAGACGCTTATCGAGCAGGGCCACGCTTACGCAGCCGATAACGGCGACGTGTACTTTGCCGTGCGCAGCGATCCCAACTATGGTCAGGTCTCGGGCCGCAACATCGACGACCTTATGGTTGGCGCGCGCATCGAGGAGAACGAGGACAAGAACGACCCGCTCGACTTTGCCCTGTGGAAGGCCGCCAAGCCCGGCGAGCCCAGCTGGCCGAGCCCCTGGGGCGAGGGCCGTCCCGGTTGGCACACCGAGTGCGCCGCCATGGTGCATCGCTACCTGGGCACTCCGATCGACATCCACGGCGGCGGCTCCGACCTTGCCTTCCCGCATCACGAGAACGAGTGCGCCCAGGCCACCTGCGCCTGGCACCAGGGCTTCTCCAACACCTGGATGCACACGGGCATGCTGCTGGTAGACGGCGAGAAGATGTCCAAGTCGCTCGGCAACTTCTTTACGCTGGCCGAGGTCCTCGAGCAGCACTCCGCTGCCGCCCTGCGCCTGCTGATACTGCAGACGAGCTATCGCTCGCCGCTCGACTTTTCTTGGGAGCGCCTGGAGGGTGCCGAGAACTCGCTCACGCGTATCGCCGGTACGGTCGAGAACCTGCGTTGGGCCGCGAACCACGCGACGGCCGATGCCGACGAAGCGGCTGCCGAGGCGTTTGCCGCCAAGGCCGCCGAGACCCGCACCACCTTTAAGGAGTGCATGGATGACGACTTTAACACCGCCGGTGCCATGGGTGCTGTCTTTGGCTTTGTGACCGAGTGCAACCAGTACCTGGAGCAGGCGGGCGATGCTGCCGACAAGGCCGCTGCCCTGGCCGCCGCCGATACGCTGGTCGAGCTGCTCGATACGTTTGGCGTCGAGCTTCCCGAGCCCAAGGTCGAGCTGCCGCTGGGCCTGCTGGGCGTTGCCGCCGGCCTGGTCGCCTACACGGGCGACGACGTGGACGAGGCTGCTGCCAAGATTCTCGAGGCCCGCGCCGAGGCCCGTGCCGCCAAGAACTGGGATCTGGCCGACGCCATCCGCGACCAGCTCAAGGACCTGGGCCTGACGATTGAAGATACCGCCGCCGGCACTCGTATCAAATCTCTCTAATCCCCGCGGGTTTCCCAAGCACCCGACCTTGCCGTTCAAACCGTCGCTCGCGTACTCAAGTACGCGTCGCTCCTCTTTCACGGCAATCTCGGGCACTTGGAAAACCCGTACCGACCGCCCGAATTAATATTCATGGGCGGTCGTTTATTTTGTTTCGTTTGATAGTTGTATTTAGGAGGTCGCTTTATGGCCGACAATCGCAAGCGTGCGCCTCGTGGCGGCAAGCAGGCTGCTTCTGGCTCGCGTCCGATTCGCCGCAATGACCGCGCTGCCGCTCCCAAGGGCCAGCGCGATCGCGCCCAGGCCGCACGTCCGCAGCGCGATCGCAACCGCGACGCTGTCCAGGCTCCCAAGGGCGAGTTTATCGAAGGTCGTCGTGCTGCCGCCGAGGCGCTACGCACTGGTTTTCCCATCAAGTGCGCGCTCATTGTCGAGGGTGGAGAGCGCGATGCCGCCTTGTCGCGCCTGGTCGACGACCTCAACGCCGCGGGCGTCCGCATTAAGTATGTGCCGCGTGCGCAGCTCGACGCACTGTCGAGCCATGGCGCTCATCAGGGCATCGCACTCGAGGTTGGCAACTTCCCCTATGCTGATGTCGCCGATATTCTCGACCGCGCAGGCGACGGTCCGGCGCTTGTCGTCGTGCTCGACCATGTGACCGACGACGGCAACTTTGGCGCCATTGTGCGCTCCGCCGAGGTCGTGGGCGCGGCCGGCGTCGTCATCGCCAACAAGCGTGCCGCCGGCGTGACCGTGGGCAGCTACAAGACCTCGGCCGGTGCTGTCATGCATCTGCCTATCGCGCAGGTTCCCAATATTGCCCGTGCACTCGATGACCTCAAGGCCGCTGGTTTTTGGGTGGGCGGCGCCTCCGAGCACGCCGAGGGCAGCTGCTGGGATGCTCCCTTCGAGGGCCGCGTGGCGCTCGTCATGGGCTCCGAGGGCGACGGCATCTCGCGCCTGGTGCTCGAGAAATGCGACTTTTTGGCCAAGCTTCCCCAGCGCGGCATGACCGAGAGCCTCAATGTTGCCCAGGCGACCACGGCGCTGTGCTTTGAGTGGCTGCGCCGCAACGCCGGCGAGCTCATGGGGGAGGAGTAGCGCATGTCCAAAAAGAACCGCGCCAAGTCCAAGGCCAAGCGCTTTGGCGAGGGCTCGGCCAAGCCGATTGTTTCGGCCGCGACCTATGGCGTGGGCGGCAATGCGTTTGCGCAGGCCATCGCCGATCCGGTCTCGACGGTGCACTCCAACAAGCCCGAGCTGCTGGTGGTCGACGGCTACAACGTGATCCACTGTACGCCGCGCTACGAAAAGCTCGTGTACGACCATTCTGACGATCCGTATTCCAGCGACGTTCACGATATGGCGCGCACGGCGCTCATTAATGACGTAGCTGCGTTTGCCCAGGGCCGCTACGAGGCTGTGATCGTATTTGACGGCGCGGGCAATATCTCCAGCGAGCGCCCCAACCTACCGGCCCGCGGTGTGCGCATTGAGTTTTCGCCGACGGGTGTTTCGGCCGATACCGTGGTGCAGAAGCTCTGCATCGAGGCACGTGAGGAAGGCCGCGCGTGCTCCGTGGTATCGAGCGACGGCACGATCCAGGCCGTTGTCATGGGCAAGGGCGTCACGCGCATCTCGAGCCGTATGCTGGTGGACGAGATCAAACAGATCGATAACGACGTTCACGAGGCAGAGGAAGCTCCGCAGATTAAGATGACTCTGGGCAGCCGCCTGAGTCCCGATGCCCTGGCCAAGCTCAAGGCCCTGCGCGGACGGTAGGGGAGTTGGCGGGGCAATGCTGCCTTGCTAACTCCATTCAGCGATGTCGATCATTCTTTCGAGGCGCCACGTTAGCGCCTCTTTTAGATAAGGCAGTCTCGCTGCTAGGGCATCGTTTTTAGACAGAATCTCGATTGCCTCGTCGACAAAACCTTCGAGTTTGCCCCCGTCAAACCAGCTCATATCCTCAACAAGCAACATTTGTTTCGCGGGACTTGAATGGAACTGCGCGCTGGCAAAACTGTGCTCTCCTGCCCTAAGCTCCTCTAGAGATATGTTGCACCAGAGCGATGAGCCCGAATCGAAGATGGGGGCTGGTCTGCAGGCCAGTGAGTTGACGTTTCGCACGAGGCCGAAGTTGCGCCAATGACGATCGTAGTTGGCGATGATGTCGTCGCATACGATCATGCGGTCAAGGGCATCCTTAACGCCTGCCACCCCGAGCTCCTCGCAATTTGCTACATATCGCTCGTAGTCGGTTAGCCGTTCATCTGCGTTTGCGTGCTGGTTTACATAGAACGCAGGGACATACTCTTCTTCATCAGTTAAGAAGACATCGCATATGCTCAGGGCGGAAGTGCCCGTGCCCTCGAGCGAGTAAGGCACGTAATCGCAGGCGTTTAGGATGCGACGGTGGAGCGCGGTCGCCACCAGCTCGTTATAAGGTTCCTGGTTCAGGTGCGCTCCTGCCTTATGCAGAATTCGACGCCCGCCCTCGCACGTCCAGTACTTTTGAAGATTGCCGTCCGAGGTGTTATCGGGCTTTGCGGCAGCCGCTTTTCCCTCTGGGGCAAAGGGCGCAATGGACAGCGAGACGTCATCAAAGGCGTTATTGAAGAAGTTGATATCCTCCCAGGCGAGACCGGAATCTTGGGGTCTAATCCAATACTGGTCGGATAGGGAGAGGCCAAGATTTCGCTGGACGAGTTCATCGGGAACATCGACTGCGGCTTCTGCAAGCAGGGAGGCTAGCCCAATGCGTGCGAGCGGGATACCGCGGCCGCGCCACCAGATGCGGAAGGAGTCGAGCGATATGGGGCTATTAGGGCCAAATACTCCAATAGGGGCGTGGGCGTAATCGATGTCAGCGCCGATGTGGGTAAAGTCTTTTCGAGATGTGCTGTAGACCAGCTGAGCGACTTCGTGCGTGCGATTCATGAGGGTGAACGCGATCTCGCTCTTACCGTGGCCGCGGCGGGGACGTCCCCCCGTTTTGGTCACGGAGCGGAGTCGCGTGTCGACGCTGTCTTTGTCGATGAGCCATACACCAGAAGCCTTGCGGGCCTCAAGTGCTCCGTTTTTTATGAGCTCCTGCACCCTGCGCGGAGTGATGCCGAGCAGTTCGGCTGCTTCCTTGGTAGTAAGCATCGCGAAACCCTTCGTCAGAACGAATAGTTTTATATATAGCAATTGTAATTAAAACTATTCGTTCTGACGAATGGTTTTGAGATGTGGTCGGGTGAAGGGCCTGTTGCGCCTCGTCGGCAATTCCTTTATTCTTAACTGGCTTCGCGTGAAAGCGCCAAGTGTGCCAGTGTGGCGCAACGGTAGCGCAACTGATTTGTAATCAGTGGGTTGCAGGTTCGATTCCTGTCACTGGCTCCATGAGAGTTTCGGGCTCTGTCTCCAATTGGGACAGGGCCCGTTTCTATTTATGTCGACATGTAAGCGGGTTTGACTCCCACCAAGCTTCAGGTTTGTCTCGATCTGTAACACGGGTGGGCTGAAAACCCTCCTTATAGTTACAGATTGAGACAATGCCAAGGGTTGGCCGATAATATCTCGATCTGTAACACGAAGAGGCTGAAACCGTTCTTACTGTTACAGAATGAGACGTAAGCTGGTGTCTCTGCGTAATATCTCGATCTGTAACAGATGGGGGAGGAATAACCCTCTTACTGTTACAGATCGAGACAAAGGCCGGACCGGTCCCAGTCATCCTGGTCGAGTGAGGATTTCCGGACATACGAGGGTGGATAATCTCCCACTTTGGACTCGAAGCCACGCCAAAAGTGGGAGATTATCCACGCTCGATTCTGTCTGGGAAGCCCCGATCTCGACCTATATATAGGTGCAAATAAGCCATTATCGAAGTTCGATCCTGAAGGTGTACTCCACTACACCAAAGTGTTACCTCGGGAAACGTCACCTCAGTATTCAAAACCACCGTCCTTCATATCCAAACTCAACAAAACCGCAGGTCACAGCTATATAGATACGCCCGGCACCGTGTATCTAGAGGTTTTCGTTGACAGCCCCCAAGGTTGCATCGTATTATCTTTTTCGTTCGCGGGGGCGGCGGTCCAAAAGACCAAAGGACCTGCGGATACTTGAACGATTGGGAGTTTGCCCGAGTGGTTAATGGGGACGGGCTGTAAACCCGTTGGCTCTGCCTACATAGGTTCGAATCCTATAGCTCCCACCCGTCAAGTGCCTGTATAGCTCAGTCGGTAGAGCACTTCGTTGGTAACGAAGAGGTCACCAGTTCAAGTCTGGTTGCAGGCTCCATCCGGCGGTGTAGCTCAGTTGGTTAGAGCACACGGTTCATACCCGTGGCGTCACTGGTTCGAATCCAGTCACCGCTACCATAGGTAACACGGTGGCTTCTCAATAGTATGTTGAGAGGCCACTATGGTATAAAGGCAAAGTCCCGTCCGGGGACGACCTGTTTAGAGGAGGGCTTTATGGCCAAAGAGAAGTTTGAGCGCACTAAGCCGCATGTTAACATCGGCACCATTGGTCACGTCGACCACGGCAAGACCACGCTGACCGCTGCCATCACCAAGGTTCTCTCCGAGACCGAGGGCTGCAAGGCTGACTTCACTGCGTTCGAGAACATCGACAAGGCTCCCGAGGAGCGCGAGCGCGGCATTACGATCTCCGTCTCCCACGTTGAGTACGAGACCGCTGCCCGTCACTACGCTCACGTTGACTGCCCGGGCCACGCTGACTACGTCAAGAACATGATCTCCGGCGCTGCTCAGATGGACGGCGCTATCCTGGTTATCGCCGCTACCGACGGCCCCATGGCTCAGACCCGCGAGCACATCCTGCTCGCCCGTCAGGTCGGCGTTCCCTACATCGTCGTCTTCCTGAACAAGTGCGACATGGTCGACGATGACGAGCTCATCGACCTCGTCGAGATGGAGACCCGTGAGCTCCTCTCCGAGTACGATTTCCCCGGCGACGACATCCCCGTCATCCGTGGTTCCGCTCTGGGCGCTCTCGAGGGCGACGCCAAGTGGATGGACGCCATTCGCGAGCTCATGAAGGCCGTCGACGAGTACATCCCGACGCCTGCTCGTAACAACGACCTCCCGTTCCTGATGGCCGTTGAGGATGTTATGACCATCTCCGGCCGTGGTACCGTTGCTACCGGCCGTGTCGAGCGCGGTGAGCTCAAGCTCAACGAGCCCGTCGAGATCGTCGGCATCAAGGATACCCAGAACACCGTCGTTACCGGTATCGAGATGTTCCGTAAGTCCATGGACTTCTGCGAGGCTGGCGACAACGTCGGTCTGCTGCTCCGCGGCATCAAGCGCGAGGACATCGAGCGCGGCCAGGTTCTCTGCAAGCCCGGTTCGGTTACCCCGCACACCAAGTTCACCGGCGAGATCTACGTTCTGACCAAGGAGGAGGGCGGCCGTCACACCCCGTTCTTCGATGGTTATCGTCCTCAGTTCTACTTCCGTACCACCGACGTTACCGGTACGGTCAAGCTCCCCGAGGGCACCGAGATGGCTATGCCTGGTGACCACATCACCATCGAGGGCGACCTCATCCACCCGATCGCCATGGAGGAGGGCCTGCGCTTCGCTATCCGCGAGGGTGGCCACACCGTCGGTTCGGGCATCGTCTCCACGATCATTGAGTAAATTAGCTCTTTGATATAGCTGACTTAGAGAACCCGGCACTTATATGGGTGCCGGGTTCTTTTCTGCAATGGATGTTGAGCCGTTGCTGGTGTCGAGAGGATCGATAATGGTCCTGGATGCACCGTCGATTAGCTCTCGATGGCTTCATTGATGTGTTCCAAATATGAATGGATCCACCGAGAACCAATTGACTCGAGGTTTTCATTGACAGCACTTACGTGGAGCTGATAAAGTAACAACTCGTGCCCGTACGGGGCGGAAATGAAAGGTTCAGGATACATGCGTACTCTAGTTACTCTTGCGTGCACTGAGTGCAAGCGCCGCAACTATACGACCACCAAGAACAAGTCGACCATGCCTGATCGTATGGAGATCAAGAAGTATTGCCCCTGGTGCCGTCACCACACGCTGCACAAAGAGACTCGCTAGTCTCTAGTCACATACGCCAGTTGTTCAATTGGTAGAGCATCGGTCTCCAAAACCGAGTGTTGAGGGTTCGAGTCCTTCCTGGCGTGCCAGTCATTATTCCGTAAGCTCCCACTTGGGGGCTTACGGTTTACTCATGTATAAGCGCATTGCGCGGAGGTAACCCAAATGGCCAACAAGAAGAACAAGAAGAAGGCTCAGCAGCCGGCACCTGCCAACAAAGCTGCCGCCAACTCCAAGGTTGAGGCCAAGAAGGCCGTTGCCAAGAAGAACGAGAAGGCTGCGAAGTCCAAGAAGAACGAGAAGCCTGGTTTCTTCGCCCGCACCAAGAAGTATTTCGCTTCGGTCAAGTCCGAGATGAAGCGTGTCACGTGGCCCGATAAGAAGGAGCTCGTGAACTACTCGGTTGTTGTTTGCGCTTCTCTGATCGTCGTCGGCGTCGTCATCGCTCTGCTCGATGCTGGCTTTGGCGAGGCTCTTGCTCTGTTCTCTGGATTGAGGGGCTAAACCATGTCTAAGCGTTGGTACGTCGTTCACACTTACTCTGGATACGAGAACCGCGTTAAGTCCGATCTCGAGCATCGCATCGAGACTATGGGCATGCAGGACCGTATCTTTGATATCGAGATTCCTATGGAGCGCGTCACCGAGATTAAAGAGGGTGGCAAGCGTGAGACCAAGGATTCCAAGATCTTCCCGGGTTATGTCCTGGTCCGCATGGAGATGGATGACGATGCTTGGACGTGTGTTCGTAACACGCCTGGCGTCACCGGTTTCCTAGGCGGCAACGGCAAGCCCGCTCCGCTTTCCCGCGACGAGTACAACAAGATGACTCGTCGTCCCGGTAAGGGCGATTCGCCCAAGCGCACCTCGGTTGATATTGAGGTCGGTACGTCCGTCCGCGTCACCGATGGCCCGCTTACCGACTTTGATGGCAAGGTCTCCGAGGTTAACACCGAGGCTGGCAAGCTCAAGGTCACGCTGATGATCTTTGGCCGCGAGACGCCGGTCGAGCTCGACTTTAACCAGGTCGCTGTCATCGCTTAAGTTTTCGTCCGTTCGCGCGAGCGTGCTTCTTCTGTGACTGCTCATCTCAGGAGTGCTTCTAACACGTGCGTGCTTACGATATAGCAAGTACTTCACACTCGTGATTCGAAAGGAATGACCATGGCTGAGAAGAAGGTTGCCAACGTCATTAAGCTCCAGATTCCTGCTGGTGCAGCAAACCCCGCTCCTCCCGTCGGCCCCGCCCTGGGCGCTGCTGGCGTGAACATCATGCAGTTCTGCCAGGCCTTTAACGCCGAGACGCAGGACAAGAAGGGTGACATCATCCCCGTTGAGATCTCTGTCTACGAGGACAAGTCCTTCTCCTTCATCACCAAGACCCCGCCGGCGGCTCACCTTATCAAGAAGGAGCTGAACCTCAAGTCTGGTTCCGCTAAGCCCCAGGCTGACAAGGTTGGTCAGCTCTCCCAGGAGCAGCTCACCAAGATCGCCGAGATCAAGATGCCGGACCTCAATGCCAACGACATTGACGCCGCCAAGAAGATCATCGCCGGTACCGCCCGTTCCATGGGCGTCACCATCGCTGAGTAGCGATTTCTTATGGTAACGGCGGGTGCTCCGACCGGGGCGCCCGTTAAATGTGTGCAATAGGGCACACGATACGATGTGGGAGGGCTCACGCCCGTTTAACCACAGGAGGTAATGCACATGGCTAAGCATGGTAAGAGCTATAACGCCGCTGCCGAGAAGATCGACCGCGCCACGCTCTACACCCCCCTTCAGGCTGCCAAGCTCATCAAGGAGCTCGACACCGCCAAGTTCGACGAGACCGTCGAGGCCCACTTCCGTCTGGGCATCGATACTCGTAAGGCTGACCAGAACATCCGTGGTTCCATCTCCCTGCCCCACGGCACCGGCAAGACCGTTCGTGTTGCCGTCTTCGCCGAGGGCGAGAAGGCCCGCGAGGCCGAGGCTGCCGGCGCCGACATCATCGGTTCCGACGAGCTTGTCGCCCAGATCCAGAAGGGCGAGATCAACTTCGACGCCGCTATCGCTACGCCGAACATGATGGCCAAGGTTGGCCGCATCGGTAAGATCCTTGGTCCCCGTGGCCTTATGCCGAACCCTAAGCTCGGCACCGTGACCATGGACGTCGCCAAGATGGTCTCCGAGCTCAAGGCCGGCCGCGTTGAGTATCGTGCCGACCGCTACGGCATCTGCCACGTGCCCCTGGGCAAGAAGTCCTTCTCTGAGCAGCAGCTCGTCGAGAACTACGCTGCCCTGTACACCGAGATCCTGCGCGTCAAGCCCTCTTCTGCTAAGGGCAAGTACGTCAAGTCCATCTCCGTGTCTTCCACCATGGGCCCTGGCGTCAAGGTCGATCCCGCTGTCCAGCGTGACTTCCTGGCTGAGTAACTGCTAGTTACTGCCTGAGTACAGCAAGCATTGCTAAAGAAACCCGGTTCTGCCTTGTGAACTGCCTCCCATTTCTTGGACATGAGAAATGGGAGGCTTTCTTTATGCGCGTTGATTTGAGAGTGAAGCATGATGTCGAGGCCAGGAAGGCGGCCATAGGGCTCTTCGAGCTCGGGCACGGGTATAAATCTGCCGCGATTGCCCTTTCGCTTCCCGCGGAAGCCGTGAGAAGATGGCAGGAGATATACCGCGCATTCGGGAGCGAGGTGCTGCTGCGCATGGACGGAAAGCAGGGCAGGTACACATACGAGCAGAGGGTCGCCGCCGCCTCCGCCGTCGTCGACGGCGGCATGACGAAGGCCGAGGCGATGGCGGCGTTCGGCATAATGTCGATGTCGCCGCTCAAGAAGTGGTGCGCGCTATACCGCGAGGGCGGCGCGGAGGCCCTGCGCCCGAGGCCCAAGGGCCGGCCGAGCGGTTCCAGGGCGAGGCCGCGGACCCGCGAGGAGGAGCTCGAGGAGCGGTGCCGTAGGCTCGAGGCCGAGGTGGCCTACCTAAAAAAATTACGCGCCCTGGTCGAGAGGGACGGGCTCTGACCAGGGCGAAGGCCGAAGCGGTCGCGGCCCTGCGCGCCGAGGGGCACGCGCTCGGGCACCTGCTCGCATGCGCCGAGCTCAAGAGGTCGACCTACTACTACGCCCTCGCGCACCCGCCGAGGCCCACGCGCCCCGAGCTCCGGGAGGCGGCCGCCGAGATCTTCTCGCGCACCGCCAACGGCTGCGGGCACCGGCAGATAGCGATGTGCCTCAGGGCCGAAGAGGGGGCCGTGATAGCCGACAAGACCGTGCTCAAGATGATGCGCGAGATGGGGATTCGCTGCGGTATCAGACGCGAGACGGCCTACCACAGGTACAACTCGTACAGGGGCGTCGTCGGCAGGACGTTCGAGAACGTGATCGCGAGGGATTTCGACGCCGGGGCCCCGTGGCGGAAGCTGGGGACGGACGTCACCGAGTTCAAGGTGGCCGGCGGCAAGGCCTACTGGGCCCCGACGCTGGACTTCTGCACCAAGGAGATCGTGGCGAGCGACATATCGACCACGCCCGACATGTCCCAGCAGGTGAGGATGCTCGACGAGCTGCTGTCCAAGATCCCCGAGGGCGCCGCCCCGACCATGCACTCGGACCGGGGCTGGCAGTACCAGCACGTCTCATACACATCCAGGCTAGAGGCCGCCGGCATCGTCCAGAGCATGTCCAGGAAGGCGAACTGCATCGACAATGCCGCCACCGAGCAGCTCTTCGGCCACGTCAAGGACGAGTTCTACCGGGGCCGCGAGTGGGAGACGTTCGAGGATTTCAAACGCGACCTGGAGGAATACATAGTCCACTGGAACACGAGCCGGAGGCAGGTAAGATTGAAGGGCCTGACCCCGGAGGAGTTCCGGAATCAGGCCCTCGCGGCCTAGTCGCTATTTAGGGCGTCCAAGATTTGGGACGCAGTTCACTTGTGCAGGACCGGGTTTCTTGCTATCGCGTCAAAAGCACCATAAAGGGGACAGTGTCCCCTTTATGGTGGTTACCAGGGTGTTCTGGCTGTTGAGGACTCGATGGCATCGTGGCGTTTGAGCTCGCGGCGCATGGTTTGCGAATTGAGCCAGGCTGCCTGCCAGCCACGGATGGGGTAGCGCGTCTGGTCGAGCTCAAACTGCGTATAGCCGCAGGCGTTGATGATCGTCGTTCCACACACATGCTGCCGCTCGCGCTGAAAATCGTAACCGTAGCTTTGGTGTACATGCCCATGCACCATGTAGTCGGCCCCCCAGGATTCAAGCGCCGTGTTAAAGCACTCAAACCCTCGATGCGGCAGATCGTCCAGATCACCCATACCGGCGGCGGGTGCATGGGTAAGCAGAATGTCGCACCCGCCGACCATCCTAACCTTACGCGACAGCTTACGCATGCGCTTGGACATCTCGCGTTCGGTGTACATGTTGGCGCCGTCGCGATAACGCATGGACCCGCCAAGGCCCGCAATGCGAATCCCTCGGTACGTGTACACGCTGTCTTCTACGCAGATACATCCGCCCGGTGCATGACGTGCGTAGCGGTCATCGTGATTGCCACGCACGTAGATGAGCGGTTTGTTGATGACCGTAACCAAAAACTCAAGATAGTCCGGGTCCAGATCGCCGGCGGACAAAATCAGGTCGACGCCCTCAAAGCGTTCCTTGCGAAAGCACTCCCAAAGGCATCGTTCTTCGGTATCGGCTATGGCAAGGATTTTCATAGGGCAGGGACTTTCGGCTCATCGTCGAGCTGCGGAATGGTGCCTACCACGTTATCCGCCAGCCAATTCATCTCGACAATCTGCGTGCTCGGCAGCGGAGGGAAGCCTTCGATCTGTACCACGCCGTTCTGGCTGTGGAGCTCGCCGCCAAAGGGGTTGATGGATCCCTCAACAATGCCGTTACGGAGCAACTGCACGAGTTTGCGCGTCTGGTAGGGTAGGCCCGGAGCGTAACGGATGTCGATAACGCCAGAGCTCATGCCGTACCAGTAGTTGACGGCGCGCACTTGGTTGTCATCGCTGGTCTCGTCCCACGTGCCGTGCAGAAGGCTGCGAACGATGAGCTCGTAGTAACGGCCCCAGTTCCATACCGGCATGGCGATGCCGGTAACCTTGCCATCGACCAGGCGGTGAAGTCCGTAGGCCGTGGGGTCTTCGAGCGACTTTGACATGTCGGCGCCGGTCATGACGCTTACACCTTCGCGGCACATGGCCTCGGCAAGGCCTCCGGCGGGCACATCGCCCCAAGTCAGGATAATTTGCGCACGGGGGTCGAGCAGCGAGGCGCCAATCGCAAAGGCGTTGATCTCGCTGAGCGCGCCCGAGGCGAAGACCGACGCGTGGTAGCCGATGCGGTGGTTGTCCGCCATGCTGGCGGCAAGGGCGCCCAGGAGGAACTTGGCCTCGTACATCTTGCCAAAGTACGAACGGACGCTTTGATGGGGAAGGCCGATAGAGCAGTTGAGGAACCGAACCTGGGGATACTCAACGGCAGCCCTGAGCGTGTATTCCATCAGGCGGTGCGAGGTCGAGAAGATGACGTTTGCCCCATGTTTGACAGCCGTTTCCACGGCGGCGTAGAACACATCCGGATCGTGACAGTCCTCGAACGCCTCGGTGCGCACGATACCGCCAAAGTGCTCATCGAGATACTGACGCCCTTGGTCGTGCAGGCTGTCCCAGCTCGACGTCGCACAGGGGAACTCATGGATAAAGGCGATGCGCAGGGGGTTGGTCGCCGAATAGACGGTCTTGCCCATAAAGAAGTTGAGCACGCCGGAGGTGGACTTGGCGGGCGACTCCTCCTCGTCGACGCTCGGCGCTTCAACAAGATCGACCTTGTCCTCGTCATTTTTGCCGGCAATGACCAGCTCGCGCCAAATCTTGCACAGGCGGTTTACGACGATATCCGTTGGCGTATCCAGCAGGCGGTCCTGGTTGTACACATTGAGGTACACGAGCATGGCGTCGGCGGGCGTAATGTCCAGGTGGTCGCCGCCTGCGCGAAGGTAGGCGCGCTTAAAGAGCAGGAAGGTGTGGCGCAGGTAGTCGACCTTTTTCTGCGGCCATTTTTCGATAAGATTCTGACCGAGCATCTTGGCGAGCGTCTCGTAGCTTCCCTCACGCGAGAACTCGATCTCGTATAGGGGGCAGACGCGCCAAAACGCGCAGAATTCACCGTACAGGCGGCTTTCGACGGAATCCCATGTGCCGGGGTAGAGACGGGTGACCCTGGCCGAAACCGTTGGAGCGTCCAAGAATTTGAGGACACTGACGCGTTTATTGCCTTCCTGGACATAGAACCGATGCATGAACTCGGTGACGATGATGGGGTCGCGATAGCCCTCGGTTACCTGGATGTCGTAGAGGTTGGACCACTTGCGGGCGAACTCGGTGTTAAACGGCAGCAGGGGCATAAAGTTGCATGAAAAGGCGGACTGACGGCCCTTGGTGACAGTGCCGACGACCATTTCGATCGGAATATCCCGCAGGCCGACACTCACTCGCTGACCTAAGGGGAGCTGAGCAATCAAACTGTCGAGGTCCGTAAGGTATGGATGCTCGCTTTGGCTAATGGCGCGTCGACGTCCTTGCTCGCCGCGCTTGCGTGCTTGACGATAGGCCTCTTCCATGATGTTGCTCCCTTAGTCGTTTAAACAACTACATAAACCATGGTACCACGAATGAAAACCACCACAAAGGTGCCTGTCCCTTTTTGGCGGGTTAGGCGATGATGGGGGCGATGGCGCGGATGCAGGCGTCGGCTGCCGTGAAAGTAGTGCTGTCGTCGCTGACGATAAAGATGATCTTTCCTTTGATGCCAAAGTCGCCGATTTCGCTAAAGAGTACGTAGGGCTCCTTGTCAAAGCCCGAGATGGGAAGCACGGCGGCCTTGGTGGCGCTGGTCAGCTCGTCTGCCAGCACGTCAAGGGAAGCCCACTTGGACGTGTCCTTTACGGCAACGGGCACGGCCACGCGCCCAAAGGGCATCAAATGCACGAGTGTGTTCTTGGAAATGTTGGAGTTGGGCACAATGATGGTCTGTCCACAGGCATCCTCAATCGTTGTATGGCGCCAAGTGATGTCTTGGACCACGCCGGATACGCCGCCGACCTCGATATTGTCGCCGGGCTTGATGATGCCCATAAAGGTCACCTGCATGCCGCCGATAAGGTTTGACAGCGTGTCCTGAAAGCCGAGCGAAATGGCGATGCCGCCGACGCCAAGAGCGGCAACGAGGGCGTTTGCGTTAATGCCAAAGCAGTTGTCGAGGATAAAGCTGCCGCCGATCATCCAGATGACGGCGCGCGCGATGTTGATGAAGATACTCGATGCCGGAAGCGGGTTATCGTCTCGGTTAAGCAGATGGTTCAGGGTCTTGGATACGACCTTGGCGGCGACGGCGGTGCCTATCGCCAAGATGACGGCCCAGATGATGTTGTGGACCCACCGTTGCTCAAAGAAATGAAGAATCGGCTCAAACAATTCCATGTAGGGAAAACCTCCTAATGATCGTCCAACCATGATACCCACCAAGAAGCCCGTCCGATCACATCGGACGGGCTTCTGTGCTCGATATAAGGTTTACGCGGCGGGGCTGTAAGGCCCGGCGGTGTAGCTTAGCGTCGACGCTTCCAGATAATGCCGAGCATGATGACGATGATGCCGCCGATAAGGCACGCGCCAACTACTGCCAGCGTGCGGTCTCCCGTTGCGGCAAGCTTACCGGTCGTCTTCTTGGTGATGACCTTCGTGGTCGCCGTGTCCGTCTTAGACGAGGGCTTAGGCGTCGGGGCCGGTGAGGGCGTGGGGTCCACGGCTGCGGAGCCGAAGCCGATGGTGCCGGCGAGCCCGGCCATCTTGCTCTCCCAGCCGTTCTGCCCGATCAGCGCCCTTAGCGCTGACTCGCAGGTACCCCACTCGGTGTGCTTGGTGGCGTTTGCGAAGGTGGGGAAGTCGGTCGTGTTGGTAATGATGTAGTTGTTGGTGGCGACGGTATAGGTCTTGGTGGGATCGAACGTGCTGCCGTCTTTGGTGAGTGTGGCACTCACAATGCGCTTGCCTTCGGGCTGCGTCCAATCAATCGTCACGTTGATGCCGCCAAAGGAGAGAACGCTGCCAGAGTCATCGCGCCACTTGTACTTGTTTTGCGCCTCCTGCTCGGTGTGACCGGCCGCCACATAAGCCTGCTGAAGCTCGTAGCTGTCGTTGCAATCGTCGCTGATTTGTAGCGAGTGCTCGAGCGCTGCGAGGAAGTCCGCGCCGGTCATGGTCCAGGTCTCCACGGTGTTGCCGTAGGGCGAGATGGCGATGACGTTGCCGGCGGTCACGTTGCCCGCCGCGATGCCGCCGCGGATGCCGCCAGCGTTTTCGATAGCGAAGTCCGCGCCCGTCAGGGCAAGATAGGAGCCGCAAATCACGTGGCCGATGGTCTGGGCCTTGGTGGTGTCGCCCTCCTTGCTGGGGCGGAAATCGGTGGTGCGCACCATTTCCCAACCATGCGTGCCTGCGGCGTCCTCGCCGTAGAAATAGTTGGTGGTGGATGTGCCGAGCACCTTGTTCGATTCGTTTTCAAAGTCCTCGTCGAGCGGCTTGATCTTGTTGCGGACGGCTTCAAGGCGGCTTTGGTAGTCGTCGGGGTCTGCCAAAAGGTCGTTGACGTTCTTGGCGGTGTAGAGCTTCTCGTCGCTACCGTCTGCAGGGACCGTGACCGTGTCATCGTCGGTCGTCTCGGTGTCATTCGTGTTGTACTTGTACGGAATGGAAAGCAGCCCCACCTCGGCAAAGGCGCTGCCTGCCTCGACAACGTGGATCGTCTTGCCGTCGGCTCCCGTCACCTTCTCGTTAAGGTTGATGTGCTCGTGGCCTGCGATAAGGGCATCGACGCCACGGAGTCGCGTGGCAAAGGTCTTGGCGTCGAGCGTGTGCGCGATACACACAACAACATCGCAGCCCTCCTTGCGCAGCTGCTCTGCCTCGGTATTGATGGCGTTCGCGGCACTCGAGAAGCTGGTGCCCGCGACCAGGTCCGCGCGCAGCGAGGAACCTAGCGACTCATCCATGGCACCCACGACGCCGACCATGATTTTGTAGTCGAATGTGGAGTGATCCTCGGTATCCTCCCAGGTGCGATCGAGCGTCTTCGTGATGCTCGAGCTCCATACGCCGCTCGTGGACTTCGCGTTCGCGCAGAGCATGGCGAAGGGCGTGCCGGTGGTGCTGTAGCCGGTCATGGTGCGGAGTTTGTCTGCGCCGTAGCTCCAGTCGTGGTTGCCCGGCGTGGTCGCGTCGTAGCCGTCTACATAGAAGGTGTCCATGAGCTCGGCGATGCTCTTGCCCTCGCTCATGGTGGCGAAGGACTGCCCGTGGAAGGTGTCGCCCGCATCGAGCAAAAGATCGGGGGCGCTGTTTTGGGCGCTATAGAGAACCGCCAGCCCATCAAAGCCCACAGTGCCGGTGCCCTTGCTTGCGTTGTAGCTGTACTTGTAGCTGCCGTGGATGTCGTTGGTGTGCATGACGGCCACGGAGCCGTCAATGGCGGCGGGCAGGTTCCCCGCGAAAGCGAGGCTTGGGATGCCTGCGAGCGCGCCGGCAAACAACGCGGCGGCTAACGCAAGGCGGGGGAGTCTTTTCATGGCAGTTTCCTTAGTCCTTAGCCAGAATGTCTGGTTGAATATCGGATTATCGACATAATATGCGAAAACCGCCGCAAGGGCGCCTGTCCCTTAGCGGCGGTTTTGACGTTTGCGCAGATAAAACCTGCCAAAATAAACCTGTCCCTTTTTGGCAGGTTTTAGCTCAGCAGCATGCGGTCGTTGGCGAGCTCGCCGCCCGAGACCTCCTCGAACTTCTGCAGCAGGTCGGCTACGGTGAGCGACTTCTTCTCATCGCCCGCCACGTCGTAGATCACATGGCCTTCGTGCATCATGATCAGACGGTTGCCCAGACGGATAGCGTCGTTCATGTTATGCGTGACCATGAGCGTGGTGAGGTGGTTCTCGTCGACGATCTCCTCGGTCAGATTGAGCACCTTAGAGGCCGTCTTGGGGTCGAGGGCCGCGGTGTGCTCGTCGAGCAGCAGCAGGCGTGGCTTGGTGAGCGTGGCCATGAGCAGGGTGAGTGCCTGGCGCTGGCCGCCCGAGAGCAGGCCGACCTTGGCGTTGAGACGCGTGTCCAGACCAAGGTCCAGGCGCTTGAGCAGCTCAACGTACTCATCTTTCTCGGCCTTGGTGACGCCCCACGAAAGGCCGCGACGCTGGCCGCGACGCTTGGCGAGGGCCAGGTTCTCGGCGATTTGCATGTCGGCAGCGGTACCGCGCATGGGGTCCTGAAACACGCGGCCCAGGTACTTGGCGCGCTGCGACTCGCTCAGGCGCGAGATGTCGGTGCCGTCGAGCTCAATAACGCCCGAATCGAGCGGGTACACGCCGGCGATCATGTTGAGCAGCGTGGACTTGCCGGCGCCATTGCCGCCGATCACGGTTACAAAGTCGCCGTCATTCAGGGTGAGGTCGACGCCGGTGAGCGCGCGCTTCTCGGTGACGGTGCCCTTGTTAAAGGTCTTCTTGACGTGCGAGAGCTTAAGCATCTGCCTCATCCCCCTTCGTGTAGGAGCTGCGGAGCTTATAGCGCTCCCAAACCACGGGCACGCACAGGGCCACGGCGACGATCACGGCGGAGAGCAACTTCATGTCGTTGGCGTCCATGCCCAACTGCAGCACGATGGCGCGGATAAGGAAGTACACCACGGAGCCAAAGACGGCGGAGGCAAGACGGACGCTAAACTGCGTGAGGCCGCCGGGCAGCAGACGGCCGAGCACCTCACCGATAACAATGGCGGCAAGACCGATAACGATGGCACCGGTGCCCATACCAATGTCGGCATACTTCTGGCTCTGGCAGATAAGCGCGCCCGAAAGGCCGATGAGGGCGTTGGAGAGCACGAGGGCGATCATCTTGGTGGAGTTGGTGTTGACGCCCAGAGCGCGGATCATGTACTCGTTGTTGCCGGTGGCGCGCAGCGCCGAGCCGATCTCGGTGCCAAAGAACCAATACAGGATGGCAACGATAGCCACGGCGAGCAGGATGCCCAAGATGATGGCAACGGTGGACTGCGGCAGACCGGTCATATTGCTGACGGCCGAGAACACGGTGCCCTTGGCAAGAATTGGCGTATTGGACTTGCCCATGATGCGCAGGTTGATGGACCACAGGCTGATCTGGGTGAGGATTCCGGCGAGGATCGCGGGAATCTCGAAGACGGTGGTCAAAATGCCCGTGACGGCACCCGCGATGGCGCCGGCGCACATACCGGCCAGCACGGCGAGCAGCGGGTCGACGTTGTTATTGACGATGAGCACGGCGCAGACGCAGCCGCCGAGGGCAAAGCTGCCGTCGCAGGTCATATCGGGAATGTCGAGCAGGCGGAACGTGATAAACACGCCAAGCACCATAATGCCCCAGAGGACGCCCTGCGAAACGGCGCCCTGCAATGCAATGAGCATGCTTCATACCTCCTAGAATAGGGTGGACACGTGATTTTCCATAATAGCGGTAACAATGTATAAAAGAGCTGCGGACAGACGTTTTGTTTTACCTGAAACAAGCAGGGCGGACGCCGGTCTACAGCGCCCGCCCCTGTGGCTCAGATATTGAATAACGCGGCTGTGGCGCGCGTGCGGGCCCTAGACGCGTTACCGCGCATGGCGCTACTCGTCCAGAGCGGAAAGGTCGATGCCCAGAGCCTCGGCCATCTCGTCGTTCTTGACGACGACCAGGTCCTTGCTCGAGAGATGCTTGATTGGCATATCCTCGGGCTTGGCCTCGCCCTTCAGGATCTTAACGGCCATCTCGCCCGCGGCGTAGCCCAGGTCCTCATAGTTGATGGAGAGGGTGAACAGGCCGCCGGCCTTACACATACCCTCCTCGCCAGTCACGAAGGGGAGCTTGTTCTCCTTGCAGATCTGGCCGACCTGCGAGGCACCCGCGGCGATGGTGTTGTCGGTGGGGGAGTACAGCGCATCGACCTTGCCCACGGCAGACTCGACGACGGACTGAATCTCGTTGGAGCTCGAGACGGTGAAGTCAGTGTACTGGAGGCCCAGCTTGTCGAGCTCCTTCTTGGCGGCCTTGATCTGGACGTCGGAGTTGGACTCGGCGGTGCAGTAGAGCAGGCCGACCTTCTTTACGTCGGGCAGGACCTTCTGCATCATCTCGAGTTGCTCGGCGACCGGGGTGAGGTCGGAAGCGCCCGTGACGTTGGTACCCGGCTTGTCGTTGTCCTGGACCAGGCCGGAGGCGGCGTAGTCGGTGATGGCGCAGCCCACGATGGGGATATCCGCCGTGGCACCGGCAGCAGCCTGTGCGGCGGGCGTGGCGATGGCGTAGATCAGGTCGACGCCATCGCCCACAAATTTGTCGGCAATGGACTTACACGTGGACTGGTCGTTCTGGGCGTTCTTCTGGTCGATCTTGACCTTAAGGCCGCTCTCCTTGATGGCCTTGACAAAGCCGTCGTTGGCGGCATCGAGTGCGGAGTGCTCGGTGAGCTGCAGAACGCCGATGGTGTAGTCGGAACCGGCGGCAGCAGAGCCGGAACCGGAGTTGCCGCCGCATCCGGCGAGCGGGGCGAGCGCGAGCAGGCCGGCGGAGACCAGAAGGCTCCTGCGGCTGATGGTGATGTCCTTCATATCATTACCCCCAGTATAAAAATGGCTGGAAACACTGCACTGGGACAAAGTGCAAGTGGAACTATAGTAGCGCTGATGTCCATTTTTACAACAGCCTGGCGGGTTTTTTAATACAGAATCGGATGGGCGGTACGGGTAGTCGAATGGGCGGCGGAGAGCCTTATGCGGCGGAGGAGGCGTCGTCCTCGTCTAGGGCGGCGAAGAGCTTCTTGCCGTCGAGGAGACGTGTGGTGACGTTTCTCATTCGGCCAATCTCTACAGTACGCAACGTGTCATCGGCGCCTCGGGCGTCGTAGACCGTTCCCAGCAAATACGAGATGCCGTCTCGTTGCTTGATGGCAAAGGGACGGAGTGTCATCCGTGCTGCTTCGGTTTCGCCACGTGTCGTAACGCTCGAAATATCAAAACTCACCGTGGTTCCGTGGTCGATGGCCTGCTCGACGAGCTCGCACGTGTCGATGCGCTTGATGGGCGTGCGCGTTGCCTTGGTAGCCTTGCTGCCTGCGCTTGGAGCGGGTTCGGGTGTATCGAGGTAGCCGCGAACGTCGGCGCTCGCCATGGCAACTAAGTGCTGCGCTATGCTCTTGCGGATAGCGATAGGCGTGGAGCGGTTGCGCATGACCATACCGTGGAGCCGGATGATCTCTTCATCGGTGAGCGGGCGGGTAAGAAGTTTGTAGCCCACGCCGCGTTTGTACTCAATTTCGTATCCGGCATGGCGAAGCGCGGAGATGGCGGTGTAGATGCTGCGCCGCGCCGCCGAGATGGGCATGCGGGCGGGGTCGTCGGGATGGGCGAGGCGCCGGATCAACTCATCGGAAAGCATGGCCTTGTCCTCGCCGGTGTTTTCGCTTAATAGTTGCAAGATGCGAACGGCGCGATAGGCTGCCATCGAGGCGGCGCCTCTAGTCGTGGTGTCGTAGGTTTCAACAGCGGCTTCGGTCATGGTGCCCACGTCCTTTCCGTTTTGGGTGGCGACGGTATGGAGCCTAGGACGTGGGGCTTTCCCAGGGGCGCAGGGCGCTCTGGGCGGTCGGTAGTCGTCGGCAAACGGCGGGTCGAGTTTTCAACAGTCCTGCTCAACTGACCAAAAACTTGCCAAAAGCTTGACGGATGCTGTCGAAAAAAGCGTCTCTCGACCGATGTCGAGAGACGCTTATGCGATGAGCGTTGGTGTGTGGCGACGCGAGCTAGCGTCCGACAATTAGAAGTCGGCGTTGCCCACGGTGCGCGGGTGCGGCAGGACGTCGCGGATGTTACCCACGCCGGTCAGATACATGACCAAGCGCTCGAAGCCCAGACCGTAGCCGGCGTGCTTGCAGGAACCGTAGCGGCGCAGGTCAAGGTAGTACTTGTACTGCTCGGGATTCATGCCCAGGTCCTTGATGCGGGCCTCGAGCAGATCCAGGCGCTCCTCGCGCTGGGAGCCGCCGATAATCTCGCCGATACCGGGAACCAGGCAGTCGGCGGCGGCGACGGTCTTGCCGTCCTCGTTCATGCGCATGTAGAACGCCTTGATCTCGGCCGGGTAGTCGGTCACAAAAGTCGGTCGCTTAAAGTGCTCTTCAGTCAGGAAGCGCTCGTGCTCGGTTTGCAGGTCGATGCCCCAGCTGACGGGGTAATCAAACTGGTGGCCAGCAGCGACTGCCTGCTCCAGGATTTCGACGGCCTCGGTATAGGTGACGCGGGCGAAGTCGGAGTTGGCCACGTGGTCCAGGCGCTCGAGCAGACCCTTGTCCACAAACTTGCTGAGCATATTGAGCTCGTCGGGGCAGGTTGCCATGACGTCCTTGAGGACATACTTGAGCATGGCCTCGGCGTTATCCATATAGTCGTTAAGGTCGGCAAAGGCCATCTCGGGCTCGATCATCCAAAACTCGGCGGCGTGGCGCGTGGTGTTGGAGTTTTCGGCGCGGAAGGTGGGGCCAAAGGTGTACACGTCGCCAAAGGCCATGGCAAAGTTCTCGGCATTGAGCTGGCCGGACACGGTGAGGCTTGCGTGCTTGCCAAAGAAGTCCTGGCTCCAGTCGACCTCGCCGGACTCGGTGAGGGGCGGATTTTTGGGGTCGAGCGTGGTCACGCGGAACATCTCGCCGGCGCCCTCGCAGTCACTCGTGGTGATGATGGGGGTGTTGACGTAGACAAAGCCCTGCTCCTGGAAGAAGCGGTGGATGGCGGCAGCCGCGACAGAGCGGATGCGGAACACGGCGCGGAACAGGTTGGTGCGCGGGCGCAGATGCTGCTGGGTGCGCAGAAACTCGACGGTTGCGCGCTTCTTCTGCAGCGGGTAATCCGGGGCGCTGACGCCCTCGACCTCGATGGAGGTGGCAGAAAGCTCGAAAGGCTGGGGCGCATCGGGGGTCAGCTTGACGGTGCCGGTGCAAATGAGTGCGGCCGAGACGTTTTGATGGGCGATCTCGTCGTAGTTGTCGAGTGCCTCGCGGTTCATGACGACCTGCAGGTCGCGGAAGCAGCTGCCGTCGTTGAGCGTAACAAAGCCAAAGTTCTTCATGTCGCGGACGGATTTGACCCAGCCGGCGACGGTGACGGTCTGGCCGCCGAGCGACTCGGCATCGGCATAGAGCTGCGCGATTTTGGTGCGGTTCACGTATCCTCCCATAACGGTTGAATGATAGCTATCCATACAGTTCGATATTCTAGCAGCTCGGCTCATTTGGGCTATACAGATAAGGCATTGGCCGGATGGTTTTTCAAACGAAAAGCGCCCGCGGTCAAATGGTCGCGGGCGCTTGACGAGGTGCCTTTTGGCTGTGTGGCGCGGGACTTGGCTACTTGGTCTTGGCCACCAGCAGCGGGTCGCCCAGCTTGACGAGCGGGTTGCCGCCGATAAGCGTTCCGGACTCGCCGACATGGTCGATGCTCTTAAGACGGTCGAGCTCGGAGACGATGACGGTCACGATGTCCTCGTGGCCGGCGGCCTTGATGGCCTCGCGATCGAAGCTGATGAGCGGCTGGCCTGCCTTGACCGTGTCACCCATCTCGACAAAGCGGGCAAAACCCTTGCCGTTCATTTCCACGGTGCCCAGGCCGACATGGATGAACACGCGAAGACCGTCCTCGGTAATCATGCCGATGGAGTGGTTGGTGACGGTGGTGGCACCGATGCGGCCGTTGGCGGGCGCATAGATGGTGCCGGTAATGGGCTCGATGCCATAGCCCTGGCCAAGCATGCCCGAGGCGATCGTCTCGTCGGGAACCTCGTCCAGGTTGACGAGCACGCCGTTGACGGGGGCATAGATGACGCCTTCGCGGGTGGCGAAGCTTGCTGCGGGCGGAACGGACGCCTCGCCGGTCGAGGTGAAGGTGGACTTAAGCGAATCGAGCAGACCCATAGTTGCCTCCAACTTAAATAGGCGCATATCGCGCGTTTGGTTTGCCGGAAACGTTTCATATCTGTTTCGCGGCTTGGTCAACACCTCCTATTCTACGCTGCTCAGCGATACCTCTGAGCTGGGATTATGTGATATATCAGTTGAAGGGAAACTTATTGCTGGCGTGTTTCTGCGTCACGGGTTCAAGTGGGGTACGCTTGAAGGCAAAAAACAAGGGCGCTTAATTTGCGCGAAGGGAGCACATATGATTGTCGAGAACCATGCACTGTGGGGCGAGGAGCCGACCGAGGAATATCCGGCGACGTTTACGTATTTGGGTGCCGAGCCGCTGCCCGATAAACCGAATGGCCGCCGCCCTGCCGTGATTATCTGCGGCGGAGGTGCGTTTACGCATATCGCTCCGCATGAGCAGGATCCCGTGGCGTTTGCGTTTTTGGATCACGGTTACCAGGCCTTTGTGCTCAACTATGTCACGAGTTCTACGGGTGACGTGAGCTTTCCACACCCCCAGGCAGATCTTGCCAAGATGGTTGCCACGGTGCGTGCGAATGCCGACGAGTGGCATGTCGATCCCAAGCGCGTGTGCGTCGTGGGCTTTTCTGCTGGCGGCATGATTTGCGCCTCGCTGGCAACACAGTGGAAGACCGGCCCCTTCGCGGCACTTGCCGGGGCGCGTCCGGACGACATTCGTCCCGATGCCGTGGTGCTGGGCTATCCATTGCTCGACTTTGCCTATGTGCGCGACATGCAGACGCGCGATCCGCGCATTGACTTGCGTGTGCCCAAGACGGGCGGCAAGACGGGGCGCGATTTGCTCAACGACTACCTGTCGATGGTGACGGGTGGCGAGGCGACTGACGAGCATTTGGCCGATATCTGCCCCACCACGCATGTTTCGCGTCAGATGCCGCCGACCTTTGTGTGGGGCGTGTCCGACGACAAGACGGCGCCGATCGCGCAGGTCTATCCGTTTGCGCAGCGCATGGCCGAGGAGGGCGTCGCTTGCGAGATGCACGTCTTTGACCAAGGCGGTCACGGGCTTTCGCTCGGCAACGCCAACACCGCGGTCGATAACGAGGACAAACAGGTGGCAGTCCGTCCTTGGATCCGCCTGGCCTTCCGTTTCCTGGAGCGCCATATGTAAAAGTAGACTACTTGCCCGTTTCAAAAAGTCTGCTTAGAGGAGGAGCCATGCTTGAGGGTACGTATGTGGTTTTGGCCCAGACGCCGGTGGGGAGCAAGCGCGGCGAGGTGACGTTTTCACATGGGGTGAACGGCGCGCTCAGGGCAGTACTAAACGTCAGGGGTCTCAATATCGCTCTCTCGGGTGCCCGCGCTGAGTGCGATTTCTTTGAGCTCTCGGGTACTATCTCCCACGTCCTGATGGGCAAGGCGCCCTTTACATGCACGGGGTCGGTTGAGGGTGATCGACTCACTGCTACCGCGCGGTCGGGTTCCATTTCGATCTCGCTGAGCGGTATGCGCAAAGAGCTTTCGGGGCGCACCGCATAAAGTTTGCGCAGGTAAACATCGGTATTTGACTTTATAAAATAGTTCAGAGCGCTATCATTTGTCGTTACGAGTTGGTTAGCCCCGGTAAACGGTTAACCGCGTCTAACGAAAGGATGAGCGCGTGAAGCTCGATACACTCGAGATTGGAAAGGACGCCGTTGTCGCATCGGTGGCATCGGACGATCAGGCACTCCGACAGCATATTTTGGACATGGGCCTAACGCCGGGCACCGAAGTCACCATGATGAAGTACGCCCCCATGGGCGACCCGCTCGAGATCCGCCTGCGTGGCTACGAGTTGACACTGCGCAAGGACGATGCCGCTCGCATCGAGCTTGTGGGTATTCACGACACCGATACGGGTCCGCGCGCTAACGCCGCAATCGGCACGACGGAGCATCCGGCCCTGGGCGAGGGGACGTATTCGCCCCGTGCGGCAAAGACGGCCGTGCCCGAGGGCGCGCCGCTGCACTTTGCCCTCGCCGGCAACCAAAACTGCGGCAAGACCACGTTATTCAACCAGCTGACGGGCTCCAACCAGCATGTCGGTAACTTTCCCGGCGTGACGGTCGACCGCAAGGACGGCACTATCCGTAACCACCCCGAGGCGAGCGTTACCGACTTGCCCGGTATTTACTCGTTGTCGCCGTACACGGGCGAAGAAATCGTCAGCCGCCAATTCATCTTGGACGAAGACCCCGACGCCATCATCGACATCATCGACGCCACCAACATCGAGCGTAACCTGTACCTGACGCTGCAGCTTATGGAGCTCGATCGTCCCATGGTCATCGCGCTCAACATGATGGACGAGGTGACGGCCAACGGCGGCGCCGTGGACGTCAACCTGCTCGAGAGCCTGTTGGGCGTGCCCGTTGTCCCCATTAGCGCTGCCCGCAACGAGGGTATCGGCGAGCTGGTGGATCATGCCTTGCACGTGGCACGGTTCCGCGAGCGCCCCGGTCGCCTGGACTTCTGCGCGCCCGATGGTCCAGACGGCGGCGCGCTGCATCGCTGCATTCACGGCATCGCCAACCTTATCGAGGACCATGCCGCGACGGCGCATATCCCGGTGCGTTTTGCGGCGACTAAGCTGGTTGAGGGCGACGAGCTGGTGACCGAGGCGCTTCACCTGGATCGCAACGAGCTCGACGCTATCGAGCACATCATTACCCAGATGGAGGGCGAAGCCGGCACCGACCGCCTTTCCGCGCTGGCCGATATGCGCTTTAGCTTTATCGGCGACGTGTGTGGGCGCTGCGTCGTCAAGCCGCATGAGAGCCGCGAGCACGTGCGCTCCGTCAAGATCGACCGCATCCTGACGGGTCGCTACACGGCCATTCCGGCGTTCCTGGTGATCATGGGCCTCGTCTTTTGGCTGACGTTTGGCGTGATCGGCGCGGCGCTGCAGGGGCTCATGGAGGACGGCATCGCTGCCATCATCGCCTCGGCCGATGCGGGTCTCAAGGCGTTCGGCACCAACGACGTGGTGCGCTCGCTGGCTGTCGACGGCGTGCTTACGGGCGTGGGCAGCGTGCTGACCTTCCTGCCGATTATCGTCGTGCTCTTTTTGTTCCTCTCCATTCTGGAAGACTCGGGCTACATGGCGCGCGTTGCCTTTGTCATGGATAAGGTACTGCGTCGCTTTGGCCTGTCGGGCCGCAGCTTCGTGCCCATGCTCGTCGGTTTTGGCTGCACCGTGCCGGCTATCATGTCGACCCGTACGCTCCCATCCGAGCACGACCGCAAGATGACGGTCATGCTCACGCCGTTTATGAGCTGTTCGGCCAAGTTGCCGGTCTACGGTCTGCTGTGCGGAGCATTCTTCCCGCAGGCGACGGTTCCTGCCATGGTCTCGCTCTATCTGATTGGTATTGCGGTCGGTTGCATTGCGGCTTTGGTGCTCAACCGTACGGCATTTAAGGGCGACCCGGTGCCGTTTATCATGGAGCTCCCCAATTACCGTCTGCCGAGCGTCAAGACGACGGTGATGCTGGCATGGGATAAGGCCAAGGACTTTATTACCAAGGCCTTTACCATTATCTTTGCCGCTACCGTGGTCATCTGGTTCCTGCAGACGTTCGACATCCGCTTTAATGTGGTCGCCGATCAGTCGCAGAGTCTGCTTGCCGGTCTGGGTAGCATCATCGCGCCGGTGTTGGCCCCACTCGGTTTTGGCGACTGGCGTGCGTCGACGGCGCTCGTCACCGGACTCATTGCCAAGGAGAGCGTCATCTCGACGCTCACGGTGCTTTTGGGCGCAACGTCGCCCGCGGCGCTGTCGACCATGTTTTCGCCGTTTACCGCCTACGTGTTCTTGGTCTTTACGCTGTTGTACCCGCCTTGCGTGGCGTCCATCGGCGCCGTCAAGAGCGAGTTGGGCGCGCGCTATGCCGTGGCTGTATTCGCGTTTCAGGTGACGGTCGCCTGGATCGTGGCGTTTGTCGTGCATTCGGCGGGCATATTGCTGGGGTTGGCTTAGCTATTTATTGACGGCGCAACCTCTGTGTATTGAGTTGATTGCGGCCCTGCATCTGTACTGACGGATGCGGGGCCGTTGCTATATAATCGCCTCCGCTCAAAATGATTGGAGACGTTATATATGAGTCAGGCAAGGCAAGACGGCATCACGATTAAGCAGTGGCTCCCGCTTATCGGGCTCGCCTGTTGTGCGTTCGTGTTCAACACGTCGGAGTTTATGCCCATCGGCCTTCTGACCGATATCGCCGCGTCGTTCTCGCTCACCGAGGCCCAGGCAGGCATCATGATCTCGGTCTACGCCTGGGGCGTCATGTTGCTGTCGTTGCCACTTATGGTGTTTGCCTCGCGCTTCGAGTTCAAGCGGATGCTGCTGGGCGTGCTCGCCGTGTTCTCGCTCGGGCAGTTTCTGTCGGCCGTGGCGCCGACCTATCCTATTTTGGTCTGCGCGCGCCTGGTGGTCGCCTGCTCGCACGCCGTGTTCTGGTCGGTCGCTTCGATCATAGCCTCGCGCCTGGTCGATACGCGTCATGGGGCGCTCGCCATCAGCATGATCGCCACGGGCTCGTCCATCGCGCAGATCTTTGGCCTGCCGATCGGCCGCGCCATCGGCCTGGCCGTGGGCTGGCGCATGACGTTTGCCGTGGTCGGGGCTTTTTCTGCCGTCGCGGTGGTGTACCAGGCCGCCGTGTTCCCGGCCATGCCGGCGGGTGAGCGCTTTACCGTCAAACAGCTGCCCGAGCTGCTCAAGAACCCGTTCCTCATCGCGCTCTACGTGGTCACGGTCTTTATGGCGACCGGCTACTACGCGGGTTACAGCTATATCGAGCCCTTCCTGGCGCAGGTCGCCCATGTCGACGCAAGCGCCATCACCATGACGCTGACGGCGTTTGGCTGCTCCGGTCTGCTCGGAAGCTGGCTGTTCGGCCGACTGTTCGATGGCCATCGCTTTCCGTTCTTGGCTATCACACTCTCCGGCGTGCCTGTGGCTCTGCTGCTCATGGGTCCGGTTGCACCGTCGCTCGTCGCCGTTCTCGCTGTTTGCGCGCTATGGGGCTGCTGCTCCACGGCCTTTAACGTGGCGTTTCAGGCCGAGCTCATCAAGTACACGCCGGCGGATTCGTCGGCCGTCGCCATGTCGATCTTCTCGGGCCTGTTTAACCTCGGCATCGGCACGGGCACCGCGATCGGCGGCGCCGTGGTTTCGGGTCCCGGTATCTCCTGGATTGGCTTCGCGGGCGGGGCGATTACCGTCGTGGGCGTCATCCTCGCCATTACGGTGCTGTTCCCGGCCATACGCCGCGCAAAGCCCGTCGCCTAATCACGTTCCCTCATCAGTTGCGGTGGAATAGAGACTGTTTGCCCGGTTTATTGGTCTCAACAGTCCCTATTTCACCGCAACTTATTTTGGAGGAGGGGATGCACGGCAGGCATACAATGGATGGCGTTGTGTTGAGCTTACCGGGAGGCTGCTATGTGGGCATACGAGACGACGTTCTATCAGGTCTATCCGCTGGGCTTTTGCGGAGCTCCGCGCGAAAACGCCGCGCCCGTTGCCGAGGATGAGCTCGCCCAGGCTGTCAACGCCGCGCCAAACCCCGATGCGCCCATCATGAAGATCGCCCAATGGGCCGACTACCTGCAAGAGCTCGGCATCGGTGCTGTGCTCATTAACCCGCCGCTCGAATCCGACAGCCATGGCTACGACACGCGCAGCCTGCGCCATATCGACCGTCGCCTGGGTGGGGATGCCGATTTTGCCGCCGTGTGCGAGACGCTGCACGCCCATGGCATCCGCGTGGTGCTCGATGCGGTCTTCAACCATGTGGGCCGTGGCTTTTGGGCCTTCCGCGATGTGCAGGAGCGCAAGTGGGACTCGCCCTACAAGGACTGGTTCCACATCAGCTTTGACGGCGACTCCTGCTATGGCGATGGCTTTTGGTACGAGGGCTGGGAAGGCCATTTTGAGCTCGTGAAGCTCAACCTGCAAAACCCCGCCGTGGTCGATTACCTGCTCGAGTCCGTGCGCCGTTGGGCCGACGTCTTTGGCGTCGACGGCCTGCGCCTGGACGTTGCCTATATGCTCGACCGCGACTTTATGCGCCGCCTGCACGCCTTTGCCCGTGAGCTCAAGCCCGACTTTGTGCTGATCGGCGAGACGCTCCACGGCGACTACAACCAGATCGTCAACGACGAGATGCTTGACTCCTGCACCAACTACGAGTGCTACAAGGGCCTGTACTCCAGCTTTAACTCGGTCAACATGTTCGAGATCGCCCACTCGCTACATCGCCAGTTTGGCGGTGACCCGTGGTGCATTTATCGCGGCAAGCATCTGCTGTCGTTTGTCGACAACCACGATGTGCCGCGCCTGGCGAGCATCCTTACCGACAAGTCCTGTCTGCGCCCCGCTTATGGCATGCTCTTTGGCATGCCGGGCATTCCGTGCGTCTACTATGGCAGCGAGTGGGGGATTCCTGGCGAAAAGGGCGGCCCCGATGGTGACTGGGCGCTGCGACCTGCGCTCGATGAGCCTGCGCCCAACGAGCTGACGGCCTTCATCAAGCAGCTCGCGCACCTGCGCTCGGCAGACGACGCGGCGGCCCGTGCCCTCAACTATGGTGCCTATCGCAACGTGGTGATCCAGAACAAGCAGCTGCTGTTCGAGCGCGCCTGCGACGACGCGACGGTGCTCGTGGCGGTCAATGCCGTGAACGAGCCCTATACCTTTGGAGCCGGCGAGCTCAACGGCTCCTTTGTCGACCTGCTGGCCGACGGCGTGCCCACGGTCGAGCTAACGGGTGCCCTTGAGCTTGCACCCTACGAGGTGCGCTATCTGTTGAGAGCCTAGCCCATGGCTGCGTCCGACGAGAGCTATCAACATATTGAGCATGGGTTTGAGCCCGTGTTCGACCAGCACTCGCGCATTTTGGTGCTCGGATCGTTTCCCTCGGTGCTTTCGCGCGCCAATGCCTTTTATTACGGCAACCCTCAGAATCGCTTTTGGCGTGTGATGGCCGCGTGCCTCGGTGTGCCCGTGCCGCCCAACGAGGGAGACTCTTTGGCGAGCGTCGTGCCCGCGACGCTCGATGCCTCGGTTGCTGCCAAGCGGGCCATGCTGCTGGACGGCGGCGTGGCCCTGTGGGATGTGATTGAGAGCTGCGACATTAAGGGCTCGAGCGACGCAAGCATTCGCAACGTTGTGCCGGCACATATCGAGCGCATTACCGATGCCGCGCCGATCGAGGTCGTTGTCTGTAACGGCGGTACGGCAGGGCGACTCTACAAACGCTATCTACAAGAGCGGACGGGGCTACCCGCCATCGTGCTGCCGTCGACGAGTCCTGCCAACGCGGCGTGGCGTTTGGAGCGGCTTGTCGAGCGTTGGAGTGAAGCCGTTGACTGGGCAGCTCATTAATTTAGATTATTGATTGAGTGCGGGCGCCGAGGTGTTTCAGAACGCCTCGCCAGATCGGCACGGGCACGGCTGGCTCGGCGCAAGCCATGCCGTCGGCGTCGACGTCCTCGGCATTACCACCACCAAGTCGCTGCGCATGCTCAACCGAACAGCCCATACGAACGGCGCCTACGAGCTTGTCCATCGCTTCCGAAAACGGTCGCCGCAAGAGTCCCATGCGCGGTGAGTGACGAAGCACCGCGAAACCGCTGCCGGTACAGACGACAACGCCGCCGCACCATGACAGCTCATGAAGGTCGCATGCCGCTCGCAGACGCACGACGAGCCCGTGTGCTCGCTCGAGGCCGCCGACGTCGGCCTGGACAACAACATAGACACGCGTCCCTGCGCCGCCAAAGCGGTCGAGCACCTGCCCAATGGGCGCCATCGCTTCATCATTGGGTGCATCTTCAACGGCGAACACAATGCCATCGGCGGTACCGGCAACGCTGCCGGCATCATCCGCCTCCAAATCGACCGGGTGGGGGAGTACGGTGCCGGAAAGCTGTGCATAGGCGGCGATGGCATCCTGCAGGTCCCAGAGCAAAAACTCAAGATCGGCGCTATCGGGAATACTGATATACGCAATGGTCTGCAGCGTTTTGGGCTTATCGCCGCGCGCGATTGTCTCCATGCCATCTCCTTTCCAGTCCGTTTCCGTTTAGGTTACACCGTCTGGTGGTGCCTCGCCGCGCTATCCTAGTGCAACCCTTACGAAAGGAACGCCATGCGCCTGCCCATGAATACCTCGCTTGCCACGCTCAAGCCCTCCGACATCCGCCGAATCAACGCGCTCGCCGCTCAGCACCCAGGATGCATTGCGCTCGCGCTCGGCGAGCCCGATTTTCCCACGCCCGATGTGATTAGCGCCGAGGTGACTGCTTCGTTGGACCGCGGCGACACGCACTATCCGCCCAACAACGGTCGCCCCGCCCTGCGTGAGGCGTTATCTGCCTACATGGGGGACGCGGGCCTTACGTTTTCGGCCGACGAGGTCATCCTGACCGACGGCGCGACCGAGGCCCTGTCGGCAACATTCATGGCTATGCTCAACCCCGGCGACGAGGTCATTATCCCCACGCCGGCCTTTGGCCTGTACGAGAGCATCGTCGTGGCCAATCACGCCAAAGCGGTCTTTTTGGATACGGAGCCTGCGCAATTTCAGATTGACGAGGATGCGCTTCGCGCCTGTGTGACCCCGGCGACCAAGGCCATCGTTATCTGCTCGCCCAACAATCCCACGGGTTGCATCCTCAACGCGGCATCGCTCGACGCCGTGGCGCACGTGGCGGAGCAGTTGGGCATCTACGTAGTCTGCGACGACGTATACAACCGCCTGGTTTATGTGGATGGCTACGAGCGCTTTGCTCGGCGTCACCCGGAGCTGCGTGAGCGGACGGTAGTCATCGAGAGCTTCTCCAAGCCTTGGGCCATGACCGGCTGGCGCCTGGGTTGGCTCGCAGCAGCGGCACCCGTCATCGCCGAGATCGCAAAAGCTCACCAATACCTAGTATCGAGCGCCGTCTCCTTCGAAATGGACGCCGCAGCCCGAGCCCTCACCGTCGACCCCACCCCCATGCTCGAAGTCTACCGAGCCCGCCGCAAACGCGTGCTCGCAGCCTTAGACGCCATGAGCCTCGACGTAGTAGAGCCCGCAGGAGCCTTCTACACCTTCCCCAGCATCAAACAATTTGGCCTAACAAGCGAAGACTTCTGCATCAAAGCCATCAAAGAAGCCAACGTAGCCCTAGTCCCCGGAGACTGCTTCGGCACCGAAGGCCACATCCGCCTCAGCTACTGCGTTTCCGACCAAAATCTGGACGAAGGCCTAAATCGCCTGTCCACCTTCGTTTCAACCCTGTAGCCATCAGGGACGCAACGCATCAGCCTACCGACATAAGGGTTATGCGCGGGGCGCGTCGCTCAACGGACACGAGGATTCGCAGCAAAGTTACCGCAGCTCCGGTCCGAGGGGCCGGGTTGAGATTTTCGTAGATTCCGCACGAGCCGAAGAGCACTTAATGTGCTCTTCGTGCGAGCCAGGACTTGACCGAGCGAAAATCTCAACCCGGCCCCTCGGACCGGAGCGTATGCAGGGTTTGTGTACGAATCCTCGTGCCCGTTGACCGACGCCGGGGTCCCCGCCATAATACTTTCGGTTCACGCACGAATCCGCTGCCAGAGACAGCCGGCGCAAACGGGTCTTACCCGCGAGCTTAATGGGACATCCCGCCAGCCGAGGTGGTCGAGTAGATATGTCTTCTCGCCCCCGTCGCTCATGCAGCGCGGGGGCTTTCTTTTTGGACATGCCCCCGTCACGTCCTTGTGGCGGACCGTGCCCGGAAAGAATTCGAGGAGGTGTAATTCATGCCCCAGCAGTACAAAATCGACAAGGTTGCAGAGATCGAGTCCCGTATCGCCGAGAACGCCGGTCTGTTCGTCGTCAACTACAACGGTCTGACGGTTAAGCAGGCTCAGGAGCTGCGTCATCAGCTTCGCGAGTGCGGCGCCGAGATGAAGGTCTACAAGAACAACCTGGTCAAGATCGCTCTCAAGAACCAGGAGCAGCCCGAGATCGACGAGATCCTCGCCGGCCCCGTTGCTTATGTGTTCTACGAGACCGAGCCGGTCGAGGCCGCTAAGGCCCTTAAGGACTTCTCCGCTAAGTCCAAGGGCGTCCTTGAGATCAAGGGCGGTATCTCCGACGGCAAGGCCGTTTCCGCTGATGACGTTAAGGCTATCGCCGAGCTGCCCACCAAGGATCAGCTTCTCGGCCAGATCGCCGGTCTCATCTCCGGTTTCGCTCGCGACATCGCTGTCTGCGTCAACGGCGTTTCCTCTGGTCTCGCTCGTTCGATCCAGCAGGTCTCCGAGCAGAAGGCAGCCTAGTCGCTGTTTTCACCCGCGGCGGCAACGCCGCACCCCTGGCGCATTCGCGCCGTGTTTTAACTGATCTCCGTGCATCCGCACGGAAACCGAAAGGACTTAGAAATGGCTAAGCTTACCACCGATGAGATCATCGATGCTCTTAAGGAAATGACCCTTCTCGAGGCTTCCGAGCTCGTCAAGGCTATCGAGGACACCTTCGGCGTTTCCGCCGCTGCTCCTGCTGCTGTTGTCGCCGCTCCCGCTGCTGGCGCTGCTGAGGCCGAGGAGAAGACCGAGTTTGACGTCGTGCTCGAGGGCTTCGGCGACAACAAGATCCAGGTCATCAAGGCCGTCCGTGAGCTCACCAACCTTGGCCTGAAGGAGGCCAAGGAGGTCGTCGAGGGCGCTCCCAAGGCTGTTCTCGAGGGTGCCAAGAAGGAGGACGCCGAGGCTGCCAAGGAGAAGCTCGAGGCTGCTGGCGCTGCTGTCACCCTCAAGTAATCAGGCTTTCTCGCCAGATTTCTTTGCAGACGGGGTTCGCATTGCGAGCCCCGTCTTTTTTGTTTTTCGGTCCCTCGGCATCGGTTGCTCAAACTGCCATGTTCTGTGATTTGCGTCGTATCGGGTGCCCTGCCGTTGGGCAATAAAATTGCACCATTCGAGCAATAATTTGCGTTGACCTGCTGAAGAATTGTCTCTGCCTTGTAGCGATATATAGTTCCAGCGGTAAGATGCTTGGGTATCGCAATTTGGTCTGCGGCTGTGTGCCGCACGCATGGGGCGCTTTTGCGCCTGCGAAAGGATCTTTGAATAACATGAAGGCAATCATCCCCGCAGCCGGTCTTGGCACGCGTTTTCTGCCTGGCACCAAGTGCACGCCCAAAGAGATGCTGCCGGTTCTCGACAAGCCGGTCATCCAGTATGTCGTCGAGGAGGCACTCGACCCCGAGGAGGTCGACGACGCCATCATCGTTACCTCGCCCGGCAAGCCCGAGCTGCTGAACTACTTCCAGCCCGACCGTTCGCTCGAGAACCTGCTGCGCGAGCGCGGCAAGAACGCCTATGCCGATGCCGTCGCCCACGCTGGCGGTATGCCGGTCGACTTCCGTTATCAGTACGAGCCCAAGGGCCTCGGCCATGCTATTCGCTCTGCTGCCGACGCCGTGGCAGGGGAGAACTTCCTGGTTCTTCTGGGCGACTACGTTGTACCTAACCGCGACATTTGCGACAAGATGCTCGCCGTTTCCAAGGAGCACGGTGGCGCTTCGGTTATCGCCGTCGCTGCTTGCTCGCCCGAGGAAGTCAGCCGCTACGGCGTTATCGCCGGCGAGCGCGTCGGTTCGCTCGAGGGTGCCGAGGACGTTGCCGATGCCGAGCCGGGCGCTGTCTGGCGCATCGGCGGTCTGGTCGAGAAGCCCGCTCCCGAGGCGGCTCCGTCCAACCTGTACATCGTCGGCCGTTATCTGCTGAGCCCGCTGGTCATGGACTTGCTGGCAGATCAGCAGGCCGGCAAGGGCGGCGAGATTCAGCTCACCGATGCCATGGCCCGTTCGCTCGACCGCGAGGCCATGTATGCAGTCGTCATCGACCCGCTGTCGGGCTACGACACCGGCACTCCCTCTGGCTGGATGGCCACCAACGCCCTCATGGCTGCAAGCGACCCCCGCTTTGCCGATGCCTTCTGGGACGCCATCGACGAGCGCGGCGGATTGATGCGCAAGTAAGCCTTCGGGCATCGACATTTACGGGCGCGGACTTCGGTTCGCGCCCGTTTTTTATAAGAGCTGCGATTGCCGGCTCCTGTTCACAGAAAATATATGAACAGATGTTCGATACACATACATCTACCTGCGTGTTTTCTGTCGAAAAACTTTGCTACTCCAAAAACTCAATCGCGTCAAGGCTTTTCTTGCCCAACGGTCGGTACCTGATAAACTATTAGGTTGCGATAACTGGCGAAGCTATGCCTCGCCAACCCACCGAGCATTTCCGTGAAGGAGGAAAAACCTGGTGACCTACGCATACACTGCCACTGAGCGCAAGCGCGTCAGCTTCGGGAAAATACCGGAGGCCATGGAGCTCCCCAACCTTATCTCTGTTCAAAGGGAATCCTTTGAGCGTTTTAAGGACGAGGGCCTTCGTGAGGCGTTCAAGGAATCCAGCCCCATCCAGAGCCAGAACCATGTTCTCGAGGTTACCTTCGGCGAGCATCAGTTCGGCGACCCCGCGCACACCGTCGAGGAGTGCCGCGAGAAGGACATGACCTATCAGGCCCCGCTTCTGACCGACGTCCGTCTCACCAACAAGGAGACCGGCGAGATCAAGGAGCAGCTCGTCTTCATGGGCGACTTCCCCATGATGACCGATCAGGGCACCTTCATCATCAACGGTACCGAGCGTATCGTCGTCTCGCAGCTCGTCCGCTCCCCGGGCGTGTACTACAGCTCCGAGATGGATTCGGGCAAGCAGATCTACAAGGCCCAGATCATCCCGTCCCGCGGTGCCTGGCTTGAGTTTGAGGTCGACAAGCGCGACCAGCTCATGGTCTCCATCGACCGTAAGCGCAAGCAGAGCGCCACGATGTTCCTGCGCGCCCTTGGCATCGCCGTCACCAACGACGACATCATCGAGCTGCTCGGTAACTCCGATGTGATCAAGCGTACCCTGGAGCGCGACACCGCCCTCACCCGCGAGGACGCCCTCATCGAGATCTACCGTCGTCTGCGCCCGGGCGAGCCTCCCACCGTGGACGCTTCCCGCAGCCTGCTCGAGGGCCTGCTCTTTAACCCGCAGCGCTACGACCTGGCCCGCGTCGGTCGTTACAAGGTCAACAAGAAGCTCAACCTCACCACCGAGGAAGAGGTCACGGTGCTCACCGACGAGGATATCGTCGCTACGCTGCGCTACCTGCTGTCCCTCGCTGCCGGCGAGCAGGGCTTCAAGGTCGACGACATCGACCACTTCGGCAACCGCCGCATCCGTACCGTCGGCGAGCTCGTCGCCAACCAGTTCCGTATCGGCATGAGCCGTATGGAGCGCGTCGTCCGTGAGCGCATGAGCTCCCAGGACATCGACGAGATCACCCCGCAGTCGCTCATCAACATCCGCCCGATCGTGGCCTCCATCAAGGAGTTCTTCGGTTCCTCGCAGCTCTCGCAGTTCATGGACCAGGCGAACCCCCTGACCGGTCTGACCCACAAGCGCCGTCTGTCCGCACTCGGCCCTGGTGGTCTTGCCGGCCACAAGTCCGGCTCCAGCCGCCGCACCAACGTGCCGACGGCCGTCCGCGACGTTCACAACTCGCACTACAGCCGCATGTGCCCGATCGAGACCCCCGAAGGCCCCAACATCGGCCTGATCGGCTCGCTCGCCCTCTACGCCCGCGTCAACGAGTATGGCTTCATCGAGGCCCCGTTCCGTCGCGTCGAGAACGGCGTTGCCACCGATCAGATCGACTGGATGACCGCTGACGAGGAAGAGAAGCACGTCATCGCGCCGGCCAACACGCCGCTCGATCCCAAGACCAACGAGTTCATCACGACCGATGCCGAGGGCAAGATCGTCCGCCCGCACACCGTGATCGCCCGTACCCGCGACTTCGACGGCTCCTTCGGCGCTCCCGCCGACGTGCCCGTCGAGGACGTCGACTTCATGGACGTCTCGCCGCGTCAGATGCTCTCCGTCGCAGCCACGCTGATCCCGTTCCTTGAGCACGACGACGCCAAGCGTACGCTGATGGGTGCTAACATGCAGCGTCAGGCCGTGCCGCTGGTTCACCCCGCCGCTCCCTATGTCGGTACCGGCATGGAGCGTCGCGCCGCCCTGGACTCCGGCGAGGTCACCCTGGCCAAGAACGCCGGCGAGGTCATCTTTGCCGACGCCGCCAAGATCATCGTCAAGCATGCCGGCGGCATGGACGAGTATCACCTGGCCAAGTACCAGCGCTCCAACCAGTCCACCTGCATCAACCACCGTCCGCTCGTGCGCGTCGGTGACACCGTTGAGCAGGGCGAGCCCCTGGCTGACGGTCCTTCGACCGATCATGGCGAGCTCGCACTGGGTCAGAACCTCACCGTGGCCTACATGCCGTGGGAAGGCTTTAACTACGAGGACGGTATCGTCGTGTCCGAGCGCCTGGTGGCCGAGGACCTGCTGACGACCATCAACATCACCCGCCACGAGATTGACGCCCGCGACACCAAGCTCGGCCCCGAGGAGATCACCCGCGAGATCCCGAACCTCTCCGAGGACATGCTTGCCAACCTCGACGAGGACGGCATCATCCGCATCGGTGCCGAGGTCGGCCCTGGCGACATCCTGGTCGGCAAGGTCACGCCTAAGGGCGAGAGCGCTCTGACCGCCGAGGAGCGCCTGCTGCGCGCCATCTTCGGTGCCAAGGCCCACGATGTCCGCGACACCTCCCTTAAGATGCCTCACGGCGCTTACGGCCGCGTCATCGACGTCGTCCGCTTTAGCCGCGAGAACGGCGACGACCTGGCCCCCGGCGTCAACGAGCAGGTGCGCGTCTACGTCGCCCAGCGTCGTAAGATCCAGCAGGGCGATAAGATCGCCGGCCGCCACGGCAACAAGGGTGTTATCTGTAACGTTCTGCCGGTCGAGGACATGCCCTACATGGCTGACGGTACCCCGATCGACGTTATCCTCAACCCGCTGGGCGTTCCTTCGCGTATGAACGTCGGCCAGCTGCTCGAGTGCCACCTTGGCTGGGCTGCTGCCTGCGGTTGGGATACCGAGCAGGCCGACTCCGACAAGTACGTCCCCGGTCCGTTCTTCACCGCCACGCCCGTCTTCGACGGCGCCAAGGAGGACGAGATCGCCGAGGTCATCCGTCGTGCCAACAAGAACATGCTCAACAAGGCCACCGCTGCCTTTGGCGATCACATGCGCCCCGAGTTCGTCACCCAGCTTGACGAGCGCGGCAAGACCCGTCTGTTCGACGGTCGCACCGGCGAGGAGTTCCGCGAGCCCATTACCGTGGGTACGTCCTACATCCTCAAGCTCGGCCACATGGTCGACGACAAGATCCATGCCCGTTCGACCGGCCCTTACAGCCTGGTTACCCAGCAGCCTCTGGGCGGCAAGGCCCAGTTCGGCGGCCAGCGCTTCGGCGAGATGGAAGTTTGGGCACTGTACGCTTACGGTGCTTCCAACGTCCTGCAGGAGATCCTGACCGTCAAGTCCGACGATACCGTGGGCCGCGTCAAGACCTACGAGTCCATCGTCAAGGGCGAGAACGTTCCTGTCCCGGGTATCCCCGAGTCCTTCAAGGTTCTCGTCAAGGAGATTCGCTCCCTCGCACTGGACATCGAGCCCATGCACGATGCCGACGAGGACGCCTCCGCCCCTGTGACCGCCGAGGAGACCTCCGCTCTCGACGACCTGGCTGCGCTCGCCGGCGTTGACGCCGACGTCGAGGCCGAGGATGCCGAGACCGCCGAGGCACCCGAGGCTGTCGCCGCCACGACCACTGATAAGGAGTAGTTGACTGTGGCAGATTTCGAAGCTACTGATTTTGACTCGGTAAAGATCTCCCTTGCCTCCGCCGACCAGATCCGTTCCTGGTCGCACGGTGAGGTCAAGAAGCCGGAGACCATCAATTACCGTACCCTCAAGCCCGAGAAGGACGGCCTGTTCTGCGAGAAGATCTTCGGTCCCGCCAAGGACTGGGAGTGCTCCTGCGGCAAGTACAAGGGCATCCGCTTTAAGGGCATCGTCTGCGAGCGCTGTGGCGTCGAGGTCACCTCGGCCAAGGTGCGTCGCGACCGCATGGGCCACATCGAGCTCGCCGCTCCCGTGTCCCACATCTGGTACTTCAAGAGCCCCACGAGCTTCCCGATGAGCCGTATGCTCGACATCAAGTCCAAGGACCTCGAGAAGGTTCTGTACTTTGCCAGCTACATCATCACCGAGGTTGACTACGAGGCTCGCGAGGCCGACGCCGACGATCTGCGCGAGGAGCTCGCTGCCGATCTGGAAGAGATCGATGCCGAGTGCGCCCGCCAGATCGAGTCCCTCAAGGAGCAGGGCGACCCCGAGAACTTTGACGAGTTCTCCGACGAGGAGCCGCTGACCCCCGAGGAGATCGCCTCCGGCATCGTCGACATCGAGGAAGAGTGCAAGGACGAGAAGCAGCTCCGCACGGACGCCTTCAACGCCTTCATGAAGATCACCGAGCGCGACCTCATCTCCGATGAGCCGCTGTTCCGCGAGATGACCCGCTACTACTCCATGTACTTCAAGGGTGGTATGGGTGCCGAGGCCGTCCGCGACCTGCTCGCTGCCATCGACCTTCCTTCCGAGGCCGAGAAGCTCAAGGCCATCATCGCCGACGAGGACTCCCAGAAGCAGAAGCGTGAGAAGGCCGTCAAGCGCCTCGAGGTCGTTGACGCCTTCCTGAAGGGTGGCAACAGCCCCGCGAACATGATCCTGGACGTCATCCCGGTCATTCCGCCCGATCTGCGCCCGATGGTCCAGCTCGACGGCGGCCGTTTCGCCGCGTCCGACCTTAACGACCTGTACCGTCGCGTGATCAACCGTAACAACCGACTCAAGCGCCTGCTCGACCTGGACGCCCCTGCGATCATCGTGAACAACGAGAAGCGCATGCTCCAGGAGTCCGTGGACGCCCTGTTCGACAACGGCCGTCGTGGTCGCCCGGTCTCTGGCCGTGGCGGTCGCCCGCTCAAGTCGCTCGCCGAGGCCCTCAAGGGCAAGCAGGGTCGTTTCCGTCAGAACCTGCTGGGTAAGCGTGTCGACTACTCCGGCCGTTCGGTAATCGTTACCGACCCCAAGCTGCTGCTGCACCAGTGCGGTCTGCCCAAGACCATGGCGCTGGAGCTCTTCAAGCCCTTCGTCATGAAGCGCCTGGTCGAGCTTGGCAAGGTCGAGAACATCAAGGGCGCCAAGCGCGCTATCGACCGTGGTGCCACCTTTGTGTGGGACATCCTCGAAGAGGTCATCGACGGCCGCGTCGTGCTGCTCAACCGTGCACCGACCCTGCACCGTCTGTCCATCCAGGCCTTTGAGCCGGTGCTGGTCGAGGGCAAGGCTATCCACCTGCACCCGCTGGTCTGCTCGCCCTTCAACGCCGACTTCGACGGCGACCAGATGTCTGTCCATGTGCCGCTGTCCAGCCAGGCTCAGGCCGAGGCTCGCGTGCTTATGCTCTCTGCGAACAACCTGCGCTCGCCGGCATCCGGCAAGCCGGTCAACATCCCTTCGCAGGACATGATCATCGGTGTGTACTACCTGACCCAGGTCCGCGACGGTCTGCCGGGCGAGAACCACGTGTTCGCAAGCTTCGACGATGCGCTGCACGCCTATGACTGCCGCTCCGAGGTCGACATGCAGGCCAAGATTCAGGTCCGTGTGTCCGCTGCCGATGCCAACGTCATCAATGAGGACGGCACCCGTATCTTCCGCGTCAAGAACGGCAAGAACGAGTTTGTCGACTACGATGTCACCGGCAATAAGACCGCGCGCTTCGAGACCTCTATCGGCCGCATCATCTTCAACCGCCAGTGCCTGCCCGAAGACTACGAGTTCATGAACTACAAGATGGTCAAGGGCGACGTGGCCAAGCTGGTTGCGGACTGCTGCGATCGCTATCCCGAGGCCAAGGTCGGCCCGATCCTCGACGCCATCAAGTACTCCGGCTTCCACTACGCTACCCGCGCCGGCCTCACCATCTCGGTGTGGGACGCTCTCATCCCTGCCGAGAAGCAGGAGCTGCTGGACCGCGCCCAGGCCAACGTCGACCAGATCAACGAGTACTTCGAGGAGGGCTTCATCAACGAAACGGAGCGCCACATCGAAGTCGTTAACGAGTGGACCGCTTGTACCGACAAGGTCGCAGCGCTCATGCTCGACTTGTTCGACGAGGAGAACCCGCTCTACATGATGGCCGACTCCGGCGCCCGTGGTTCTAAGACCCAGCTGCGTCAGCTCGGCGGCATGCGTGGCCTGATGGCAGACATGTCCGGCGAGACGATCGACCTTCCCATTAAGGCGAACTTCCGCGAGGGCCTGCTGCCGCTCGAGTACTTCATTTCGACCTACGGCGCCCGTAAGGGCCTGGTCGATACCGCATCCCACACCTCGGACTCTGGTTACCTGACCCGTCGTCTGGTCGACGTGGCCCAGGACGTCATCGTCCGCGAGGAGGACTGCGGTACGCACGAGGGCGTCACCTACAACCTCGTCATCCCCGGCACCACCGACCTCAACACCGACCTCGTCGGCCGTTGCTTCATTGAGGACGTCGTGGCTCCCGATGGCACCGTGCTCTTTGAGCAGGACGGCTACATCGAGAAGGTCGCCGATATCCAGAAGATGGTCGATGCCGGCCTCAAGAAGGTCAAGCTTCGCGCACTGCTCACCTGCCGCTCCAAGTACGGCGTTTGCCAGAAGTGCTACGGCTGGGATCTTTCCACCCGTCGTCCGGTCGCCATCGGTACTGCCGTCGGCATTATTGCCGCCCAGTCCATCGGCGAGCCCGGTACGCAGCTTACGATGCGTACCATTCACTCCGGCGGCGTCGCTGGCGTCGACGATATTACGCAGGGTCTGCCTACGGTCAGCCGTATGTTCGATATCGTCGGCAACGTCAACGAGAAGATTCTGGGTCGCGAGGCCGAGCTGGCTCCGTACTCCGGTCACCTCTCGATTAAGCCCGAGAAGTCCGAGTACGTGCTGACGCTCACCGACTCCGAGGATCACACCCGTGTCCTCGACGAGCGTCGCGTCCCCGCTTCGGTGCGCTTCATGCCCGAGATCGAGGACGGCTGCGAGGTTCGCGCCGGCGACCAGATCACCAAGGGCTTCGTCAACTTCCGCAACCTGCGCAAGCTGACCGACATCGAGTCGACGATGCACACCTTCGTCGAGAGCGTCAAGGACGTCTACACCAGCCAGGGCGTCGACCTGAACGACAAGCACATCGAGGTGCTCGCACGTCAGATGCTGCGTCGCGTTCAGATCACCAACCCCGGCGACTCCAAGTACCTGCTTGGTCAGTACGTCGACCGCTACGAGTTCGCCGACGAGGTCGAGCGCGTTGCCCGTCTGGGCGGTCAGGCTCCCGTGGCCGAGCCCGTCATCCTGGGTACGCTCAAGGTCGCGTCCAACATCGACTCCTGGCTGTCGAGCGCTTCGTTCATCCGTACCGCCGGCGTCCTTACCGAGGCTGCCATCGAGGGCAAGGTCGACCACCTGCTCGACCTTAAGTCCAACGTCATCGTCGGTAAGAAGATCCCGGCTGGTACCGGCCTCAAGCCGTACGCCAACGCCAAGCTGACGTATCGCACGGCCGACGGCTATGTCGACATCGACGGCCCGGCTTCGCCCAACGCCAAGTCGCTGCCCGAGTGGGCTCCGGTTGAGCTCAAGGACCTGGACGAGCAGCTCCCGCAGCAGCTCGACTGGGCCGGCTACGACGAGTTCGGCGGTGCTGACGGTTCGTTCACCCGCAACGGCCACACCATCTCCGCCGAGAAGGCTCGCCTGTACCTGTTCGACGACCTGGGCGTGTCGCAGCGCTGGACCAACAAGTTCAGCGAGGTCGGCATTGAGACGGTCGGCGACCTGGTCGGCAAGTCCGAGGAGGATCTGCTGCGCATCGATGGTATCGGTGCCAAGGCGATCGAGGAGCTCCGTGACGGCCTGGAGGCCCACGACCTGCTCTACATCCTCGAGAACAACGATGACGTTGCCGACGAGGAAGACCTCTCGCAGCTGCTGCAGATGGTCTTTAGCCCCGACGGTCCGGACGACATCCTGCTGGGCACCTCCGCCACGCCAACGCATCACGCCGACGCCGACGAGGAGCTCCTGGGCGCCCCGATCGACGACAAGAAGGCTCCCGCCAACGGCGCGATCAACGAGGACATGGCGTCCCTCGACGAGCTGCTCAACCAGCTCGTGGACACCGACGACGCCGAAGAGGCAAAGGACAACGACGAGGAGTAACTTCCAAGTACGTTAACCGCCCTTCCAAAGACCCGTTTCCCAACAGGGAAGCGGGTCTTTTTTGTTGAAGAAAACCTGCCAAAAGGGGATAGGTTTATTTTGGTAGGTTATTCCTGCTTGAATTTGAAACATTTCGTCCGGCCAGAGCGTATCTATGGTGAGGGCCTCAGCAAGAAATATCAGCATCACCGGGAGGTGATTATGGAAGAACAAGCATTTAGACAGGCGGTCGAAGATCACCGGGATGTCGTGTTTCGAATCGCATTGACGTACCTGCGCGATCGCGCTGACGCCGACGATGTCGCTCAAGACGTCTTTCTGAAGTTACTCAAAGGCGATGGAAACTTTGAAAGTTGGGAGCATCTTCGCCGCTGGCTTATCCGGGTCACGATCAATGAATGCAAATCGCTCTTTCGAAAGCCATGGAGGCGCGTGGAGGATATTGAGAACCTGGCCGATTCGCTTTCGACGGCGCAGGAGGAGACCAAGGCGGTCCTGTCAGACGTTATGCGACTTCCGGAGCGATTCCGTATTCCTATCGTGCTCTATTACTATCTGGGCTTCTCGACTTCAGAAATTGCCGAGTTACTGCATGTGCCAGCCGCGACCGTTCGAACGCGTTTAGCTCGCGGCAGATCGAAGCTCAAGTTCATCCTAGAGGAGGGCGACCGTGAAATCCAACCAGATCAAGCAGGCCTTCGAGTCCGTCCAAGCCGATAGCGATCTTGCTGACCGTGTTCTTTATGCCGCTGCTGGCGAGCCGCTTCGCCGAAAGGGTCACGCGAAGCCTCTGTATGTTGCCGTAATCGGATGTCTTGCCGGAGTGCTGGCGACCGGAGGGGTCGCCTACGCTGTTGTCAATTCCAGTTATTTTGCCTCTGCCTGGGGAAACCATGGCAACGGAGAGTCCGTTACCTGGACAAATGGCGGCTCGTCGGGGACGAAATATACCTACACCAGAGAGTTTGGTGATGGTATCGCGCCCCAAAGCCTGGAGGGTGCAGTCCAGAAGGTCAATCTGTCCGTCGAGGGCAACGGCTATACGCTCGACATTCATGAGATGACAATCGACGAGAATGGTTGCGGTGCTGTGACGTTTACATTGTCCAATCCGAATGGCGTTAACTACTACAAGCCGGCGGCAGAGCTTGGCGAACTTGTTCTCTATGGTGAAGAAGAAGGGGGCGTCAGTACACCCAGCATGAACTTCGGCGAGGAATGGGCTGATACACGCTGCACCATTGATAAAGACACATCAAGCGACACGGTCATTAACGGCACGATGTACTTTGCATCTTGGAATCGCGATCGAGATTTACGACATGCGGTCACCTGGAATATCAGTTGGACGGAGGGCAAAGGTGAGGATGCGAAGGTGATCGAGGTATCGACGCCAGAGTTTAACGTCGGAGCGCACGTCGATACAAAAGAACTCCGCTCCGATGACTCGCCTCTCGAGATCAGTCCGTTTTCCATCCAGACGCACATCGATGATCTGGGCTATGAAGCAGTTGATCATAAACTGACCGTCACCTACAAGGATGGATCGGAGCAGATTATCGAAGATGACGACGCAGGGGCGTACAATTTCTATGTTTCGATGGGACGCAATAGCGGAGAGAACATTTGGGTGCCAACGAAGTTGATTGATGTCGACCAAGTGGTTTCAGTAACGCTCGAAGGCACACGCTGCACTTCAACAGGGGGCGCCGAAACGTCGGAACCCTTTACCATCGTCTATTCGTAAGATTTGGGGCCGCTTCCTACTAGGGGAAGCGGCCTCTTTTGCGGTAAATGGGCGGTTAAAGCGAGCGGTATTCGTCTGAATTTCGGAAGTATGCGGCAAAATCTTGATAGGCCGCCCGGGCCGGGAATCCGCCCCCCGCACAGGAGGGGATTCCTTTTGTGTAGGCTTTGCGGAAATGTGCCTATTTTGGGATACGCCCGGCGGCGTGGTCTGTTGACGGCACAGCTAACGCCACGTATCCTATCGAACTGCGTGTTTCGTAGGGGGATGCTGACCCCTCGATTCAAGCCGTTGCACTTTACAGAAAGCTGGAATCATTCGAGAAGGAGTACGCTTTGCCTACTATTAACCAGCTGGTTCGCCAGGGCCGTCGTTCCGTGCCCAAGAAGTCCAAGAACGCTGCTCTGCAGCACAACTCCCAGAAGCGCGGCGTGTGCACCCGCGTCTTCACCACGAGCCCCAAGAAGCCGAACTCGGCTCTTCGTAAGGTTGCCCGTGTTCGCCTCGTCAACGGCATCGAAGTTACTGCTTACATCCCGGGTGAGGGCCACAACCTGCAGGAGCACTCCATCGTGCTCGTCCGCGGCGGTCGTGTCCGTGACCTCCCTGGTGTCCGTTATCACGTCATCCGTGGCGCCTACGACGCTGCTCCGGTCCAGAACCGTATGCAGGCCCGTTCCAAGTACGGTGCTAAGCGCCCCAAGGCTAAATAAGCCAGATAACGTTTTGATACTTTCGCCGTGTGCCGCCTAAGCGCCGCACGGTAGACACTTAAGGAGATTTCACATGCCGCGTCGTGCAGCAGCTAATCGTCGTGAGGTTCAGCCTGACGCCGTTTACAACAACCGCCTGGTGACTCAGCTCATCAACAAGGTCCTTCTTGACGGCAAGAAGGCCACCGCTGAGCGCATCGTTTACACCGCTTTCGAGATCGTTGCCGAGAAGTCCGAGGGTGGCGACGCTCTCGCTACCTTCAAGAAGGCTATGGACAACGTCAAGCCCACGCTCGAGGTTAAGCCCAAGCGTGTCGGTGGCGCTACCTATCAGGTCCCGATGGAGGTCAACTCCCGTCGTTCCACCGCTCTGGGTATCCGCTGGATCGTCAACTTCTCCCGCGCTCGCAAGGAGAAGACCATGGCCGAGCGTCTCGCCAACGAGATCCTCGACGCCTCCAACGGCCTGGGCGCTTCCGTCAAGAAGCGTGAGGACGTCTTCAAGATGGCCGAGGCCAACCGCGCGTTCTCTCACTATCGTTGGTAAGTTAAGGTAAGGAACTAACATGGCTAAGCCTAAGTACAAGCTTTCCGATACCCGTAACATCGGCATCATGGCTCACATCGATGCCGGTAAGACCACCACGACCGAGCGTATTCTTTACTACACCGGTAAGACCCACAAGATCGGTGAGGTCCATGAGGGCGCTGCCACCATGGACTGGATGGTTCAGGAGCAGGAGCGCGGCGTAACCATTACCTCCGCTGCTACCACGTGCTTCTGGAAGAAGGACGGTACCGACTACCGCATCCAGATCATCGACACCCCGGGCCACGTTGACTTCACCGCCGAGGTCGAGCGCTGCCTGCGCGTCCTCGATGGCGCTGTCGCCGTCTTCGACGCCGTTGCCGGCGTTCAGCCCCAGTCTGAGACCGTTTGGCGTCAGGCTTCCACCTTCAACGTCCCCCGCATCGCCTTCATCAACAAGTATGACCGCGTGGGCGCTGACTTCTTCAACGCTATCGAGACCATGAAGGATCGTCTCGACGCTAACGCCGTGGCCGCTCAGGTCCCGATGGGCGCCGAGGACAACTTCTGGGGCGTCATCGACCTGGTCACCATGACTGCATGGGACTTCAAGGCCGACGAGAAGGGCATGACCTACCCCGAGCCGATGGACGAGATCCCGGCTGAGTTCGCCGACATCGCTGCCACCAAGCGCGAGGAGCTCCTCGACGCTGCTGCCAGCTTTGACGACGAGCTCATGGAGAAGATCCTCATGGAGGAGGACTTCACCGTCGAGGAGCTCAAGGCTGCTCTGCGCAAGGGCGTTCTTGCCAACGAGCTCAACCTCGTCTTCGTTGGCTCCGCCTACAAGAACAAGGGCGTTCAGGAGCTGCTCGACGCTGTCGTCGACTACCTGCCCAGCCCGCTCGACGTCGAGGCCGTCACCGGTACCGATCCGGACACCGGCGAGGAGATCCAGCGTCATCCTTCCTTCGACGAGCCCTTCTCCGGCCTGGTCTTCAAGATCATGACCGACCCGTTCGTCGGTAAGCTCACCTACGTCCGCGTTTACTCCGGTCGTGCCGAGTCCGGCTCCTACGTGGTCAACGCTTCCAACGGTCAGCGCGAGCGCCTCGGCCGCATCCTCGAAATGAACGCCGCCGAGCGTATCGACCGCGACGACGCTGCCGCCGGCGACATCGTCGCTTGCGTCGGCTTCAAGAACTCCACCACCGGTGACACCCTGTGCACCGAGGGCAAGGAGATCGTCCTCGAGAAGATCGAGTTCGCTAACCCCGTTATCGACGTTGCCATCGAGCCCAAGACCAAGGCCGAGCAGGACAAGATGTCTCTGGCTCTGACCAAGCTCGCCGAGGAGGACCCGACCTTCAAGGTGTCCACCAACCACGAGACCGGCCAGACCATCATCGCCGGCATGGGCGAGCTGCACCTCGAGATCATCGTTGACCGTCTGCTCCGTGAGTTCAAGGTTGACGCTAACGTTGGTAAGCCCCAGGTTGCCTACCGCGAGACCGCTGGTCACGACGTCGAGAAGGCTGAGGGCAAGTTCGTCCGTCAGTCCGGTGGTCGCGGTCAGTACGGCCACGCCGTCATCAAGCTCGAGAAGATGGAGGAGGGCTTCGGCTACGAGTTCGTCAACGCTATCGTCGGCGGCGTCGTGCCCAAGGAGTACATCCCGTCCATCGACAAGGGCATCCAGGAGGCCCTGAACACCGGTGTTATCGCCGGCTTCCCGGTCCTCGACGTCAAGGTCACCCTGTTCGACGGTTCTTACCACGAGGTCGACTCCTCCGAGGCCGCCTTTAAGATCGCCGGTTCCATGGCTATCAAGGACGCCCTCAAGAAGTCCGATCCGCAGCTGCTCGAGCCGATCATGGCTGTCGAGGTCGAGACCCCCGAGCAGTACATGGGCGACGTTATGGGCAACCTCTCCGGTCGCCGCGGCAAGATCGAGGGCATGGAGGATCGCAAGAACAGCAAGCTCATCCGTGCCAAGGTGCCGCTGGGCGAGATGTTCGGTTACGCTACCGACCTTCGCTCCCAGACCCAGGGCCGTGCATCCTACACGATGCAGTTCGACTCTTATGAGCCCGCGCCCAAGTCCATCGTGGACGAGGTCATGAGCAAGAACGCCTAAGTTCGAGCTCCCTGTTACGTAATCCGCGAGAACATCTCTCGCACTCTTTGGAGGTTTAAGTTGGCTACCCAGAAGATCCGCATTCGCCTCAAGGGCTATGATCACGAGGTCGTCGATCAGTCCGCGAAGCTCATCGTCGAGACCGCTCAGAAGACTGGCGCTCGCGTTTCCGGTCCTGTCCCCCTGCCCACCGAGCGCAACCTGTACACGGTTATCCGCTCGCCGCACGTGAACAAGGACTCCCGTGAGCAGTTCGAGATGCGCACCCACAAGCGCCTCATCGACATCCTCGACCCCACCTCGGGCACTGTTGATTCGCTCATGCGTCTCGACCTCCCCGCTGGCGTCGACATCGACATCAAGCTCTAAGCGATATCGCTCATAGCTTACAGAGCCCCGCTGCCATTACGGTAGCGGGGCTCTTTTGTTTTGCATGATGGGTTTGAACCGCCGGGGAATGCAGCCGAGTGGGTGGCTATGGTGCCCTATTTACCCATGGGACGCAGCGATGCCTCTTCAAAATGGAAGGATCGCAAGTCGTCTTCCGTCTCGATGCACGCTCGACCAAAGGCATCGACGGTTTGAAAGATGCCACGCGCCAGCTCGTCACCGGCAGGGGAACGGGCGATTACGTGCTCCCCAATCCAATTGAGATGAGCGACATAATCATCGTGGACGGGCGCGATCGGACCAGCGTCTTCTTCCATGGCGTTGAGCAGATCTGTCCATGTGCCTACGGCATTCACGATCGCGTGATGGACTCCCTTGAGTAGCACATCGACGGTGGGAACATTCTCGTTGAGGTCTGAGAGGCCGATTGCCGGCAGGCCGCCATCGGGAACCTCCGAGGGCACATAGTTCACATTGACGCCAATGCCGCAGACGGCAAAGGGCTTGCCCTCGTTGTCACGAGCCGCCTCGACCAGGATGCCGCCGAGTTTGCGCCCTCGCGCGACGAGGTCGTTGGGCCATTTGAGGCCGATCTCGTTAGCAAGACCTTGCTTTTCGAGCGCTTCGAGCACCGCTAAGCCGCTGACGGCGGCAAGACCAGAGTACTTGGTGGGATCAACACGTGGACGCAGGACAATCGAAAGCAATAGGTTGCCGGCGGTTGAATCCCACTTGTGGCCGCGTCGGCCGCGTCCTGCTGTCTGAGCCCGGGCGGCAAGTCCTGTGCCGTGCGGCGCTCCCTGTTTTCCTGCTTCGAGCAGGTCATCGTTGGTCGATCCGGTTACGTCGACTATCGTTAATTTGGCATCCATAACGGCTGCTACCTCCTTAATGAATAAGTGAATAACGCAATGGTGTCGAGAGATAGACACAATGTGAAGCCTTTGTCGCATTTGGGCAATTTAATGTTAACACGTCAACAACGACTGAAATGCGCTATCCTCTCTTGGTCGATGTAAACACGTCAACAACTCAAAGGAGGTTAGTGATGGGTTTCACGATTCTTGGAACGGGCTCGGCGCTTCCTAAGCGCAGTGTTTCCAATGACGAGCTGTCCGAGTTTCTCGATACCTCGGATGAGTGGATTTTTACCCGCACAGGTATCAAGAGCCGCCATGTGTGCACCACCGAGTCACTCGACGACCTTGCCGTGACAGCGAGCGAGCAAGCGCTCCAGACGTCTGGAATCGATGCGAGCCAGCTGGATTTGATCGTTTGTTCGACGACGACGGGCGATCATCTCGTTCCTGCCGAAGCGTGCGCCGTCGCTGAGCGACTAGGCGCGACGTGCCCTGCCTTCGATGTTTCGGCGGCCTGTGCCGGCTTCGTATTTGCGCTCGATGTTGCCGAGGGCTATATCGCCCGGGGTCGTGCCAAGCGCGTGCTTATCGTTGCTGCCGAGCAGATGACGCGCGCGCTCGACTGGACCGACCGCGCCACCTGCGTGCTCTTTGGCGATGGGGCAGGCGCCGCGGTGATTGAGGCTGGGGGAGACAGCCCCCTTGCCGTTGAGCTTTCGACGGCGCCCGACGTCGAGACGTTGCGCGTTCCCGGTCTGGTTGGCACCTCGCCGTTTAAGGCCTCCGCAGATAGCGAGAGCGTGCTGTCCATGAATGGCCGCCGCGTGTTCAAGTTCGGCGTCAACGCCATCTGCGACACGGTCCATAAGCTTGCGAGCGATGCGGGCATTTCGGTCGAGGACATCGACCATTTTGTATTCCATCAGGCTAACGAACGAATCCTGAGTCAGGCGGTCAAGCGCCTCGGTGTGCCAGACGAGCGCGTGGTTCGAACGCTATGCGAGACCGGCAACATTTCGAGCGCCTGCATTCCCTTTGCGCTTGACCGGCTGGCACGCACCGACGCACTGAATGCGGGCGACACCATCGCCCTCGTTGGATTTGGCGCCGGCCTGGATATAGGTGGCTATCTGCTTCGTTGGAAGTAGTCGCACATAGGAAATAAAAACGCCCCTGGGGCACAAACAAAGGAGAACTACCATGTCAGATCAGAAGACCTTCGAGCGCGTTTGCGACGTTATCCGCGAGACCGCTGGCCTTGACGACGTCGAGATGAAGCCCGAGTCCACGCTCGAGGAGATTGGTCTCGACAGTCTGGGCACCGTCGAGATCCTCGTCGCCGTCGAGGACGAGTTTGGCATCCAGCTCGATACCGAGGAGAACCCCAAGACGGTCGGCGAGTTCGCCGATACGGTCGAGGCGGCATTGGAGAAGTAGAGATGCTCAAGACTCCTCTCTGCGATCTGCTCGGCATCGAAAAGCCCGTGTTCCAGGGCGGTATGGCCTGGATTGCCGACGCCTCGCTGGCGTCCGCAGTGTCCGAGGCGGGCGGCTTGGGGATTATCGCGGCCATGAACGCCGATGCCAACTGGCTGCGCGACCAGATTCACGAGCTGCGCGCCAGGACGGATAAGCCCTTTGGCGTCAACGTTATGCTCATGAGCCCGTTTGCCGACGAGGTCGCGCGGGTCGTTATTGACGAGCGAGTGCCGGTCGTCGTGACGGGCGCCGGAAATCCCACCAAGTACATGAAGGCGTGGAACGAGGCGGGCATCAAGGTCATCCCGGTTGTTGCATCTGTGGCGCTGGCGCGTCTCGTGGCGCGTCGCGGAGCCACTGCCGTGGTTGCCGAGGGCACCGAATCAGGCGGCCATATTGGCGAGACCTCGACGATGGCATTGGTGCCGCAGGTTGTCGATGCGGTCGATATCCCCGTCGTGGCCGCCGGCGGTATTGCCGACGGCCGCGGCGTAGCGGCCGCCTTTATGCTGGGCGCCGCCGGCGTGCAAGTGGGTACGCGCTTTCTGGTCGCAAACGAGTGCACCGTATCCGAACAGTACAAAGAGCTGGTGATCAAGGCGGGCGACACGTCGACGCGCGCGACCGGTCGCTCGACGGGACATCCGGTTCGCGCCCTCAAGAGTCCCTTCACCAACGCGTATGCCAAGAACGAGGCGGCGGGCGCAAGCCCCGAGGAGCTCGGGGCCATGGGTACGGGTGCGCTTCGCAAGGCGGCAAAGGACGGTAATTACGAAGAGGGCTCGTTTTTGTGTGGACAGATTGCCGGCATGGTCAACGAGCGCCAAAGCGCACGTGAAATCGTCGATGACCTGGTCGATGGCACCGAGCGCGTCCTGAGGGGAGCGTGCGCATGGGTAGCGTAGCGCTTTTGTTTGCCGGTCAGGGTGCCCAGCATCCCGCGATGGGCGTCGACCTGATCGAGACATCGCCGGCGGCTGCCGAGGTGTTCGCCATTGCCGACGAGGTGCGCCCGGGGACGAGCAAGCAGTGCCGGAGCGCCTCGAAAGAGGAGCTCTCGCAGACCGAGAACACGCAGCCTTGCGTGTTCGCGCACGACTTAGCTGTCGCCGTCGCCCTGCGCGAGCGCGGCGTGGTGCCTGCCGCCTGTGCGGGATTCTCGCTGGGCGAGGTCGCAGCACTCACCTTCGCGGGGGCATTCGATACGCGAGCGGGTTTTGAGCTCGTGTGTGAGCGCGCGGCATTGATGGCCACGGCGGCCGAGCGTCACCCCGGCGGCATGCGCGCCGTCATCAAACTCGATGCGGCGCAAGTCGAGGGCCTGGCAAAACAGGCCGGCGAGGACTGCTGGCCGGTCAACTACAACAGTCCGCAGCAGACGGTTGTGGCCGGAGCGTCCGAGGCACTGCAGGAGCTCGACGTCCTAGTAAAAGAGGCTGGCGGCCGCGCTATGAAAGTCGCGGTGTCGGGTGCATTTCATAGCCCCTATATGGCCGAGGCGACTGAGGGGCTGGCGACGTATATCCAAGACGGCCACGCGCCGTCTCCGCTGCTGATTCCGGTCATGGCAAACATGACGGCGGCGCCCTATCCGGCGGACCCGCGAGCGGCATCGGATGTCTTGGCCGACCAGGTGAGCCATGCCGTGCGCTGGGTCGACACGCTGCATACTCTGCAGGATCAGGGCATCGACACGTTTATTGAGGTCGGCCCTGGCAAAACGCTGTCGGGCCTGGTCAAGCGTACGCTGAGCGACGTTCGCGTGTATTCGTGCGAAACGGCCGAGCAGGTCGCAGCTATTGCCGACGAGCTCGCATAGTCCACAGGGCTGTAACCCGAAAGGAATGACATGGGCAACTTGAACAACGGCACGCTCGAGCGCAACGACTCACGTCTCGTGGCACTGGTCACGGGCGGATCTCGTGGTATCGGCCGCGCCTGCGCTGTCGGTCTGGCGGAGGACGGCTTTGATATCGCTGTCGTCTATGCCGGCAGCGTCGATGCGGCGCGCGAGACGTGCGAAGCCTGCGAGGCGGCTGGTGCCGCGGCGCGCGCATATCAATGCGACGTGGCCGACCCCGCCGCCGTCAACGCGTGCGTGGAAGCGGTCCTCAACGACTTTGGCTCCATTTGGGTGCTCGTCAACAACGCCGGCATCACGCGCGACGGCCTGCTCATGCGTATGGGCGACGATGCTTTCGATCGCGTGCTCGATGTCAATCTCAAGGGAACATTCAATATGACGCGCGCGCTCACCAAGACCTTTATGCGCCAGCGCGGCGGTTGCGTCGTCAACATGAGCTCGGTCGTGGGCCTGATGGGTAATGCCGGGCAAGCCAACTACGCTGCCTCCAAGGCGGGCGTCATCGGTCTGACCAAGGCGGTGGCGCGCGAGCTTGCGCCCCGCGGCGTACGAGTGAACGCGGTCGCCCCCGGGTTTGTCGAGACGGATATGACGGCAAAGCTCTCGGAGAAGGTTCGCGCGGCAACCGAGGAGCAGATTCCCCTGAAGCGCATGGCGCGCCCCGAGGAAGTGGCCGGTGTGGTGCGCTTTTTGGCGAGCGATGCGGCTGCCTACATTACGGGCGAGGTCGTACGCGTTGACGGCGGAATGGCGATGTAGAAACCAGGGCCGAAGAACGGCTTGGATGAGGAGACCATGATGGAACAGAGAGTTGCAATCACTGGCATAGGTGCCGTATCGCCGCTCGGCAACACCGCACTTGCCACCTGGGCGGCCATGTGCGCCGGGACGTGCGGCATCGGCCCGATCACGCACTTCGATACCGATGCGTTTGCCGTCAAGGTGGCGGCCGAGGTCAAGGGCTTTGACGGTACCGAGTACTTTGGCAAGCGTGACGCCAAGCATCTCGACCCCTGCGTTCAGTTTGCGATGGCGGCTTCGGACGAGGCCATGCACGATGCGGGGCTCGATGCCGAAGGCGCGATCGACCACGAGCGTCTGGGCGTATACGTGGGGTCGGGCGTGGGCGGCATGACGACGCTCGTCGACAACGTCCATACGATTGCCGATCGCGGACCCCGCCGCGCGTCGCCTTACATGATCGCGATGATGATTCCCAACATGGCTTCGGGCAACATTGCGATTCGTCACAAGGCAAAGGGCCCGACCCTGCCCGTCGTGACCGCTTGCGCGACCTCGGCCCATGCGGTGGGCGAGGCGTTCCGCGCCATCAAACACGGCTATGCCGACGCAATCCTTGCGGGCGGCACCGAGGCGGCTATCATACCCGACGCCGTTGCAGGCTTTACGTCTTGCCGTGCGCTCACCACCAACCCCGATCCGCAGACGGCGTGCCGTCCGTTCGATGCGAACCGCGATGGCTTTGTGATGGGCGAGGGCGCCTGCGTGCTCGTGCTCGAGGGCATGGAGCATGCACAGGCTCGCGGGGCCCATATTTACGCCGAGGTCGTGGGCTACGGCAACACCGACGATGCCTACCACATCACGAGCCCCGATCCCGAGGCGACCGGCATTGCCCGCGCGATTTCGCAGGCCGTGGCCGAGGGCGACGTTAAACCGTCCGAGGGCCTCTACATCAACGCCCATGGCACGTCGACCAAGCTCAACGATTCGTCCGAGACGGCGGGTATTAAGCGAGCGCTTGGCGAGGATGCGGCGCGCGCCGCGCACGTCTCGTCGACCAAGTCGATGACCGGGCACATGATCGGTGCCACGGGTGCTATCGAGGTCATGGCCTGTGCCATGGCGCTCGAACAGGGCGTGGTGCCGCCGACCATTAACTACAGCACGCCCGATCCCGCCTGCGATCTCGATTACACGCCCAATCGTGCGGTTCGCGCCGACCTTACCTGGGCGCTTTCGACCAACCTGGGCTTTGGCGGCCACAACGCCGCCATCGCACTGCGCAAATATACAAGGAGCTAGAGCATGGATTCCAAAAGACTTGCCGAGATAGCCGATGTCATGGAGGACCGCGGCCTCACGCGCGTGCGCGTGGAGGAGCCCGATGGCACCGCGGTCGAGCTTGAGCGTGCGAGTGCCGCGCAGCCGGTTGCCGTGCCCATGCCCATGCCAAGCGCCATGGCTGCTCCGGTTGCGGTTCCCGCAACCGCACCTGCCGCACCGGAGCCTGCCGCGCAAGCGCCCGCTGCCGCACCGGAGCCCCAGGGCGTCGAGGTCACGGCTCCCATGGTCGGCGTCTTCTACGCTGCCCCGGCGCCGGGCGACGAGCCGTTTGTACGCGTGGGCTCCAAGGTCAAGGCCGGCGAGACGCTCTGCATCATTGAGGCCATGAAGGTCCTCAACGAGGTGACGGCAGAGGCGGATGGCGAGGTGCTCGAGATCTGCGTAGCCGACGGCGACCTTGTGGAATTCGGCAGCTGCCTCATGAGGATCGGATAGGTGATATCCATGAACAAAGAAGAGCTTAAGGAACTGTTGCCGCATCGCGAGCCCATGCTCTTGCTCGATGAGGCGGAGCTGGTGGGCGACGAGGCCCACGGCAAGATCAAGATTACGGGCGACGAGTTCTTTTTGCAGGGGCATTTTCCGGGAAACCCGATCGTCCCCGGCGTGATTCAGTGCGAGATGCTCGCCCAAAACTGCTGCGTGCTGCTGATGGGCGATGAGGAGGCGCGCGGCGCGACGCCGTTCTACACGAGTCTGGACAAGGTGCGCTTTAAGCGTCCGGTGCGCCCGGGCGACACGGTGGATCTGGTGTGCTCCATCACGCGTGCGCACGGGCCGTTCCGCTTTGCGACGGGTACCGCGAGCGTCAACGGTGAGGTTTGCTGCCGCGCCGATATGTCTTTTGCACTCATGCACGAAAGTTAAGGAAGGCTTCATGTTCGACAAAGTGCTCATCGCCAACCGCGGTGAAGTCGCGGTCCGTGTTATCCGCGCGTGCCGCGATATGGGCATCAAGACCGTCGCCGTCTACTCCACGGCCGATGCGGACGCGCTGCACGTGCAGCTTGCCGACGAGGCGTATTGCATCGGCGGCCCGCGTCTTGCCGAGAGCTACCTCAACGACGATGCTGTGCTCACCTGTGCCGTGAAGTCGGGGGCAAAGGCGATCCATCCTGGCTACGGTTTCTTTTCCGAGAAGGCGAGCTTCGTGCGCGACTGCGACAAGTACGGTCTGGCGTTTGTCGGTCCCTCGGCCGAGGTCATCGACAGCATGGGCGACAAGGACGCCGCACGTCGAACGGCTGCCGCGGCGGGCGTGCCCATCGTTCCGGGCTGTGATTTGCTCAAAAGCCCCGAGGAGGCAACGGCCGAGGCCGAGCGCATCGGCTGCCCCGTGCTCATCAAGGCGCGCGCGGGCGGCGGCGGTCGCGGTATTCGCAAGGTCGAGCGCGTGGAAGATGCGGCAAAGGCGTTCATCGAGGCGCGTGCCGAGGGCGAGGCCGTTTTTGGCGACGGCGAATGTTATATGGAAAAGTTCGTAGCGCCGGCGCACCATGTCGAGGTGCAGATTATGGCTGATAAACAGGGCCATGTCTTTTCGCTCGGCGAGCGTGAGTGCTCGGTGCAGCGCCGCAACCAAAAGCTGATCGAGGAGAGCCCCGCGCCGTGCCTCGACGGACGCGATGATATTCGCGCGCGCATGCACAAGGCCGCGCGCGACTTGGCTCGTGCCGTTGGCTATGAGGGCGCTGGCACCATTGAGTTTCTGTACTCAGATGACGGCAATTTCTACTTTATGGAAATGAACACACGTTTGCAGGTGGAGCATCCGGTTACGGAGTTTGTGACCGATACCGACCTGGTTAAGTGGCAGCTGCGTGTGGCTGCCGGCCAGCCTCTGCCCTTTGAGCAGGAGGACATGCCAGTCCGCAATCACGCCATGGAGTGCCGCATCAATGCCGAAACGCCGGACTTTCTACCGTCATGCGGAACGGTCACCGCGTTGCGTGTGCCGGGTGGTCCGCGCGTGCGCTGGGATTCCGCCATGTTTACCGGAGCGAAAGTTCCGCCGTACTACGACTCCATGCTCGGCAAACTCATCGTGTGTGCGCCCACGCGCGACGGCGCCATTCGTAAGATGCGCTCGGCCCTGGGCGAGCTCGTGATTGAGGGCGTGAGCGAAAACAGTGAGCTTCAGCTCGACGTGCTGGCAAACGACGAGTTCTTGTCGGGCATGTATCACACCGATCTGATGGGGCATCTCTATGCTGATGAATAGAAAAGCGAAGACGGTCAATGTCCTTGAGGGGCCGATGACCGAGTCATGCGCCGAGTTTCCCGCGCGCCACGTGTTTATCAAGTGCCCGGAGTGCCGCCGTGTGATCGATGAGGCACGCCTGCACGACAACCTCGAGGTCTGCCCTCGTTGCGGCAAACACTTTCGCGTGAGCGGTCGCGCGCGCGTGCGCATGACGGTCGACGAGGGAACGTTTGAGGAATGGGATGCCAGTCTGGCGTCGGAGGACTTCCTCTCGTTTCCCGGCTATGCCGACAAGCTTAAGAGCGCGTGCGAGCGTTCGGGCGAGCGCGACGCCGTTGTGTGCGGCAGGGGTAAAATCTGCGGCTGCGATACCGCGCTCTTCTTTATGGACGCCAACTTTATGATGGGCTCGATGGGCTCCGTGGTGGGCGAAAAGATCTGTCGCGTCTTTGAGCGCGCGACAGAGTTGGGATTGCCGGTTGTCGGCTTTACCGTTTCGGGCGGTGCACGCATGCAGGAGGGCGTGACCTCGCTTATGCAGATGGCCAAGATTTCTGCGGCGGTTAGGCGCCACAGCGAGGCGGGCGGCCTGTATATCACGGTGCTCACCGATCCCACGACCGGAGGCGTAACCGCGAGCTTTGCCATGGAGGGCGACATTATCCTGGCCGAGCCCGATGCCCTGACGGCATTTGCCGGCCCGCGCGTGATCGAGCAGAACATGCACAAGCGCCTGCCCAAGGGATTCCAGCGCTCCGAGTTTTTGCTGGAGCACGGCTTTTGCGATGCCGTTGTTCCGCGTGGCGAGATTGCGCTCACTGTAGGCGAGCTGCTAGCGCTGCACGAAGGGCACGCGCCCGGCCTGGGGGCACCGCATGAAATCGTGCATGTGGGTCGCCGCGGCAAAAAGCTGGGACACTTGTTTAAGCGCTCGGCGGCACCAAAAACCGCGCTCGAGATTGTCAAGCAGACCCGCTCGGCAGATCGCGCCACGGCAGGTGAGATGATCTCGCTGGGCCTGGATGGATTTGTGGAGCTGCACGGGGACCGCTACTTTGGCGACGACGCTGCTGTGGTGGCTGGCATTGGCTGGAAAGACGGACGCCCCGTAACGGTCATCGCCATCGAGCGCGGCACCACGACCAAAGAGCGCATGCGTCACAACTTTGGTATGGCACATCCCGAGGGCTACCGCAAGGCACGTCGCCTGATGCACCAAGCCGAGAAATTTGGCCGGCCGGTTCTGTGCCTGGTTGATACTTCGGGCGCGTTTTGCGGCATCGGTGCCGAGGAGCGCGGCCAGGGCGAGGCGATTGCCCAGAATCTCATGGAGATGAGCGGCCTTAAGACGCCGATTGTCTCGGTGGTGACAGGCGAGGGCGGCTCCGGTGGCGCGCTGGCGCTGTCCGTGGCCGACCGCATCCTGATGCTCTCGAGCTCGGCCTATTCGGTCGTGAGCCCCGAGGCCTGTGCGTCGATCCTGTGGAAGGATACCGAGCGCGCGAATGAGGCTGCCGAGGCGCTTAAACTCACGGCCCCCGATCTGCTGGCGCTCGGCATCATCGACGGCATCGTTGACGATAGGGGCCTGTCGCATGAGGAGATCGCCGGCGTCGTCATATCCTCGGCATTTGATGCCTTCGATACGCTTGGGCAGCTCGACGACGCGACCCTCACAAACCTCCGCTACGAAAAGTGCCGCACAATCGGTCGGTACCGCACGATGTGACAAAGGGACAGTCCGCATGTCACATTGGGAAAGGCGTTCCATGTCACAAGTTTCTAACACCTCGTTTACAACGACGGTTTCATCAAACGCCATGGCCGTGGTGGACTATCTGTCCAAAAGCATGATGTCGGCGCTGCCGTTTATTGTCTGCGCGGCATTGTTCCGCACCGTCGCCGTCATTATGGGCGAAGGCATGCTGGGCCTGTGGTCTGCCGATTCCGAAATCTATCGCCTGTTCTACAGCTGGCTCTATAACGCCGGCTACTACTTTTTGCCCATTTATCTTGGTTGGGCGGCCGCCCGCCAGCTCGGTTGCTCGGAGCAGCTGGGCATGATGCTGGGCGGCGTATTGATTGCGCCCGATTTGCTTAAGCTCGTCGATGCCGCTTCGACGACGGGGGCATCGATGACTTCCGTATATGGCCTGCTTCCCGCGCCGGTCAACGATTACACGACGACTGTTATTCCGGTTCTCATTTCGGTGCCCGTGCTATGGCGAGTGGAGTGTTTCTTTCAGCGCGTTATCCCTAAGGCCGTGGCGTTTTCGTTCGTTCCGTTTGCAACCATGCTTGTCATGGTTCCGGTTTCGCTGTGTATTACGGCGCCGGCGGGCAGCTATCTAGGCATGCTGTTGGGCCAGCTTATGTTTATGCTTGGCAATTCCGGTGGCATCGTGTCGCTGCTCACGCTCATGGGGCTTGCCGCGGGCTGGGAGTTTCTTAAGATCGCCGGCGTCAGCAACGTTGTCCTATCGCTCGCCTATGCGCAGTTTATGAGTGTGGGAACGGATTCGTGCATTCTGATCGCCGCGACGATGGCAACGTTCGCCGTTTGGGGCATGCCCTTTGGCGCGTCGCTTCGCGTTGCGGATAAGGACGAGAAGGCGCTCATGCTGGGCTATTCAATCTCGGGTGTTCTTGGCGGCGTAAGCGAGCCGGCGCTGTACGGTTGCGGCTTTAAATATGGCAGGTGCCTGACGTGCATGGCCATTGGCGGCGCCGTCGGAGGCCTTGTTGCGGCCGTGGGCCACGTTACGGCCTATACCATCGGCATGACGAATGTCCTCATGGTCATTGGCTTTGCCACGGGCGGCATCTCGAACCTGCTGTGGTGCTGCGCCGCCGGCGGTGTGGCATTTGCGGTGTCTGCGGCGCTGAGCTACTGCTTTGGCGTGGTGCCGGCGAAGGGACAGGCGACAGAAGACGGAGCCGATTTGCGCGAAACCTCGAAGAGCACGGCCGAAGCAAGCGCATAAATCGATCGACAAAGGGGCAGTCCCGCATGGCACATTCCAAGGTCGTGGCCCGTGTGGGTTGCGGCCTTTTTGTATCTGTGGGGCAAAGTGGCTACACTACAATCCGTTTGAGCAATAGATATATAGGTAGTACCGTGGGGGCGGATAAAGATGGTCGAATGGATTGTTAAGCGCGCGCAGGGCGATCGTGCTCGCGTGGGCACGCTGACGGGCATGGTGTGCATCGTTGCCAATGTGGCGCTTTGTGCTGCAAAGGGTGCCATCGGCGTGGTGTCGGGATCGGTCTCGATCGTGGCGGACGCCATGAACAACCTGTCCGATGCCAGCTCGAATATCGTGAGCGTCCTGGGCTTTAAGCTGGCGAGCAAGCCGGCAGACCCCGAGCACCCCTACGGCCACGGTCGCTACGAGTATCTCTCCGGTCTGGTCGTGGCGGCGCTCGTACTGCTCATCGGCGTTGAGCTGGTGAAGTCCTCGGTGGAGCGCATCGTCCACCCCGAGCCCGTCGAGTTCTCGCTTGCCCTGGTGGCGGTTTTGGCGCTGTCGATGGTCGTTAAGCTGTGGATGGCGGCGCTTAACCAAAAGCTCGGCGACCGTATTGAGTCCCAGACGCTGCATGCGACGGCTCAGGATTCCAAGAACGATGTCCTTGCCACGGGCGCCGTTCTGGCATGCGCGATCGTCTCGCAGGTGACAGGCATCAACCTCGATGCCTGGGTTGGACTCGCCGTTGGCGCCTATATTGGCTGGAGCGGCTTTGAGCTTATCCAAGATACGGTGAGCCCGCTTTTGGGTCAGGCGCCCGACCCCAAGCTTGTCGAGCATATCCGCAGCAAGATCATGAGCTACCCCGGTGTTTTGGGCGTTCATGACCTCATGGTTCACGATTACGGTCCGGGCAGAAAGTTCGCAAGCGCCCACGCCGAAATGGCGGCAGAAGCCGACCCGCTGGAAAGCCACGACACGCTCGACAATATTGAGCAGGCATTTAGGAACGAAGACGGCATGATCGTCACGCTCCACTACGACCCCATCGTGACCGACGACCCCAAGGTGGCGAGCATGCGCTTGCGCATCAACGCCATGGCCCAACAGATCGATAACCGTCTTTCCATTCACGATTTGCGCTGCGTGCCGGGCCCAACGCACACCAACGTGATCTTTGACTGCGTACGTCCCTCCGATTTGCAAATGAGCGCCGAAGATCTAAAGCGAACACTGGCAAAACAGGTCGAATCCGAATACCCCAAGTCATTCGCAAAGATCACGATCGACGAAGACTACGTAGGCCATACTCACGAATAGGGTGGCATCGCTCAAGCTATTGATGCAGAAGGGGAGAGCATGAAGAAGCTGTATCTACTGCGCCACGGTCAGACGGAATTCAACGTTAAAAAACTCGTCCAGGGCCGCTGCGACTCACCGCTCACCGACTTAGGCCGTCAGCAAGCCGGAATGGCAGCCGCATGGCTCAAAGCCCACAACGTCGTACCGGACAAAGTGGTCTCGTCTCCCTTAGGCCGAGCCATGGACACAGCAGGCCTCGTCGCAACCGAGCTTCTCGGCCAGAACGCAGCTGTTGAACCCTGCGAAGGCATCATCGAACGCAGCTACGGCACCTTCGAAGAAGACCCCCACGACGCGCTGCCCACCGACGTCTGGGATCCAGGCGAGGACTTAGTCCCCTTCGGAGGAGAGGGAAGCCAGGCGCTACAGGAGCGCATGGTAGGCACCCTCACCAATCTCATGGGCGCCGAGGGCATCGAAACCCTCCTAGCAGTAAGCCACGGCAGCGCCAGCCGCCAATTCATCAAGGCTACAGCCCCAGAGGGCTTCGAGCTCCCAACAAAACTCCCCAACTGCGCCATCATGATTTTTGATTTTGAAGAGTCCACGCCACAAGCAGAAGGCGAACCACCTCAATGCAAGTTCACCCTCCAACAAATAGTGGATCCCCAACAAAGTCATTAGCCTGAGCGAGCAAGGTTTAGCAGACATCAACGTGGCGTTCCCAGTGTGCGGCGGAGGGGGCGGGCCTGAGAGATATTAAGGTTGTCGCGAGTTCCGCACGAACAGGAGAGCACTTAATGTGCTCTCCGTCGTGAGCAGGACTGTAGAGCAGCAACCTTAATATCTCTCAGGCCCGCCCCCTCCGCCGCACACTGGGAACGTGCCACGCACTTTACCTGCGTAAACAATGTGAGTGAAATATGAATCTCGATGGATACGCCCGCAGCCGTGTATACTAAACAGCTGTGTGTAACCAGGGGAGTATTCTGGCTGGACAAAATGCCTGCTTAATAGGGTTGTCAGGTAGTCCGGACGCAATACAAGGCTGGGGAGCACGTCGTGTAAGTAGTGGTCCTCTAGGGGCGTACGCTCGGTGGTGTACGCATTGTCCCAAGACCACGCGAGAGTTGGGATCATATCTTGATCAGCATGATTCTCGGCCGCAAGATTGGCATGACCCAGGTTTGGGACGAGGACGATAACGTCGTTCCCGTCACGGTCATCCAGGCTGGCCCCTGCGCTGTCTCGCAGGTTAAAACTCAGGCAACCGACGGCTATGACGCCGTCCAGATCGGTTTCGGCGACATCAAGGCCAAGAACGTGAACAAGCCCATGGCTGGTCACTTCGCCAAGGCTGGCGTCGAGCCTGTCCGCTTCCTTCGTGAGGTCCGCGTCGAGAACGGCGAGGAGCACAAGGTCGGCGAGGTCGTCACCGTCGCTGATTTCGCTGATGTCGAGAAGGTCGACGTCATCGGTACCTCCAAGGGTAAGGGCTTCCAGGGTCGCATCAAGCGCTGGGGTCAGCGCCGCGGTCCTATGACGCATGGTTCTCACTTCCAGCGTCACCCCGGTTCTATCGGTCAGTGCGCCTATCCTGCGCGCGTCCTCAAGGGCGTCAAGATGGCCGGTCACATGGGTAACGAGCGCGTTACCGTCAAGAACCTTTCCGTTGTCCGCATCGATGCCGAGCAGAACCTCATCTTGGTCAAGGGCGCTGTCCCGGGTGCCAAGAATGGTCTCGTCGCCATCCGTATGGCCTAAGGGCCCAGCCCATTTAGCCCAGCGTCATACCAAGGAGAACACTTAAATGGCAAAGTTTGAAGTAAAGAACAGCGAGGGCAAGAAGGTCGCCGAGGCCGAGCTCGCCGCTGAGGTGTACGGCATCGAGCCGAACATCCACGTTATGCACCACATCGTCAAGTGCCAGATGGCCTCTTGGCGTCAGGGCACCCAGTCTGCTAAGGGTCGCTCTGAGGTTTCCGGTGGCGGCAAGAAGCCTTGGCGTCAGAAGGGCACCGGCCGTGCCCGCCAGGGTTCCATCCGTGCTGCCCAGTGGCGTCACGGTGGCGTTGTCTTCGCCCCCAAGCCCCGTTCCTACGCTAAGCGTATGAACAACAAGGAGGTCAAGCTGGCTATGCGCTCCGCGCTGTCCGCCAAGCTGGCCGATGGCGAGCTCGTGCTCGTCGACGACTACGGCTTCGATAAGCCTTCCACCAAGGCTGCCGTCGCCATGCTCAAGGCTCTCGGCCTTGAGGGTAAGCGTCTGACCATCATCGTTCGCGATGAGGACGTCAACGCCTACCTGTCGTTCCGCAACATTCCCAAGACGTTCATCATCACTGCCGACGAGGCCAACACCTACGATCTCGTCAACAACAACGCTGTGCTGATGCCCGCTGACATCGCCGCTCACTTCGGGGAGGTGCTTGCATAAATGACCGCCCACGAGATCATCATCCGTCCGATCGTGTCCGAGCGTTCCTTCTCCGGCATGGAGCTGAACAAGTACACGTTCGAGGTCGCCAAGGATGCTAACAAGTATCAGATCAAGGACGCTGTCGAGGAGATCTTCGGCGTCAAGGTCGTTCGCGTGAACACCCTGACGGTCAAGCCCAAGATCAAGCGCGTGCGCTATGTCGCCGGCAAGACCCGTTCTTGGAAGAAGGCCATCGTTACGCTGGCCGAGGGCGACACCATCGAGGTCTTTGGCAACCAGGCCTAAGACTCGCTGCTGTTGAGTGAGCTCATGCCTCCCAAATAGGGGAGGCGAGAGCTCAAGGTTTCGGGCGTATAAAATGGACACGCCCGGAACCGTGTATACGTCCGGTGTCATCGCACCCGAGGCAGAACCTCGAATCCCTGTCTGCGATGGCTAACGGATTCCTATTGAAAGGGATTGTAATGGCTGTAAAGCACCTTAAGCCGACCTCCGCTGGTAGGCGTTGGCAGACGATCTCCGATTTCTCCGAGATCACCTGCACCAAGCCCGAGAAGTCTCTTCTCGAGCCCCTGCCCAAGAAGGCCGGTCGTAACAACAACGGCCGCATCACCACCCGCCACCAGGGCGGCGGCGTGAAGCGTCGTTACCGCGTGATCGACTTCAAGCGCAACAAGGACGGCGTGCCCGCCAAGGTTGCCACGATCGAGTACGATCCGAACCGTTCCGCTCGCATCGCTCTGCTGCACTACGCTGACGGTGAGAAGCGCTACATCCTGGCCCCCAAGGGCCTCGAGGTCGGTCAGACCATCATGTCCGGTTCTGACGCCGACATCAAGCCGGGCAACGCTCTGCCCCTCGCCGACATCCCCGTCGGTACGCTCATCCACGCCGTCGAGTTCCAGCCGGGCAAGGGCGCCGCTATCGCCCGTTCTGCCGGTAACTCCTGCCAGCTGATGGGTAAGGAGGGCAAGTACGCTATCGTCCGTATGCCTTCCTCCGAGATGCGCCGCATCCTCGTTACCTGCCGCGCCACCGTCGGTGAGGTCGGCAACGCCGATCACGCCAACATCGTCATCGGCAAGGCCGGCCGTAAGCGTCACATGAACGTGCGCCCGACCGTTCGCGGTACCGTCATGAACCCTGTCGACCACCCGCACGGCGGTGGCGAGGGCAAGAACCACACCTCTGGTCGTCCCTCTGTTACCCCCTGGGGTAAGCCGACGAAGGGCCTTCGTACGCGCAAGAAGAAGAAGGTCTCGAACCAGCACATCATTCGTCGCCGTAAGAAGTAATTTCGGATACCGAGTTTTAGGAGAAAGCACTTATGAGCAGAAGTCTCAAAAAGGGCCCGTTCGTGGAGACTCGCCTTCTCTCGCGTATCACCGCGATGAACGAGGCTGGCAAGAAGGACGTCGTGAAGACCTGGTCCCGCGCGTCCACCATCTTCCCCGAGATGGTTGGTCACACCATCGCCGTCCACGACGGCCGCAAGCATGTGCCCGTGTATGTTACCGAGTCCATGGTTGGTCACAAGCTCGGCGAGTTCGCGCCGACTCGTACGTTCCGTGGCCACAAGGCCAAATAGGGGGTTAACCGTAAATGGCAACTAAGTCTATTGAAACTGAGGCCACCGAGGTTCGCGCCGTCGCTAAGTACGTGCGTGTTTCCCCCAGCAAGGCCCGCCTGGTGGTCGATCTGATCCGCCGCAAGCCTGTCGCTCAGGCCTTCGACATCCTCCACTTCTGCGACCGCGCTGTCGCCGTGGATGTCGAGAAGGTTCTCCGTTCCGCCGTTGCGAACGCCGAGAACAACAACGGTCTGCGTGCCGACAACCTGGTTGTCGCCGCTGCCTATGTTGACGAGGGTCCGACGCTTAAGCGCATCCGTCCCCGCGCCAAGGGTTCCGCTTCTCGCATTCTGAAGCGTACTTCCCACATCACCGTCGTCGTTGCTCCTCGAAAGGAGGCGTAAAGCTGTATGGGTCAGAAAGTCTACCCCACCGGCTTCCGTCTTGGCATCACCGAGAACTGGCGCTCCCGCTGGTTCGCAGAGAAGGATTACGCTAAGACCCTCGGTAACGATCTCGAGATCCGCAAGTACCTCGAGAAGCGTCTTTCCCGCGCAGCTGTCTCCCGCGTCGAGATCGAGCGCGCTGGCGACAAGGTGAAGGTCATCATCCTCACCGCTCGCCCCGGCGTTGTCATCGGTAAGAAGGGTGCCGAGATCGATACCCTCCGCACCGAGCTCGAGAAGGTCGCTGGCGTCTCCAAGGGCCAGCTCTCCGTCGACGTTGTCGAGATCAAGCGCCCCGAGCTCGACGCCAACCTCGTTGCTCAGTCTATCGCTGAGCAGCTCGAGGGCCGCGTTGCCTTCCGTCGCGCTATGCGCAAGGCTGTCCAGTCCGCCCGCAAGGCCGGCGCTAAGGGCATCCGTATCCAGTGCTCCGGTCGTCTCGGCGGTGCCGAGATGGGCCGTCGTGAGTGGTACCGTGAGGGTCGTGTGCCTCTGCACACCCTCCGTGCCAAGATCGACTACGGCACGGCTGTCGCCAGCACCACCATGGGCGCTTGCGGCGTGAAGGTCTGGATCTACCTGGGCGAGAAGCTCCCGGGCCAGCCTGTTCCCAACCCTGCACTCGAGGGCTCTTCCCGTCCTCGTCGTCGTAACTCCGAGAGGAGGGGTCAGTAGTGCTTGCCCCTAAGCGTATTCTTCACCGCAAGGTGCAGCGTGGCTCCATGAAGGGCCAGGCCAAGGGTAATACCGAGCTGCATTTCGGCGAGTTTGGTATCCAGGCTCTCGAGGCCCATTGGATCACCAACCGTCAGATCGAGGCCGCTCGTATTGCCATGACCCGCTACATGAAGCGTGGCGGTCGTGTCTACATCACGATCTTCCCCGATAAGCCCATCACCAAGAAGCCTGCCGAGACTCGCATGGGTTCTGGTAAGGGTAACCCCGAGGAGTGGGTGGCCGTCGTCAAGCCCGGCCGCATCATGTTCGAGGTCAAGGGCGTGCCCGAGGAGGTCGCTCGCGAGGCTCTGCGTCTTGCACAGCACAAGCTTCCCATCAAGACCAAGATTGTTGCTGCTAAGAACGCTGAGCAGCGCATCGAGAAGGAGATGGCTGAGGAGGCCGCTCTCGAGGCCAAGTGGGCTGCTGAGGACGCCGCCGCCGCCAAGGAGGAGAACTAATGAAGCCCGCAGAGATTCGTGAGCTCTCGGACGCTCAGCTCGTTGAGAAGCTGAAGGAAATGCGCGCCGAGCTCTTTAACCTTCGTTTCCAGATGGCCACCAGCCAGTTGGACAACACCGCTCGCGTCAACACCGTGAAGAAGGACATCGCTCGCGTCCTCACGGAGCAGCGCGCCCGCGAGATCGCAGCGGAGAAGTCCGCTGTCGCCGAGTAGGACCTAAGGAGAGAACATGACTGATTCGCGTAACTCGCGTAAGGTCCGTACGGGTGTCGTTACCTCCGTCTCCGGTGCCAAGACCATCGTTGTCACCATCACCGAGCGCAAGCGTCACCCCAAGTACGGCAAGATGATGACCAGCTCCAAGAAGCTGCACGCTCACGACGAGGAGTGCACGGCTGGCGTGGGCGACACCGTCCGCGTTATGGAGACCCGTCCTATGTCCAAGATGAAGCGTTGGCGCCTCATCGAGGTCGTCGAGCGCGCTAAATAAGCAGTCGCTCTTACGACTTGTACGTTTCCGAAGATGTGCGTATGCCTGGCTTGCATACCACAGGCCGTATACAGGCTGCGCACCTCTCTTCGGTTCTTAGTTCGGAGGAACATCTACCATGATTCAGATGCAAACCATGCTGAACGTCGCCGACAACTCCGGCGCTCGCAAGATTCGCTGCATCAAGGTGCTTGGCGGTTCCAAGCGTCGTTATGCAGGCATCGGCGATGTGTTCATCGGTGCTGTCCAGGAGGCTACCCCTGGCGCCAACGTCAAGAAGAAGGACGTTGTCCGTTGCGTCGTCGTTCGCACCGTTAAGGAGATCCGCCGCAAGGATGGCTCCTACATTCGCTTTGATGAGAACGCCTGCGTTGTCATCAACAACGATGGTTCGCCCGTCGGCACCCGTATCTTCGGGCCCGTCGCTCGCGAGCTTCGTGACAAGAAGTACATGAAGATCGTCTCGCTCGCTCCCGAGACCCTGTAGTTAGGGGAGATATATGTATATCAAGAAGGGCGATAAGGTCCAGGTTCTCTCTGGTAAGGATCGCGGCAAGCAGGGCGTTATCCTGCGTGCTCTCCCCGCCGAGAACAAGGTCGTTGTCGAGGGCGTTTCGGTCGTTAAGAAGGCCGTCAAGCCCAACGCTGCCAACCAGCAGGGCGGCATCGTTTCGCAGGAGGCTCCCATCGATGCCTCCAACGTCAATCTCGTCTGCCCCGAGTGCGGTAAGGTTACCCGCGTCGGTCACGAGAAGGACGGCAGGAACAAGCTGCGCGTCTGCAAGAAGTGCGGCCACAAGTTCTAAGCTGCCCGCAACTGTTAAGTTGCTAGCAAAGGCCCGGATGCCACGGCACCCGGGCCTTTTTCTATCCCCACTCGATGGCTTCGGTTCTGCCGTCCCGTCATTCCGGTTGCATCCAGTTTTCGGTGCCGTCTCGAATCGAGTGCCGCCAGGTGACACCCTGTCGCGTTTCGTCGGCTTCGGGGACAAAAGTCGGGACAACTCCAAAAACTATTTTCGAACTCAGGGCTTTGAGTTTTTGTTTTTGTCCCAAAGGGCGCGGCGGGATGCCTTTGGAGGCTCGATAGCGCCGAAAACGCCCGTTTTGAAACTTAAATGCCTTTTCGCGTGCAAGCCGCCAGCTGCAATAGGAAGTGAATCAACGCAGGTGGCTTTCAAGCAGTTTGCAAAACTGCAGGTCGCAGGTCTTCATTGCCAGTAGGAGAAATGAGTAGTCTCAGGTGGCTTGCCCATGAGTTGACGAACGGGATTTGAGATTACGCTGACGTCCGGAAACGCTTCGAGCACGGCGTTACGTTTTTGGGGTTTGGGCGTAGCCCCTGCACCCGCGAGCGCGGGCCTTAAGCCCGCCAAGAGGGTGACGCGTCGAAAACGAAGGGGAAAGAGAGAAGGGGCCGTCCCTATCATTCAGGTTGCGACCGAAGAAGACAAGGAGACCCCCTGAGTCTGAATGATGCCCCACAGACCGCGTCCGACCGAGCTCAAGCCGAGCTTTTCCTGACGTCCGCCTTCGCGGAGATGATGGCTGGATTGGCTATGGATTGGCAACACTTATTTGGACGATTCCGGGAGGGACGGCCCCGCCTCCCTGAACTCGACCGGCGACATGTAGCCCAGCGTCGAGTGGATCCTGAAGTTGTTGTACCAGTGCACGTAATCCAAGAGCTTGGCTCGGAGCTCGAGCGTCCCTCCTCGGTCCTTCGGAGTGGCCGACGATCTCCCCGTTGCAGAGGTCGACGAGCAGGCAGACGTAGTTCCACGACGCCCCGACGCGCACGCAGGCCAAGTCGCTGCATATATGGGTGCACGGCGCCCTGCCGCCGAAGCCGCGCGCGACGACGTTCGACACGTCGGCCTCGTTGACCGCCCCGGGGTGCACCTTGAACCTCTTTCTGCCGTATGCGCCGGCCAGGCCGTTCTCCCTCATGATGCGGTAGACGCGGCGCCGGCTGACGGTAACGCTCGACCTCCCGGGCGACGCCTTGATCTTGCGCGATCCGTTCCGGCCCTTGCTGGCGGCGTGCGCCGCCGCGGCCGCCGTCGCCCCCGACATTAAGGTCCTCAAGGGCCGCGTCGTCTCCGGCGACCAGTTCGTCTCGCCCGCGGAACAGAAGGAGCGAATCCTCGCGACCTTCGGCGACCTGTGCTGCGAGATGGAGGGCTGCACCATCGCACAGGCCGCCTATCTCAACGGCGTGACCCTCGTCGTCGTGCGCGCCATCAGCGACAAGCCCTGCGCCGAGGGCCGGGTCGTCGACTACAACACCTTCGAGAAGAAGGCCGCCTGCGACTGCGCCCGCATCGCCGCGCGCATGGTTAAGCTTTAGGCCCGGCGCGCCGGGGCCCTTCTTTATGTTGGGACCCCGGCGCGCCGGGGCCCTTTCCAAAGCGAAGTGTCGAGCCGAAGTGTTGAGCGTCGGCCCTGAATGTTCAATGGCCGTTGTTTTCTGCCCCTCAAGTGGTGGACTTTTCCTCGGAGCTGTTGATTCCCCCACGCGCCCCCTTCCGTTCTCTGTTCTCCCCTTATACTCCTTGTACGAGGAGGTAAGAAGTCATGGACAAGACCACACAGGACAGCTTGGCAAAGAAACCCGTCGACATGAGGGACAGGATTCTCGAGCATCTCGAGGCCCTCACCTCTGCCGTCTCGCTCGACGACCTTGCCCGTCTGTCCACCTCCGACATCGCCGAGACGCTCATCATCTCCAGGAGCCTGGCGAGCCAGTACCTCAACGACCTTGTTCGCGCCGGTCTTGTGGTTAAGGTGGCGGGCAGGCCTGTCCGTTATTTTCATCGCCGCGCGTTCCAGAAGCGTTTTCAGGTAAAGCTCTCTGCAAGCGAGTACGCCTCGCTCGCCGACCTCATCCAGGCGACGGGAATCGCCGATCACCGCGACTTCGCGCGTGCCGTGGGCTTCGACATGAGCCTCAGCTCCGTTGTCGAGCAGTGCAAGGCTGCGGTTCAGTACCCTCCGTTTGGCCTGCCCATCCTCTTGAGCGGCGGCGTGGGTGTCGGTAAGTCTTTCCTTTCTCGCCTTGTGTACGAGTACGGCAAGAACCAGGGCTTGCTGTCCCGCGACTCCTCCTATGTGCGCATCGACTGCGCCGGGGTCCCGGACGCCGCCTCGTTCAACGGGCTTCTTGACGAGTCGATCGCGAAAGCGCGCGGGGGTGTGGTCTTTGTCAACGGCATCGAGGCACTCTCTCCCTCTGCGATGGAGCACTGCCTTGCGACGGCCCTCGGGCTCGATGCCTCCCAGGATGCGCCGCGCGCTCGCCTCGTTCTTTCGACGACGCTTTCCGCCGATGACCTGAAGGTTTCCTCGGCCTACAGCAAAATGCCCATCTGTGCCCGCGTCCCCTCACTCAAGGAGCGGACCCCCGAGGAGCGCGAGGATCTCATCTTGAGCTTCCTGCGCAGCGAGGGGTGCCGAATCGGTTCTGATGTGAAGATCAGCCGCGGCGCATACCGTTGCCTCGTGAACGCGGACTTTTCCGATAACATCGCCGGCTTGCGCGCCTGCGTGACGAACTGCTGCGCCAAAGCGTTCCTCAATCGCGAGGGCGACTACGTCGTCGTTCGCCCGTATCTTCTTCCCAGCGGGCTCCTCTCCTCCGCGCAGATCGATCAACAGCCCGACGATGGCGTTCTGATCGACGCGTCTCTGGATGCCGCCGAGAGCACAGGGCCGGTCGAGCAGGCGCTCGATGCCCTGTGCTCCCTCGATGAGCGATTCTGCGCCGGGGAGCTCTCTGTCTCCGAGCTTGTCTCGCAAGCTGTCTCCGCTGTGCGCGGCGTTGAGGATCACTTGATCTTCGACCACGGCGTCGCCTCCTCGAGGTCGCGCGCCTTCGAGCGCGTCGTGGGCGCGGTCCTTGCCGACGCAGGCTCTTCTTATGGCATCGAGCTTTCGAGGAAGGTCGCTTTTCTACTGGCCCAGGAGATTTGCCTGCAGTTGTGGCCGGGTATCGGCCTGGCTAAGCGAAAGTCTGCCTGTGCGGAGCAAATCTCCCATCTCCTCGGTGCCGTGACCTCCGAATTGCCGTTTGCCTCGAGTGTCTCCGATCAGGTCGCCGCAGACGTGGAAGGGGCGCTGGGAATCTCGCTCGATCACTTCACGAAGACGCTTCTGACGCTGTGCGTCGCATCGGAGTCTCGCGATGCGAAGGCCCTTCGGACGCTCTGCGTCATCTTGTCCCACGGCTACTCAACGGCGACGAGCATCGCCGACGCGGCGAACCGTATGCTCGGCATGCATGTGTACGAGGCTGTCGACATGCCCTACGACCAGCAGCTGAAGGACATCGTCGGTCCGCTCCAGCGCCTCGTCGACCGCCATTCCTACTGCACCGGGGTCGTGTTCCTCGTCGACATGGGCTCCTTGGAGGAGGCCTATAAGGCCCTCGAGAACGTTACCGACTCCACTATCGGCGTGGTGAACAACGTCTCTACCGGTCTTGCGCTCGAGATCGGGGTCGGGCTGCTCGGCGGCAAGTCCATCGCCGAGGTTCTTGGCGATGCGACCGCCGCGTGCGTGACGCACTGCAAGGTGATCGAGCGCGTCAACCGTGAGGACGCCATCGTCTTCTGCTCCGAGTCCGGGGTCGACGCCGCGGAGAGGATACGCCAGCTCGTCTCGCAGAGCCTCCCGCGCACCATAGGCGCGCGCCTGCTCACGAGGCCCTTCAAGCAGCTCGTCGCGAACGGGTCGAACGACGCCGTTTTCTCCGAGCACCGCGTCTGCGCCGTCATCGGCACGGGAGACCCCGGGGTCGCCTCCGTCCCCTTCGTCGCCCTCGAGGACATCATGTCGACGGCGTCCGCCTCTAAGGTTGATGCCGTGTTCGGCAGGTGGCTTGACGCTTCCGAGCTCTCTTCTTTCCACGAGAAGCTGCTCTCGAACATGACGCTGCAGAACGTCATCCGCTCCATCACCATCCTCGACCCGGAGCGGCTATTCCATGAGATCGAGAGCGCCGTGCACGAGCTTCAGCGCAGGACAGGCGAGAAGATCGGCAGCAACGCCATCATTGGGCTCTACGTTCACCTCTGCTGTCTCGTCGAGCGCCTTGTTACCAGAAACCCCATTGAGACCTACGTTGGCCAGGACCGCTTCGAGGAGGAACGCGCCGATTTCATCGAGTCCTTCAGGCAGAGCTTCTCGAGCATCTCGACGCGCTATCGCGTAGAGGTTCCCGTAAGCGAGATCGCATATGTCTTCGACTACATAAGCGTGAGCGCCGCCCCGGCGCGAGAAGAGCGCCTCGGCTCCTCGGACCTCCTGCTCGACGAGTGACCTTCCCCGCGCCGCCGCAAGCTGACCGCGCGTCCTCAATAATCCGATAACCCCTTGCCCGGCGCGAATCCGGATAGCACCGAGGCAGTACCGAACGTAAAACTTCATTTGATAGGAGCAAACATGAGTGTTGTTATGGCACGAATCGACAATCGCCTGCTTCACGGCATCATCGTGACGCAGTGGGCCCCGGTGTCGGGCGCGACCCGAGTCATGGTCATCGACGACAAGGTCGCCGGCGACGAGGTCCTGAAGTCCACCATGAGGATGGCGCGCCCCGCGGGCATGGCCGTTTCGATCATCTCCGAGCAGACCGCGCTCAAGAACTTCGCCGCGGGCAAGTACGACCGCGAGAAGGTCTTCGTCATCGCCAAGGAGCCCGAGACGATGCTTCGCCTGGTCGAGTCGGGCGTCGAGCTCCCGTCGCTGGTCGTCGGCGGCTCGCTCGTCAAGGAGGACGGCATCCAGCTCACCCAGCGCGCCTACGCCTCCGCCGAGAACGTCCAGAGCTACAAGGCGCTCATCGCCCGTGGCGTCAAGGTGACGGCCCAGTTCGTGCCCGCCGACAAGCCCGTCTCCGTCGCAGACCTCATCTAAGGGGGAAATATGGTCAACTTCACTATCCTGCAGGTCGTCCTTTTGACCCTGCTGGCCTTCATCAAGCACGTGGACTACTACGGCATCCCGATGATCTTCGTCAATTACGCCGTTTTCTGGGGCCTCATCACCGGAGTCGTCATGGGCGACTGGAAGACCGGCCTTGTCATCGGCGGCACCATTCAGCTCATGCAGCTCGGCGTCGCGGGCTTCGGCGGCTCCTCCATTCCCGACTACGGCACGATGGCCATCATCGCCACCGCCTACGGCGTGACCCTGGGCTCCGACACGGGCCTCGCCATCGGCCTGCCGGTCGGCATGCTCGGCATCCAGCTCGACGTCGTCGCCAAGATCCTCAACGGCTTTGTCGTCGAGAAGTCCCAGAAGTTCTGCAACGAGGGTAAGTTCAATCAGATGAACGCCATCCTGTGGGTCTGCCCCGCGCTCTTCGGCCTGTGCGCCGCCCTGCCCGTCTTTGTCTCCGTGACGCTCGGCCAGCCCGCCGTCAACTGGCTCCTCGAGGTCATGCCCCAGTGGTTCCTCTCCGGCCTCACCCTCGCCGGCAAGATGCTCCCGGCCGTCGGTATCGCCATGCTGCTCCGCTACATGCCAACCGCCAAGTACTTCCAGTACCTGCTCGCCGGCTTCTTCCTCTCGGCCTTCCTGAACGTGCCCATCATCGGCGCCGCCATCGTCGGCGTTGCCCTCGCGATTGCGTTCTACCAGCGTGCCGAGAGGGACACCGAGCTCGCCGCCCACGCTTCCGCAGACGCCTTCATCGGAGAGGATGAGTAACCATGGAAAACGAGAACATCACCGCCGTCGCCGAGGGCAAGCCCTCCGGCTACAAGGTCACCAAGAAGGACCTGCGCAACGCGAACTGGCGCTGGCTCATGAGCGTGTGCACCTTCAACTACCAGACCCAGCAGGGCGCCTCAGTCGCCTACGCCCTCTCGCCGGTCCTGAGGAAGATCTACACGAACGACGAGGACTATAAGCAAGCGCTCAATAACCACTTCCGCTACTACAACACCCAGCCTTGGCTCGCCGCCATCATCCTTGGCGCCTGCGTGGCCATGGAGGAGCGCGACGGCCTAGCGGCGGCGGACGCCGTCCAAGACCTGAAGATCGGCACCATGGGACCGCTCGCCGGCGTCGGCGACTCCCTGCTCATGACCATGATCCCGACCATCATGGGCTCCATCGCCGCCTACATGGCCATCGAGGGCAACCCCGTGGGAGCCGGCATCTGGTTCGCGCTCATCCTGGCCATCTTCTGGGTCCGCATGCACGCCCTCGAGTTCGGCTACAAGCAGGGCGTGAAGCTCGTCACCGACTTCAGCGAGAAGCTTCCCAACCTCACTGCCGCCGCCTCCGTGCTCGGCCTCACCGTGGTCGGCTGCCTCATCGCCTCGGTCATCGGCGTCACCTGCCCGATTAGCTTCAGCTTCGGCGACGTCGCGATGGAGATTCAGCCGCTGCTCGACAAGATCCTGCCTGCCATGATCCCCGCCGCCATCACGGGAAGCGCGTATTACCTTCTTACCAAGAAGAACGCGAGCATGACGGCCCTCATCCTCGTGGTGATCGTCCTCGCGATGGTCGCCTCCGCCGCCGGCATCCTCGCCTAGCTTCGACCCAAGAGATTGGTGAATCAATGAGAAAGATAGTTGTGGCGAGCCATTCCCTTCTCGCCCAGGGCTTCAAGGACACCCTCGAGTTCCTTACGGGTAAGGGCGACGCCGTCAACGCCGTGTGCGCCTACGTGAACGACAACGGCGAGGGGCTCGACGCGGCGGTCGAGGCGGCTCTTTCGGGCACTGACGAGGTCGTCGTCCTCACCGACGCGTACGGCGGCAGCGTGAACCAGCGCTTTTCCCGCTTCGCCTCCGACCGGATCCACGTGATCGCGGGTGTCAACCTCCCGCTCGCCATGACGGTCGCGCTCGCGCGCCCCGACGAGAAACTCGACTTCGACGCCCTCGTCAACGAGGCGCGCCAGCAGATCATCTACGTGAACGGTGCCAGTTCCGCCGAGTGCGACGACGACGAATAGAGGAGGTCGACGATGAGAGAGTTCCTTAAGGACGTGTGGATGCACGGCGGTGAGGAAAGCCGCGCCATCACCCCCGAGAACATCACGGGCGAGAAGGGCCGCGCCGCCATGTCGGCCAGCCACCTCGGCGTCGGCCGCAAGGGCTCGTGCTGCGTGCCCCTTGAGTCCGGCGAGACCATCACGCTCGCGGACATCGAGGGCCCCGGCATCATCCGCCACATCTGGATGACCGTCCCCGACAAGACCGCCGCCGGCAGCTTCGTCATGCGTGACCTCGTGCTGCGCTTCTACTGGGACGACGAGGAGACCCCCTCGGTCGAGTGCCCTGTCGGCGACTTCTTCTGCAACGGCTTCGGTGAGCGCGCCATCGTCAACTCGATGCCCATCTGCGTGAACCCGACGGGCGGCATGAACTGCTACTTCGAGATGCCCTTCAGGAAGCACGCCAAGGTCACGCTTACGAGCGAGCACCCCGGGTTCATTAAGTACATCTTCTACACGTTCAACTACGCGCTCACCGACGTGCCGGACGACGCCATGTACTTCCACGCCCGCTTTAACCGCGAGCGCAGCACCCGCAGGGGCGTCGACTACACCGTGCTCGACGGCGTGCGCGGCAAGGGCTACTACGTCGGCACCTACATGGCCCTGTGCGCCCTGGAGCGCTATTGGTGGGGCGAGGGCGAGATGAAGTTCTTCCTCGACGGCGACGAGGAGTTCCCCACGGTCACCTCGACGGGAGCCGAGGACTACTTCGGCGGTGCCTGGGCCTTCCTCGACAGGCCGCCCCACGCGCTGCCCGAGGCGCAGTGCTTCAACACGCTGTTCGCCGGCTACCCGTACCGCTCGACGCGCGACGCCACGCGCGACCGCTTCAGCGCGGGCAAGCCGAACCCGAATCCGATGCTCGCGACTAACGACGACGCGCTGCCCAGGCACGGCCTCTACAGGTGGCACCTTCCCGACCCGATCTCGTTCAAGGAGGACCTGCGCGTGACGTTCCAGGACCTCGGCAACGACGACATCAAGCTCTACGAGCGCGAGGACGACATCTCCACCGTCGCCTACTGGTACCAAAGCGAGCCGCACGCCGTGCTCGCCCCGTTTGCCGCAAGGCAGGACCGCGTGCCCAGGTAGGGTCGCCTCGAAACAAGCCAACGTTATGGGCGCCCGCGGTTGACCATGACTGCGGGCGTCCCTTTGTAAGGAGGATCACATGAGCGAAAAGCAAATGAGGCTCGGCGCCCTCGAAGCCGGCGGGACCAAGATGGTCTGTGCCGTGGTGTCCGGCGACGGCGAGGTCCTCGACCGTATGGAGACCCCGACGCTTACGCCCGCCGAGACCGTCCCGCAGATGATCGAGTGGTTCACCGCCCGCGATGTGGACGCGTTGGGCATCGGCGCCTTCGGCCCGACCTGCGTCGACCCCAACGACGAGCGCTACGGCTCCATCCTCCAGACGCCCAAGCTCGCGTGGCGAGGCTATGGTCTTCGCGCCGCGTTCGCCGACGCCCTCGGGATTCCGGTGGCCTACGACACGGACGTGAACGTTGCCTGCCTCGGCGAAGTGGTCTTCGGCTGCTGCAAGGGGCTCGAGGACGCCGTCTACGTGACCATCGGCACCGGCGTGGGCGCGGGCGTCATGTGCGCGGGCAGACTCCTTCACGGCATGCTGCACCCCGAGGCCGGTCACATGCTGGTAAGGACCCGTCCCACCGAGGAGGGACGCTGCGTCTGCCCGAGCCACGCGAGCTGTCTCGAGGGGCTCGCCTCCGGCCCCGCCATCGCCGCGCGCTGGGGAAAGCCCGCGGCCGAGCTCGCGGACAACGATGAGGTGTGGGCGCTCGAGGGGGATTATCTGGGGCAGATGTGCGCGAACCTCGTGCTCATGTACTCGCCTCGCCGCATCGTCCTCGGCGGCGGCGTGATGCACCAGGAGCAGCTCTACGGCATCGTCCGCAAGAAGACCCTCGAATATCTGGGTGGCTACATCCAGACCGCCGAGCTTAAGGACATGGAGAGCTACATCTGCGCCCCGGGCTGCGGCGGCGACCAAGGAATCCTCGGCGCGGCCGAGCTGGCAAGAAGGGCGCTCGCGTAACTTGCGCTCTCTCCGCCATACAACGCGTTAAGAAAAGACGAGCGCTTCTTGCCAATTGAGCGGCAAGAAGTGCTCGTCTTTTGCATTTGTTTTTGGGGCAGGACGCCCCGCCTCCGCTAGAGTCCCTGGACCGCCACACCCACGAGGTTTGGACCGGTGTGGACAAGAAGCGCGGGGCTGATGTCGGAGCGGACGACCTCCACCGCGTTGGCCACGCGCTCGCACAGGGCCTGCTCCATGCGGTCGTAGAGGTCGGCGTGGGCCGAGGTGCGGCTCGCGGCAAAGCGCACCTTGGGGTGCTTCTCGACGATGGCGGCGATGAGCTTGACCTCGGTGCGATGCGGTACTTGCACAGCCATTTCGTGTGCGCGAGGCTGTTGGCTTTCTGGGCCACAGCAATCACCTTCCCCCTAGTATGATGACCTGAACAATCCTCATGCTAGGGGGAAGGTTTTTGTCGCGTAGCGGAAATTGGCCTCCACCCGCTGAGCGGGTGGCTTTCTATGCCGCGCGTGCCGCGCGGCACGGACTAAAGTCCATGAATAAAAACGAGGAAGGCCACGTCCGGCCTCCCTCGCAAAGGGTCTCTGATTACTCCCACTCATTGGGGACAGACTTAAATGAGTGCTCTTGAAATGCCGGCGCCTGGGGACGTTCTTTTTCTGTCTGCAGTTTGGAACGTTCCTTTTCTGTCCGCAGTTTGGGACGATCCTTAGAGCTGCAGCGCGCCATGAGTGACGAGGCTAAGCGGATCATCCTGTCTTTTGAGTTCTAAGCATAAGCCCTGTCTCTGAGCAATGACAAATGCGCATTTGTGCGTATTTGCGTGCGTGGGATTGCGTGAATATGCGTATAGAAGCGCCATTTACGGGGCAAAAATGACCGTTTAGCGGTGAGATACGCAAAAATGCGCACAGACGCGCGCGTTTGTGCGAATATAGAGCTGTCCGAAATGCAAGACGTTCTATGACACAGGAGGCACATGATGGCAGATTCCAAGCAGGCTCCACTCGACTCCGCGGCAGCCGCCAAAGCAGCATTCGCTTCGGTCCAGGACAAGCCGTTCCCCGACGATATTTTTACGGCTCCCGAGCTCCGTTGGGCTGTGATCGGTTGCGGCGTTATTGCCAACCAGATGGCCCAATCTCTCGCTCTTGCCGGCCGCAAGCTTACGGGTGTCGCCAACCGCACGCTGTCCAAGGCTCAAGCTTTTGCTGAGCAGTATGGCATCGAGAAGGTCTATGAAACGGTCGATGACCTTTATGCCGATCCGGACATCGACGCCGTCTATATCACCACGCCGCACAACACGCATATCACCTATCTGCGTGCCGCGCTGGCCGCCGGCAAGCACGTGCTCTGCGAGAAGGCCATTACCCTCAATTCTGCCGAACTTGATGAGGCCCGCGCCATCGCCGACGAGCACAACGTGGTCCTTATGGACGCTACCACGGTGCTCCACATGCCCTTGTATCAAGAGCTGCGCCGCCGCATGGATGCCGGCGAGTTTGGCCGCATGAACCTCGCTCAGCTCAACTTTGGTAGCTACAAGGAGTACGGCGACCTGACCAACCGTTTCTACAATCGTAGTCTCGCCGGCGGCGCCATGCTCGACATCGGCGTCTATGCCCTTTCGGTCATGCGCCTGTTTATGGCCAGCCAACCCGCCGAGGTCGTGTCTCTGGGCAATACCTGTGAGACTGGCGTTGACGTCGCGGGCGGTATCGTCTGCCGCAATGCCGAACAGCAGCTGGGCGTTGTGAGCCTTACGCTCCACTCCAAGCAGCCCAAGCGCTCGGTTATCAGCTTTGATAACTGCTATATCGAGGTCAACGAGTATCCGCGTGCCGACCATGCGACCATCGTGTGGACCGCAGACGGTCATCGCGAGGAGGTCGCCGCGGGCACCGAGGCTTACGCCCTATGCTACGAGATGGCTGACCTCGAGAAGGCCGTCGCCGGCGATGATTCCAAGCGTGAGCTTCTGGATTATGCTTCTGATGTTATGGGGCTGATGACCAAGCTCCGTGCCGATTGGGGAGTCGTCTACCCCGAGGAGGAGTAAGCGATGCTCGCGGAAGATAGGCTCAATGCGATCGTCTCGATGGTGCAACAGGCTGGCTCAGTAACGGTGCCAGAGCTTGCCGATGCCCTGGGTGTGACGGCTTCTACCATTCGACGCGACCTGCAGACACTTGACCGAGCGCACCGCATCGCCAAGGTGCACGGCGGCGCGACAAGCCTTGAGCGCGCGCACGTGACGCGCGACTTAACGATCAGTGAGCGCAGTGATCTCCATAACGACGACAAGGAGCGCATCTGCGCTCGCGCCGCGGCGCTCGTGGAGCCCGAGAGCTTTGTGTACATCGATTCGGGTTCGACGACGCTCAGGCTCATCGAGCATCTTCCGCGCCTTGACGGCGTCACCTATGTGACCGACTCCGTGCTCCATGCTCAGCATCTCGCCCTGCGCGGCATGCGCACCGTGGTGCTGGGTGGCGAGCTCAAGCCCGAGACCGAGGCGCTCGTTGGCCCCGATGCCTTGGCAACTCTAGACCGCTATAACTTCAACTGCGGCTTTTGGGGTTCCAACGGCATTGCTGCCGAGCAGGGCTTTACGACGCCCGATATCGAGGAAGCGCAAGTAAAGCGTATCTCGATGCGCCATACGGCCAAACGTTACGTAATCTCGGACGCCAGCAAATTTGGCATGGTGGCGCCCGTCAAGTTCGCGGACTTCCGCGATGCAACGATCATCACCGCGGGCGAGGTGCCCGCCAAGTACCAGGCGATGGAAAACGTCATCACGGTCTAGCAACGGGGCGAAGTAAGGCCAAAACCATTTAGTTTTCTCAATAGAAAAGCGGCAACATCCATTACGGGCGTTGCCGCTTTCGTTGTCTACCGGTTTTGTCTAAGTCTGTAACAACTAGACCGTTAAAAGTGGGTTAGATGTTACAGATTGAGGTTGTTTGGGGCGACGCTGGTGGTTTGTCTAAATCTATAACATCTGAGGCTGATTTTGCCGAGTTATTGTTACAGATTGAGATTTTCCCTTGAGGGGGATTCGAATGTCTCGATCTGTAACAGATAGACCGAAAAATGGGTTCTAACTGTTACAGATCGAGACGTTTTGGGACCGCGGCTGAGCCATTGCGGCAAAACCACCACAAAGGTGCCTGTCCCCATTGTGGTGGTTTAGGGCTCCCAGGGGCAGGGGGCTTCGATGTGGATGTGCTCGCCGGTAACGGGATGCGTAAAGGACACGCTGTGGGCGTGGAGCATCAATCCGCATGGGCGCGGCGTTCCGTACAGGTCGTCGCCCACCAGCGGATGGTGCTCGCTGGCCAGATGGACGCGAATCTGATGCTTGCGGCCGGTGAGCAGCTCGACATCGATATACGAGCGCGTGGGCAGGCCACGACGGCTCTTAAGGCGCTTGAGCACCTTCACGTGCGTTTGAGACGGCTTGCCGCTGGCGCCGACGCGCATCTTTCGACTGTCGTGTCGGTCGCGGGCGATGGGCTTGTCGATGAGCTTTTCGTTCCAGTCGATCTTGCCCTCGGCGAGCGCCAGGTAGTGCTTTTCGAAAGCGTGGTCGATGATCATCTGGTCAAAAGCGGGCTGCGTCTGCTTGTCGAGCGAGAACAGCACCACGCCGGTGGTGTCGCGGTCCAGGCGGTTGAGCGGCTGCATGTCGGTCGCGGCAAAGCCGTCGCCCATCGCCAGCAGCAGGTCGCTGGCGTAGTCGGTGAGTGTGCGCTCGCCGGTGCCGTCGCCGTGGACGATCATGCCGGCGGGCTTGTCGATGGCCATGAGCCAGGCGTCGCAGTAGAGGACTTGAGGTTCTTCGTTCATGTGTAAGCCTTTCGGTTAGCTAATTCCCACAAACATGCAGCCCGAGGTCGCCCCGCGCAGGCGGGCGGCGGGCTTACGGCCGGCCTGCGCGGCCTCGACGGCGCGACGGACGCGTGCGACGGCGCGGCCCACCTCATCCGTCTCGAGCAGCGTGCCGTCCACCATAAGACGACGGACGCCGGCGTCAAGCAGCTGTGGTACCTGCGGCGTAAGGTCGATGGGGTAGGCATCGTACAGGCGAGAGCGGCCGTGGATGTCGGTGCGGACGGGCATGACCTTTCCGTCGATATTCTTGAGCGAGAGCTTGCGGGCACGCAGGCGGCAGTTGGCACAATCATGGATGCAGCCGTTGGCAACCTGCAGAATGCAATGCTCGCTTGTCATGACGCGCGGGCGGCCAAAGACGGTGATGCCCAGAGCCGCGGGCGCGGCGGCGCCGAGCGAGACAATCTCTTCGAGCGTGATCTCGGGCGAGAGCCAAAACGCACCGGCTCCGCGCTCGGCAAGCGCTTCCATGCAGGGCGTGTTATGAACCGGCAGGCAAGAGCGAATCTCGGCCGTGGCGCCAACCTGGGCGGCCAGGGCAAGCTCGGAGATATTGCCGACGGCGACGGTGGCTCCGGCATTGATCCAGGGATCGACGCGCTCGTGGTCAACGGCGCGGCAGACCTCGTCGAGTACGGGCACGATACCCTGTTCAAATGCATCGGCAGGGGAGAGTCCGACGGCCTTGAGCGCATCGGTGGTCATGTAGATGCGCGCGGCGCCCTCGGCACGAGCTGCCTCGGCGGCTTCGAGCGTGGTGACAGCGGCGCAGATCTGCGGCTCATCGCGGTAATGCTCGGGCATGGCGCGCGTACATTTGTCGAGTACCGGCAACTCGAGCGTCTTCGCGCGCTCCTCGTACGGCGCCAGAATGGCCTCCTCCAATGCCTTACAGGCGGCGGCGCGCACCTTGTGCACGGCGGAGAAGCCCATACCGCAGCCGGCGTCGAGCGAAACGTCAAAGCTCGCTGCCTCAAAGGGCGAGGAGCCCATGCGGCCCACATGCTCAACCAGGTCTGCCGCCTCGACGGCGCGGGTCTTGGCGGCCTCGACGGTGAAGCCCGTGGCGGTGGCGGTGAGCGCGGGGTTGTCACAGCAGGTGAGTGTAACGGTAAACGGCTCGCCCAGGCGCGCCACGACGGACACATCAACAGCTCGGCGGCGCAGTACATCGCGCTTAAGTGCGGCGCCGGCGGCGTCGATGGCACGCTGGCTGCGAATCACACGGACGCGGCAGCCCTCGGGCATGCTGCGGGGCACGCGACATTCGATGATGTCACCGGCGGCGGCATCATCGGTAGCGATAGTGGTTAGGAACTGGTCAAACTCGTTATCGTGGCGAAGCTCCAGCAGATCGCCCTTGCCCACGGGCTCAAACAGCTCAATGCGGGCGATGGCGGCGCGGCGACGGCGGTCGTCGGGCTTGAGGCCGCGCACATCGCGGTTGGCCGGGCGGCTGCCCAGCACCGTGCCCACGATCTGGCCGCGGTTGTTGGAACGCTCATAGCTCATCATCTCGTCGCCCGAGGTGCCGTCCTGATAGGCGTGCGTAAAGTCGCGGTTGAAGCAGCGCTTGAGCTGGCGCTGGCGGGCGGCTTCCTCGTCCTTGGTAACGGCGGTTCCGGATAGCATGTCGTCAATTTCGTGACGATATACATCAACGATGGAGTACACGTAATCGGGCGCCTTCATGCGGCCCTCGAGTTTGAGCGACGCGGCGCCAGCGTCATACAGACGGCGAACAAGCTGTGAGGTGTTAGTGTCACGCGGGCATAACGCACGCTCGCGGCCGGCGGGGGAGAGCGCGCGACCGTTCTCGTCGATCAGCTCGTAGGGCAGGCGGCAGGGCTGGGCGCACATGCCACGGTTGGCCGATCGTCCCGCCATGGCAAAGCTCGAAAGCAGGCACAGGCCCGAGTAGCAAAAGCAGATGGCGCCGTGGCTAAAGACCTCAAGGTCCACATCGGGCGCGGCATCGTGAATGGTGGCAATCTCGTCGATGGAAAGCTCGCGCGAGAGAGTCACGCGGTCGGCGCCCTGCTCGCGGCACCAAAGGGTTCCGCGGTCGTCGTGGATGTTCGCCTGGGTTGAGATGTGCGTCTCGATGCCGGGCATCGTGCGCTTGACCTCAAAGAACAGGCCCCAGTCCTGGATGATAAGGGCGTCGGCGCCCAACGTGGAGCAGCGATGGATGAGTTGCAACGCATCGCCCATCTCGGACTGCTTGATGACGATGTTGACCGTGACGTAAACGCGCGACCCGGCTAGATGTGCGGCGCGGCAGGCTTGCTCAAAGGCCTCGTCGGTAAAGTTGGTGGCCTTGCGGCGGGCGTTGAAGCTGCCCATGCCGCAGTAGATGGCATCTGCCCCGGCGGCGAGTGCGGCTGCAAATGGCTCGGGCCCTCCGGCGGGCGCCAAAAGCTCGGGTCTGCGGTTGGTGGTTCGACTGGCGGTTGCGGTCATATCCTGCCTTTCAAAATGCTCAGATATTCAAAAGTATAGTGGTGCTGTTGCGGCGGACGATGCCCGCAGCCTAAGCAGGACAAAGTCTTCAGGCAGGTCGCCGGTCACGCCGTTCAGCGGCCGACAGGTGCCGTTGGGCGATAAAATATTCTCGCAACGTGATAATAATCTTGCATCGCGCGGAAGCCTTGAGTACTATCCCAATCAAGCGCGGTGTTCAGACCGAACTGTGCCTCCCGGTGTGAACGCCGCGCTCACGCTCTCTCAACTGATCGTAAGGAGATAAACATGAGCAAGACCGTCGTGTCTTCCGATAACGCACCTGCAGCCATCGGCCCGTATTCCCCCGGCATCCAGACCGGCAACATGGTGTTCCTGTCCGGCCAGCTGGGCATCGACCCCGCAACCGGCAAGATGCCCGAGGGCGTCGAGGCCCAGGCTAAGCAGTCCCTTGCTAACGTCGAGGCCCTGCTGACCGCTGCCGGCGCCACCTTTGCCGATGTCGTCAAGACCACGGTCTACCTGGCCGACATCGCCGACTTCGCTGCCGTGAACGAGATTTATGCCTCCAAGTTCGAGGCTCCGTTCCCCGCGCGCAGCGCTTTCCAGGTTGCCGCCCTTCCGGCTGGCGGTCTGGTCGAGATTGAGGTCGTCGCCGCTCTCTAAGGCGTTGGCAACAACTAAACATGACATGCAAAAAGACCCTGCAGTGCGAGCTGCAGGGTCTTTTGCCAAGCGATGCTACAAAAATGATCCGTTTCCCTTCGTCCCCAAGGGATCACGTTTAGCCTTCCTTGCGGACTTTTTGCAGGTAGCGGTAGACGCTGGGCTCCGAGATGCCCAGTGCGGTGGCGGCGCAAGCCACGGCGCCCTTGAGCATGAACACGCCGTTGCCGTTGAGGTGGCGAATGACGTCCACGCGGTCGCTCTGGCCAAGCGATGCCGTATCCAGCCCGCGCGCGGTCAGCAACTCGGCAATGCTGCGGTCGATGAGTTCCTGTGTGGACTCGGACAGGCTCTCGACCTCGATAGGGGCGGGCTCTGTACGTGTCGGTGCCGCGTCGAAGCATGCCATGAGCTGCTGCGCCATGGTGTTGATGGAGCGCACGGTTGAGAGGTCGGTGTTGACGCAGAGCATACCGACGATCTCGTTATCCTCGCGGATAAAGTACGTCGCTGACTCCAGCGTCTTGCCACCGGCACCGCGCCCCTCGTAGCCCGTAATAAACGGCAGGTCGCGATACTTGGGGTCGTGCATGATCTTGAGCGCCAGATCGGTGGCGGGGCCTCCGACCTTACGGCCGCTTACGATGCCGTTGCGAATATCGACGATGGCGTGGTCGGGATCCGAGAAATCGTGCAGCACGATTTCGCTGTTCTTGCCGAGTATCTGCTCCAGGAAATCGACCATCGGCAAAAAGCGACGTACGGTCTCGTTCACGGGCAACTCCTTTGGGTGAAATCGGAAATGTTCATAACAATTTTTTCTCATGGTAACACGCTGCTCATCATCTCGTATATCCGCAGGTACATGACGTAATGCAGACGAACGGTATGATTTTGGCGGTAAACGGTTGACCAAAAGAAAAGTTAGATGTTATTTTGACCGGACACTTTCCTGAACTGCGGAAATGCATTGTTTCAGCTCAAGAATAGTCTGATAACAAAAAATTATTATTGAGAATGAGAATCATCTTTAATACGATATGCAACGAAGGCACAACCTCAACCCCGCACTGCGTCACAATAGAGCGTTAGATGCGAAAACAGCTATTTCGAGGATTGGTGGTCAAATGACCCAGGAGACGGTTACGAACGGCACTGAAGCCCTGTTCACTCGTGAAGGCATGCCTCCCGTTAAGGAAATGATCCCGTGTGCCCTTCAGCACGTACTGGCTTCGTTTGCCGGTATCATCACCCCGGCTGTCATCATGGCCGGCGTCTACGGCTTTAATAGCCAGCAGAGTACCGACATCATCCAGGTCGCGCTCATTCTTTCGGCAATCGACACGGCCCTTCAGGCCTTCGCTCCCTTCCGTCGCATCGGCGGCGGCCTGCCCATCGTCATGGGCGTTTCGTTCGCGTTCCTCCCGGCCCTCCAGGCCATGGGCGCCTCGGGCTTTAGCTTTGGTGCGCTGCTGGGCGGCGAGATCGTCGGCGGCGCCGTTGCGGTCCTCTTTGGTCTGGCTTACAGCAAGATCAAGTGGCTGTTCCCGCCCGTCGTGACCGGTACGGTCATCTTCTCCATTGGCGTCTCTCTCTATCCCACGGCCGTCAAGTATATGGCCGGCGGTATGGGCACGCCGCTGTGGGGCACTCCGCAGGCCTGGTGCGTCGCTCTCATCACCTTCGCCGTGGTCTTTGCGCTCGCCAACTTTGGCAAGGGCACGCTCAAGCTGGGCTCCGTATTCTTTGGCATGATCGTTGGCATGATCGTTTCGATCCCCTTTGGCATGATCGACTTCTCCAGCGTCGCCACCGCTCAGGTCTTCGCCCTTCCCAAGCTCATGCCCTACACGCTCGAGTTTGATCCCGAGGTCTGCATTACCCTCGCTGTTGTGTTCCCCATGGTTGCCATCCAGGTTATCGGTGACGTCTCCGCCGCCTGCCTGGGCTCCATCGACCGTATGCCCACCGAGCGCGAGCTCTCCGGCGCTATCGTGTCCCAGGGCCTTACCTCTATGGTCGGCGGCCTGCTGGGCGGTCTTCCCACCAGCGCCCTTGGCCAGAACGTGGGCATCATCTGCTCCAACAAGGTCGTCAACAAGTGGGTCTTTGTGATCATCGCTGCCGTCTTTGCCATCGCCGGTCTGTTCCCGCAGCTCTCTGCCGTCCTTTCCGCCATCCCGCAGCCCGTCATCGGCGGCGCGACCGTCGGCGTCTTTGGCACCATCACCATGAACGGCGTGCGCATGTTCACCCGCGAGGGCCTTACGCAGCGCACTACCACCATCGTCGGTACCTCCGTCGTCTTTGGCCTGGGTATCTGGATGGCCAGCGGCTGCCTTGCCGGCGAGGGTATGCCCACCTGGGTGTCCACCGTCATCGGCTCCAATGCCGTGACCCCCACCGCCATTATGGCCATTGTCCTTAACCTGATCCTTCCGCAGACGCCGGTCGTGGCTCAGCACATCGATGCTGCCAAGGACGCTGCCGTGGATCTGGTCTTGCCCGAGAGCAAGAAGTAACCAATTCGGTGCTATTCGTCGGCGGACGCATCGCCTCGTCCGCCGACGTCATGCGGCGCCAAGCCGCACTTCAAAGGGTTTGTCCCTTTGGTGAAGCGTTGACGGGAGAGGGCCCGTTTCCGGTGTAGGCCGGCGCTTCGCACTCCGCCATGTCAGAGGTGTCAAACCCCGCCTCTGATGTTGAAGGGAGCATTCATGCTTCTGGTCGCTAACGGTTCCGTCTTTACCCGCAATTCTCAGACCCCGTTCATTCCAAACGGTGCGGTCGCCATTGACGGAGATACGATCGTCGAAGTGGGCCTCGAGTGCGAGCTCAAGGCCAAGTATCCGGATGCCGAGTACGTCGACGCCCAGGGCAACCTCATCATGCCCGGACTCATCAACTGCCACACCCACATCTACTCGGGTCTGGCCCGCGGCCTTGCCATTAAGGGCTGCAACCCCACCAACTTCCTGGAGAATCTTGAGCAGCAGTGGTGGAAGATCGACGACAACCTGACGCTCGACGGCACCAAGGCAAGCGCCTATGCCACGATTCTGGATTCCATCCGCGATGGCGTCACCACGATCTTCGATCACCACGCGAGCTTCTGCGAGATCCCGGGCAGCCTCTTTACCATTAAGGACGCCGCGCAGGAGCTGGGCATGCGTTCGTGCCTGTGCTACGAGGTCTCCGACCGCCGCGGTCAGGAAAAATGCGACCAAGCCATTGCCGAGAACGCCGAGTTTGCCCAGTGGGCCGCCAAGGAGCGTCGCGATAACGATAACCACATGATTGCCGCCATGTTTGGCGGTCACGCCACCTTTACACTGTCGGACGAGACCATGGACAAGATGGCCGAGGCCAACAACGGCCTGACCGGCTTCCATATCCACGTGTGCGAGGGCATGAATGACGTGTGGGACTCCCGTCTCAACCGCGGTGGCATCAGCCCCGTCGAGCGCCTGCTGCAGCACAATCTGCTGGGTCCCGACACCATGCTCGGCCACTGCATCCACGTGACGCCTGCCGAGATGGATATCGTCAAGGAGTCCGGTACCTGGCTCGTCAACAACCCCGAATCCAATATGGGCAACGCCGTGGGCTGCGCTCCCGTGCTCGAGTTCTTCCGCCGCGGCATCCCTGTGTGCATGGGTACCGACGCCTACACCCACGATATGCTCGAGAGCCTCAAGGTCTTCCTGATCATTCAGCGCCACAACGCCGCCATGCCCAACGTGGGCTGGTGCGAGGCCATGACCATGCTGTTCGAGAACAACGCCAAGATGGCGAGCAAGTATTTCGATCGTAAGCTCGGTGTGCTTGAGCCCGGCGCTGCCGCCGACGTCATCGTCATGGACTACAAGCCCTTTACGCCGCTGAGCGAGGAGAACATCGACGGCCACATGCTCTTTGGCATGATGGGCAAAAACTGCCGCACCACCATCATCAACGGCCGCGTCCTGTACAAGGATCGCGAGTTTGTTGGCATTGATGAGGACAAGATCAACGCGTGGACCATGGCTGAGTCCAAGAAGCTCTGGAGCACGCTCAACGATCGCGCCTACTAATTACAAGTAGATTCACGCGCGTCGGATGTTTCGCCGCATCCGACGCGCGTATAGGCGACCTCCGCGGGGTCGCCGGCGCTTGTGCTAGCGCTACACCGTATTTGCGCCCGCCGCGCGGTCTCGCCGGGCGTTACAGAGAGGAGCTCACTATGAGCGACATCATGAGGCCGATCCCGTTTTCGCAGCTGATGAACTGGATCATCGAGGAGCATAAGACCCAGGGCGCTGTCTTTGGCGTTCGCAAGATGGTCACGGCCAACCAGGAGGGCGCGCTTCCCATTTTTGACGAGCGCATCGAGACTCCGTTTGGCCCGGCCGCCGGTCCCAATACGCAGCTGGCCCAGAACATCGTGGCATCCTACGTGGCCGGTTCCCGCTTCTTTGAGCTCAAGACCGTCCAGGTTATGGACGGCGAGGAGCTCTCCAAGTGCGTCAACAAGCCCTGCATCGTGGCTCAGGACGAGTGCTACAACTGCGAATGGTCGACCGAGCTCGAGGTTCCGCAGGCCTTTGCCGAGTACGTGAAGGCATGGTTCGCCTGCCACCTGATCGCCCGCGAGTACGGTCTGGGCAGCCCGGATGGCTTTGTCTTCAACATGTCCGTGGGTTATGACCTCGAGGGTATTAAGAGCCCCAAGGTCGACGCCTACATCGAGGGCATGAAGGACGCCAGCGGCTCTGACGTCTGGAACGAGTGCCGCGCATGGGCGCTCGCCAATCTGGACAAGTTTGAGCATGTCGACGCCGCGTTTGTCGAGTCCATTCCGGCGCGCGTGTCCAACTCCATCACCGAATCCACGCTGCACGGCTGCCCGCCGGCGGAGATTGAGCGCATTGCGACCTATCTGATCACCGAGAAGGGCCTCAACACCTACATCAAGTGCAACCCCACGCTGCTGGGTTATGAGTTTGCCCGTCGGCGCCTCAACGAGCTGGGCTTTGACTACATCGTCTTCGATGACACGCACTTCCGCGAGGACCTGCAGTGGGCCGACGCCGTGCCCATGTTCGAGCGCCTGATTGCCCTGTGCGCCGAGCGCGGCCTGGAGTTTGGCGTCAAGCTGACCAACACCTTCCCCGTCGACGTGACGAGAAACGAGCTGCCCTCCACCGAGATGTACATGTCCGGCCGTTCGCTGTTCTCGCTGACCATCGAGGCCGCCCGTCGCATTACCGAGCAGTTCGATGGTAAGCTGCGCATCAGCTACTCCGGCGGCGCCACGGTCTACAACATCCGCGCCCTGTACGATGCCGGCATTTGGCCCGTCACCCTGGCGACCGACGTGCTCAAGCCCGGTGGCTACGAGCGCTTTAGTCAGATGGCCGGCGAGTTTGCCGACCTGGACGGCAAACCGTTCGCGGGCGTCTCGCTCGAGGCCGTGACTGCGATCCAGACCGACTCGCTCACCAACCCGCTCTACAAGAAGCCGCTGCGCCCGCTGCCCGACCGCAAGGTCGCCGGCAAGAGCCCGCTTTCCGACTGCTTTACCACGCCGTGCCGCACGAGCTGCCCCATCCAGCAGGACATTCCCGCCTACCTGGCGGCTGTTGACGAGGGCCGCTACGAGGACGCACTCAACATCATCATCGAGCGCAACGCCCTGCCGTTCATTACCGGTACCATCTGCCCGCATCCCTGCGGCCGTGCCTGCGAGCGTGCGTTCTACGAGCCCGAGGGCGCCCAGATTCGCGCCAGCAAGCTCAAGGCCGCCCGCGAGGCCATGACCGCCGTGCTGCCCAAGCTGCGCGCCCAGGCCATTGCTAACGACGGCGAGCACAACGTTGCCGTTATCGGCGGCGGCCCGGCCGGTCTGGCGACGGCGTTCTTCCTGACGCGCGCCGGCGTGCCCGTCACTATCTTCGAGGCCCGCGATTCGCTTGGCGGCGTGGTCCGTCACGTGATCCCCGAGTTCCGTATTGCCAGCGACGATATCTCCCACGACGCCGAGCTTTGCCTGGCCTTTGGCGCCAAGGTTCAGCTCAACGCCCGTGTGGAGTCCATTGACGAGCTCAAGGCCCAGGGCTTTACCGACGTGGTCGTGGCAACCGGTGCCTGGATGCCCGGCTCTGCGGGCTTGGGCGAGGGTGCCGAGCTCGATGTGCTGGAGTTCCTCGAGGCCGCCAAGAAGGGCGAGAAGCTCGAGCTGGGCGAGGACGTCGTGGTCATCGGCGCCGGCAACACCGCCATGGACGCCGCGCGCGTGGCTAAGCGCCTGGCTGGTGTGAAGAACGTGCGCCTGGTGTATCGCCGCACCAAGAAACAGATGCCCGCCGACGAGGAAGAGCTCGATCTTGCTCTTGCCGATGGCGTTGAGTTCTGCGAGCTGCTGGCGCCCAAGGCGCTCAACGGCGCCGTGCTGACCTGCGACGTTATGGAGCTTGGCGAGCCGGATGCAAGCGGCCGTCGCAGCCCCGTCGCCACGGGCGAGACCGTCGAGCTGCCCGCCACCACGGTGATCTGCGCCGTGGGCGAGGGCATCGATGCCAGCCTGTACGACGCCGCGGGCGTCGAGCACGACCGTCGCGGCCGCCTTGCCGCCACCTCCACCGGCGTCGAGGGCGTCTGGGCTGCAGGTGACTGCCGTCGCGGTCCGGCCACCGTGGTCGAGGCTATTGCCGACGCCGCCGAGGTCGCCCGTGCCATTGCTGGCGTGGACTTTAACAAGTACGCCGACTGCAACGAGCAGGCCGGTCGCGAGGACACCTGCTACGAGCGCAAGGGGTCGCTGTGCCGCGACAAGCGCAACTGCACCAAGACTCGCTGCCTGGGCTGCGGCTCGGTGTGCGAGGTCTGCTGCGACGTGTGCCCCAACCGCGCCAACGTTGCAATTAAGGTGCCGGGCCTGGCCAAGCATCAGGTCGTTCATGTCGATGGCATGTGCAACGAGTGCGGTAACTGCGCCGTGTTCTGCCCCTACCAGGAGGGTCGTCCCTACAAGGACAAGCTCACCCTGTTCTGGAGCGAGCAGGACATGGAGAACTCCGAGAACGAGGGCTTCCTGGCCGTGGACGAGGACCACTTTAAGGTCCGCGTCGCCGGCACGGTCCGCACCGTCTCGATCGATGCCGTCAACACCGGTCTGCCCGAGGCCGTCCGCCTGACCATCAGGGCTGTGCGCGACAACTATTCGTACCTTCTTAAGAAATAGGCGAGTCTCTTATGGCCAAATCCATTCAACATAACGTGGCCTACGTTGCCTGCGGAAGCGGTTGTGCCTCCGCAGGCGGCGACGCCCGCTGCAGCGAAGGCTGCATTGGCTGTGGCGCCTGTGTCACGGCCTGCCCCCACGGTGCCATCGCACTGGTCGATGGTATCGCCCGCGTGGATCGCTCCAAGTGCACGGGCTGTGGCCTGTGCGGCATGGCGTGCCCGCAGCGCGTGATTGCCTTCGTTCCCGGCTACCAGAACATCCTGGTGCGCTGCAACAACACCGATAAGGGCGCTATCGCCCGCAAGATCTGCGACACGAGCTGCATCGGTTGCGGCATGTGCGCCAAAAAGTGCCCCGCCGGCGCTATCCGCATTGAGGACAACTGCGCCCATATCGACGGCGCGGACTGCCTGTCGTGCGGTATGTGCGCCGTCGTCTGCCCGCATGGCGCCATCCACGACCGCACCGGCATAGCCGCTGGCGTGTAGAAGGGAATCACCATGGCACAGGAATTCACTTTTACCGTTAACGGCGTCGAGCGCACGACGACCCAAAACAAGCCGTTGCTGCGCTACCTGCGCGACGACCTGCATATTCACTCCGCCAAGGACGGCTGCTCCGAGGGCGCGTGCGGTACCTGCACCATCCATGTGGACGGTGCGGCTGTCAAGGCGTGCGTACTGACCACCGCCCTTGCCGCCGGCCGCAACATCGTGACCGTCGAGGGCCTGCCCGAGGACGTACGCGAGGCCTTTGTGTACGCCTTTGGCGCCGTGGGCGCCGTGCAGTGCGGTTTTTGCATCCCCGGCATGGTCATGGCGGGTGCAGCGCTCATCGCCGAGGACCCCGAGCCTACCGAGGAGCAGATCAAGTACGCCATTCGCGGCAACGTCTGCCGTTGCACCGGCTACAAGAAGATCATCGAGGGTATTTCGTTGGCCGCTGCGGTGCTCCGCGGCGAAAAGCAGATCGACGAGGGCTTGGAGCGCGGCGACGACTACGGCGTGGGCAAGCGCGCCTTCCGTATCGACGTGCGCAAGAAGGTGCTCGGCGAGGGCAAGTACCCCGACGACATCGACGAGCTCGATCAGCCGGGCCTGACCTACGCCAGCGCCGTGCGCTCCAAGTATCCGCGCGCCCGCGTGCTCTCCATCGACACTTCCAAGGCCGAGGCCCTGCCTGGTGTGGTGGGCATCCTGCGCGCCGAGGACGTGCCGGTCAACCAGGTCGGCCACCTTATCCAGGACTGGGACGTCATGATCGCCCAGGGCGATATCACCCGCTGCGTGGGCGATGCCATCGTGCTGGTGGTTGCCGAGGACGAGGCGACGCTCGAGAAGGCCAAGAAGCTCGTAAAGATCGATTACGAGCCGCTGGAGCCCGTGCGCAACATCGCCGAGGCCAAGGCCGCCAACGCCCCGCGCCTGCACGACAGCTTCTTTGCCTTTGGCAACACGGTGGAGCTCAAGGACAACGTGTGCCAGAGCCGCCATGTGACGCGCGGCGACGCCGCCAAGGCGCTGGCAGAGAGCGCGTTCACCGTGACACAGCGCTTTACTACGCCCTTTACCGAGCATGCCTTCTTGGAGCCCGAGTGCGCCGTTGCCTTCCCGTACAAGAACGGCGTCAAGGTGCAGTCGACCGACCAGGGTGCCTACGACACGCGCAAAGAGTGTGCCCACATGTTTGGCTGGGACAACGAGCCCGAGCGCGTGGTCGTCGAGACCATGCTCGTGGGCGGCGGCTTTGGCGGCAAGGAGGACGTGTCCGTCCAGCACCTGGCTGCGCTTGCTGCCTATAAGCTCCAGCGTCCTGTGAAGTGCAAGCTCACCCGCGCCGAGTCGCTCGCGTTCCATCCCAAGCGCCACGCCATGGACGGCACCTTTACGCTGGGTTGCGACGCCGAGGGCAACTTTACCGGTCTGGATTGCGAGATCAACTTTGACACCGGCGCCTACGCGTCGCTGTGCGGCCCGGTGCTCGAGCGCGCCTGCACGCATGCCGTCGGCCCCTACAAGTACCAGAACACCGATATTCGCGGCTTTGGCTACTACACCAACAACCCGCCGGCCGGTGCCTTCCGCGGCTTTGGCGTTTGCCAGTCCGAGTTTGCGCTCGAGAGCCTGATCGACCTGCTGGCCGAGAAGGTCGGCCTGGATCCGTGGGAGATTCGCTACAAGAACGCGATTGAGCCGGGCGAGGTGCTGCCCAACGGCCAGATTGCCGACTGTTCCACGGCGCTTAAGGAGACGCTGCTCGAGGTCAAGGATGCCTACTATGCGCATCCCGGACACGCCGGTATCGCCTGCGCCATGAAGAATGCCGGCGTGGGCGTGGGTCTGCCCGATGCCGGCCGCTGCAAGATTCGCGTCGAGGATGGCGTGGCCGTGGTCTATGCCGCCACGTCCGACATCGGCCAGGGCTGCAACACCGTCTTTTTGCAGGACGTTGCCGAGGCCTGCGGTCTGCCGCTGAGCTGCATCGCCAACGGCGAGTGCTCTACCGAGAACGCGCCCGACTCCGGCACCACGTCTGGCTCGCGTCAGACGGTCGTGACCGGCGAGGCCGTGCGCGGCGCCGCCTTCCTGCTGCGCGATGCCATGGTTGGCATCGAGGCCGGCAAGCCTGCGCCTACCGCCCCGGTGAGCGCCCATGGCGACGGCGTCAAGATCGAGTACGACGACGGTCGCGCCTATCAGCTGCGCACGCAGGAGCTCGTCGCTGGTCAGGGTATGCATCCTCAGGACCCCGCGGCCGCCATCAAGGCGCTCGAGGGATGCGAGTTTGGCTACGTGTACCTGGAGCCGACCGACAAACTGGGCGCCGACGTCCCCAACCCCAAGAGCCACATCTGCTACGGCTTCGCCACGCATGTGGTCATCCTGGACGACAACGGCCGCGTGAGCGAAGTCTATGCCGCACACGATTCCGGTAAGGTGGTCAACCCCATCTCCATCCAGGGTCAGATCGAAGGCGGCGTGCTCATGGGTATGGGGTATGCGCTTACCGAGGATTGGCCGCTCAAGGACTGCGTGCCCCAAGCAAGGTACGGCACGCTCGGACTGTTCCGCGCGCCCGAGATTCCGGATATCCACGCCATTTACGTGGAGAAGGACGAGCTGTTGCCCGTGGCGTACGGCGGCAAGGGCATCGGCGAGATCGCAACGATCCCCACGGCGCCTGCCGTGCAGAATGCCTACCGCGCGTTTGACGGCAAACTGCGTCCGGATCTGCCCATGGTGGATACGCCCTACAGCCGCGCCCGTCACCGCGGCTAGGGTAGGGCGCGGGCGGCATTGCTGACGGGCCGTCCGCGCTCACCATCAACTGCATAAGCTGCGCCTTTGGCCCCGGCTCCATCGCGAGCCGGGGCCTTTTGTTTGGAGCGGAAACTGTGTCCCGGAATTGCCACTCAGAACGGGACGCGCTTTCCGGATGGCATGCTTGGCGGAAACTACGGCCCAGTTTTTGGCTCCAGAACGGGATACATTTTCCGGGACGGTCCACGTGCGGTGGTGTACCGCCCCTTTTGCGTGCGCCGCTTGTCGAATCACGTTATAGCTAGCTATATTATAGGAAGGTATAATATAGCTAGCTATAACGTAAAGGAAGGATGGTCCTATGTTTATCGGAAGAACGGCGGAAATGTCCGAGCTCAATCGACTGTATGGCACGGGCTCCTTTGAGATGCCTGTGATTTACGGCCGTCGTCGTGTGGGCAAAACGCGTCTCATCACAGAATTCATCCAAGGCAAGAAGGCTATTTACTTTCAAGCTCGTCGTACCAATGCGGAGGCAAACCTGCACGGCTTTAGCCAGGCGATACTTGCAGGCTCGGTTGGTGCTGCAGGCGTGTCGTTTCGTAGTTTTGACGAAGCGTTCGATGCATTGGCCACCATGGCTCGCGCGGAACGTTTGGTTGTCGTGATTGACGAGTATCCCTATCTCGCCCAATCGAATCCCGAAATCAGCTCGTTGCTGCAAGACAAGATCGACCACTTGTACAAAGAGACCAGGCTCATGCTGATCCTATGCGGCTCGTCTCTTTCGTTTATGGAGGAACAGGTGTTGGGCTACGAGAGCCCACTATACGGTAGGCGTACGGCCCAGTTTAAGATCATGCCGCTCGATTTTACGACGACCCTCGGCCTGTGGCAGAGCATGGGTCGCGAAGACGCTGCAGTTTGCTATGGCATGACGGGTGGCATTCCTGCATATATCGAGAAAGTCGATCCTGCCGCACCGCTCAAGGACAACATCAAACGTCTTTTTCTTACTCCTACGGGCTATCTCTTTGAGGAGCCGAGTAACCTGCTATTGCAAGAGTGCCGCAATCCCGAGCAATATGATGCGATCGTACAGGCAATTGCCCAGGGACGCTCGAAGAACTCGGAGATTGCGAGCTCTACGGGAATCCCTGCGAGCAACGTAAAGAGCTATGTGGATAAGCTGGCGTCGCTTGGGATTGTCGAGCGCGAGCTGCCCCTAAACGAGACGAGCAATAAGCGAGCCGTGTATCTGCTGAGCGATCAGATGTTTAGGTTCTGGTACAAGTTTGTTCCGCAGAACATCGGGCTGATTCAAAACGATATGGCCGAGATAGCGTATGAGCGCATTGAGCCGCACGTATCGGATTACATGGGCACGGTCTTTGAGCTTATATGCAGGCAATACGTGTACGAACTCGCACGCGCGGGCCAGCTCGATGTGGTTCCGGCAAGCGTTGGGCGCTGGTGGGGGACGGATAATCGCACGCATACGCAGGAAGAAATCGACTTGATTGTTGACGATGGCGAGGGCGCTGCGCTGTTTGCGGAGTGCAAATGGCGCAATGAACCGGTAGGCGAGGATGTTCTGGAAAAGCTCGTGTACCGAAGCGAGCTCTTTAGGCGGCAGCATAAAAGCTATGCGCTTTTCTCAAAAAGCGGCTTTACGCAGGGATGTCGGGATGCCGCGGAGAGTAGGGGAGACGTCAAGCTGATCTCGTTTGCCGAGATGTGTGAGCGGGATAACGCTGCTCGGGGGTAAAGCCTGTCCTCGAATGGCTGGAACGGGGCCCCTCTGTTGTCGTGCTAGCTGCCAGCGGAAAGTGCATCCCGGAATGAGCGCTCAGACCGGGACGCTCTTTCCGGATCGGCCCTCAAGCGGAAGCTACGTCCCGGATTCTGGCTCCAGAGTGGGATGCCGTTTCCGGTTGAGGTCTCTGGCGGAAGCTGTATCCCGGAATCGAGCTTCAGAGTGGGACGTGCTTTCCCGTCAGGAGCTCAAGTGGAAACTGCGTCCCGGATTCAAGCCTCGGAATGGGACGTGCTTTCTGGATGGGCTTCAAGCGGAAACTGTGTCCTAGAATCGACATGGCTTCAAGTGGAAAGCGCGTCCCAGAATACCGCGCCGGCGTTTTTGGCGGTCGTGGTTGGAAAGGGGAGCATCGCCTACATGCGCGACGATGACGTGGCAGTGATCCCCATGGCGGCATTTGGGGCGTAGTGGTTTTGCGGTTTGCGGTTTGCGGGGTACTGGGCCTCCATTACCGAAAATCCATTTGGTAAACCAGATGCTCGCGGATAGAATAAAGTCGACGGCAGCCCAAGTGGTGAAGAGCTGGGCAGCGCCGTTGCTTGGTCAAGAGGTCAGTGCCTTAATGGCAGCGACTTGTTATGCTTCAAATGCTGCTTGAGTGCCTCGGAAAGTTCGATAAGCGCCGTGAAGAGCAAGACCAAAGCAACCAAGAGCTCTACGAGCTCTGATGGGCCCGGGATGACCGCTGATTCAAGTCACCGGGCCTAAATCTTTTTCATGCATTTGAATAGAGCGGTCGACTCTCTTGGGGCCGTCTGCGTGGCGTGTGCTTGGCGCATGGTATATTGCGTCCCGCTTTCATGCCCGCACGGGCGCCTATCCTTACGGCAATGTAGCCACCTATGTAGCAAGCGGCAGTTGACGGAGAGAGGCCGTAACCGTGTCAGCTGAAAAGACGCCGTGTATCTCGGCTATCGATACGACGAACTTTGCGCGCCAGATTGTGCTGGATTTTGAGTTTGCGCCGGTGCCAAAGCAGCGCCAGCGCCGTGGACTGCGCAACGAGATTATCGAGGTCGGCGCTGTTAAGCTCGATTACCACGGCAACGTGATGGGCGAGTTCTCGCAGTTTGTGCAGACGGAATATGCCGAAGGCGTTGCGTATCCCGTCCGCGAGCTCACGGGGATATCGGCCGTGGATACCGCCATGGCTGATCCTCTCTACGTGGTGATGAAAAGGCTCAACGATTGGATCGGTCGCTACTCCGCCCAGGTGGTCTGCTGGAGCGGGGCGGACCGGCGACAGCTTTTGACCGAGTGCCAGGCAAAGCGCATCGACCTTGCCGCTTTTCCTACGGACTGGGTCGACCTGCAGGCGTTTTACACCTCGATCATGGACGTGGGCAGCCACGGGCGCGTCTCTTTGAGTGACGCGGCGACGTGGTTTGGCATCGAGTTCGACGAGTCGACGGGCCACGCCCACAGCGCCTTAGCCGATGCGCGCGTGACCGCCAAGTTGCTCAAGCAGGTGATGGACGGGAACTATCACGTGAGCCCGCGCGCCCAGGAGATCCGCCAGCGGTGGGGGATGGGCGAGCGAGCCCAGACGTGCCTCTCCAGCAGGTGCCCCGAGCTGAGCGATCTGCTGCTGAAGCTGAAGGCGGAGGGGAGGTAGGCGGGGCTCCGGGAATGACCTCTGACTCAAGTCAACGGGGCTCATTTTGCTTTCTTTGGAGCTTTCTCACGGGGCTGACTTTACTTCGTCTCATTTCGTATAAAGCGGCTGCTAGATTGCATAGTGATGATAAAATTAATCAACTCAACATCAATAGCTGTCGCTTTGCGCAATGAGGGGTTCCGAGACGTATGAACGAGTCTGACACACGGCTTAAACTCATTGATCCTGCGATTATGAAGTCGTGGGATCGCAATACCCAAGTCTTCACTGAGTATTTCTTTACCAGTGGCGAGATCGTTGTGCGCGGAAGTATGGTCACCCGTAAAGACAAGAAGAAGGCTGACTACCTTCTGATGTATGCTCCGGGCATCCCTATCGCAATCGTCGAGGCTAAGGATACGGAGCACACCGTTGATGCCGGTCTCCAACAGGGGATGGGATATGCCCAGCTGCTCGATATTCCGTTTGCGTACAGCTCAAACGGAAAGGGTTTTGTTGAGCACGATTTTCTTACCGGGAAAGAGCGCGCTCTTGCCATGGACGAGTTTCCCACTCCGGCGGAACTTTGGGCACGATACTCAAAAGCTAAGGGGCTTGAACATCCGTATAGCCAGGAGATTGTGACCGCTCCGTATTACCAGGAGCACGGCGGCAATCATCCTCGCTACTATCAGTGCATCGCCATCAATCGTACGCTTGAAGCTATTGCGCGAGGTAAGAATCGCATCTTGCTCGTTATGGCAACGGGAACGGGAAAGACTTTTACGGCTTTTCAAATCGTTCATCGCTTGCGACAGACTACCGAGGTTCGTAAGGTTCTCTATCTGGCGGACCGCAATATTCTCGTCGATCAGACCATAGACGGCGATTTCAAGCCTCTCAAGAGGGTTACAACCAAGGTCGTAGGTCGAAAGCTCGATTCTGCTTACGAGGTCTATTTCTCGCTCTACCAACAGCTTGTTGGAGAAAACGGTGAAGAAATATTCCGCGAGTTCGACTCGGAATTCTTCGATTTGATTATCGTCGACGAGTGCCATCGCGGAAGCGCCGCGGCGGACTCCGCATGGCGTAAGGTACTTGAGTATTTCAATTGTGCAATTCAAATCGGTATGACGGCTACGCCAAAGGAGACTGAAGAGGTTTCAAACATTACCTACTTCGGCGAACCTGTCTACACCTACTCCCTTAAACAGGGAATCGAGGATGGCTTTCTCGCCCCGTATAAAGTTATTCGTCCTAAGCTGAACGTCGACATTTACGGATACCGTACTGAGGAAGGCACCATAGATGATCGCGGCGAAGCTCTGCCCAAACGTGTTTTCGAGAAGCAAGACTTCGACAGCGAGATTGTCATCAAAGAGCGCTACGAGGAAGTTGCCAAGCGGATAACTCAATTTCTAAAGGAGACGGATCGTTACTCCAAGACCATAGTCTTTTGCGTTGACATCGAGCATGCCGAAAATATGCGACGTGCCCTTGTAAACGAGAACGCCGATATCGTAAGAGATCACCCCACCTACATCATGAAGATTACGGGTGACGACAGGGAAGGTAAGGCTCAGCTAGATAACTTCATCGACCCCGACGAGAAATACCCGACCATCGTTACGACTTCGAAGCTTCTCACCACTGGTGTTAATTGCAAGACGTGTAAGGTAGTCGTGCTCGACAACAAGTTCGGTGAGCACGGAATGACGGAGTTCAAGCAGATTATCGGCCGCGGAACCCGTATCTGTGAGGACTACGACAAACTCTATTTCACCATCCTCGATTTTCGTGACGCATCGCGTTTGTTTGCAGATCCCGAGTTTGATGGCGAACCTGTTGTTGTGTTTGAGCCTAATCCGGGTGACCCCATTGCGGATCCGGGTCCCGGCGGCAATGGCGGCAGTCCCGTTCCGCCTCCGTCTCCGATCGTAGACCCACCCGTATTGCCGCCGGACGATCCGTCCTCCCATGTGAAATATCACGTTCATGGGGCCGACGTCTATGTAGTGTCGGAGATGGTGCAGTATTACTCCTCCGATGGCCTTCTTGTAACTGAGAGCCTTAAGGACTATACGCGAAAAAACATTCTCGGCGAATACGACACTCTTGACCACTTCCTAGCGGCGTGGAACTCTGAACATAAGAAACAAGCGATTATCGATGAGCTGCGCGCGCGTGGCGTATTCCTGGATGAGCTGCGGCTCGAGACTGGACAGGAGCAAATGAGCGACTTTGACCTCATTTGCCACATTGCTTACGACCAGAGACCTCTTACGCGCAGCGAGAGAGCCAATAGTGTCAAGAAAAAGGGCGTGCTCTATGAGTATGCCGGCGTCGCGCGTGAGGTCCTTGAAGCGCTTCTCGACAAATATGCGACGTCGAACCTCGTAGACTTGGACGACACCCACGTCCTCGACCTCGAGGAATTCCGTCGGTTTGGCAGCCCAATGAAGATCGTCGCCGCATTCGGCGGCAAACAACAGTACATTCAGGCAGCGCAGATGCTCGAGGACGAGCTCTACATCGCATAGAGAAAGGTAACGATAGCAAATGGCACTGGGATCTCTCGTAAAGACCCTGCAGAACATCATGCGCAAAGACGCCGGCATCAATGGCGATGCGCAGCGCATTGAGCAGATGACTTGGCTTTTCTTCCTCAAGATTTACGATGCCAAGGAGCAGGAGTGGGAGTTTCACGATGACTCCTATCAGTCCATCATCCCCGAGCGCCTGCGCTGGTATAGCTGGGCGCACGATGCGAAAGACGGCAAGGCGCTTACTGGCGATGAGCTTCTCGACTTTGTAAACAATGATCTATTCAAGACTCTTGAGAGTCTTGAGCTTGCACCTGATGCGCCTTTGCGACACGTCGTCGTCAAGGCTGCTTTTACTGACGCCAACAACTACATGAAGGATGGGATTCTACTTCGTCAAGTCATCAACGAGATTGACGAGTCGGTTGATTTTACCGAGTACAAAGAGCGCCACGCCTTCGGTGAAATTTACGAGACCATCCTGAAAGACTTACAGTCCGCGGGTAATGCCGGCGAGTTTTACACGCCCCGAGCGGTGACTGACTTTATGGCCCAGGCACTTGCGCCCAAGCTCGGCGAGACTGTGGCTGACTTCGCGTGTGGCACGGGCGGCTTTTTGACGAGCGCCCTCAAGATTCTCGACTCCCAGGTTCAGACTCCAGCCGATCGTGAACTCTATGCAAGATCGGTCTACGGCATCGAGAAGAAGCAGCTCCCTTACCTGCTGTGCGTGACCAACATGCTGTTGCACGATATCGATAATCCTGAAGTCTTTCACGATAACTCTCTCGAGAAGGATGTTCGCGAGTGGAAGCACAAGCCTGACGGCCAGTTTGACGTCGTACTTATGAACCCGCCCTATGGCGGGTCCGAGAGTGCATCGGTGCAAAACAACTTCCCTGTTGCACTCCGTAGCTCCGAGACCGCAGATCTATTCCTTGGACTCATTCTTTATCGTCTTAAGCGAGGCGGCCGCGCTGCTGTTATCATTCCGGATGGTTTTCTCTTTGGCCAGGATAGTGCAAAGACGGAGATCAAGCGTCGCCTGCTTGAGGACATGAACTTGCATACTGTCTTGCGCCTTCCACAGAGTGTTTTCGCTCCGTACACGAGCATCACTACTAACGTTCTGTTCTTCGATAATACGGGGGCCTCTGAGGGCGTTTGGTTCTATCGCATGGACATGCCCGAGGGGTATAAACACTTCTCTAAGACCAAGCCCATTAGGATCGAACATTTTGCACCTGTAAAGGAATGGTGGGAGAACCGTCGGGATATCGAGGAAGACGGCAATCCCAAGGCCAAGTACTATACGGTTGACGAGTTGCGAGACGGCGGTTTTAACTTTGACGTGTGCGGCTATCCTCACGAGGAAGAGGAGATCTTACCGCCTGACGAACTGATCAGGAACTACAAAGAAGAGCGCGCTAAGCTCGATGCCGAGATTGACCAGAAGCTTGCTCGTATTTGCGAGATTCTTGGGATTGAGGCGTAGATGAAGGCAAAAGACCTGAAGAACTCAATCCTGCAAATGGCGATTGAGGGAAAGCTCGTTCCACAAGACCCGAGTGATGAGCCTGCAAGCGTCCTGCTTGAGCGCATTCGTGAAGAGAAGCATAAGCTTATTGCTGAGGGTAAGGCTAAATTCCCGAAGGGCGGGGAGAGCATTATCTATATCGGTTCCGATGGCTCCCCCTATGAGAAGAAGGTGGATGCCAAGGGTCGCGTGACTAGCGATAAGTGCATCGCGAACGAAGTGCCGTTTGAGGAGCTGCCCGAGGGGTGGGCTTGGGCAAGGCTGGAAACCGTATATAACTTCATTGATTACAGGGGTAAAACACCTCACAAATCACCTTCAGGTGTTCGACTAATGACTGCGAGCAACATTCGCCAAGGCTATATTGATTACACACGCGAGGAGTATATTTCAGAAGACGAATATGCAACACGCTTGTCTCGCGGAGAGACCCACCGTGGCGATTTGCTGTTTACAACCGAAGCCCCGATGGGGTATTGCGCGATATGCGAAATGAAACGTTGCAGCTGTGGACAGCGTGTCATTACCCTTCAGAATTACGGCACAGTTGGTCCAGACAATGCCCTGTTCTGCCAAATAATTCTATCTCCACTGTTCCAAATTCAAGTTAAGGATCATGCCACGGGGACGACCGCAAAAGGAATCAAAGCAGCAGTGCTAAAAGAGCTATTTCTTCCGATTCCGCCCCTGGCTGAGCAGCGCCGCATCGTCGAGCGGGTGAACGAGCTCATGCCCCTGGTCGAGGAGTACGGTGAGCTCGAGGACGCCCGCGAGGAGCTCGACGCCGCGCTGCCCGGCCGCCTGCGCAAGTCGGTGCTGCAGCTGGCGGTTCAGGGAGGGCTCGTGCCGCAGGACCCCGCAGACGAGCCCGCCGGCGTTCTGCTGGAGCGCATCCGCGGGCAGCGCCGGCAGCTCGTGGCCGAGGGGGAGATGAAGGCCCCGAAGGGCGGTGAGTCGATCATCTTCGCCGGTTCCGATGGCCGCCGCTATGAGAAGAGGGCGGACGCCAGGGGCCGCGAGTCCGAGCCCGTCTGCATCGAGGACGAGATCCCGTTCGAGATACCCGAGAGCTGGGAGTGGGCGAGGCTCGAGAGCGTCACCACTTACATCCAGAGGGGCAAGTCGCCGAAGTATTCGACCGTCGAGAAATACCCCGTGATCGCCCAAAAGTGCAACCAGTGGAGCGGATTCTCCGTGGAAAAGGCGAGGTTCATCGACCCAGCCACCGTATCCAAGTACGCGGATGAGCGGATTCTGAAGGATGGTGACCTTCTCTGGAACTCGACCGGCCTCGGCACGTTGGGCAGGATGGCGGTCTATGACTCGGCGAAAAACAGATACGGCTGGGCCGTCGCCGACAGCCACGTGACGGTGATCAGGACGCGGGAAGATTGGCTTGATCACCGGTTTGCCTTCGCCTATTTCGCGGGGCCGTCAGTCCAGTCTGAAATTGAAGACCAGGCAAGCGGCAGCACGAAGCAGAAAGAGCTTGCGCAGGAGACGGTCAGAAACTACCTAATCCCAGTTCCGCCCCTCGCCGAGCAGCGTCGCATCGTTTATGAAGTTGACTGGCTTTTCAAAATACTTGTCTAACTGTTTTCATGACCTCGTCGAAAGGAAGATGTCATGAGAATGTTTGTACAATACTTGCAGGAAAAGGGTTATGCGGAAAACACTGTTGATTCTTATTCCTTTGCAATATGCCAGCTTATCGATAAAACTCAGTCTCTAACAAACCAGTCACTTCTTGCGCACAAAGAGTGGCTGGTTTCTTCATTCGCTCCGAAAACGGTTAACAACCGCATCGGCGCAATTAACACCTACCTTGATTTCATCGCTTTCGATGGAATCCGACTCAAAGGAGTGCGAATTCAACAGAAGCCGTTTCTCGACAATGTCATCAGCAATGAACAATACATGCAGTTAATCAGCGGCCTGAAGCAAGACGGTGATTGGTTTTGGTATTTCATCGTTCGCTTTCTTGGTTGTACGGGTGCGAGAGTAAGTGAGTTAAGACAGTTCAAAGTAGAACACGTTACCGCTGGATATATGGACATTGTTTCAAAAGGCCAGAAGCTCAGGAGAATTTGGATACCTGACTCTTTGCGTGAAGAAAGTCTTACATGGAAAGCCAAGCCAATGAATGGCCTTCTATTTCCAGGCAAAAACGACAACGCGATTACTTCGCGCGGCATATCCGTAGGGTTGAAGCGTGCCGCACTGCGCTATGGTGTCGACCAAGACGTCGTATACCCGCATTCATTTCGGCACTTGTTCGCAAAAAACTTTATCAACCGCAACCCAGATATTTCACTGCTTGCTGATCTTATGGGACACGAAAGCATTGAGACAACGCGAATCTATCTGCGGCGCACTGCCGATGAACAGCGCGCCGCGGTTGATGAAGCAGTCAATTGGTAAGAGCAAATACTTCGGTGACTCTAGAAACAATTCGTTTCTGCTCGCTGGCCGGGGGAACAGGAACTAGAGCGCGATACAGCCTGTTGTCATTGATTGCCGGATAGGCAACCCCCTTTGCGTTCTCATTGGCATTTGCATAAGAGTCAAAGCTAGGAGAAACCAAAAAGTAGAGAAGAAAACTAGGAAGGAATCCGTCAAGACATGAAAGGACAGCAAACCCAGTACTTGCGATGGGCTTAATATTAAAATCCTTATCTACGATACAGGCATTATGCAAATAAGGGCGGACGGTCGCATAGAGCACATCATTCTTTGCGACTAGCTTTCTTGCTCGTGAGGGCGCGTCAGCTGCATTTATAACAGTTTCTTGTCCGAGCTTTTGGTTCACATTGTCAATCGACGAGATGTCGATATAGGCAAAACGCGCCTCAGGCCTCTTCTGCCCGCGATTCAAGACAAGAGACCCTAAACGACGCCACTCCCAGCTCTCGGGTATCTCGAACGGGATCTCGTCCTCGATGCAGACGGGCTCGGACTCGCGGCCCCTGGCGTCCGCCCTCTTCTCATAGCGGCGGCCATCGGAACCGGCGAAGATGATCGACTCACCGCCCTTCGGGGCCTTCATCTCCCCCTCGGCCACGAGCTGCCGGCGCTGCCCGCGGATGCGCTCCAGCAGAACGCCGGCGGGCTCGTCTGCGGGGTCCTGCGGCACGAGCCCTCCCTGAACCGCCAGCTGCAGCACCGACTTGCGCAGGCGGCCGGGCAGCGCGGCGTCGAGCTCCTCGCGGGCGTCCTCGAGCTCACCGTACTCCTCGACCAGGGGCATGAGCTCGTTCACCCGCTCGACGATGCGGCGCTGCTCAGCCAGGGGCGGAACTGGGACCAGAATGACGTTCAATGACTTCTGATTAGTCTTTGGCATTTTGACACGCGTATCACCCTTAAGCGTCTCCTCAGTGAAGAAATTGCTGAGGAGAACCGTGAGGACATATTCAGGTTGCAGCTTGGTGTTGAGCGGATACATATCCGCACTACACAGCCCATCAAAAGGGGCGATAACCGCCTTTCGAAGAGCTGGACGAATCTTCGAATAGAGAATCTGTCCTGCAGAGAACAGGTGATTGGCGCTCTTAACCTCGTCGGCCTTAACACTATGACAGAACAAGAGCTTTCCGGTGCCTTTTTGGATGTTGTCAGGTGCGATATGAGGAAAGTCCTGATATTTCAACGGGTCGACCAAACGCGCTGCAATTCCAATGACTTCACTAAATCTCGCCCAGGCCCAGCTTTCCGGAATCCCAAACGGAACCTCGTCCGCGATGCACTTGTCGCTCAGAACGCGTCCCTTAGTGTCCACGTGTTTCTCATAGGGGGAGCCATCGGAACCGGATTGGCTTTCAACTGTATTCGCGACAAGCGTTGTAAAATCTAGTGAGACGAGCATCCCGGTTGCTCCAGCGCTTCGATGCTCTGGTCTTTAGCGCCTTTCGTTCAGTGGGGGACTGACCGCAAGCGGCGTAAACAAGAAAGGGGACAAGCGTAAATGAAAGCAACCGAGGCGAATCTGCTCGACCTTATGGGCGTGGCGAAGATGCAGTTCGTCATTCCCGTGTACCAGCGAGTTTACTCGTGGAGTGTGAAAGAGTGCGAGGTGCTTTGGGATGACGTCATGCGCGCTGGCCGTGATGGCGTATCGCACTTCGTGGGGTCGATGCTCTATATCCCCGAGTCCGAGAGCTCTGCCACGAGTATCTCGCGAGTGCTTCTGATTGACGGACAGCAGCGTCTGACGACGTTTTCGTTGATGATTGCTGCCTTGGCTGACTATCTGGAGAGTAATCCCGACAAGGCTGGCTTCCTTGGCGATCTCAAGATTTCGGCGCTGCGGAAGAACTACCTCTTTAACGATGACGACTACAACGGTCTAGCGCGCTACAAATTGGTGCTCTCGCAGGACGATAAAGAGACGCTGTTCTCCATCGTGTCTAAGTCACCCGTGCCGGATGAAAAATCGGATCGCATTGTCGAGAACCACGCGTTCTTCCGTGAAAAGATGCACGGGAAAACATTCGACCCTGCAAGGCTTTGGGCGGGGCTAAACCGCGTGCAGGTCATCGACACTAAGCTCACCGCTGGCGTCGATAATGCCCAGCTCATATTTGAGTCCATGAATTCCAAGGGTAAGCCGCTCACGCCTATCGACCTCATTCGTAACTACGTTCTTATGTCGCTTCCCAACGACGAGCAGACCAAGCTCTACGAGGGTTACTGGCATCCGCTCGAGCGCTTGTTCGGAAAAGGCGGCGAAGAAGAGTTCAATGCATTTATCTGGTACTGGCTGTGGCTTAAAGTTCCCAATAGGATGCCGAAGGAGAACGAGGCCTACTACGAGTTTAAGCGCTATTTCGCCGACGACTACGATGGTGACACCGAGGGTCTGCTTAAGGAGCTGCGCGGGTATGCACATAGATACGCCAGTCTGTTCCTTGGTAAGGAGAAGGACGACGGACTGCGCCGAGTGTTCGGCAGAATCGTAAGCCTCGACGTGAAGCAGATAAGGCCCCTCTTAATGTTGCTTTATTCGGTTTACGAGGGGAATGGACTAGACCGCAATGCGTTTTTACGTATCTGCGAGACTATCGAGTCGTTTCTGTTCAGGCGAGCGGTTTGCGGCAGACTTACCACGGGCCTAAATAATTTCTTTGCCGGCATGTATCGCAATCTCGAGCAGCAGGACGATATCGAGGAGTACGTTACGGCGATGCTCCTTATCCACAGCAGCGGTATGACCGCATACTTTCCGACAGACGAGCATTTTGTCGAGGAGTTTAAGACGCGTGACTGCTACAACCGCTTCTCTAAAAAGCGCTATTACCTGGAACGCATGGAGAACTGGCACCACCCGAAGGAGTCCATCTCAGCCGACGATTACCAGATCGAGCACATCATGCCCCAGACGATCGATGATGAGCACGGCTGGAAGGAATCGCTTGGTGAGAACTGGGAAGACATCCACGACAGGCTGTGCAACAACTTGGGAAATCTTACGCTGACGGGCTACAACCAGGAGTACTCAAACCGGTCGTTCTCGGACAAGCTCAATCTGCCTGACGTCGGATTTAAGTGCAGCCCGCTTTACCTAAACAAATCGATTGTCTCGCATGAAAAATGGGGTGAGGAAGAGATTGGGCAGCGCGCGGACGAGCTGGCGAAAGAAGCGTGCGAGATATGGAAGTATCCCGACCTTCCGGCAGACGTCGTCGACAAGTACCGTCCTTCTCGTGGGGAGTCTGACGAGGCTCCTGTCTGGACTCTGCAGGAGAACCACCCCACCTTTGCCGAAGGTGGGCTCAACCAGAAGCTTTTCGATGAGGTGCGCGAGTCCGTTCTGAGTGGTAACCCTTCGTGGGAGTCCTACATAGCTAAGTACTATGTAGGCTTCAGGTCGGGCAAGCGAAAACTGCATGCCGTGCTAGAAGGCAGGACCAGCAACGGTGGTTGGATTGCCGTTGGCTTGGCAAAGAGTGTGGATGATCTAACGGATCCAGAGGACATGTGCCAGGACAAGCGTACGCAGGGTGGATTTGGCCCGGGCTTACCCACTTACGTTGCGCTTCGAAATGCCGATGACATTCCTGCGGTGCTCGATCTCATAAAGCAGTGCTAGGTTGAAGGCCGGGAATCTAGTTCCCGGCCCTTGCCAGCTCAAAATCGTCGATGGCTCGTCCGCCCGTCTACACCCCTACGATCCTGCGGGCCGCACTCAGCAGCTCGTACTCCCTCTGGCTCCACTGGTACAGCTCGGTCGCGCGTACGGCGTCGCGGCACAGATCCAGAAACACCTCGGCGCTCTCGCAGAAGCACTCGCGGGCAAAGGCGCCGGATCCGTCCGCAACGCACGCGCCGTCGGCAAAGAGCTTCCAGCTGGACGGCTCGCGCGAGTCGTCTCCGAGCAGCTTGATCTGCAGAACAAGTGGGCCGCCAGCGGCACATGGCCCTTCTTCCAACGCCTGCACCGTAAAGCGCATCTGGAGGGACAGAGTATAAAATCCGGAAAAGTGTCGAAATAGGCACCTTGAAACTTCGGAAAAGTGTCAAATTCGATAGGCAAATTATCCGGAAAAGTGTAGCTGGATGACAAAACAGCACTTAGAAGCTGGTGCTGGATGCGGGATCCTGCGACTGCCTTCAGCCCTCGCTACTCATCGTCTCCGTCGTTGGGGTCGCCCTTGAGGGTGTTGATGTCCAGGTACTCGTCATCGTCCTCTTTTTGCTGGGTCTCCGACTCCGCTTGGGTGGGGCCGGAGAACAGCCGGAATCCCTCAAACGCAATGACACCGAGCAGGGCAATGACAATGGCGATAAAGGCAACCTTGACTGCCTGCGGAAATTCCGAAAAACGCAGCGCCTTTTCCTCGGCGTAATAATCGGCGAAGCGCTCTTCACCCGTGCTTTTGGTATACGCCGGCGCGGACGCGGCCTCCGGGTCATATTCCGGTGCAGGCGTGGCAGCGTACGGATCGTTGAGATAATCGCTCGATGCGGTGCCATAATCCTCGGTCTCGATGCGATCGGTGCCAGCATAGCCATCGGAATAATCGGAATATGCCGCACCGCCCTCATAGTCCGCGGCGCTCGTGTTGGCGGCAAAAAGCGGGTTAACTGGAACGTCGAGCGCCGGCATGCCGGTAGAGGTCTCATCCAGATCGGCTGCAGCCCAGGAATCGTAGGCAACCTGATGGGCAACGGGCTCATCGAGCCTTGTGACCGGAGACTTACGTGCCGCAGGAACAGGCAACTGCTGGGCGCTGTACATAACGGTGCTGTCGGCCGATTTGCCCTGCGTCGCCGCAGCGAGAAATGCCGCCGTCTCGGACGGGTCGCTTGCGGGGCGGGGAGTGGGCGTGGGCGCCGAAATGGGTGCGGGCGCAGACGCGGGCGTCGAAACAGGCGGCTGCGCAGGAGTCGGCGCAGATGCGGGCTTAGGCGCAAGTGCGGGATTGGGGCTTGACGGGCGAGCCCCACCGCCCATGAGTTCGTCGGCGGTCCACGGGCGATCATCCATCACATCGTCAAGGCTCAGTGAAAACAGGTCGTCTTCACCCTCATCGAACATGCGGTGCACATGTCCACCAATTGCCGGAATCAATCCGCGACCGGTGCATGATGCCTTGCTCAACGCCATTCTGTTCCACCCTTTCGAAATACTAATGACATCGATTATATGGAACTTTCCAAGCGGCTCGGTCTTGGATTCATGCTTTCCAGAACTCGCGCCCAAAAGGGGAGGGGCAATCCAGGCGAGTGCCTACTTGTCGCCGGCCGCCGCCTTGGCCTCATTGAGGTAGCTATAGAAGCTGTACTTGGAGATGCCAAAGAACTCGCAGGCGCGTTCGCTCGACTTGGAGATGAGGAAGGCGCCGCGACGGTCGAGGTAGCCAATGGCGCGGATGCGCTCGTCTTTGGTCATGAGCGCCGCGGGCTTGCCCACAAACTGCTCGCACTCGTGCAGCAGGTCCTCGAGCAGGTCTCCGATGTTCTTGGTAATGGGCTCGGGCTCGGTATAGCCCGTGCCGCCGGTGCCGGTAAAGGCGTCGAGCGAACGCTCAAAAGCCTTCATGAGCGTAATGTCAAAGTTAATGCCCAAAATGCCGACGGGTTTGCCCTCATCGTTGCGGATAAAGATGGTCGAGGACTTGAGCAGCTTGCCATCGGTGGTTTTGGTGAGGTATGGCTCGCGGTCGTGCACGTCGGTGGTGCCCTCGTGCATGGACTCAAACACAATATGGCTGGGGCCGTCACCCAGTTTGCGCCCGCTGACGTGGCCGTTTTCGATCACTACGATGGAGTGGTCCACGTCATCGGTCTCCAGATCGTGGACGACGATTTCGCAGTTAGGGCCAAATTGGAGCGCCAGACCGTGTGCAAGGCGCTTGTAGAACTCAATCTGTGCGGGGGTCATGGGTGCCTTCCTAAAAATTAGTTTGGGCTCACTGTGCCATAAACCCCACTTGTTCGCAAATAACGAAAGCGTCGCTGCGTTATGTGACCGTTCGGCGGCGAAAAGGTACCGATTACGGCAACAAACAATTTGTTAGGTTTTCCAATCAAAAAGTGTGATAGAACAGTGCTAACAAACTTTTTGTTTGGCATCCACATAAAAGTTCAGTCGCATGAATGAGAATGGGCTGGAACGCGTATGCGGGGGCCGGCAAGAGAGAACTTAAGGAGTTCACCGTATGGCCGATAAGATCCAGTGGGCGGGCAACACGATGCCCAAGAGCGATGACAAGCACTTGGGAATCATGAGCCTCGACCACGTGAAGAAGGCCCGCGCCTTCCACCAGTCGTTCCCCCAGTACACCGTCACTCCGCTTGCCCGCCTGGACGGCCAGGCCGCGCGCCTGGGCCTGTCCAACCTGTGCGTTAAGGACGAGAGCTATCGCTTTGGCCTCAACGCCTTTAAGGTCCTGGGCGGTTCGTTTGCCATGGCCAATTACATTGCCGACGAGACCGGCAAGGACGTTGCCGAGTGCACCTTCGATTACCTGACCTCCGATCAGCTTGCCAAGGACTTTGGCCAGGCTACCTTCTTTACCGCTACCGACGGCAACCATGGCCGCGGCGTGGCATGGGCTGCCAACAAGCTGGGCCAGAAGGCCGTCGTGCACATGCCCAAGGGTTCCACCAAGCCCCGCTTCGATAACATCGCCGCCGAGGGCGCCACGGTGACCATCGAAGAGGTCAACTACGACGAGTGCGTGCGCATGGCCGCCGCCGAGGCCGACGCCTGCGAGCGCGGCGTTATCGTTCAGGACACCGCCTGGGAGGGCTACGAGAAGATCCCGTCCTGGATCATGGAGGGCTACGGCACCATGGCTTCCGAGGCTGCCGAGCAGCTGCGCGAGATGGCCATCAACCGCCCGACGCACGTCTTTGTCCAGGCTGGCGTAGGCTCGCTCGCCGGCGCCGTGGTGGGCTATTTCACCAACCTGTATCCCGATAACCCGCCCACCTTCGTCGTGGTCGAGTGCGCGCCTGCCGCCTGCCTGTACAGGGGCGCTGCCGCCGGCGACGGCGACCCGCGCATCGTGGACGGCGACATGCCCTCCATCATGGCCGGTCTGTGCTGCGGCGAGCCCAACATCCTGGGCTGGGATATTCTGCGCAACCACACCACCGCCTTCGTGTCCTGCCCCGACTGGGTCACCGCTCGCGGCATGCGCACCCTGGGCGCTCCCGAGAAGGGCGACCCGCGCGTCATCTCCGGCGAGTCCGGCGCTGTGACCACCGGCCTGGTCGAGACCCTCATGCTCGATCCCGAGTACGCTGAGCTCAAGGAGCTCATCGGCCTGGACAAGACGAGCTCCGTGCTCTGCTTCTCCACCGAGGGCGACACCGATCCGGATCAGTACCGTCGCATCGTCTGGGAGGGCGAGTACCCCACCTGCTAGCAGACTGACCTGTCCGGAGGCAGCCGGAGGACTTTACTCCCTGCTCGGACAGTCCTGCTCGCACGGAGAGCACATTAAGTGCTCTCCGGCTCGTGCGGAACTCGCGACGGAGCAAAGTCCTCCGTCCGTCTCCTTTGGTTACTTGCTTGTGGGGTGCTCAACCTCACGCTGCTTGGCACAAGTGATCTATCTGAAATATCTACCTGTAGGTAAACCCTTGTAGAAAGGTTGACTGTTATGACTAAAGAACTCGATTTTGATGCCATTAAGGCTGCCGCTGAGTCTCATCGTGCTGATATGACGCGTTTTCTTCGCGCAATGATTAGCCACCCCTCTGAGTCTTGCGAGGAGGGCGAGGTTGTCGCTTGCATCAAGGCCGAGATGGAGAGCCTTGGCTATGACGAGGTCAAGGTCGACGGCCTGGGCAATGTTATGGGCTTTATGGGCGAGGGCGACAAGATCATCGCTATCGACTCTCACATCGACACCGTCGGCATCGGCAACATCGAGAACTGGGATGCCGATCCCTATGAGGGCTACGAGACCGACGAGATCATCTACGGCCGCGGCGGCTCCGACCAGGAGGGTGGCATGGCTTCTGCTACCTACGCTGCCAAGATGATGAAGGACATGGGCCTCATCCCCGAGGGCTACAAGATCATGGTCGTCGGCACCGTCCAGGAAGAGGACTGCGACGGCATGTGCTGGCAGTACATCTACAACAAGGACGGCATTAAGCCCGAGTTCGTCATTTCCACCGAGCCCACCGACGGCGGCATCTATCGTGGTCACCGCGGCCGTATGGAGATCCGCGTCGACGTTCACGGCACCTCCTGCCACGGCTCCGCTCCCGACCGCGGCGACAACGCCATTTACAAAATGGCCGACATCATCGCCGACGTCCGCGCCCTCAACAACAACGGCTGCGACGAGTCGACCGACATCAAGGGCCTCGTCAAGATGCTCGACCCCAAGTACAACCCCGAGCACTTCGAGGATGCCCGCTTCCTGGGCCGCGGCACCTGCACCGTCAGCCAGATCTTCTACACCAGCCCCAGCCGCTGCGCTGTCGCTGACTCCTGCGCCATCTCCATCGACCGTCGCATGACCGCCGGCGAGACCTGGGAGTCCTGCCTGGACGAGATCCGCAACCTGCCGGCCGCCAAGAAGTACGGCGACGACGTGAAGGTTTCCATGTACATGTACGACCGTCCGTCCTGGACCGGCGAGGTTTACGAGACCGAGGCTTACTTCCCCACGTGGATCAACAAGGAGACCGCTCCGCACGTCAAGGCCCTCGTCGACGCCCACAAGGCCATGTTCGGTGACGAGCGCATCGGCTGCGAGCCCAGCATGGATAAGCGCACCGGTCGTCCGCTGTGCGACAAGTGGACCTTCTCCACGAACTGCGTTTCCATCCAGGGCCGCTATGGCATCCCCTGCGTCGGCTTTGGCCCGGGTGCCGAGTCTCAGGCTCACGCTCCCAACGAGGTCACCTACAAGGACGACCTGGTCACCGCTGCCGCCATGTATGTGGCTGCCCTGAACCTCTACGATCCGAGCCAGGCCGATGGCGACGCCACCGTGTTCCGCGCCGGTCTGACCAACAACAAGATCGATTAGTCCCATTCCTCGATCTTGTTGAGCCGGGGACAGCTCGTGTCCCCGGCACCCCCTGTTGACTTGGGGCCCGCGGTCGTTATCTCCCATGCTTCCTCAGCGGTAGCGGGTCCTCGTCATAGTGCTCTGCATGTTCTAGCCACACGCGCATGCCGGAGCACATCTACTCATTGCAATCGTTTCATCTTTGGAAAGGATATTTACATGGACGCCAAGTTTACCGAGCTCGTCGAGCAGCTGAACGGCCTCGATTTTAAGGGCATGTACGGCAGCGACTTCCTGCACACCTGGGATAAGACCACCGATGAGCTCAAGGCGCTCTACATCGTCGCCGACGCCCTGCGCGAGCTGCGCGAGAACAACGTTTCGTCCAAGATCTTCGATTCGGGTCTGGCCGTCTCCCTGTTCCGTGACAACTCCACCCGTACGCGCTTCTCCTTCTCTAAGGCAGCCAACCTGCTCGGTCTTGAGCTGCAGGACCTGGACGAGAAGAAGTCCCAGATCGCTCACGGCGAGACCGTCCGCGAGACCGCTACCATGATCTCCTTCATGGCCGACGTCATCGGCATCCGCGACGACATGTACATCGGCAAGGGCGACGCCTACATGGCTGAGGTCTCCGAGTCTGTCCAGCAGGCCTACGAGGACGGCGTTCTGGATCACCGTCCCACGCTCATCTCCCTGCAGTCCGACTCCGATCACCCCACGCAGTCCTCTGCCGACATGCTCTACCTCATCAACGAGTTTGGCGGTCTTGAGAACCTCAAGGGCAAGAAGGTTGCCGTCACCTGGGCCTACTCGCCCTCTTACGGCAAGCCGCTGTCCTGCCCGCAGTCGCTGATCAGCCTGCTGCCCCGTTTTGGCATGGACGTCACCTTGGCCCACCCCGAGGGCTACGACCTCATGCCCGAGGTCGTCGAGCGCGCCAAGGGTTATGCCGCCGAGTCCGGCACCACCTTTAAGCAGGTCAACACCATGGCCGAGGCCTTCGAGGGCGCCGACATCGTGATCCCGAAGAGCTGGGCTCCGTTTGCCGCCATGGAGAAGCGCACCAACCTGTACGCCGAGGGCGACGACGCCGGCATCGCTGCACTCGAGAAGGAGCTGCTCGCTCAGAACGCCACGCATCAGGATTGGTGCTCCACGACCGAGCTCATGGAGAAGACCGCCAACGGCCAGGACACCATCTTTATGCATCCGCTGCCCGCCGACATCTCCGGTGTCTCTTGCGAGCACGGCGAGGTCAACGCCGACGTCTTCGACATGCACCGCGTGGGCATGTACAAGGAGGCCAGCTACAAGCCGTACGCCATCGCAGCCATGATGTTCCTGCAGAAGGTTGCCGATCCCGCCGCTACCCTCAAGGCCCTCGACGAGCGCAACACCGCCCGTTGGTTCCAGGCCTAAAGCTGGGTTGAGGTAAGCCATGTAAAGGGGGCGCTCTGCCAACCGGCGGGGTGCCCCTTTTTGCATCGTGGGCGTGCGGGATAAGCGCTTTCGATGTAGATGCCCCGCGACGCGAGTTATGGGTACGATGGTTTCAGGGGAGGTATCGCCATGAAACTTGGTTGCGTCATTATGGCTTCGGGCGAGGGCAAGCGATTTGGCTCTAACAAGATGCTCGCCGATATCTATGGCGAGCCGCTGATTGCCCGGACCATTGATTCGGTTTCCCGGGGCTTTGACGTCGTGGTTTCGACGCGTTGGCCCGAGGTCGCCCAGATTTGCGAGGACAAGCATTGCCCGTGCGTGCTGCACGATGGCAAGCTCAGGAGCGAAAGCGTCCGTGCGGGCCTTTCGTGGGGAGTCGAACGCAACTGGAAAGGTTGCCTCTTTTTGCCGGGTGACCAGCCGCTTGTGAGCGCGGATTCTTTTGAGGCTATGGTTCGTGCATTTGATGAGCGTGGCCGCAAGCATCCGGTGCGTCTTGCGTGCAATGGTGAGCCTTCGAGCCCGGTGCTCTTTCCGGCGGAACTGTTCGATGCACTTATGTGTCTTGAGGGCAAGGACGGTGGCGGTTCGATCCTCAGGGACCGTATCGACGTGGTGCTGGTCGAGGCGCGTGCCTACGAGCTGTGGGACGTCGATACCGCCAAGGGACAGCAACGCGTAACGGAGCATATCGCCGCCTGCTCGTATTTTGATCGCGTGGCCAACTGCATCAATCAATAAGGAGCAATAATGATCATCATCAAAAACGGCGCGCTCGTGACGCCACAGGGGCTTCGCCGCGCCGATCTTGCCATGGATGGCGATAAGATCGTGCGGATTGCCGCGGCGATTGAGCCGGCCGAGGGCGATACCGTCGAGGACGCTACCGACTGTTGGGTGTTCCCGGGCTTTATCGATGGGCACACGCACATGCAGTGCTGGACCGGCATGGATTGGACAGCCGATAGCTTTGAGACCGGCACGCGCGCGGCTGCCTGCGGCGGCACGACGACCATTGTGGACTACGCGACGGCCGATCGCGGCGTGACCATGCCCGATGCCTTGGTCGAGTGGCATCATCGCGCCGACGGCACCTGCACCGCCAACTATGCCTTCCATATGGCGCTTGCCGAGTGGAATGAGCGCAACCGCGCCGATCTTTCGGCCATGCGCGAGGCGGGCGTGTCGTCGTTTAAGACCTACTTTGCCTACGACCATCTGCGCCTGGACGATGCCGAGACGCTCGAGGTGCTGGAGGAGCTCAAGCGCGTGGGCGGTATCCTGTGCGTGCATTGCGAGAACGGCACGTTGGTCAACGCGCTGCAGAAGCGCGTGTTTGAGCAGGGTATCCACGGGCCCGAGGGCCATGCGCTCAGCCGTCCGGACGTGTGTGAGGCCGAGGCCGTGAGCCGCCTGCTGTATCTGGCGCACTTGGCCGGGGACGCTCCGGTCAACGTGGTGCACCTTTCGACCAAGCTGGGGCTCGAGGCCATTCGCGCTGCCAAAGCGCGCGGGCAGAAGAACATCTATGTCGAGACATGCCCTCAGTATCTGATGCTCGACGACACCTGCTATCTGGAGCAGGGCGAGGACGGCTTTGCGGGCGCCAAGTACGTGATGAGCCCGCCGCTGCGCCATGCCGGTGACCGTGCCGCGCTGCGCGAGGCGCTTGTGGCTGGCGAGATCGATACTATTGTGACCGATCATTGCAGCTTTAACCTGCACGGACAAAAGGACCGCGGGCGCGACGACTTCCGCGCGATTCCCAACGGCGGGCCCGGTGTGGAGCATCGCCCCGTCGCGATCGCTACGAGCTTTGAGGGACAGCTGGGTCCTGAGGATCTGTGCCGCTTGATGAGCGAGAACCCGGCGCGCGTGTTTGGCATGTATCCGCGCAAGGGCTGTCTTGCCGAGGGCTCCGATGCCGATGTGTGCGTGTGGGATCCGTGCGCGCGCTGGACGATCAGCGCCGCGACGCAGCATCAGGCCGTGGACTACACGCCGCTCGAGGGCTTTGAGGCACATGGCCGCGCCAAGGCCGTGTTTGTGAACGGCGTGCTGGCGGCACGCGACGGCGAGCCCACCGGAGCCCAACCCGGCCGCTACGTGCCCCGCTAACAGCAAGGATGCCGTGTCCCCTCCGCAGTTGCGGTGAAATACGGACTGTTTGCGGCCATTAGGTGGCCAAACAGTCCGTATTTCACCGCAACTGCGGAGACTGGGGCTGGCTACTTGAGGTTGGTGACGACGACGGGGCGGCCGAGGGCTGTCTCAAAGCGGCCTGCCATAGTCGGGTCGCTGAGCGTGTCGACTTGGTTGAGCATGATGTGGGCATTGTTGAGGTTCAGCATCTGCAGCTCGGCATTGAGCACCTGGGCGACGTGCTCTGGGGTGGCAGCGTCGGTGGGCTCGCAGCCGCAGCGCTCGCAGAAGAGCTCGGGGCGGTGGACAACCTCGGCGACGGGCTTGCCCAGCCCCGAGGCGCCGACGACCCAGACAACGTTTGTCGCGGCGGCGGGAATTACCGGCTCCCAGGCGGCATGCGCCTTGAGCGGGAGTCGCTTGCTGCCATCTGCCTCGGCCAACACATAGTCAAAGCGCTGCGCCAGCTCGTTGAGCGGCTCGGCGGGGGCGGAGAGCTTGCCTATCTCCGGGTTCAAAACACCCGCCTGGCAGATACTTCCGCGGACAAGTCCCGCGCATGCCTCGCAGGTGCAGCCGGGAACATGTAGGGCCCCCGGCTTCCAAGGCGCGGCGTCCAGGCGACGGCTCGACCCGTCCCATGGCACGCCGGCGACGGGAAACATGTGCGTGGTGGTGCAGAGGAGCACGCGGCCGCCAGTGCGCATGAGCTCGAGACCCAGCGTCTTCAGCAGCGTCGACTTGCCGCCGCTGCCGATAATCGCGGTAATGCCCGGCTCGATCTTGAGCGCAGAGGCAAGATTGCCGCTAACCGTTTCCATCTGGTCACCGCCGTATAATACTGTGATAATAAATAATCATCAGAGTAGCGGCCGAACCGCTTTTGCTCTGCTCAAACCGTAGCACAGGGAGGTGCCCCGGGAATGCTCGTTTATGTTCGCGGCGCCGGCGATATCGCCACGGGCGTCGCCGCTCGCTTGGTGCGCGCCGGCGTTTCGGTCGTTATGGCCGATATCGCGGTTCCCACGTGCATCCGCCGCACAATCTGTTTTTGCGAGGCCATTCGCCTGGGCGAGGTCGAGGTCGAAGGCATTCGCGCTCGCTTGGCACAGACGCCGGCTGAGGCGCTTGAGATTACCGAGGCGGGGGATGTCGCCGTGGTGGTGGACCCCCAGGCCAAGATGCTCGACGAACTGAAACCCGCGGCTGTGGTCGACGCGATTCTGGCCAAGCGTAACTTGGGCACCACGCGCGACATGGCGCCTGCCGTTATTGCCGTGGGACCGGGCTTCACCGCGCCGGTTGACTGCGACGCCGTGGTCGAAACCATGCGCGGGCATTTCCTGGGCCGTGTCATTACCCAAGGTTCGCCCCAGCCCAACACGGGCGTGCCGGGCATTATCGCTGGCTATGGCAGGGAGCGCGTTATCCACAGCCCCGCCGCCGGTGTGTTTCGGTCCGACCGCGCGATCGGCGACATCGTGAGCGCCGGAGACGTGATTGGCTACGCGGGCGATACGCCCATGTGCACGCAGATCGATGGCTGTCTGCGCGGGCTTTTGGCGAATGGCGTGCAGGTGACTGAGGGCTTTAAATGCGCCGATATCGATCCGCGCGGCGATGCCAGCTATATCAACTACATTTCGGACAAAGCGACGTCGGTCGGCGGCGGTGTGCTCGAGGCACTCGCTATGCTCACCGATGTCTTTAGAGGATAGAAGGCGGCAATGGAAAAGCTCGATGTTGTGAATGCGGCGCTTGCCGCCCTGCGTGCTGGCGAGACGTGCGAGCTCGTGGTCGTGGCCGGCACGGCGGGGTCGTCGCCGCGCGGCGTGGGCGCCTGGATGGCCGTCTTTGCCGACGGTGGCCAGGCGGGCACTATCGGCGGCGGCAAGATTGAGCTCTTTGCGCTGGATGAGGCGCGCGAACTCCTGAGCGCGGGACAGTCGCGTCTGGTCCGCTACACCATGGGCGGCGAGAACTCCGATACCGGCATGATCTGCGGCGGAGCCATCTGCCTGTGCTATCTGCACCTGGACGCGACCAAGGTACCGTTGCTCCAGTCGGTTGCCGACGTCTTGGCGTATCGACGCATCGGCGACTTCGTCATTGACTTTGAGCCGTTTATCGCAAGCGCGCTCGAGGGCGATGTGGCCGAGTACCATGGCGAGGCATCGCGCCGCACCATTGCCGGCTGCCCCGAGCTTTCGCTGGTTGAGGAGGGGAGTAAGGTTACCTACACCAACGCCGCCTCCGAGATTCCTCCCGCGCACATCGAGACGCTCTGCCCCGAGGGCCTGACCTACATCTTTGGCTGCGGACACGTGGGCGCCGCGACGGCGCGCGTGCTCACGGCGGCGGGCTTTGCCGTCATGGCTTGCGACGACCGCCCCGGCACGCTGACCCCCGAATGGGTGCCCGGTGTCTACGACCGTCGTCTGGTCGACTACAAGAACCTGAGCAAGCAGTGCCCCATCGGCCCGCGCGACCTAGTGGTCGTCGCCACGGCGGGTCACAAGTCCGATATCGACGTGGTGATTCAGGCCATGCGCGCCAAACCCGCCTATCTGGGCTGCTTGGGCTCGCGCCGCAAGACGGCCTTTGTGCGCGCCCGCCTGGAGCAAGAGGGCTTTACGCAGGAGCAAATCGACGAGCTGCACCTGCCGATCGGTGTCGCCATCGAGGCCGAGGACCCCGAGGAGATCGCCATCTCCATCGCTGCCGAGATGATCCACCTGCGCCGCACCAAGCTCGTCCCCCGCAAGCGCTAGTCGCATCCCCATCAATAAGTTGCGGTGAAATACGGACTGTTAAAGCCTGTTAAGCCGTCAAACGGTCCCTATTTCACCGCAACTGCCATTTTCCTCCGTCCCCTAGGGATCAATATGTGCGGGGGAGTTGTGGAGTTGTGCAGGCAGACGAGGTTTTTCTGGAAATACGCTCCCGATGCGCGTATAGTACCGATTGTTTTGTCGGCTCCTGCTGCGTCGAGTCCAAACCGCGAAATGCCATGAGCGGCGCGGATGCAGCCAGGAGGCACGAGGACAACCCATCGTGGCCACGCCCCGTGCTTAAAACCCCAAGAAGGAGTGAACAATGGCAGAAGAGAAGTATGTGCCGCGTCTGAAGACCAAGTACAACAACGAGGTCAAGCAGCAGCTTCAGGACAAGTTCCAGTACGAGAACGTCATGATGATCCCCAAGTTTGAGAAGATCGTCGTGAACATGGGTGTCGGCGAGGCCGCTACCGATTCCAAGGCCATCGACGGTGCCGTGCGCGACCTGCGCGCCATCACCGGCCAGCAGCCGATGATCACCCGTGCCCGCAAGTCCATCGCTACCTTCCGCCTGCGCGCCGGTATGCCGATCGGCTGCAAGGTTACCCTGCGCGGCGACCGTATGTGGGAGTTCTTCGATCGTCTGACCTCCGTCGCGATCCCCCGTATCCGCGACTTCCGCGGCATCTCCGCCAAGAGCTTCGACGGCCGCGGTAACTTCTCCATGGGCGTCACCGAGCAGCTCATCTTCCCCGAGATCGACTTCGACTCCGTCGATCACCAGCGTGGTATGGACATCACTTTCGTGACCACCGCCAATACCGATGAGGAGGCCAAGGCCCTTCTGGATGCCTTCGGTTTCCCGTTCAAGAAATAGGTTCACCTGCCCTAATAGCGCCGTTCCCACAAGGGGGCGGCGTTTGGGGCGAACAATACTCTATGTGAGGAGGATATAAGTGGCTAAGACATCGATGATCGTCAAGTGCAATCGCAAGCAGAAGTTCTCTACTCGTGAGTACACGCGCTGCCAGCGCTGCGGCCGTCCGCACTCTGTGTACCGCAAGTTCGGCCTGTGCCGTGTCTGCTTCCGTGAGCTTGCACTCAAGGGCGAGCTTCCCGGCGTTAAGAAGGCCAGCTGGTAAGTCACTACCAGCGTTTCAAGCATCAGTTTGGAACAGGGAAAACGCGCTAGTTAGGCTTTGCCGTTAAGGGCGGCGAAGAACCAAGAGCACGTGTTCATCAAGAACGAAGGAGAATCTGTATGAACCTTACAGACCCGATCGCAGATATGCTTACGCGCATCCGTAACGCTAACTCTGTGAACAAGGCCACGGTCTCCATGCCGAGCAGCAAGAAGCTCGTCGAGATCGCTCGTGTTCTGCACGAGGAGGGCTACATCGAGGGCTACGATGTCGAGGACACCGTTCCCCAGAAGACTCTGCACATCACGCTTAAGTATGGTCCCAAGAAGGCTAAGGTCATCAACGGCATCCGCCGCATTTCCAAGCCGGGCCTGCGTAAGTACACCGGCGTTGCCGACATGCCCCGCGTCCGCGGTGGCCTTGGTACCGCCATTATTTCCACCAGCCATGGCGTCATGACCGACCGCGATGCTCGCAAGCACAACGTCGGCGGCGAGATCATCGCTTACGTCTGGTAATTCGCTCGGTAGGTAGAAGGAAAGGAGATCACCGTGTCTCGTATCGGTAATAAGCCTGTCCAGATTCCCGCCGGAGTCGAAGTGGCAGTCAACGGCAACAACGTTGTCGTCAAGGGCCCCAAGGGCCAGCTCGAGCTCGATATCTATGAGAAGCTCGCTATCAACGTCGAGGACAACGTCCTCACCGTTTCCCGTCCCGACGACGAGCGTGAGACCCGTGCCCGCCACGGCCTCACCCGCGCCCTCATCCACAACATGGTTGTTGGCGTTTCCGAGGGCTTCGAGAAGAAGCTCGAGCTTGCCGGCGTCGGTTACCGCGTGCAGCAGAAGGGCAAGAACCTCGAGTTCTCCCTGGGCTTCTCGCACCCCGTGATCGTCGAGGCTCCCGAGGGCATCACCTTCGAGGTTCCCGACAACACCCACGTGAACGTCAAGGGTATCAACAAGCAGCAGGTCGGTCAGATCGCCGCTGAGATCCGCGGCCATCGTCCTCCCGAGCCTTACAAGGGCAAGGGTATCCACTACGTTGGCGAGCACATCCGCCGCAAGCTGGGTAAGGCCGCCAAGTAGTCGTAACCGACTCACTCGCATAAGACCAGCACCCCGTCAGGTGCTGGCAAGATCAACCTTTTTAGGAGTTTACGTATGAACAAGCATAAGGCGAAGCTGGAAGGCCTCAAGCGTCGTCAGCGTCGTGTGCGCGGCAAGATCTCGGGTACCGCCGAGCGTCCGCGTCTTCGCGTGACCCGTACTAACGCCAATATCTATGCCCAGATCATCGACGACAGCAAGGGCTCCAGCCTGACGCTCGTCTCCGCCTCGACCCTCGAGGCCGAGTTCAAGGGCACCCACACCTCGAACAAGGAGGCTGCGGAGAAGGTCGGTCAGCTCGTTGGCAAGCGCGCCATCGAGGCCGGCATCACCAAGGTCGCCTTCGATCGCGGTGGCCGTATCTACCATGGCCGCGTCAAGGCCCTCGCCGACGGTGCTCGTGCCGCCGGTCTCGAGTTCTAGGAGGTATGTAGCACATGGCTCGTAATCAGAAGCAGCAGCGCGAGGCCTCCGAGTTCGAGGAGCGCGTCGTTTACATCAACCGCGTGTCGAAGACCGTCAAGGGTGGTCGTCGCATGAGCCTCGTCGCTCTCGTCGTCGTTGGCGACGGCAAGGGCAACGTCGGCGTTGGCATGGGCAAGTCCGCTGAGGTGCCCCTGGCCATCTCCAAGGCGTCTCTCGATGCCAAGAAGAACATGTTCCACGTGCCGGTGACCGAGCAGGGCACCATCCCGCACGAGGTTCTCGGTCACTTTGGTGCCGGCCGCATCATCATCAAGCCCGCTGTCGAGGGTACCGGCGTTATCGCCGGCGGCGCTGTGCGTCCCCTCTTCGAGCTTGCTGGCATCAAGAACGTCCTGTCCAAGTCCCTCGGTACCGACAACGGCCTCAACATCATCAAGGCTGCCGTCGAGGGCCTCAAGGAGCTCTCCAGCCCTGAGGACGTCGCGGCTCGCCGTGGCCTGACGGTCTCCGAGATGTTCGTCGGTAAGGAGAACTAAGCATGGCTGACACCATCAAGATCAAGCAGGTCCGCAGCACCAACGGTTGCAAGCAGGACCAGGTCCGTACTGTCCGTGCCCTCGGTCTCCACAGGATCCGCGAGGTTCGCGAGATTGCTGACAACGAGTCCGTCCGCGGCATGATCTTCAAGGTCAAGCACCTTGTCGAGATTGTAGAGGAGTAGCAAATGCAGCTTCACGATCTTACTCCCGCGCCCGGTTCCACCAAGAACCGCAAGCGCGTCGGCCGTGGCAATTCTTCGGGTCACGGCACCACTTCTGGCCGCGGCCAGAAGGGCCAGGGCTCTCGCTCTGGCGGCACCAAGGGTGCCGGCTTCGAGGGTGGCCAGACTCCGCTGGCTATGCGCCTGCCCAAGCTTCCGGGCTTCCGCAACCCCCGTCGTATCGAGTACACCGCCGTTAACGTTGAGCGTCTCGAGCGTAAGTTCGAGGACGGCGCTGTGATCGACGGTGCCGCTCTTAAGGCCGCACGCATCACCAAGAGCGAGTTCGAGCCCGTCAAGGTGCTCGGCAATGGTGAGCTCACCAAGAAGTTCACGGTCAAGGTCGACAAGGTCAGCGCTTCCGCGCAGGCCAAGATCGAGGCCGCCGGCGGAAAGGTCGAGCTGCCGTGCTAAATGGTCTTAAGAATGCTTTCCGCATCAAAGAACTGCGCGAAAAGATTCTTTTTACCATAGCTATGCTCGTCGTGTACCGCATTGGTGCGCACGTTCCTGTGCCCGGCATTCCCTTCCAGGGGATGCTGGGCCTTTTCTCGACCGAGAACAACTCGGTCGCCGCAGGTGCTATGGCCCTCCTGAATCTTTTCTCTGGTGGCGCGTTGAGCTATGTTTCGGTGTTCTCCCTGGGCATCATGCCCTACATCACGAGCTCGATTATCCTCCAGATGCTCCAGGCCGTCGTGCCTTCCCTGCATGAGCTTGCCCGCGAGGGCGAGGTCGGTCAGACCAAGATCACGCAGTATTCGCGTTACCTCACCTTGGCCCTGGCAATCCTCAACTCCGTGGGTTACCTCTTCCTCTTTAAGAGCTTCGGTATCAGCTTCAACGGTGCCGGTGCTCCCGAGATCATCTTTGACATCATGATCGTCGGCACGCTCACCGCGGGCGCCATGCTGATCATGTGGATTGGTGAGCTCATCACCCAGCGCGGTATCGGCAATGGCATGTCGCTGATCATCTTCGCGAACATCATGGCCGGTCTTCCGCAGGCGATCTTCTCCAGCACCGAGGGCAACGCCGGTGGCATCATCACTATGGTGATCATCTGCGCCATCATCCTGCTGGTCATCCCGCTGATTGTTTTCCTTGAGCGCGGCCAGCGCCGCATTCCGGTCTCCTACGCCAAGCGCGTTGTGGGCCGTCGCATGATGGGTGGCCAGACCACCTACCTGCCCATCAAGGTCAACACCGCGGGTGTCGTGCCGATCATCTTCGCTTCGGCGCTGCTGTATTTCCCGGCTCAGATTGCCGTGTTCTTCCCCGGCATCGGCTGGATCCAGGCAGTTGCCTCTGCGCTTTCGACCGGTTGGCTCAACTGGGTGCTTAACGTTGTCCTCATTGTGTTCTTCGCGTACTTCTACACCTCCATGGTGTTCAACCCCGACGACACGGCCGACAACCTTAAGAAGCAGGGCGGCTTTATTCCGGGCGTCCGTCCGGGTAGGGCTACCGCGGCCTACATCAAGAACGCGCTCAACAAGATCACGCTTCCCAGCGCTGTCTTTTTGGCGCTCATCGCCATCGTGCCTTCGATCATCTTCTCCTTCACGGGTAACCAGCTGATCCAGGCATTTGGCGGCACGTCCATCCTCATCATGGTCGGCGTCGTGCTCGACACGGTCGACAAGCTCGAAGGCCAGATCAAGATGTATGATTACGATGGATTCTTTAAATAGGCTAGAGGAGGATTGCTCATGAACCTCGTATTGCTCGGAGCTCCGGGTGCCGGTAAGGGCACCGTTGCACAGGAGCTCGTCGCCGAGTTCGGCGTCGCTCACATTTCCACGGGCGACCTGCTGCGTGCTGCCGTCAAGGGTGGCACCGAGCTTGGTATTCAGGCTAAGAAGTACATGGACGCTGGCGAGCTCGTTCCCGACCAGCTCGTGATCGACCTTGTCAAGGAGCGCCTTGCCGCCGATGACGCCCAGCAGGGTTTCATCCTCGATGGCTTCCCGCGCAACACCGCCCAGGCTGTAACGCTCGATTCCGAGCTCTCTGCCATGGGTCGCGAGATTGATTGCGCCCTTCTGGTCGACGTGGCCCCCGAGGTCATCATCGACCGTCTGTCTTCGCGTCGCACCTGCCGCGCCTGCGGTTACACCGGCACTGCTGCCGATGCTACCTGCCCCAAGTGTGGCGGCGAGATGTATCAGCGCGACGACGACAAGCCCGAGACCATCAAGAACCGTCTCGACGTCTACGAGAAGTCCACGAGCCCGCTCGTCGACTACTATCGTGGCCAGGGTCTGCTTAAGTCGGTCAACGGTGACCAGGCTCGCGAGACCGTGTACGGGGATCTCAAAGAGGCTCTCGGTCTATGATCAAGATTAAGTCTGCAACGCAAATCGAGCAGATGAAGAAGGCAGGAGCGCTATCTAAGATGGCGCTCCGCCACGTTGGAGCCATGGTTCGCCCCGGTGTTTCGACCTTCGAGCTCGACCAGCTTGCGGAGCAGATTATCCGCATGCATGGCGGCACCCCGGCCTTTAAGGGCTACGGCGGGTTCCCCGGAACCATTTGCGCATCGATCAACGATGCCGTGGTGCACGGTATTCCCAACCCTGACATGATCCTGCGCGATGGCGATATCATCTCCATCGATACGGGTGCCGTTGTCGACGGTTGGGTTGGCGATAACGCCTGGACGTTTTTCGTCGGTACCCCCACGCCCGAGGCCAAGGCCCTGTGCGAGGTCACGCGCGATTGCCTTAAGGCTGCAATCGAGCAGGCTGTTCCCGGTAACCATATCGGGGACGTCGGTTATGCCGTTCAGTCTCTTGCCGAGTCTCACGGTTACGGCGTGCTTCGTGATTATGTGGGCCATGGCATTGGCCGCGTGATGCACGAGGACCCCAACGTTCCGAATTACGGAAAGAAGGGGAGGGGCGTTCGCCTTCAGGCCGGTATGGTCATTGCCATCGAGCCGATGGTAACGATGGGTTCCAATCATGTGAGCACGGGCTCCGACGGTTGGATCGTCACGACCAACGACCACCTGCCTGCCGCGCACTACGAGAACACCGTCGCCATCACCGATGACGGCCCGGTGATTCTCACCACCGACGCACAAGGCTCGTGGTGCTCTCTCCAAGGCGGAGAAATGTAACAAGTTCCACCAAGTTGTGGAGCCATTACGAAGATATTACGATACGTGCATGCGTATTGTAGAATACTCAATCGCTGTCGTTTTCTAGAGAAAGATGATTGCTTGTGAAGAAGGAAGACGCAATTGAGCTCGAGGGTACGGTAAAGGAACCGCTGCCCAACGCCATGTTCAAGGTTGAGCTCGAGAACGGTCATTCGGTTCTGTGCAACATTTCCGGCAAGATCCGAATGAATTACATCCGTATTCTCCCCGGTGACAGGGTTGTCGTGGAGCTTTCCCCGTACGACCTGACCCGCGGCCGCATCACCTATCGCTATAAATAGCGGCACGCATACACGCACTCCTTTTCCGACTGCAGGCTTAGCTCAACCTACGGTCGGATTGTGTGTGAAGACCAGCCATAGTTTTAAACGCCTGCGGCTGGGCGAGTAGATAGTAGGGAAGTAGTTTGAGCGCTACCGAAAGGAAGAACGATGAAGGTACGTCCTTCGGTCAAGAAGATGTGCGATAAGTGCAAAATCATTAGGCGCCATGGCAAGGTCCTCGTCATTTGCGAGAACCCCCGTCATAAGCAGCGTCAGGGTTAAGAGAGGAGACTACGTTGGCCCGTATTAATGGTGTCGACCTCCCGCGTGAGAAGCGCGTTGAGATCGGTCTGACCTACATTTACGGCATCGGCCGCACCACTGCGACGAAGATTTGCGTCGAGTGCAACGTTAACGTGGATACGCGCGTTAAGGACCTCACCGAGGATGAGGTTAACGCCATCCGTGATTATATCGACAAGAACCAGATCATGGTTGAGGGCGACCTCCGCCGTGAGCGTAACCAGAACGTCAAGCGCCTTATGGACATCGGCTGCAACCGCGGCCTTCGTCACCGCAAGGGCCTCCCGGTCCGCGGCCAGCGCACCCACACTAACGCTCGTACCCGCAAGGGCCCGAAGCGTCAGATCGGTGCTAAGAAGAAGAAATAAGGAGCGCTAGATAGATGGCTACTGCTAAGAAGAACGTTCGCGCTGCCCGTCTGAAGCGCGCGGACCGTAAGAACATTTCCGTGGGCCAGGCTCACATTCGTTCTACGTTCAACAACACGATCGTTTCGATCACCGATCCCCAGGGCAACGTCATTTCCTGGAAGTCGGCTGGCCAGGTGGGCTTCAAGGGCTCCCGTAAGTCCACGCCGTTCGCTGCCCAGATGGCTGCCGAGGCTGCTGCCAAGCAGGCCATGGAGCACGGTATGAAGAAGGTTTCCGTCTTCGTCAAGGGCCCCGGCTCCGGTCGTGAGACCGCCATCCGCTCCCTCCAGGCTGCTGGCCTCGAGGTCTCGAGCATCCAGGACAAGACCCCCATCCCGCACAACGGCTGCCGCCCCAAGAAGCGTCGCCGCGTGTAACTGAAAGGATCGTATCAATATGGCAATCGACAGGACTCCTGTTCTTAAGCGCTGCCGTCAGCTCGGGATCGATCCCGCTGAGCTCGGTTACAGCAGCAAGAAGGAATCTATCCGTCAGCCCAAGCGCCGTCGCAAGGAATCTGAGTACGGCATGCAGCTGCGCGAGAAGCAGAAGGTCAAGTTCATCTATGGCGTTCTGGAGAAGCAGTTCCACGGCTACTTCAACAAGGCCCGTAAGATGAACGGCGTCACCGGTGAGAACCTCATGATCATTCTTGAGTCTCGCCTCGACAACGTCGTCTTCCGTCTTGGCTTCGCCCGCACCCGCAAAGAGGCTCGTCAGTCCGTCCGTCACGGTCACTTCACCGTGAACGGCAAGCGCGTGGACATCCCGTCCTACCGCGTCAAGGCCGGCGACGTCGTCGCTGTCGGCGAGAAGTTCCGTGACCTCCTCCCCATCAAGGAGGCTCTGATTTCCTCCGAGCGCTTTGAGGTCCCTGGCTGGCTCGAGGTCGATATCGAGAAGCTGTCTGGTAACGTGCTCGCTCTGCCGACGCGTGAGCAGATCAGCGGTGATATCAACGAGCAGCTCATCGTCGAGCTCTACTCTAAGTAGTCCATCCGGGCTGCTGAGGCTGGAGGTAATACATGTCAGAATTCATTAGGCCTCAGGTTCAGGTCGAAGAGATCAACGAGACGTCTGCTCGTGTCTCCGTCGAGCCGCTCGAGCGTGGCTACGGCGATACGCTGGGTAACTCCCTTCGTCGCGTTCTTCTGTCCTCGCTCGAGGGTGCCGCCGTCGAGGCTATTCAGATCGATGGCGCGCAGCACGAGTTCATGACCATCCCTAACATGGTCGAGGATGTCACCGACATCGTCCTGAATGTCAAGGGTCTTGTCTTCAGGGCTCTCGGCACGACCGACGAGGCGACCGCCACCATTTCGGTTGACGGCCCCTGCGAGGTCACCGGTGCGGACTTCTTTATTCCGTCCGAGTTTGAGCTGGTCAACCCCGAGCAGCACATCGCTACGCTCACCGAGGGTGGCCATCTCACCATGAGCATGCGCATCGGCTATGGCCGCGGCTATGTTTCTGGCGAGGCCAACAAACGCGACAACGATCCCATCGGTGTGATCCACGTCGACTCGCTGTACTCGCCGGTTTCCCGTTGCGCCAAGCTCGTTGAGGCTTGCCGTGTCGGTCAGCACACCGACTACGACCGCCTTGTCCTCGAGATCGAGACCAACGGCTCCATCGCCCCGCGCGACGCCGTGGTCCAGGCTGCCAATATCATTAACCAGCATATGGCTGCCTTTATGAACCTTGCCGAGACCCCCGAGGTCGAGGAGGAGGCTTCGATCTTCGCTCCCGAGGTCACCAACGACAACGCTGAGCTGGACAAGCAGATCGAGGATCTGGACCTTTCCGTCCGTTCTTACAACTGCCTTAAGCGCGCCAGCATTCACTCGGTCCGTCAGCTCGTTGAGTTCTCGGAGAACGATCTGCTCAACATCCGTAACTTCGGTGTTAAGTCGATCGAGGAAGTGAAGGACAAGCTTGAGTCCATGGGCCTGAGCCTGAAGGCTTAATGCTTCGCATATTTGAGGAGAAACTAGACCATGCGTCATAACGTTAAGAAGGGCCTGAAGCTCGGCACCGATGCGAGCCACACCAAGGCCATGAAGAAGAGCCTTGCTAAGGCCCTCTTCGAGAACGACCGCATCAAGACCACCGAGACCCGCGCTAAGGCGCTGCGTTCGGTCGTCGATCCGATCATCACCTGGGCCAAGAAGGGCGACCTGCACTCTCGTCGTCTGGCTATCGCCAAGCTCGGCGATAAGCAGCTCGTTGCCGAGATCTTCGACAAGGCTGCTCAGGGCATGTGGCAGGACCGCAACGGCGGTTACACCCGCATCATGAAGCTCGGTAACCGCAAGGGCGACAACGCTCCCATCGTTATCATGGAGCTCGTCACCGAGCCTTGCACGCCTAAGGCTAAGAAGGCTGCTCCGGCCCCCAAGAAGGCCGCTGCTCCCAAGAAGGTCGAGGCTGCCGAGGAGGCTCCTGCTGAGGAGACCGCTGAGTAGACAATCCGTCTGCATAGGCTATATTCGAGGGGTACGTTCGCGTACCCCTCTTTTTTTGTCGCGATACCGTTGCTTGTTTGTTGGGAGCGCCCATGACTGCGCCGTCTGATTTCAATTCGATTTCCGAGCTTGACGCCACGCTCGTATTTCGCGTGGCCTATGATGGTTCGTCGTATAGCGGATTTGCCGTGCAGCCGGGACAGACGACGGTTGCGGGTGAGCTACGTCGAGCTATTGAGACGCTCCTGCGCCGTCCGATCGACCTGACGTGTGCGGGACGTACCGATGCCGGCGTGCATGCGGTGGCACAGTTTATCAGCGTGCCCGTAACGGACGCTGAGTTGGCTTTGACGCGCCGTAGGTGGCTGAGGGCTATGGATGCCCTCCTGCCCAAAGATATCGCCATAAACGAGGTCTACAAGGCCCGTAAAGGCTTTTCTGCACGCTTTGATGCGCGTTCCCGTACGTATACGTACCGTATTGCCGATCGCGACGCGCGCCCTGTGCTTTCGCGCGGTGCGGTGTGGTGGCATCGCTACCCATTGGATGTTGAGGCGATGTCTGCGGCCTGTCCCGCGCTGCTGGGCGAGCAGGACTTCAAGAGCTTTTGCAAGGTGGCGTCTGCCGTGGGCAAGCCCACGCACCGCTGCGTGATGCGTGCCGAGTTTGGCCATGAGGTTGCGTTTGGCGAGGACATCCTGACGTTTACCATCGAGGGCAATGCGTTTCTGCATTCGATGGTCCGCACGATCGTGGGCACGCTTGTCGAGATTGGCATGCATCGCCGTGAACCCGAGTGGATGCGCGAGGTCATCGATGCTTGCGACCGTACCGCTGCGGGCCCCACGGCTCCTGCCTGCGGCCTTACGTTTATGGGCGTGGATTACGATCCCGCCGAGCTTGTCGTGCTCGACTAGGGGAGGGCTCGGCGCGTCGTGCGTCGGCACCTGTCATCTGTGGGCTGCGCGTGTGCAACATCTGTTCTTGGCGTGCAATACAACCGGTGTCTCATTGCTTTTATTGCCGGGGTGTACCATGAACGACAGTTTGATTCACTGCTGTCGAGAGGACGGATAACTTGGTTCGACGTGGCTCGCATCCGCGACTTTCGGTGATCCTTGTGGTAGAAGGTTCGCCCAGCTATGCGATGCGTGCGCTCGAGAGTATCCAGAACCAAGACCTCTACGATTTGCAGATTGTCGTTGTCTGCCGCGATGCTGCGCCCGGTGTGCGCCATTCGCTTCAAGTTGCTGCCGACAGGGACATCCATATTGATTTGATTGACGTCGAGGACGCGAAGCGCGGCGCTTGTCTTCGTGCCGGTTTTGCTGCCTCGCGCGGCTCTCAAATCATCGCCATGAACGCCGATGAGTGGTTTGCTCCGCAGTCTCTTTCCAAGATGGTCGATATCGCGTGCGATACTACGGCAGACATAGTGCTCCCCACGGTGTCGCTCGACCGCTATGATGCACATCGAGAGCGCCATTCGCGCGTCTTGGATGCTGCTCATATTTCCATTGATAGCAAATCTTCGATGGTGACCGGGCTGTCCCAGTTGATTTTAGGCGGCCTAGTCGTTCAGACCTCTGGCGTGATGTATAGCCGTCCGCTGTTTGAGGCATGCCTTTTGTACGACAAGGCGTTTCGCACAGTTGGGTTTATGGCGTGCTCGCTCTCGCGGGCGCAGCGCGTCTCCGGATGCGGCGACGCTTGTTTCCACGCGGCGGCACCTAAGCTTACAGATGCCTTTGATCCCACCATGTATGCCAAGGTATCCGATGACACCCGGGCGCTCGACGAGCTTACGGACTCACTCTCGGAAGCAGATAGCGGTGGTCGGCTCAAGCTGGCAACCCAAAAGTTCTACTTTGCCGGACTGGTCGCCTGCATCGAGAATTTGTGTCTGAGCCCGCATGGGGTGTCGTCAATCGAGCGTTCCGCCCGTATGCGTGATATGCTCGAGGCGCCTCGAACCCGTCAGATGGTCGCCGCGCTCAAGGATAACCATCGGGGGCTCGGTCTGTTGTTTGGGCCGATCGCCAGCGCCAAGCCCGCGCGCTGCGTGATGTGTACGCATCTGGCAGCTTTTCTTAACCGGACGGGCGCAAAAACCGCCTAAACGGCTCATCTCGAAACAAATTTGCATAGAATTGTTTCGAAATGCGTTCTTATACACAAAAGCCTTCAAATAGCGTTAAACTATTCAATCACTGATTGATTGTCTCCGCCATCTTTTGGAGAGAGGGTTTGTATGGCTAAAAAACGCAATGGGCGCCAGGATGCCATTAGAGATATTGTGCGCAATAAGGACGTCCGCACGCAGCGCGTGCTGGTCGATGAGCTCCGCGCTATGGGCTTTGATTGCACGCAGGCGACTGTCTCTCGCGATATTGCCGATATGGGGCTGCGTAAGCTCCCTGAGGGCATCTATGTTCTGGCAGAGGACCTGCACCTGCAGCGTATGGTTTCCGAGCTCGTAACGGGCGTTCTGCGCACCGATAATCTGGTTATGATCAAGGCTCAGCCTGGCACGGCTTCCGGCATCGCCGCCGCCGTTGATGCGGCAGAGCTGCCCGATGTGCTTGGCTCGCTTGCCGGCAACGATACGATTTTGGTTATTGCCCAGACGGCCGAGGACGGCGAGCGTCTTGAGGCGCTGATCAATAAGCTGAGCAATTCTCGCAAGTAGGCGTGCGGGTCGTGCGCTCGGCACTGTGTGCGTGACATAGTGGCTTGTAAGGGGTATCGACGTTGGTCGGTACCCCCTTTTTTTGTTTGCCGGTATAAAGACCGCCCACCAGGTCGCTTTAAACTAAAAGGCCCCCGAGCAGTTTAATATGAACTGTCTCCCATTTCTTGGACATGAGAAATGGGAGGCTTTTTATGCGTGTCGACTTGAGGGTGAAGCACGACATCGTGGCCAGGAAGGCGGCGATCGGGCTCTTCGAGCGAGGCCACGGCTCCGAGTCGGCGGCGAAGGCGCTGTCGGTCCCGCGCGACACCGTGAGACAATGGCTCTACGTATACCGGTCGTTCGGAAGCGAGGTGCTGCTATCCATGGACGGCAAGCAGGCCAGGTACACATACGAGCAGAAGGTCGCCGCCGCCTCGGCCGTGGTCGACGGCGGCATGAGCAAGCGGGACGCCATGGAGGCGTTCGGGGTCATGTCCCTGACGCCGCTCAAGAGATGGTGCGCGCTCTACCGCGAGGGCGGCGCGGAGGCCCTGCGCCCGAGGCCCAAGGGCCGGCCGAGCGGTTCCAAGGCGAGGCCGCGCACGCGCGAGCAGGAGCTCGAGGAGCGCTGCCGAAGGCTCGAGACCGAGGTGGCCTACCTAAAAAAATTGCGTGCCCTGGTCGAGAGGGACGGACTCTGACCAGGGCGAAGGTCGAGGCCGTGAGCGCCCTGCGCGAAGAGGGGTACGGGTTGGGGTGCCTGCTGGAGTGCGCCGGCCTGGCGAGGTCGAGCTACTACTACGCGCTGTCGCACCCGAAGGCTCCCACCAGGCCCGAGCTCTGGGAGGCCGCCGCCGAGATATTCTCGCGCGCCGCCAACGGGTGCGGCCACAGGCAGATCGCCATGTGCCTGCGCGCCGAGCGGGGCGTGCGCATAGCCTACAAGACCGTGCTGAAGATGATGCGCGAGATGGGCATCAGCTGCGGGATCCGCCGCGAGACCGACTACCACAGGTACAACTCGTACAGGGGCAAGGTCGGAAAGACCTTCGAGAACGTCATCGGCAGGGACTTCGCCGCCGACGGGCCGTGGGAGAAGATGGGCACCGACGTCACCGAGTTCAAGCAGCCCTGGGGCAAGGCCTACTTCGCGCCGGTCTACGACTTCGGCAGCAAGGAGATCGTCGCCTGGTCCACGTCGCTGCACCCCAACATGGCTCAGCAGCACGAGCTGCTCGACCAGCTCGTGTCCAGGAAGCCCGAGGGCTCCAGGCCGATCCTGCACTCGGACATGGGCTGGCAGTACCAGCAGGCCGGTTGGTGCAGGCGGTTGGAGGAGGCCGGCGTGGTGCAGAGCATGTCCCGGAAGGGCAACTGCATCGACAACGGCGCGACGGAGCAGGTGTTCGGCCACATCAAGGACGAGTTCTTCCGCGGAAGGACGTGGCCGGACTTCGAGTCCTTCAAGGCGGACCTCGACGACTTCGTGGTCCATTGGAACACGAGGAGGCGCCAGGTTAAACTGAAGGGACTGACCCCGGAGGAGTTCCGGAGACAGTCCCTTGCGGCGTAGTTCTTATTTAAGCCGTCCAAGTTTTGGGGTGCAGTTCAATAAGCTGCTCGGGGGCCTTGTTGCTTATGGCCGGATGATTTCTAGCCGACCGTATCGTCAGGCGTGGGCGAGGGGTCGGGAGTAGGCGTAGGCGTAGGCGTAGGCGTGCCGCCATCGCCGCCGGTCGAACCACCAGTTGAGCCGCCCGTCGAGCCACCGGTCGTACCGGTGCCGCCGGTGGTGTCGCCACCCGTGGTCTCGGTGGTCGTGGTCGTCGTGGTAGTCGTTGTGGTAGTTTCCTCTTCGTCCTCGTTCTCGTCCTTGTCGTCGTTCTCCGTCTTCTTGGCGTTGTTGGTGCCGTAGAACTTCCAGACGCTGTTGTTCTTGTAGGTGGGCGCCGTTCCGGTCGCAAACTCCTCGCGCTCGGTACCGGTCAGAACGGTGTTCATAAACCGCTTAAAGACAGGCAGGTTGGTGCTGTCGCCCAGCAGGTCCGTGCCGTATTTTTGGATGGGGATCTCACCTGCGGAATAGCCGGTCCACAGGGCGCACGCCAGCTGCGGGGTATAGCCGCAGAACCACAGGTTGGTGGTGTTGTCGGTGGTGCCCGTTTTGCCGGCATAGGGCTGGTTGACGCTCAAGGCGCCGGCAGCACCCGTACCGCTGCCCTGCATGACGCCGGACAGAACATCGGTGACCGCGGCGGCCTCGCCCTCGGTAAGCACCTGTGAGGGATTGTCCGTGTGCTGGTACAGCACCGAACCGGTACGAGAGTCAATCTCGGTGATGGCGATCGGCTGGCGATAGTAGCCGCCGTTGGCAAACGTCGCGTAGGCGGCGGCCATCTCGAGCGGCGAGATGGAGCCGGTGCCGAGCGTCATGACGGGAACGTCCTCGATATTGTCCTTAGATGGATCGATGCCGAGCTTTTTGACGAGGGACATGATCTTGTTATTGCCGATAGCCTCTGCAACCTGGATATAGCCGGTGTTGGAGGAGTATGCCGTCGCCTGCTTGAGCGTGATGGTGCCGTAGCTCTGGTTGGCATAGTTTTGCACCTTGGTCGTGGTGCCCTTGGCTGTAAGAGGCGAGTTGCAATTGAGGGTGACGTTGGGGTTCATGCCGTTTTGGATGGCAGTGGCCAGCGTAAAGGCCTTAAACGTGGAGCCTACGGGACGCTTGGCCGTGGCGTGGTTCACGTGGTTCTCGTCGGCGTTATAGTCGTAGCCGCCCACCATGCACTTGATGTAGCCGGTCTTGGGGTCGACGACGACCATGCCCATGTCCAGGCCGTCGAGCGAAAGCGTGTCGAGCTGGGCGCGCACGGCCTCCTCGGCAGTCTGCTGCATGGTCGGGTCGATGGTGGTTTTGACGGTTAGGCCGCCCTTAAACAGCACGTCGGTGGAGAACTCCTGCTCCAGCAGCTGCTTAACATAGGCGACAAAGTAGGGCTGCGAATACACGTCGACGCCACTGCCCGAAATCTCGGTTACGTTGAGGGTGATGGGCTCTGCCTGCGCGGCGTCGTGCTCCTTCTGGGTGATGTGGCCCAGGCGCAGCATGTTATCGAGAACCTTGTTGCGGCGAGACAGTGCCAGATCGGGATTGACCGTGGGGTCGTACTGCGAAGGCGAGTTGGGAAGGCCGATGAGCAGCGCGGCCTCGCTCAGGGTGAGGTCGGCGGCGCTCTTGGACAGATAGGTTTCGGCTGCGGCCTCGATGCCGTAGGCACCGTGGCCGTAATAGATGGTGTTGAGGTACATCATGAGGATCTCGTCCTTGGAGTACATTTCCTCCATCTTGATGGCGATGTAGGCCTCGCGGACCTTACGCTCGATGGTCGAGTCGAACTGCTCCTCTTGCAGGATGGTGTTACGCACCAGCTGTTGGGTGATGGTCGAGGCGCCCTCGTGGCCACCGGAAAGGGTCGCCACCGCTGCGCGAGCAATGCCCCACAGGTCGATGCCGCCATGCTCGTAGAAGCGCTCGTCCTCGACGTCGACGGTGCCCTGCAGCACGTACGGGGAAACCTGGTCCTTGGTGATGGACTTGCGGTTTTGCGTGTAGAAGCTCGCGATCTTGTTGCCGTTGCAATCGACGATCTCGGTGGGTTCACTCACCAGATAGGCGTTGGCGTCGGTATAGTCGGGCAGATCGGACAGCCAACGATTGACGTTGCCGATCATGCCAATCCCAAACGCTACGCCCGCGATGAGCAAAAGGCCCAAGAACGAGAGCAGGATCATGGGCAGGGCATGCGTCTTGGAACGACTGCGCCCCTGTCGTTGGCGAGGACCCATATATTGACCTCCAGGTATGTCGTGCCGGGCGGCGGGTGCGCCGCTGGGGCAGGATGGACATAAGTTATTACACGATAAACCAAACGAGGCGCGCGAGGCCTCGTGTATGCTGGATGACGGTATTTTTCAGAGTGAATGCATACCTTGTTGGTAAGGAGTTTGCCGATGGCGATTCGGGCGACGGGGCCGAGTGGACAATGCGATAACGAGCCGGGGGCTGCCGAGGCGGCGCTGCCCGAGCTGCTGGCGCCTGCCGGCGGACTCGATCAGATGCTCGCGGCGATTGCAGCGGGTGCCGATGCCATCTATGCGGGCCTGGGCGGGTTCAACGCCCGCGTGAGCGCACACGGCTTTACCGACGACGAGTTCGCCCGCGGCTGTGCCGTGGCGCGTGCGTATGGTGTGCGCGTGTATGCGACGCTTAACGTATTTGTGTTCGACGACGAGTTGGCCGACGCGGTGGCACTGGGGGCACACGCGCAAGAGTTGGGTGCCGACGCCCTGATTGTTGCCGACGCCGGATTGGTATGCGCGTTGCGCGCGGCGATTCCCGGGGTCGAGATTCACCTGTCCACGCAGGCGGGCGTTCATAGCGAAGGCGCCGTGCGCCTGGCTGCCGATGAGCTCGGGGTCGAGCGCGTGACGACCGCCCGCGAGCTGGCAGTCGACGAGATTGCCGCCTTGTGTGCTACCGGCGTGCCTATCGAGGTGTTCTGCCACGGTGCGATTTGCATTGGATATTCGGGCGCCTGTGAGTTTTCGGCCCTGCGGCGTGGACGATCGGCGATGCGCGGCGACTGTACGCAACCGTGTCGCTTGGCGTACGACCTGGTGGACGAGGCGGGGGAGAGCGTCGTTTCCGTGGAGGGCGATCGTCTGCTGTGCCCGCGCGATTATCTGGGCATTGCGCACCTGCCCGAGCTTGTTGGGGCCGGGGTGGCGTCGCTCAAGATCGAGGGGCGCATGAAAAACCCCGACTACGTGTTCAACGTGGTGCGGGTGTGGCGTCGTGCACTCGATATGCTGCGCGATGGCGCGTGGGATGCCGCTGCCGTGTCGGCGCTCGAGCGCGAGCTGGGCAGGTCGTTCAACCGCGGGTTTACCGATGCGTATCTGCGGGGGCGATCGGGTGCTGAGCTCATGAGCTTTGAGCGTGCGATTAACCAGGGCGTGCGCGTGGGCCACTTGGTGACGGTGGGTCACGAAGAGGTGACCGTCGAACTCGATGCCGCCGTGGCCGCGGGCGACACGCTCGAGATCCGGTTCTATCCGGGTGCCGATGCACGCCCCGATGTGCCCAAGCGCTGGCCCCAGGTGCCCTGTCCGGTGGATGCTGCGGCGGGGGAGCGCGTTGTCGTGCACTGCAAGCGCAAGGTGGATGCGGGATGCGAGGTGTACCTGATTCGTAGCGCCGGCGTGTTGGAGCAGACGGCGACGGCGCTGGGGCACATGCGGGTCGAGGCGGACGCGGTCGTACCCGTTGCACGAGCCGTTGAGATACTGCCCTTTGAGGCCGCCATGACTGTTGGCGACGTGCCCGAGGCGGCGTTGACGGAGCCGACGGAAAAGGGGGCTTCCGATCGCATGGTCTTTGCCTGGCGGCTGATGGATGCCGACCCGCGCGGAGAACTCGATTTGTCCGACGTCGTTGTGGTGCTTGACGAGGTCTGTCGTGCAGCCGATGCCTCGCGTACCCGCTCGCTTATGCGGCGTGCCGGGCGCGTCGTCTGTCGTAATCTGGGACAGGTGGCGATGGCGCGTGAGCTGGGCGTGGCGTTTGACGTTGCGGCACCGGTGTTTTGCGCAAACCGGGTTACGCTTGCCTGGCTACGCGGGCTCGGCGCGGGCTGTGTGTATGTGCCTGCCGAGCTTGTCGCCCACGACGCGGAGCGTGTTGCCGAGCTTTCCGCTTGCCCCGGTGTCTTGGGGCCTGTCGATGCCGGCCGTCCCGAGCTCATGGTGTGCGAGCACTGCTTGCTGACTGCCGAGGGCACCTGCGCCACGGATGCGACGGGGCAGGTCCGTTGCCGTGACTGCTCGCGCCGTCAGCAGGGGCGCTTTTTGGTCGAACGTGACGGTACGCGTTTGCCGGTCGTTATCGACGCGTGCGGCAGGACGAGGATTTTCCTGTCGTAGGTGTTCGGCCGCGCCGTTTTGGTTATTATGAGTGGGTTTATGAACTTCGAGCACCGCCGTATCCGGTGAGGGTGCTATAGCAAAAGGAGGATACCCAATGCTGTCTGTCGACGAGCAAATGCGTATCATCACCTCGGGCGCAGCGCAGATCGTCCCCGAGGCCGACCTTCGCAAGAAGCTTGAGAAGGGCGAGCCCCTCAACATCAAGCTCGGCGTCGATCCTACCAGCCCCGACCTGCACCTGGGCCATGCCGTGCCCCTGCGCAAGATGCGTCAGTTCCAGGACCTGGGCCACAACGTCACCCTCATCATCGGTAACGGTACCGCACTGATCGGCGACCCCTCGGGCAAGAACTCCACCCGCCCGCAGCTTTCGCAGGAGCAGATCGAGGCCAACGCCGAGACCTATGTCAGCCAGGCCATGAAGATCCTGGATCCCGAGAAGACCACCATCGTGCACAATGGCGACTGGATCCTGTCGATGGATCTGGCCGGACTGCTGCAGGTGTGCTCCAAGTTCACCGTCGCCCGCATCCTCGAGCGCGATGACTTTACCAAGCGCTACCAGTCCCAGACGCCGATCGCCCTGCACGAGTTCCTGTACCCCGTGATGCAGGCCTTCGACTCCGTTCAGATCAAGGCCGACGTGGAGATGGGCGGCACCGACCAGCTTTTCAACCTGCTCGCTGGCCGCGAGCTCATGGAGAAGATGGGCATGGAGCCGCAGATCGCGCTCACCATGCCGCTGCTCGAGGGCACCGATGGCGTGCGCAAGATGTCCAAGTCCTACGGCAACTACATCGGCCTGACCGATGCTCCCAAGGATATGTTCGGCAAGACCATGTCCATCCCCGACGAGATGATCGGCAAGTACTATCGTCTGGCCAGCTCGCTCACCCCGGCCGAGGTCGACAAGATCGACGCCGCCCTGGCCGATGGTTCCGCCGACCCCTACGAGCTCAAGCGCGCTCTGGGCCGCGACCTGTGCGATACCTACCACGGCGCCGGCGCCGGTGACGAGGCCCAGGCCGAGTTCGACCGTGTGTTCAAGGAAGGCCAGCTTGCCGACTTCCCCGAGAAGCACGTCGAGCTGACCGTTAACGACGAGGGCCAGATCTACCTCGCAGGCCTGCTTAAGGACCTGGGCCTTTCAGCGAGCGCCGGCCAGGCCCGTCGCGACATCGACGGCGGCGGCGTCAAGATCAACGGCGAGGCCGTGGCTCCCAAGAGCTATAACATCGACCCCAGTGCCCTCAAGCTGGGCGACACCCTTTCCGTGGGCAAGCGCAAGGGCTTCAAGCTTATTTAGTTACGCGGTTTTACCAAACCGCGTAACCGGTCGACGCTGCAAACCCGCCAGAGCGGCAATCTGCCTTTCAACTTCGGCGGCATGACCATAAGGTCAATGCCGCCTCGTTTCAAGGCACCTTGCTCGCTCTGGCGGGTTTTCGCTCATATGACCCAATCCGCTGTCAAGAGCCACAATGGCCCCGCCGACC